>NZ_JBNCKU010000003.1:0-472082 GCF_049841715.1 Micromonospora sp. DT41 | reverse complement strand
GTCGAGAGACCACTGCCGTCCCGGCCGACCGTCGGCAATCGCGTCACCACCACGCTCGGCGACCAACCGGACCAGCCTGCGGAACTGGGCGGGCTGCAGCCCGGTGAACGGAAAGATCCACTCCTGGCGAGCCGCCGAGATCACCTGCACCCCAAGATGATCCACCATGGACCGACCACCAAGTTACGAGACGTCCCTTAGGGTCGACGCATTCCACCATCGCGTCCACTAACGGGCGCGGCGTGAAATACTGACCCGCCCCACTCTTAGTATCCCGAGCATTCTTCTCTAGTAAGCCCTCATACGTATCACCCTTGACGTCGAATGAGAGTTGCGTCCAGTCGATCGTGCCAATCAGTTGCTCGACCAACAGACGGAGCTTCGCTGGATCGGAAATCTTATTGCGAGCGTGACTGAAAATTAATCCCAAAATTCCCGGCCGCAGACTTAGTCCTCGAAGGATCTCGCCGTACTTAGATTGCATTTCGACAGCGTCTACTGCGGAAGTCAGGTACTCCCAGTTTAGAGCCTTAGGTAGCTGCTCATTGCCTTCTTCAGAGGCCATCTTTAGGAACAGCAGATACGTGAGCTGTTCGACGTAGTCGGGGTACGAGAGACCATCATCTCTGAGAACATTACAAAACGCCCAAAGCTTACGCACGAGGGCCTCAGACGAAGCGACCTTCGTTGTCACTCCATTAACCATCCGTCACACCCTCAGAACTATGCGCTCAACCCACCACACATGGCTGAAATCTCAATGTACGCGCGGGCAGCCATCGAAAATTCAGCATTTGGCTTCATCAAGCCTAGCAGGTCACGAATGATGTCTTTGAACGCGGCCGTGTTTTGACCGCCCGGCTTTGGCGCTTCTCGTGCCCCCCGGTCCACCAGCCGTTCAACCTTGTGATAGAGCTCGAGCCTCGCGTCGACGAAATCCGGCCAGTCAATGTGTAGGCCTATGCGGCTCTCTTCCCACATGACCACAGCAGCAGCATCGCTCCTGTATAGGGGTGAAACCGCCGATTGCCCGTTAGGCCAAAACGTAATTTTCGGCGGATCTTCTGGGTCGCAGGGATCCAGATAGAGCGGGCTCTCAGCCTCCAAAGGATTTTCCTCAGAGAACGCTCGCTTAGACTCGTCCGAAAGCGGAAATTTCGCTCCCTTGCCACCAGTTTCAGACGAGTCACGCGCACGCCTGGGCCGATTCGCATGGTGACAACTCAAGCGGAAGTTCTTCCAGTCAAACGCTAGCCAGTAGTATCCGGGATGCTCCGCGCAGTCCTGTACTTTGCTCTTGGGGCGGAAGTGGTCAACGTCGTCATCGGTGCCCGGGTTTTTACTCTCCGTATACCAACATTTCCCGTGAGAAAGGATCGACATCTCCTCACGCAAGGCTGTCCACGCCGGTTGATAATCATTTATCACCTTCTTTCGCCTCACAGGATCTGTCTCCGCACTGACCGCCGCAGCGGCCGCAGCGAGAGCGGGCAGAAGGTGAGAGATTTTAGGCTTTAGCTCCTCGCGATTGATGAACCTCATACCCCACGGGCCTCCTCGCGCAGTTCGGCCACAATTGAATCAGCTAACCTGTCGCGCGCCTCGCGTTCGTCTGGGCTCAAATCCGGAGTCTCCAGCCACGCGGGGTCCTCGCTCCTAGTCCAAGCACGGAGGAAAAGTTCATACAGCGGGTCGCGTGCCGCCATGGTCAATCCGAGTTCGCGCAGACGAGCGTTTAACACCCTGAGCTCTTCGTTCTCCGCTGGGGTGCGGGCCGACATTGCTAGAAATCGCTGACGATCTAGATCTTGCTGAGTGTCGGGGTCAAGAGTCGATCGCAGGCGAAACAGATCGCTCGTGAGGATAGCGCCGACGCCCATGCCCTTCGGCGATTGGTCCGGCACTGTGGCGCGCCCGATTCCGGTTTCATCCCGCGTCATGATGACAACCTCAGACCGGTCAAGCCGAGCAAATACTAAGGGATCGTGCGTGTTCATGACAATGTGGCATGATCCCGCTCGCTCCCGCATCGCCATAAAGTGGTTTAGGAAGTCCAGATACTCCACGCTCCAAGCTGGATTCAGGTGGGTATCAGGCTCATCCAGCAGGAAGAGCGCCTCGTCCTGTGCAGTGAATTTAAGGAGTCCCAGGACAAGTAGAAGCTGCTGTTCACCCTCGCTGAGATCACGATAATTAACCTCGCCGCCACCAGCTTCTGGAGTCATCCGAACCCTGGTGCGAACCTCAAGAAGTAGCCGTGAAAGGTGCGTACTCTCAAGGGCGGTAAAGAAGCGGTATTGGTCGCCGTATTGTTCGTAGACATTCGATAACGAGCGTGCGTCTTTTAGAAATAGGTATAGGTGCTCGACTGATTGAGCCTTCGTTAACCCTGTCACGTACCGTCGAGCAGTTCGCAGCGGGAGATAAGCAGAGTCATAAAGTCGGGCTAAGAACTCCTGCACCTCCCCTTCCGCGCCCCAGAAACGCTGATCTCCGCCCGACCTACGAGACCAGTTCGGCTGGTGAAGCACGAACAGAACGCTGTCTAGGCCGTCGATCTGCAACCGCTCCTTGATGAACAATCGATCATCATCGCCATCACTGCCCTGGTTCATGAAAAACGAGAGAAGTGCGAATTGCCCGTGTAAATTTTGTGCATAGAACAGGCGCCGCAACTCGTTGGGGTCACGCCTCGTCGCCTTCGCCGATTTGTCAAGGGGCTTGATAATCGCGCTGTAAAATCGTTCTTGGTGCTTATCGAAGACTCGCTTAAGCCGATCACTAGGGCCTGAATAATAACCAAAGACAAAGGCTGGCCTATAGCGAGGCCCTCCGTCAGGGGCAAGCTCCATAAATACTCGCCTGCTTATGGACTTGAACGCCGTATCCTCGTCCTCGGGGAAAAGGCCCTCGTCATTTACAGGGTCCTTCAAGTAAAACTCTGGCCACCGACCCTTCGTTGCGTGAATGCGAACCGTGACTTCGCGAACCTCATACTCGATTCGATAGGTCAGGGCACTTTTCTCATCCAAGTCCAGGTTCCGGAATATGATTGCTATTGCTTCTATCAGGTTCGACTTACCTGCGCCATTTTCGCCCACAAGGACTGTATAGGGCGACGTTTCGTCGAAATCGACGTGCAAGTCCCGAAGGTTCTTGAAGTGGTCGATCCAAAGGTCACGCAGGCGCATGGGGCCTCGCCTCGATCCGCGCGTTCTCTGTGTCCCCGCTCACCGTAATGCTTCCCGCAGGCTGCGACCGGATGGCCACGTACAGGCTTTCGACGTCCTCCACGCTATTCTTGTCAAGGCCAAGCCGTGGCAGCAATTCAACCATCGTGATGCCGCTACTCGTCTCGGCCAAAACCTGAAGCATGCGGGCGGCGAGCGGCACGTCTTCCTCTATTGAACCTCTCGGTGTTTCTGTCCTTGTTCTTGCTACCCGTATGCGAATCGGCTGCGGCTGCTGTCCCCGCTGACGCACCGTCTCCAGGCCCTGCAAGAGACTCGCCGCAGTGCCGCCCGTTTCATTCTTCTTAGTCAGGTTGCCTGTTGCAGCCATCCCGTACAGCTCCTTCTCAAGTCCAGGCAGGCCGGCCAAGGATTGCCGCACGGCCGCTCGTTGCGCTGCCAGTTGAGCGAGCTGCCTGTGAGCTTCGCCAGCAAGGCGCCTCTGCGTGTCTACCTCAGGTAGAGAGATGGGTAACGCCGAGAACGCAGGCAGAGTAAAGTGCGCGATATTGGTCGCTCCACGGGCAATATCACGAAAGACGCCGGTTCTGAAGTAGTGCCTTAACACCAGAAGCGCAAAACGCGGATCCAGCGGGCCAGAGCAGCGGTAACGGAGTATGTGGTTCTGGAAAGAGATATCGCCTTCATAGCCCTCGAATAGCGCCGGCCTGCCCAGAAGTTCTGGGCTCTGGCCTTGCGCCAACAGGATGTCGCCTGGCTGCAACGTGAACAGGTTCCGCCTGTCGGGTGCCAGGTTGATCAGTTTTATATCATCGAAGTCAATGCGGTCCTCGTGCACATTTGCTACCCGGAGATATGCCACCAGGAAATCGCCGGTTGCATTCTTGGGGCTCCTGGCCAATCCGGACCTTAGTTCGCCCATCTCTCCAAGAGTTGCTTCCCTCCACGACGCCCCTTGCGCGCTTTGAAGTAGTCGACCCGTGGAGGTTAGCTCTAACACCTCGTCTTCTTGTATTCCGATTGTAACCAATGCCGCGTTCAGGCGCTCGCGCGCTTCCGTCAGCTTTTCGAGCCGTGTGCGAAGGCTATTGCTAATCTGAACCTGTTCCGCAGGCGGCGGTACCGGGATCTCTAGACTTCTTAGCTTGCGAAGGCCAAGGTGTTGGATTCCGATTCCCCTCGCCTCACCAGCAAATCGGCCCTGCAGCCTGTAGTGCTCCAGCGCGATGTGCATGAAGTAGGGCTGCACAAGGGATGAGCGAATTCTGATGATTTTGTTTTGGAAGACGCACGGCGATATTTCGCCTTGCCACACCGCCGAGCGACCAACGAGATCGGCGCTTCCCGAGGCTTCTGCGACTAGCACGTCCCCCGGCTGAAGAACATAGGAAGAGAGTTCCGACTCCGACACCGCCATGGTTTTGATATCACTGATATCCAGCCTACGGCCGACGATGTTGGCTGCTCTAATGTACGGAGTCTCGCCCCCGTTCCTCGCCGGCGTCAACTGCAAACCCCCGCGGGCATCCGCAAGCTCCGCGAGCTTACGAACCTCCCAGTGGGGAGGAAGCCCATCTACTTCGGCGTCGCTAGCCATCAACGATCTCGTTCTCCTTGAAAACCGTCACCAAGGCCCCGAGGTCGAGAACCCCGCGCCAGCCTAGTCCGACGACGGCGCCAGTAGGTGCACCGAGTTTTGGATCGTGTGACGGCACAGACTGTGGTGCAAGGGGACTTCCGACGGAGGTCACAGGCGGGGATCGTCGACGAGCGCCGCGCTGCTGCGCCAGCCCCGACCATGCTCAGGGCATCGCGGCGCGTCCGATCACGCGGTATGTTTCGCTTGATCCAGAGTCGTCGCTACCTGCTTCCGGTTCGCCCAGTTGGCGGCAACCTGGGTCGAGGGCAAACCCTCGTCGCTGCCGATTTCCTCTGTTCTGGATCAAGGCGCCGCGTTCCGCGCGCCGCGGGGCGGTAACCCGGCCGGCGGCAAGCCGCCCCGGCCGCCTACGGCGCCGGGGCGGAGAGCCACCGACTGCCGCCGGACCGCCGCCCCGACTCTGTTGATCTGGCCGGCGGCACGATCACGACCAGGCGGTACGGAAGCCGAACCGGTCGGCCTCGTTGACGGCCGGGGCTTCCGCCTGCCGCGCCAGTCCAACCCCGGGACTGGCTTGCCACCGGTCCCTCTCCCGCAGCCGGCGACACCTCACTGCGGACCCTCACCGCGGACCCTCAGGCGATCGCTACACGCACGGACTCCACCGGGCCGGACACAGACACCAACCCTAGCGTTCGCAGCCCCACAAGAGTCCTCAGCCGGCAAGATCGACCCGCCCACCATCTGCCCACGACCAGTCGGCAACCGCTGGACTCAGCCAGATCAACGGCGACGGCCCCCGATCAGCATCTCTGCTGGTCAGGGGCCGTGTCTGCACCTGGTGGCGGGTAGAGGATTCGAACCTCTGTAGCTTTCGCGACGGATTTACAGTCCGCTCCCATTGGCCGCTCGGGCAACCCGCCAGGGCACCCCACCGCGTCGCAACGCGGCGGCGGAAGCAAGGATAGCGGCTCACCCCGGGACCGGCGCAACCGGGTACGGTCAGGGGGTCGTGCCGCTGGTCGGCGGCCGATGGTAGGACCAGACCGCCGGACAGCAGGAGCAGACGCATGCCAGCGAACCCGTCTTTCGACATCGTGAGCAAGGTTGACCGCCAGGAGGTCGACAACGCCCTCCGTCAGGCGGAGAAGGAGCTCTCGACGCGGTTCGACTTCCGCGGTACGGGCGCGGAGATCTCCTGGTCGGGCGAGGAGGCGATCGGCTTGCAGGCGGAGACCGAGGAGCGGGTCCGCGCCGCGTTGGACGTCTTCAAGGAGAAGCTGGTCAAGCGGAACATCTCGTTGAAGTCGTTGGACGCCGGCGAGGCTCGGCCCTCCGGCAAGATTTTCAAGATCGACTGCAAGGTGATCCAGGGCATCGAGACCGACAAGGCCAAGGCGATCAGCAAGAAGATCCGCGACGAGGGCCCCAAGGGCGTCCAGGCCCAGATCCAGGGCGACCAGCTGCGCGTCACCGGCAAGAAGCGCGACGACCTCCAAGCGGTCATCTCGCTGCTCAAGGGTGAGGACTTCGGCGTCGCCCTCCAGTTCACCAACTACCGCTAGTCAGGGCCGACCACCGCCGGGTGCGCAGCCGGCTTCTCGGCGGGCCGGGCCACCGGGTCAGCGGACGACGCTGTACCAGTGCGCGGTCTCGCCGGGGATCGGCGCCAGCCGCACCTGCGCGCCGCCTGGGTCGTCGAACATGCGCACCCCGTCTCCGAGCAGCACCGGCGCAAAGAAGATCAGCACCTCGTCGAGCAGCCCGGCGCGCAGGCACTGTCTGGCGACGTCCGCGCCGAGGACGTTCACGTACCTGTCGCCGGCAGCATCCTTGGCCTGCGCGACGGCGCTGCGCAGGTCACCGACGAACGTGACGTCCTCGGCTGGTTCGGCCGGCGGCCGGTGGGTGAGCACGAACACCGGTCCGTGGTACTGGCCTCCGAACGCTCCCTCACTGTCGGTGCCGCGGTTGGGGTCGTCGCCGCCGAAGGTGCGGTTGCCGGCCAGGATGGCGCCGACGTCCGCCAGCAGACGCTCGGCTGTCGCGTTCTCGCCGGTGAGGTGCTCGGTCAGCCAGGACATGTCTCCGCCCGGCCCGGCTATGTAGCCGTCGAGCGACGCGGTCGCTGAGTACAGCAGCTTGGCCATGGTGGCCATTCTGCTGGACCGGCCCCATGGCGGCAGATCGACGGCACGCCGGCACCACGGCCGCCGTCGCCAGCAGTTGTGACATCCGGGTACGTCGACGGCGACGGGCCACAGGGCTTGCATCCGGTACCGGGGTACGGGCTTACCGTCGGATGGTGACCGACGAACACCCAGCGGCCGGCGACACGTGGGTTCCCGAGTCCTGCCGCCTGCCCACCGTTGAGCAGCCCGTCCGCGTGGCTGAGTTCGACAGGTTCTTCGCCGAGGCTGTCCGTTGGCTCGACCGGCCGTCGGCGCGACACCTGCGACTACACCTGGCCGGTACGGCGGAGGCCGAGCACACCGCGCGGGACCTGAGCGCCCGAGAGTCGGCGTGCTGCTCATTCTTCACCTTCGACGTCACGCGGCACGGCCCGGACGCCGTGACCCTCGACGTTCGGGTGCCAGCGTCACGCGTCGGCGTCCTCGATGCCCTCGCCGACCGGGTACGCGCAGCCGGCAGGGCCACACCCGACGGCACGCCTCCAGCCGAACCCAGCAGGCACACGCTCCACCGCACACCTCAAACGGAAAGCAGCGCACGCACACCCGACGACGCACCTTCAACCGGCCGCAGCGCACGCGCGCCCCACGGCACACACCCAAGCAGCGGCAGCGCGCACGCCCCCGACTGCACCGCCCTGACCGAAGGCACCGCGCACACCCCCGACGTCGCACCCGCTCCCGACAACAGCACGCCGGCACCCGCAGACCTGTCCGCGACCACGAGCCCACCCGACGGGTTGCGCAGTGGACAACTAGCGGACGCTGCGGGCGTGAATCCGCAGACGTTGCGCTACTACGAGCGTCGTGGACTGCTCGCCGCGCCCAGGCGCTCCCCTGGCGGGCATCGGATCTACCCTGCGGAGTCGGTCACCCGGCTCCGGGTCATCAAGACGGCGCAGCGTCTCGGCTTCACGCTCGACGAGGTGACTGACCTGCTCGGCGCGGACCGGCGCCCCCATGCGCGTACCGGCCTGTCGGCCCGTGTCACGGCGAAGCTGGCCGAGGTGGATCGCAGGCTGGCCGACCTCACCGCCGTCCGGGACTCCCTGCTGGCGGCGATCTCCGCCGGCTGTGACGATCTGGTCGCCTGCGCGGGCAGCACCTGCTGTCCGCTGCCCTTCACGGGCGACCAGCCAGCCCGGCGCGGGTGAGATCGACTCGGGTTCCTGGAAGTCGGGGCGTCCTGGCTACGCGGATACCCCGATTTCACGGAAGCCGAGTCGATCAAGCCGGCAACCACCACGCAAGCCGGCCACCACCACGCAAGACGGCGACCACCACGCAAGACGGCGACCACCACGCAAGACAGCGCGACGGAAGCCGACGCGGTCAGACGGTGACGGGCTCTTCGGCGCGTACCGTCGCGGTTTCTGCTCGGGCGATGGGCCCGGCGGGCAGTGCGGCCACTGCGGCCGCGACGGCGACCGCCGCCCCGGCGAACACGAAGGCCCACGGCACGCCGCCGCCGTGATCCACGATCAGGCCGGCTCCCGCGCCGCCGACGGCGCTCGTCGCCACGGCCACGGTGACCACCCAGGTGTACGCCTCGTTCAGCATGCCCGTCGGCGCGATCCGGCCGACCAGGGTGTTCTCCAGGGTCAGCGCGGGTGCGATGGTGGCCCCACCGATGACAAGCGCGACGCCAAGCGCCAGTGGTGTGGGCATCACCGCGAACACCAGGAACGAGCCGGCCACTGCGGCGAGCAGCAGCGCGAACTGTCGGGTCATGTTCGCGGCCGGCCGGCGGACACCGAACCAGAACCCGCCGATCGCGCTGCCGACACCCCAGACCGCCAGCAGGATCCCGGCGAGGCTCTCCGGGTCGTCGGCGCTGGAGTTGCCGGCGTACGCGGGGACTGTCACACCTGCGGCGCCGAACGCGATGCCGAGGCCTGCCACGCAGACAAGCAGGGCCGGGAAGCCGGCTACCCGCAGCGGGCCGAGCCCTCGGGCGTGGTGCTCACGCGGGTGCGGACGCCAGCCGCGCATGACCCGACCGAGGGCCACGGCGGTCGTGCCGACCAGGGTGACCACTGCCGCTCCGATCAGCGCGGCGGCAGCGTCGGCGAAGATGACGAAGCCGGCCACGAGCAGCGGCCCGAGCACGAAGACGATCTCGAAGAGCGAGGTCTCGGCGGCCAGTGCGGTGTTACGCAGGGCGTATCGGCCGGAGTTGAGGCTTGTCAGCTCGTTCCAGGCCCCGCGGATGGCGGCACTGAGCGGCGGGTACGTCGCACCGGCGACGCCGGCCGCCAGGTAGATGACCGGCAGGCCGTCGTCGCCCGCCCGGCTGGCCAGCAGCAGTCCGGTGAGCGCCAGCGGGTGGGCGACGGCGGTGACAAGCAGGACGGGGGTCGGGCCGACCCGGTCGGCGATCCGCCCGGCCACGGGGCTGAGCGCAGCGCCGGAGACGGCGTAGATCCCGCCCGCCACGGCGGCGAGAGCGTACCGCCCGGTCACCTGCTCGACCACCAGCAGCAGCGCCAGCGGGGTCATGCCGATCCCGAGCCGCCCGATGATGCCGGCGACCAGCAACATGGGAGCACCGGGGATCCGCCAGACGCCTAGGTACTGACGCAGCGCTGCCACCGTGGACCTCCGAGATTGTAATGAGCGTGAGCCGTTACGACCCTAACGCCGTCGATCGGTGGGCTGGTACCGGATATCGGCCGAGACACAGCTCCGCCCGCACCCGGTGACCGGGTACGGGCGGAGTGTCGAACGTCAGCGGGTCAGCGCTGGAACTGCACCGGCCCCGAGTTGGCGGCCATCTTCTCCAGCCGGGCGACCCGATCCTCCATCTTCGGGTGGGTGGCGAAGAGCGCCGAGACGCCACCACCCCGGAACGGGTTGGCGATCATGAGGTGCGCGGTGCTGGTGAGCTGGCCCTGGGCAGGCAGCGGCCGACGCCGCGCCACCGCATCGATCTTGCGCAGGGCGCTGGCCAGGGCCAGCGGGTCACGCGTCAGCGCGGCACCCGAGGCGTCCGCCTGGAACTCGCGGCTCCGGCTGATCGCCAACTGGATGATGCTTGCCGCGATCGGCCCCAGGATCAGGGTGAGCAGCAGCACTGCCGGGTTGGGCCGGTCCTCGTCGTCCCCGCCGCCCAGCGGAATGAAGAACGCGAGGTTCGCCAGCAGGGTGATGATGCTGGCGAGGCCGGCCGCCACGCTGGAGATCAGGATGTCCCGGTTGTAGACGTGTGACAGCTCGTGCCCGATCACACCCCGCAACTCGCGGTAGTCGAGAATCTCCGTGATGCCCTGGGTGACGCAGACAGCCGCGTTCTGCGGGTTACGACCCGTGGCGAACGCGTTGGGCTGCGCCGTGGGGCTGACGTACAGGCGCGGCATCGGCTGCCGGGCCTCGGTCGCCAACTCCCGCACCATCCGGTACAGCTCGGGGAACTGTGCCTCGCTGACCGGTTGCGCCCCCATCGAGCGCAAAGCGATCTTGTCGGAGTAGAAGTAGGAAACGCCGTTCATGACGAGCGAAACGACGACAGCGATGACCAGGCCGCCACTGCCGCCGAACCAGTAGCCCACCACGAGGATCAGCGAGGTGAGCAGGCCAAGCAGCGCGGCGGTCTTCAGACGGTTGTGGTGCACGATCACTCCTTCGGTGCACGGATCTCCGGGATCCGTCGACCGGTTCAACAACCCGGTACCCACCAACCATCCATCTCAACGCTGAGAGTTAACTGAGACATCCCCAGGTCGGAGCAGGTTTCGGGTCAGCGACCGGCCAGGTCGAGCACCAACTGGGGGGCGACGCCGAGCACCACGGCGGCCACCGTCGCCACCGCCAGCACCACACCCACCACGGGTACGGCCGCCACGCCGCTCGGACCCGCAGGAGCGGCGAGGCGCGGCGAGGCCCAGAGCGCGGCGGTCACCCGCAGGTAGTACGCCAACCCGATCACCGCGTTCACGGCCACCACGAGCGCCAGCCAGGCGCCGCCGCCGTCAAGCAGCGACCGGACCACAGTCACCTTCGCGAACAACCCGGCCAGCCCTGGCGGTAGGCCGGCCAGGCCCACCAGGGCGAGACCGAGAGCAGTTCCCCGCCACGGGTGCCGGCGGGCCGCTCCCCGCAGGTCCGCAAGCGTGCCGCCGTCCGCACCCACCGGGCGCAACGCGACCACCCCGGCGAACGCCGCCAACTCCAACACCACGAAGAAGACCGCGTACGCCATCGCGGCGGCGTACGCGGCGGACCGGGCCTCGCCCGTGCGGCCGGCGACCAGCGCCAACGCGCCGAGCGGAGCGAGGATGTAGCCGGCCTGGGCCACCGACGACCAGGCGAGCAGCCGGACGGTACGCCGTTGGCGCAGCGCCACCAGGTTGCCGACGGTCATCGTGAGCACCGCCAACAGGGCGAGCACCGGGCCCGTCTGGTCCGCCGGCAACGCCCGCTGCACCACAGCCAGCAGCGCCACCAGCCCACCCAGCTTCGACGCCGTCGACAGGTACGCGGCCACCGGCAGCGGCGCCCCGTCGTACGTTGCCGGTGCCCAGGCGTGGAACGGCACCGCCGCCACCTTGAACGCCAGCCCCAGCAGCAGCAGCGCCACGGCCGCGGTGGTAAGCGGCAGATCCCGCAGCTCCGGCCGATCTGCGAGCAACGCGCCGAGCCGGTCCAGGTGCAGCCCGCCGGTCACCGCGTACAGCAGGGCCGCACCGAGCAAGGTCAGCGTGGTGGCCACCACGCTCACCACGAAGAACGTCACCGCCGCCTCGGCACTGGCGAGGCTGCCCCGGCGCAGGCCGACAAGCACGTACAGCGGCAGGGTAAGCGTCTCCAGGGCCACGATCAGGGTGATCAGGTCACCCGCTGCGCCGAGCACCACGCCGCCGGTCATCGAGCAGGCGAGCAGGAAGCAGAACTCCCCCACCGGCGACCGCCCGGCCCGCAGCGCCGGCACCGACAACCCGAGCACAGCAAGGGTGAGCAGTGCCACCACCGCGCCGACAAGAGCCGCCCGCCCACCGAAGATCCAGGAACAGTCGGCGCCGACACAGAACGTCCGCCGCTGCTCCCCCGCGCCGACCAGAGCGGAGCCGACGGCGGTGCCTGCCGCGCCGAGCGCGGCCACCACAATCGTCGCCCGTGGCCGGGCCAGCAGCAGATCGGTGAGCAGGACGAGCACGGCGGTGCCTGCCGCCAGGTATCCGGGCAGCAGCGCCACGCTGTCCACGCTCTGCACCATGGTCACGGGGCCACCTTCGTTCGCGACTGCGGGGCTCGCAACACCGGCTCACTCCTCGCGCTCACGGGCCACCTTCGTTCGCGACTGCGGGGCTCGCAAACCCGGCTCACTCCTCGCGCTCACGGAGCCACCACCCCGATC
The DNA here is from genome assembly GCF_049841715.1 of Micromonospora sp. DT41. Lineage (NCBI taxonomy): Bacteria > Bacillati > Actinomycetota > Actinomycetes > Micromonosporales > Micromonosporaceae > Micromonospora > Micromonospora sp. DT41. The sequence continues at coordinate 459,746 of NZ_JBNCKU010000003.1, read as the reverse complement.
AGCGCGTCGACAGGCGCCTCGGCGACGCCCAGGACCAGCGCCGGGACCAGCCCGATGGCAAGCGCGAGCAGCACCAGCGGTGCCCACGCTGTCACTTCCGCGCCGGCCAGGCCGGGCCCGGACCGACCCACCGCCGGACTCGGCCGGCCGTGGGTGACCTGACGCAACAACCGCAGGAAGTACGCGGCGGTGAGCGCGCCACCGACCGCCGCCAGCACCCCGAGGGTGGTCCACAGCGGTCCGCCCACCTGCACCGCAGCGACCACAGCGAACGCCTCCCCCCAGAAGCCGGCAAGCCCGGGCAGGCCGAGCGACGCGACAGCCGCGAACGCGAGCAGACCGGCCAGGCGGGGCGCGGTCTCCCGCAGCCCGGACAGGTCGGCCAGCGTGCCAGTGCCGGTACGGTCCTTCACCGCCCCGGCCAGGAAGAACAGCAGGCCGGTGATGACACCGTGCGCGATGTTGCCGATCAGCGCGGCCTGGATGCCGGTGGCCGTCAACGTGGCGACGCCCAGCAGCACGAAACCCATGTGCCCCACGCTCGAATACGCGATGAGCCGCTTCACATCGGTCTGGGCGAGGCAGACGAGAGAACCGATCAGGATGGCGGCGACGGCCAGCACGCCCAACACCGGCGCCGCCCACCGCGCACCCTCCGGTGCCACCCCCACCGCCACCCGGATCAGGCCGTAGGTGCCCATCTTGAGCAGCACCCCGGCCAGCACGACGCTGCCCACCGTCGGCGCCTGGGTGTGCGCGTCGGGCAGCCAGGAGTGCAGCGGCCAGAGCGGACTCTTCACAGCGAACGCCAACGCGAGCAGCGTGAACGCTGCCAACTGGGTGCCCCGGGACAGCCCACCGCCACCGGTAAGCGCCACCACGTCGGCGGTGCCTGCGGCGGCGACCACGACGTACACGCCGACCAGCAGCAGCACTGACCCGAACAGCGTGTAGAGCGCGAACTTCCGGGCTGCCCGCCGCCGGTCCGCACCACCCCAGCCGGCGATGATCGCGTACATCGGCAGGAGGACGACCTCGAAGAAGAGGAAGAACAGCACCAGGTCCAGGGCGAGGAAGGTGCCCAGGATGCCCACCTCGACCACAAGCAGCAACGCCACAAGCGACCGGCCGCTGCCGCCCTCGGGCACCCGCCACATCGTGTACGCGCAGCACAGCAGCGTGAGCAGCGCCGTCAACACCACGAGCGGCCAGGAGATCCCGTCGACGCCGAGGTGGAAGCGCAGGTCCAGGCCGGGCACCCACTGCAGGTCCACCTGATGCCACGGGCGCACCGCCGGCGTGCCCGCCGACCAGGCGAACCACCCCCGGCCCCCGAACACCAGCGGTACCGCGGCCAGCAGGGTCAGCGCCGCCGCGACAGTGCCCACCAGCCGGGCCGCCCGGTCCCGGGGCGTCGCCGCCACCGCTACCGCGCCGAGCGCCGGCACCACCAGCACCGCAACAAGCAACACCTGGCCAATACTCATGGCGTCGCCTTCGTTCGCGACTGCGGGGCTCGCAACACCGGCTCACTCCTCGCACTCACCGGGCCACCTTCGTTCGCGACTGCGGGGCTCGCAACACCGGCTCACTCCTCGCGCTCACCGGGCCACCTTCGTTCGCGACTGCGGGGCTCGCAACACCGGCTCACTCCTCGCACTCACCGGGCCACCCCGATCAGGGCCGCCGCCAGGCCGATCAGCAGCGCACCGGCAAGCACACCGGCCGCCGCGCGGGGCAACGCCGCACGGTGCAGCGCGGCCAGCCCGGCGCCCAGCCCGGACGCGACCCGCCCACTGCCCTCGACAGCGCCGTCCACTACCGACTCGTCACCGGTACGCGCGGCGCGCGCAAGCGCCCGGACGGGACGTACGACAAGTGTGTGCTGGACGTCGTCGAGCCGGAACGCGCTGGCGAAGACCGGCCGCAGCGGACCCAGCGCGCCCGCCGGGTCGGCGGTGGTGTCCCGCCGCCAGCCCAGCCAGACCAGCCCCGCCCCGGCCAGCAGCAACGCCAGCGGCAGCAACAGCCCCGGCCCGATGTGGACCAGACCGTCCTCGGCACCGGCCACCGGCACTGTGGCGAACCGCAGCCGGTCGGCGAACGCCCCGACGAACCCGGCGAGGCCGAGCAGCGCGGCCGGCACGGCCAGCAGCAGCACCGGCCACCGCATGACGGCCGGCGGGTCGTGCGGCTGGACCAGCGGCAGCCGGGGAGCGCCGAAGAAGGCTCGCAGCAGCAGTCGGCCGGCGTACCAGGCGGTGATCGCCACGCCCACGAGCCCGGCGAGCCAGACCAGCCAGCCCACCCACGACGGCGCCGGGCCGGTGCCCTCCAGGGCGGCCGACTCGGCGACCGCCAGCACGCCGTCCTTGCTCCAGAAGCCGGCCAGCGGAGGCACCCCCGCCAGCGCGCCCAGGCCCACCACGGTGCACCAGAACGTCACAGGCATGCTGCGGCGCAGCCCGCCCATCTCCGACATGAGGGTGGTGCCCACCGCGTGGATCACCGCGCCCGCCGCGAGGAACAGCAACGCCTTGAACGCCGCGTGGGTGAGCAGGTGGAACAGCGCTGCCGACGGCGAACCGACAGCCAGCGCGCCGGTCATGTAGCCCAACTGGGAGACGGTCGACCAGGCCAGCACCCGTTTGATGTCGTCCTGCGCGGTGGCTGCCAGCGCGCCGAGCAGCAGGGTGATCGAACCGATCACGCCGAGCACTGTCAGCGTCACCGGTGCGGCGGTGAACAGCGGGTAGAGCCGGGTCACCGCGTACACCCCGGCGGCGACCATCGTCGCGGCGTGGATCAGCGCGGAGATGGGCGTCGGTCCGGCCATCGCGTCCGGCAGCCAGGTGTGCAGCGGGAACTGGGCGCTCTTGCCGGCAACCCCGGCCAGCAGCAGCAGACCGGCGGCGGTCAGGGTCGCGCCGGAGTGGTCGTGGGCGAGCACGTCGGCGATCCGGAAACTGCCCGCCGACACGCCGAGCAGCGCGATGCCGAGCAGGAAGCCCACATCGCCGACCCGGGTCACCAGGAACGCCTTCATGGCGGCGGCCGGAGCGCCGGGCAGTCGCCGGTCGTGGGCGATGAGCAGGTACGAGCAGAGGCCCATCACCTCCCAGCCGACAAGCAGCATCACCAGGTCACCCGCGACGACCACCAGCAGCATGGCGGCGGTGAAGAGGCTGATCTGGGCGGCGTACGGCGGGTAGCGGTGGTCGACGTCGACGTCGTCGTGTGGACCGCGCCGCAGGTAGCCGATCGAGTAGACCTGCACGGCAAGCGCGACAGCTGTGACAGCGACGGCGACGAGTGCGGCGGCGCCGTCCAGGCGTACGCCGAGGGTCACCGTCAACCCGCCGAGGTCGATCCAGGTCGTCGAGGTCTCCGTCGGGGAGTCGACTGTGACAAGCAGCGCGACGGCCAGCGCCAGCGCGACGGCGGCACCGGCGACCCCGAGCGCCACTGCCACCCGCCGCGCCCGCTCACCCCCGCCCGGATCGCGTGGGGCCGGCGGCAGCAGCAGCCCGACCAGACCTGCCACCAGCGGTACGGCGGGCAGCAATGCCCCGAGCAGCCCGCTCACCGGCCCACCTCCGGGCCCGCGGTGGCCGGCTCCCGCCCAGCGCCGGCCTCCGGCGGGTCAGCGGGCTCGGTGAGCGGCACCTCGTCCACCGCCACTGTCGCCCGCAGACGGTAGAGCTGAAGGACGATCGCCAACCCCACTCCGATCTCCGCGGCGGCGAGAACGATGACGAACAACGCGAAGACCTGACCGGAGTGCGGCAGCACCGCACGGGCAGTCGTGTCGGCGGTGACGAGGATGAGGTTCACCGCGTTGAGCATCAGCTCGACCGACATCAGCACCAGCACGGCGTTGCGACGGCGCAGCACGCCGTACACGCCGAGGCCGAACAGCAGCGCGGCGGTGACGTACGGGATGACCGGCCTCACCGGCGACCCCCGGAGTCCACCTCGGCCGCCGTACCCGTCCCGTCGCCGGGCGGGGCCTGCCGGCCGATGTCCGGCCGGGACAGCACCACAGCGCCGACCAGGGCGGACAGCAGCAGCACGGAGAGCACCTCGAACGGCAGCACCCACGAGGCGAAGATCTGCTCGCCGAGCCGTTCGGCGGTGCCCGTGTCGGGCAGCGCGACTGTGCTCCACCGGTACGCGTCGACAAGCAGGACGCTCAGGCCCAGGCCGGCGCCACCACCGATCAGCGCGGCCGGCCAGCCGGGCCGGTCCAGATCGTCGGACGCTCCGATCGGGGCCCGCGTCAGCATCACCGCGAACAACAGCAGCACCACCACCGCGCCCACGTAGATCAGCACCTGCACCCAGGCGACCAACTCGGCGCCGAGCACCAGATAGTCACCGGCCAGGGCGCCCAGACACACCACAAGGTAGAGCCCGGCCCGGACCAGGTGCTTCGTGGTCACCACAAGCACCCCGGCACCGACCGCGACCGCGCCCAGGGCGAGCAGCAGCACGTCCGCCCCGGTCACCGGGCCCCCCTCCCGGCGCGATCCGCCGTTCGCGGTGTCACGACGCGGAACCCGGTTCGGGGCGTACGGCGGAAGGGGCCGGACGCACGGCGGCCTTGCGCGCGGCCGCTGTCTCCTCCTTCGCCGGCTCGCCGTTGGGGTCGTGGGCGGGCGGCGGTGGAACCGTGGCCATCCACTGGCCCAGGTGGGCCTTGTCGTGCAGCAGGTCCTTGATGTCGTACTCGGCGTACTCGAACTCCGGCGACCAGTAGAGCGCGTCGAACGGGCAGACCTCGATGCAGATGCCGCAGTACATGCAGAGGGAGAAGTCGATGTCGAACTTGTCGAGGACGTTGCGCTGGCGGGGGCGGGCGGCGCCGGGCACCGCCACCTCCTCCTTGTGCGAGTCGATGTAGATGCACCAGTCCGGACACTCGCGGGCGCAGAGCATGCAGACCGTGCAGTTCTCCTCCGACAGGGCGATCACGCCACGCGAGCGGGGCGGCAGCTCGGGGGCGACGTCCGGGTACTGCTGGGTGGTCGAGCGGCTGGTCATCGTCTTGAAGGTGACCGCCAGCCCCTTTACCAGGCCCGCGCCGGGCAGGCCGCGCTCGCTGGCGTCGCCGGCCGGGTCGCCGTGCTCGCTGGGGTCGGTCATGTCGACCATCCTGCCCTGTGGCACCGGCGCGCGCGACCACCCCCCGCAGGTCTGCGGCGGGACTGTGGCCGACGCCGAGAGCGGCTCACGCCCCGGGGGCGGTGAACCCGCCGACCGGCGGCAGCATCTCGACGCCGAGCTGCTGGAGCAGTTGGAACAGCTCGGTGCAGCTCCACACCTCGACGATCCGGCCCGCCGCGTCGAACCGCAGGAACGTCGCACCCGAGTAGCTGACCACCTGACCGGTCGGAGGCACCGGCCCGAACTGGCCCGCGTGGGTGCCGGCCGCCCGCCAGTGCACGGCGACCCGCTCACCGGCGGCCACCACGTCCACGATCTTGTAGCGCAGGTCCGGGAAGGCCGCCCGCCGCTCGCGGTGCCAGGCAAGCGTCGCCTCCGGCCCGGTGCCGCCCAGCCCGGGGCACTCGTCGGCGATCAACTCGTACGCCGACTCCTCCTGGCGGGCGTTCCACACGTCGGCGACGAAGCGGCGCGCCGCCGCCTGGACATCCGTCATGACGGCAGGGTAGCCGGGCTCACCGCATCAACAGGTTGGAGATCAGTAAGGATGGGAACAGACACTGACCTGACCAGGAGGGCGACGTGGGCGAGGAAACAGGCGGCAAATACGTCGAGCCGGGCGGCGAGTTCACCCGGGACCAGCGCTACATCGCCACCCGGATCACCATGGACGGGCGGGACGGCTATCCGGTCGAGCCGGGCAGGTACCGGCTGGCGGTCAGCCGAGCCTGCCCGTGGGCCAACCGCCTGATCATCGTGCGGCGGCTGCTCGGCCTTGAGGACGCCATCTCGATGGCGGTGGCCGGCCCGACCCACGACGCCCGCAGTTGGACCTTCGACCTCGACCCCGGCGGGCGGGACCCGGTGCTCGGCATCGAACGCATCCAGGAGGCGTACTTCAAGCGCTTCCCCGGCTACGAGCGGGGCATCACGGTGCCGGCGATCGTCGACGTGCCGACCGGGCAGGTGGTGACGAACGACTACGCGCAGATGAGCCTCGACCTCTCCACGGAGTGGACGGCCTACCACCGTGCGGGCGCGCCGCAGCTGTATCCCGAGCACCTGCGGGAGCAGATCGACGAGGTCAACGGCGCGGTGTTCGCCGACGTCAACAACGGTGTCTACCGGTGTGGGTTCGCGGGCAGCCAGGAGGCGTACGAGAAGGCGTACCACAGGCTCTTCGACAGGCTGGACTGGTTGACCGCGCGGCTGACCGACCAGCGGTACCTGGTCGGCGACACCATCACCGAGGCCGACGTGCGGCTGTTCACCACACTGGTCCGGTTCGATCCGGTCTACCACGGCCACTTCAAGTGCAACAGGCAGAAGCTGAGCGAGATGCCGGTGCTGTGGGCGTACGCCCGGGACCTGTTCCAGACCCCCGGGTTCGGCGACACCATCGACTTCGACCACATCAAGCGGCACTACTACGAGGTGCACCGGGACATCAACCCGACCGGGATCGTCCCGCTCGGCCCCGACCTGTCCAACTGGCTCACCCCGCACGGTCGGGAAGCCCTCGGTGGCCGCCCCTTCGGCGACGGCACCCCACCCCCGCCCCCGGCCGAGCCGGTAGACCCGGCCCACACCCCGCTGCGCTGAGCCCCAACCCCACCGCGCCGCCACCACCCCGCCACCTCCGCGATCTTGCACTTTGTGACGCCGGTATGCCTGGTTGGCCACATTTTGTCGAGGCAGAAAGTGCAAGATCGGCGCGGTGGGGTGGGGTGGGGTGGGGGCGGGGCGAGGGCGGGGGTGGGCTTGGGTTACAGGGCTACACGGACAGCTGCCGTGAGGACCAGCTGGGCCAGGGCGGCCGGCACCAGCACCAGCCAGCAGAGCCGCTGGAGCTGGTCCTCGCGCAGACGCGGGTACGACACCCGCAGCCAGATGATCACGAATGCGACGGCGAAGACCTTGAGCAACGTCCAGAGCCAACCCAGCTGGTCGTCGGCGAACGGGCCCTGCCAACCGCCGAGGAACAGCACAGTGGTCAGCGCGGCGATCACCACGATGCCCACGTACTCGGCGAGGAGGAAGAACGCGAAGCGCAGACCCGTGTACTCGGTCATGTAGCCGAACACCAGCTCCGAGTCGGCCACCGGCATGTCGAACGGCGGCCGGCGGATCTCGGCCAGCCCGGCCACGAAGAAAATGATCATCGCGGGCGCCTGCCAGATGAGCCACCACGGCTGCCACGCCTCGACGATGCCGGACAGGCTCAGCGTGCCCGCCGCCATCGCCACCGAGGCCGCCGCCAGCACCAGCGGCAGTTCGTAGCCGAGCAACTGTGCGGCCCCGCGCAGCCCACCAAGCAGGCTGTACTTGTTTGCCGACGCCCACGCCGACATGAGCACCGCCACCACACCGACGCCGACAACGGCCAGCACGAAGAACAGGCCGATGTCCAACGGTTGCCCGACCAGGTCGTTCGGGCCGAGCGGGATGACGAGCAGCACCAGCAGGTACGGCACGAGCGCCACCGCCGGCGCCAGCCGGAACACCGCCCGGTCCGCCTCACGCGGTGTGATGTCCTCCTTCTGGACGAACTTGACGCCGTCGGCCACGAGCTGCGCCCAGCCGTGGAAGCCGCCCGCGTACATCGGGCCCAGGCGACCCTGCATGTGGGCCATCACCTTGTGCTCGGCCTGACCGACAAGCAGCGGCAGCGTGAGGAACGCGACAACCACGCCGCCGATCCGGAGCACCAACTCCACCCAGAGCGGCATCAGGGCGTACCCCCGTCGTGGTCGGTGCGGTCGTCGCGTCCTGGCGGGTCCGCTACCGGCCCGCCGCCCGGCACGGGCTGGTCCGCCGCGCTCGCGCCCGGCCCGGCCCCGTCACGCGCGGCAGCGTCGGCCCCGGGCTCGCCGGCGGCCGGGCCCGCGCCGGGTGCAGGCTCGCCGGCGGCCGGGCCCGCGCCGGGCGCCGGCTTGCCGGTCGGCGCCCGGCCGTCGGCAGGGGCGGCGGCCCGGGGGGTACGCGCCGGACGGGCCCCCGGTGCCGGACGGGCGGGCCGCTCACCGGCTGGTCGAGCCGGGGTGCCGCCGCGCGGCCCCTCTCCCACGCCGCCCGCACCCGCAGGGGTGGGGACGGTCCCCCACTCACCCGGGGCGGGCACGCCCGGCGGGCGGATCGGTCGACGGCCACCGCCGGCCTCCGACTCGCCCGGTTCCTTCGCTCCGGGCCAGGGCTTGGCCACCCGGGAGGCGAGCACGAACTCCTTGCGCAGCGGATGGCCCTCGAACTCCGGCGGCAGCAGCAGCGGTCGCAGTTCCCCGTGGCCGTCGAAGCCGATGCCGAACATCTCGTGGGTCTCCCGCTCGTGCCAGGCGGCACCCGGGTAGACGTCGACCACCGAGGCCACCGTCGGCGCCTCGCGCGGCAGCCGGGTGCGCAGCAGCACGCCGTGCCGCAGCCGCGTCGACCAGAGATGAGCCACCACGTCGAAGCCCTCGGCCAGCTCGTCCACCGCCGACAGCCAGTCGAAGTAGTCGCAGGCCAGCTCGGTGTCGTCGCGTGCTGCGCGCACCGCGGCCGACCAGCTCGACGGGGGTACGTCGACGGTGGCCCGGGCGTACTGCTGCCCGCCGGAGACCGACGGGGTCGCCTCGACCGGCGCGAGCAGCGCGACCAGCCGAGCGCCGACCTCTTCGGGAGTCATGCCGCTGATCCTAGGGCGTCGGTCCGGCACCGGCCCGGCCCGCGCCGGACCACAAGCGTCCGGCGATCTGCCGGCTTTGCGGGGCGACGCGACGGCCGGCGGGGAAAGATGAGGGTGTGCGCGCTGTGACTGTGGAACCCGGAGTCGCCAACTCGCTGAGCCTGATCCAGGATCAGCCGGAGCCGGCACCCGAAGAGGGCGCGATCCTTGTCGAGGCGCTGTCGGTGGGCATCTGCGGCACCGACCACGAGATCATCGCCGGTCTGTACGGCGAGGCGCCGCCCGGCGCGGACCGGCTGGTCATCGGGCACGAGTCGTTGGGCCGGGTGCTGGAGGACCCGACGGGCACCCTGCAACCCGGCGACCTGGTGGCCGGGATCGTCAGGCACCCCGACCCGGTCCCCTGCTCCAACTGCGCGGTCGGCGAGTGGGACATGTGCCGCAACGGCCTGTTCACCGAGCACGGGATCAAGGCGCTGGCCGGCTTCGCCCGCGACCGGTGGCGGATCCAACCCCACTTCGCCGTCAAGCTCGATCCGGCGTTGTCACGCGTCGGTGTGCTGCTGGAGCCCACGAGCGTGGTGGCAAAGGCGTGGGACCACATCGAGCGCATCGGGCACCGGGCCGAGTGGCAGCCGCAAACCGTCCTGGTGACCGGGGCCGGGCCGATCGGGTTGCTTGCCGCGCTGCTCGCCACCCAACGCGGGTTCGCCGTCCACGTGCTGGACCGGGCGAGCGGCGGGCCGAAGCCCGAGTTGGTCGCCGCGCTCGGCGCCACCTACCACACGGTGTCGGTGAACGACGTTCCCATCGAGCCGGACGTCGTGGTCGAGTGCACCGGCGCGCCCACGGTGGTCCTCGACGTGATGTGCAAGGCGGCCCCGACCGGCATCGTCTGCCTTGCCGGGGTGTCCAGCGGCGGTCGGCGCATCGACTTCGACGCGGGCGCCCTCAACCGGGAGTTGGTGCTGGACAACACCGTGGTGTTCGGCTCGGTGAACGCCAACCGCCGGCACTGGGACCTCGCCGCGCAGGCGCTCGCCCAGGCCGACCACAACTGGCTCAGCTCGCTGATCACCCGGCGGATGCCTGTGGAGGGGTACGCCGAGGCGTACACCGCCGGACCGGACGACATCAAGGTGGTGCTGGACTTCGCGTCCTGAGCGGCGGGCCACCGCTCAGATGCCGGGCAGCCGACCGTTGCGGAACAGGTCCACGAAGAGCTGGTGATCCTGCCGGGCACGCACCCCGTACGCGTGCGCGAAGTCCACCAGGTGGGTGACGAAGCCCGACTCGTCGGAGCCCACCGCCGCCACTATCGCCTCCTCGGTGGAGTAGTCCACCAGGTCGTGACTGGACTCGTCGTCGGCGACCGAGTGCATCCGGGCCACCGCCCGGCCCAGGTCGGCAAGGATTCCGGTCAGGTCCTCCGGCTCGTTGACGTCCGCCCAGTCCAGGTCGGCGGCGTACGGGGAGACCTCCGCGACGAGCTGGCCCACCCCGTCCAGCTCGGTGAAGCCCAACCATGGGTCGGCGTGCGCCTGCAACGCCCGCTGCGACTCGGCGGTCCGGTGCCCCTGGTGCCGGAAGTAGTTCCGCACCGACTCGTCGGTGCTGTACCGGGCCACCGCCGGCACCTGCGCCTGCTTCATGTAGATCACGACGTCGTTCTCCAGCGCCTGGGTGTGCCCCTCCAGCAGCAGGTTGTACGACGGCAGCCCGGCCGATCCGATGCCGACACCCTTGCGCAGCACCACGTCCTTGATCTGTGCGGCGAGCGGGCGGGGCCGGGTCGACGTGGCGGGCAGGGTGCCCAGGTACTCCTGGAAGGCCGCGACGACATTGCCCCGGGTGTCGCCGTCGACAGCGAAGACCCCGTCGCCGATCGAGAACCGCCGCTCGTAGTTGTCGACGGTGGTCTGCGCGGCGAGCAGGTCGACCCGCGTGTTGAGCCGGGCCTGCTGGAGCACCCGACGCAGCACCCCGTCGGCGTTGTCCAGGGTGATCGAGCCGATCGCGTCGTCCCCGCCGGCGGCGATCGCCCGCAGCTCGGTCAGGTACGACCCGGCGAAGCCGGCCACCAACTCACCGATCACCGCATCCGAGAGCGCCTTGCTGTAGCCAAGCAGCGCCACGCTTGCCGCGAACCGTCGCAGGTCCCAGGTGAACGGCCCCACGTACGCCTCGTCGAAGTCGTTGACGTTGAACACGAGCTGCCCGGAGGCGTTCATGTAGGTGCCGAAGTTCTCCGCGTGCAGGTCACCGTGGATCCACACCCGGCTGGTCCGCTCGTCGAGGAACCGGTCGTCGGCGAAGTCGCCGCGCTGGTCGGCGTAGAACAGCGCGGCGCTGCCCCGGTAGAAGGCGAACGGTGACGCGGCCATTTTGCGGAACTTGCGGCGGAAGGCGGCCGGGTCCATCGCCATCGACGCGCCGAACTCCTCGGTGAGCACGTCGATGATGTGGGCGGAGCGCTTGTCCACGGAGTTGCTCATGCTGCGCAGGCTAGCCCCGCCCGGCCACCGTGGGCGTCAATCAGCCGATGGCGGGCGTACCGGCGGGGCGGTGAGCGAGTCGACGGAGCGTGGCGCAGCGGCCTCGCGGGGTGCGGTGTCCAGTGGCGCGGCGAGCAGGTCCGGGCGGGACACCCCGCCGATGCCGGCCTGCTCGGCGGCGATCTTCTCCTGAAGGCGCAGGATGCCGTGCAGCAGCGCCTCCGGCCGGGGCGGGCAGCCGGGCACGTACACGTCGACGGGGATGATCTGGTCGACGCCCTTCGTCACCGAGTACGAATCCCAGTAGGGGCCGCCGCAGTTGGAGCAGGCGCCGAACGAGATGACGTACTTCGGCTCGGGCATCTGGTCGTAGAGCCGCTTGATCGCCGGAGCCATCTTGTCGGTCACCGTGCCGGAGACGACCATCAGGTCGGCCTGCCGGGGGCCGTGGGCGAACGGGATCACCCCGAGCCGCATGAAGTCGTGCCGGCCCATGCTTGTGGCGATGAACTCGATCGCGCAGCAGGCCAGGCCGAAGTTGAACACCCAGAGCGAGTAGCGCCGCCCCCAGTTCAGCACGAACCGGATCGGCTCGCCGAGCACTGCCGGTAGCTGCACGACCGCCTCCCTCCTGTCCCCACGACAGTCAACCACAGCTCCCAGGACGACTCCGGGTGCCGGTGGCGACCCGGACGAAAGCGGCGGATAGTCGGGTTCACGGCAGGACGGTCTGCAACCACACCCGTTGCTGTGGAGTGTTACCCGCGCTTGGGGCAACCGGCCCGACAGCAACGGGGAGGGGCAGTGACAGCAACGATGGGAGCCCGTGCCAACGAACCACCTGCGGCGCTGACCGTCAGCGGGCTGAACGTGGTGACGATCAGCTTCGACGAGTTCTACCACGCGCACTTCCGGAGTGTCACCACGCAGCTGTGCGCGTACACGGGGGATCTTGGCCACGCGCAGGACCTGGCTCAGGAGGCCTTCTGCCGGGCGCTGGCACGCTGGGACCGCCTCGTCCGCTACGACGATCCGGTGGCCTGGGTACGACGGGTCGCGTGGAACCTGGCCCGCAGCCGCTGGCGCCGGTTGCGTACCGCACGCAACCACCTCCTGCGGCAGCGACGGGTCGAAGCCGAGGTGGACGGCCCCACACCGGACCGGGTGGCCATCGACGCGGCGCTCGCGAAACTTCCCGCCAACCACCGGCGGGCCGTCATCCTGCACTACCTGGCCGACCTGTCGGTAAACCAGATCGCTCTCCAGGAAGGGGTGGCCGAGGGCACCGTCAAGTCCTGGCTGCACCGAGGCCGGACAACCCTGGCCGGACTGCTCGACGACAACACCGAGGGGGTGTCCGATGTCTGATCTCGAACCCCGACTGCGGGAGCGGTTCACCGCGTACCGCGCCGATGTCACCACCCAGGTGGTCAGCCCAGGTCCCGACCTGGCCCGACGCACCCTGCGCCGACGCCGGCAGACGAGGGCGGTGGCCGTTGCCACCGCGGCCGTCGTCCTGGTGCTGGCACCGGTCGTCGCGAACGCCGCGCTCAACGGCGAGCGGAGCGCACCGGTCCCGGCGCAGACGGTCGATCCGACGGCCCCGCCGACGACGGGGACGCTGCCGACACCGTCCGTAAGCGAGTCGCCGAGCTCGACACCCTCGACCGCTCCTGGCGCCCCGGACGGCCGGATCAGCCGGGCGCAACTGCTCGCCGCCCGCCTCGACCTGCCGGCCTGGCCGTCGGTCGCGCCGGAGAGCTGCACCACCTCGAAGGTGCGGCTGGCGACCAGCTCGAACAAGGACTTCGTGCCGCTGCTCACCGACATACCCGTGGGCCACGCCGACGTGGACGCAGACGGCGCCGACGAGACAGTCGCCGTCGTCGCCTGCCGCTACGGCGAGGCGTTGGCGAAGCAGGTCGTCGCCTTCGACCGAAACGACAGTGGGCAGATCGTGCCACTCGGTCGCGTCGTCCGCACGACCGACGGGATCGAGGACATCCGCGGCCTGAAGGTGACCACCGCCGGCTCGATCGAGGTGCGGGTGGCCGATCTCCAGCCGTGCTGTGACATCCCGACGTACTGGGCGCAGGAACAGCAGCGCACCTACCGGTGGGAGGGCGACCGGTTCACCCAGACCGACGGTCCGACGAAGTTCGGAAAGGACCCACGGCTCACCGACCTGCGGTTGACCATGACGTACAAGCTGGGTGCGTTCGTCGAGAACGACGCTCGGCAATATCTCACCACCGTCCTGACCGTCAAGAATGTCGGACCCCGCGACGTGGAGCGGATCAGCTTCCGCGGATTGGGCCTGGGCGAGCCGACCGGCGGCGACTGGTCGAAGTGCGGGAAGCCGCCGACGACGGAGCCTGACAACTCCGTGTGCATGCTCCCCGGAATACCGGCTGGCGAGACTCGCCGGTACACGTTCGAGGAGTTGATTCCCGGTGGGGCGCGGCAGGAGTACATGGCTCCGCAGAACATCGCCGTCACGCACTGGGACCGGCAGGACCGCAGATGGCGCGACCTCAAACCGGACGACAACAAGGTGACCCTGAATCTCGGCTGAGCTACCGGTGCCCTGCCCGTAGGGGCGGGGCACCGGCGGCTCTACCAAGTGGGACGTTGCAGCAACCCGACGAACTCCACAAGCAGCCGCTCGCGCAGCGCCGGGGGCGCGGCGTCGAGCAACGTGTTCACAAGCGCCATCCGCTCCGGCAGCGGCCCCGCGCCCGATCCGTCACCGTCGGCCTGGCCGCCGAGCCCCAGCCCGGCGGCCAGGCCGACGACCAGTTCCGGGGTCAGCGCCTCCGGGGTCAGCGCACCGACAAGAGCGGCCAACTCGGCCGGCAGCCGCACCGGGCCGGCGGCACGCGCCGCCGCCACGGCCTCGACGAGGTCCGGGCCGAACTCGGCCACCCGAGGCGCGACCGCCGCGGTCACCGTGAGGTGCACGCTTGCCGGCAGGCCGGCGTACGACAGTTGGGGCTGGGTGTGCCAGCCACGCGCGGTCAACTCGTCGACCAGGACGAACAGGTCGGGCCCGCCCTCGGTGGCGGTGAAGCAGACCACTGTGGACTCCGGCTCGGCCATGAGCCGCAGGCCGTCGACGGCACGAACGGCGTCGGCCAGGCCGGCGACCGCGTCCCGGGTGACGGTGGCCAACCGCAGATAGCCGGCGTCGCCCAGATGCCGCAGGGTCGCGTACGCGGCGGCGATCGGCCCGCCCGAACGGGTGGACGCGATCACCGGATTGATCATCGTGTAGCCGGGCCAGTCCGCGTACGCGAAGTACTGCGGAGCGCGTAGCGCGGCATCCCGGTGCAGCAGCACCGACACGCCCTTCGGCGCGTACGCGTACTTGTGCAGGTCCACCGAGATCGAGGTGACCCCGGGCACCGCGAAGTCGAACGCCGGCACCGGCTCACCGAGGCGGCGCAGGTACGGCAGGGTCCAGCCGCCGAAGCAGGCGTCGACGTGGCAGCGCACCCCGGCGTCGGCGGCCACTGCGGCGATCTCGGCGACCGGGTCCACCACCCCGTGCGCGTACGACGGCGCGGAGCAGGCTACAAGCACCGTCTCCGGGCGGATCGCCGCTGCCATCGCGGCCGGGTCGGGGCGAAGCGTGGTCACCGGGACCGGCACCACGTCAAGCGCCACCCGCAGGTAGTGCGCCGCCTTGGCGAACGCGGCGTGCGCGGTCGACGGCACCACGATCCGCGGTGCGGTGATCTCCGGGTGCGCGTCCCGGGCGGTCTTGACGGCGAGGATCAGCGACTCGGTGCCGCCGCTGGTGACGCTGCCGACCACGTCCGGCGCTGCCGTTCCCGGCCCACCGCCGAGCACCCGGCCGGCCGCGCCGACCAGCGCGTTCTCCATGGCCAGCAGGGACGGGAACGCCGTCGGGTCGAGCCCGTTGACGTGCGCGCTCTCCCGGTGCGCAGCAGCGGCGAGGTCGTCCAACCCGGGCACAGCCGGGTCGTAGACGTAGGCGAACAACCGCCCCCCGTGCGTAGGCCGATCACCGGAACGCAACCGGCGAACCTCAGCCAGAACCTCCTCAGCCGCCACCCCGTCCCGGGACAAAGCCCCGCCCAAAACCCTGCTCTCATCGTCGATCATGGAGTCGTGGTGCCTTTCTTGTACCGGTCAGCGGCTTTCATCCCCCACCACAACTCCATGATCGACGCGCCCATGGGGTGTGGCTGCGGCTAGGACCGCCGGGGTCAGGTTGTAGCGGCGTAGCAGCAGGAGGGGCGGGGCTATCAGTAGTGCTGGCAGGACCGTGAAGCCGAGCAGGACGCCCAGTCTCGCCGTGTCGGACTGGGTTGCCGCCGTGCCGGTGTCGGAGGAGACGTACCCGGAGATCTGGAGCACCAGGCCGTAGATGCCGGGGCCGAGGGCCAGACCGAAGGTCTCCCCGGCGGTCCAGAGGCCGGTGAAGACGCCGGCCTGCCGCCGGCCGGTGCGCGCCGTGTCGTACGCGATGCAGTCCGGCAGCATTGCCAGCGCGAACACCTGCTGACCGGCGTACCCGACGCCGATCACCGCGACCACAAGGTAGACGGCGACCGCCGGCAGCACCGGGGCGGCGACCAGGCCGAGCGCCCCGGCGGCGAGGATCAGCGCGGCGACGACCAGCGCTGCCCGCTTGCCCAGCCGGGCACCGACGCGGGACCAGAGCGGCATCACCAGCAGCGCCGGCCCGACGAAGCAGACGAACAGCAGGGTCGGGCCGCTCCGCTCGTCGCGCAGGATCTGCCCGGCGAAGTAGTTGACCCCGGCGAGGATCGTCGCCACCCCGGCGGACTGCACCACGAAGCAGATCAGCAACGCCCGGAACGGTCGATTGGCGCCGGCCACCGCCAGCTGGGCGCGCAGCGTCGGCTCGCTCGCGCCCACCACGCCGCTCGGCGCGGACCTGGTGCCGATGAACGCACCGACGGCACCGACGGCGATGAGCACCGCCACGAACAGGCCCATCCACCGGTGCCCGGGCACACCGTCGCCGCCGGCGGTCACCACCAGCGGGGCCACCGCGCCGGAGACCAGGATGGCAAGCGCCAGTACGGCGATCCGCCAGGTCATCAGCCTGGTGCGCTCGGTGTAGTCGTCGGTCATCTCGGCAGGCATCGCCACGTACGGCACCTGGAAGAAGGCGAACGCGGTGGCAGTGGCCAGGAAGGCGAGCGCCACGTACGCCACGGCGGCCGGACCGTTGCCGAACGGTGCGGCGAAGATGCTCGCGAACAGCACGGCGAGCGCGAGGCCGGCGACGAGCAGGTACGGCCGGCGGGCGCCCCAGCGCGACCGGGTGCGGTCGGAGATCCGTCCGGCGACCGGGTTGACCAGGACGTCCCACGCCTTGGGCAGCAGCACCAGCAGGGCGGCCAGGCCGGCGGCCACACCAAGCGTGTCGGTCAGGTACGGCAGCAGCAGCAGGCCGGGCACTGTGCCGAACGCTCCGGTGGCCAACGATCCGAGCGCATATCCGGCGTGCACCGGACGAGGAAGCGGACCGGCTGCCACACCAGCGTCCGGTGGCCCGAGGGCTGGCGCGCCGGCGGCACCCGGATCGGCATCCTGCGGGCCGACAGCGGACGAGCTGGCGGACTGACCGACAGCGGACGGGCCGGCGGCACCCGGCGGCTGGTTCATGGGGCCGAATGTTACTCACGTTATGGCACGCGTCACATCCCCTCATCCGGCGACCAGCCAGCCGCCGCGATGTCCACTCCCTCGCCGCGCAACGGCGCCCCCTCGGCCCGCAGCCGCGCCCGCGCCTCCCGCTCGTGCCCTGGCGGCAGCCGACCGGACGAGGTCACCACGCGGTGCCAGGGCACCGAGCCACCGTGCCGGGCCATGATGTTGCCCACCAGCCGGGCCGAAGCTCGCCCCGACCGCTCGGCCAGTGCGTCGGCGACCGCCCCGTACGACATCACCCGACCCTGCGGGATCCGCTCGACAAGGTCGAGCACCGCCTCGACGTACTCGTCAGGTGTCACAATCGGCCACCATATGGGAAGGCCGCCGGGCGACGCTGTCCTGACCACGCAGAATGGGCGGGTGCGTGACGCAGTCACGGCGGCCCGGCGGGTCGTCGTCAAGATCGGATCCTCCTCGTTGACCACCGCCACGGGCGGACTGGCCGACGAGCGCGTCGACGCGCTTGTCGACACCCTCGGTCGGCTCGCCGCCCAGGGGCGCGAGGTGGTGCTTGTCTCCTCGGGCGCGATCGCCGCCGGTCTCGTCCCGCTCGGGCTGACCCGACGCCCGCGCGACCTGGCCACCCAGCAGGCCGCCGCCAGCGTCGGCCAGGGCCTGCTGATCGGCAGGTACGCCGCCAGCTTCGCCCGCCACGGCCTGACCGTCGGGCAGGTGCTGCTCACCGTCGACGACGTGACCCGGCGGGCGCACTACCGCAACGCGTACCGCACGCTGCGCAAGCTGCTCGACCTGCACGCGGTGCCGATCGTCAACGAGAACGACACGGTCGCCACCGACGAGATCAGGTTCGGCGACAACGACCGGCTCGCCGCGCTGGTGGCCGCACTTGTGCACGCCGACCTGCTGGTGCTCCTCTCCGACGTGGACGCGCTCTGGACCGGCGACCCGGCCCGCCCGCAGTCGACCCGGATCACGGAGGTCCGCGGCGACGAGGACCTCGCCGGCATCACCATCGGCGGCGCCGGCCGGTCTGGCGTCGGCACCGGCGGCATGGTGACGAAGGTCGAGGCGGCCCGGATCGCCACCGGCTTCGGCATTCCGGTGGTGCTCACCTCCGCCGACCTGGCCGCACCGGTGCTGGCCGGCGACCCGGTCGGCACCCTGTTCCACCCGCAGCGCCAGCGCCCGACGGCCCGGCTGTTCTGGCTTGCCCACGCCACCTCGCCACGCGGCCGGCTGCACCTCGACCCGGGCGCCGTGGCCGCCGTCGTCGGGCGACGCAAGTCGCTGCTGCCCGCCGGCATCACCGCCGTGGACGGCACGTTCACCGCCGGCGACCCGGTCGACCTCGTCGACACCGCTGGCGCTCCGGTCGCCCGTGGGCTGGTCAACTACGACGCGGTGGAGCTGCCCGGGCTGCTCGGTCGCTCCACCTCCGAACTCGCCGCGGCGCTCGGCCCGGCCTACGAACGGGAGGTCGTCCACCGCGACGACCTCGTACTGCTGTAAGCAAGGGCACCTTATTAACGCCTGGCGTTGTATAGGGGGCCCTTCCTAACACCAAAGGAGTGCAGAATGAGCGTCGCCGAGCAGGCTCGACGGGCGCGGGACGCCGCCGCGACTCTGGCAGTGGCCACCCGTACCGTCAAGGACGCCGCGCTTGTCGCGATGGCCGACGCGCTTGTCACGCGTACACCGGAGATCCTGACCGCGAACGAGGCGGACCTCGCGGCCGGTCGGGAAGCCGGGCTCAGCGCGGCCGTGTTGGACCGACTCGCGCTCGACGCGGGCCGGGTGGCCGGCATCGCGGACGCGTTGCGCCAGATGGCCGCGCTGCCCGACCCGGTAGGCGAGGTGGTCCGGGGCTCGACACTGCCCAACGGCCTTGAGCTGCGCCAGATCCGGGTGCCGTTCGGGGTGGTCGGCATCATCTACGAGGCGCGCCCCAACGTCACGGTGGACGCCGCCGGCATCTGCCTGAAGTCCGGCAACGCCGCCCTTCTGCGCGGGTCGTCCTCGGCCGCGCACTCGAACGCCGCTCTGGTGGCGGTGCTGCGGGACGCGGTCGCCGAGGCGGGGCTGCCCGCCGACGCTGTGCAGTTGCTCGACGCCAGCTCCCGCGAGTCGGTAAAGGAGTTGATGCGCGCCCGAGGGCTCGTCGACGTGCTGATTCCGCGCGGCGGCGCGTCGCTGATCCGCACCGTGGTGGAGGAGTCCACAGTGCCGGTGATCGAGACCGGGGTGGGCAACTGCCACGTGTACGTCGACGCCGCAGCGGACGTCTCGCAGGCCGTGGCCGTGACGCTGAACGCCAAGACCCAGCGGCTGTCCACCTGCAACACCGCCGAGTCGCTGCTGGTGCACGCCGACGTCGCCGACGCGTTCCTGCCGCCGATGCTCGCCGCGTTCGCCGAGGCCGGGGTGACAGTGCACGGCTCCCCCGAGGTGGCCGCGTACTCCCCGGCGGTGGTCCCGGCCACCGAGGAGGACTACGCCACCGAATACCTGTCGGCTGACATTTCCGTGGCGGTGGTCGACTCACTTGACGCGGCGGTCGCGCACATCCGCGAGTACGGCACCGGGCACACCGAGGCGATCCTCACCGACTCGGCGAACGCGGCCCGCGACTTCGTGGCCCGTGTCGACGCGGCGGCGGTGATGGTGAACGCCTCCACCCGGTTCACCGACGGGGGCGAGTTCGGGTTCGGCGCGGAGATCGGCATCTCGACGCAGAAGCTGCACGCCCGCGGCCCGATGGGCCTGCCCGAGCTGACAAGCACCAAGTACGTCGTCACAGGCAACGGTCACCTGCGCTGACGCGGCGGCTCAACCGGCGGTCTCCGCCAGCCCCGACGGCCCGGTCTCCCGCCAAACGGGCGGCACTGCAGCCTGGCGAACGGGCGGCACGGCCGTCTGGCCGACGGGCGGCACGGCAACCTGGCGGGCCGGCGGCACCGCCTCCGGACGGGCGGGCGGCACTGCCGTCTGATGGACAGGCGGCACCGCAGTCGGGCGGACCGGCGGCCTGTCCTCCGGGCGGACGGGCGGCCCGCCGGCCTGGAGGGCGGGCCGCTTCTGACCGGGCACCGTCGCCGGGCGGCAGGCGCGGATCGCCGACAGCGTGGAGTGCACGTCGAACTGGTGGCCGTCCTCGCTCTCCCAACCGCCGTCGCTGCGCTGGGTCTCGGTCAGTCGCCGCAGGGCACGCACCATGATCCAGTCCTGGAGGTCGATGCCGACCCGGCGCAGCGTGGCCGCCAGCCAGGCGACGTCGCCCGGGGACATCTTCGGCATCCGCTCGGCGAGCACCACCTGGATCCGCGCGGACTCCTGGAACATGTCCTGCCGGTGCAGGACGGCAGCGCTCAGCCACCCGGCGGCGAGGAACGACGGCCAACTGCCGTCCGGGCGCAGTCGCGCGGCGATCGAATGGGCCGCCGCCTGCACCACCCCGGCGTACGCCCCGCCGACGCGGTGATCGAGCGGGCCGGAGGCTCGGGCGTCCAGGCCGGCGACAGTGAGCCAGAACCCGGCGTTGCCGGTGAGGAAGAGCTTGGCCTCCGGGTCGCCGGGGCGGGCCCACTCCGGAGCCGAACCGGCGAGCGAGGCGTCCTCGTCCCAGCCGCCGTCGGCCTGCTGCCGGGACGCCAACCAGTCCAGGGCGCGGCGTGCGGCGGGACGGGCCAGCGCGCCCAGGTCGTCCAACTCGGCGAGCCGGAAGCAGGTGGCGTCGACCGAGGCGATCTCGCCGCCCCACATAGCGGGCCACCCACCGTCGGGCGACTGGCCGACCTCAGCGGTCTCCAACACCTCCGGAGGCGGGGGTGTGCCGTTGCGCAGCCAGGAGAGGCGGGCACGCTCCACCGCATCCCCATGCGCCACGACGAACCCGATCGCGGCATTCAAGTCGACCACGGCAGAGACGCTACCTGCGCAGACGTGATACCGCCTCGGGGAATCGGCCAGGCCGGTATGGCTGCGACGCTCCGGTCACAGGGCTGCTCGGAGCGCTTACGCGTCGATTTGCCGCACTGTCGACGGGCTTGCCGTGGGGGCGCTCGTCGTACCGGGGGCGGCTCGGGGCGCGGCGTGCACCGCAGCCCCGAGCCAACCGGTCAGTACGCGGGCAGCGACGGGTCGATCTGCTTGATCCAGGACAGCACGCCGCCCTGCACGTGCACGGCGTCACGGAACCCGGCCGCCTTGAGCGCGGCGAGAGCCTCCGCCGAGCGGACACCGGACTTGCAGTGCAGCACTACCTGCCGGTCCTGCGGCAGCTTCGCGAGGGCCTCACCGGAGAGGATGTCGCCCTTGGGGATCAGGGTGGAGCCGGGGATCCGGACGATCTCGTACTCGGCCGGCTCGCGCACGTCGACGAGGAAGATGTCCTTGCCGGCGTCCTGCCACTCCTTGAGCTCCAAGGCGGTGATCGTCGAGTCGAGGGTCGCCTCCTGGGCCTCCTCGGAGACCGCGCCGCAGAAGTCCTCGTAGTCCTCCAGCAGGTCGGTGACCGTCGGGTTCTCGCCGCAGAGCACGCAGTTCGGGTCCTTGCGGACCTTGATCTTGCGGTACTCCATCTCCAGGGCGTCGTAGACCATCAGGCGGCCGACAAGCGGCTCGCCGACGCCGGCGAGCAGCTTGATCGCCTCGTTGACCTGGATCGACCCGATCGACGCGCAGAGCACCCCGAGCACGCCGCCCTCGGCGCAGGACGGGACCATGCCCGGCGGCGGGGGCTCCGGGTAGAGGCACCGGTAGCAGGGGCCGTGCTCGGCCCAGAACACCGACGCCTGACCGTCGAACCGGTAGATCGAGCCCCAGACGTACGGCTTGCCGAGCAGCACCGCCGCGTCGTTGACCATGTAACGGGTGGCGAAGTTGTCGGTGCCGTCCACGATCAGGTCGTACTGGGCGAAGATCTCGCGGACGTTCTCCCGGTCCAGGGCGGTGTTGTGGATCTCCACGTTGACCAGCGGGTTGATCTCGCGGATCGACGCGGCGGCGGACTCGGCCTTGGAGCGGCCGATGTCGGACACGCCGTGGATGATCTGGCGCTGGAGGTTCGACTCGTCGACGGTGTCGAAGTCGATGATGCCGAGGGTACCGACACCTGCGGCAGCGAGGTACATGAGGGCGGGCGAGCCGAGGCCACCGGCGCCGACACAGAGCACCCGGGCGTTCTTCAGCCGCTTCTGCCCGGTCACCCCGACGTCCGGGATGATCAGATGGCGTGAGTAGCGGCGGATCTCGTCAACGGTCAGCTCGGCGGCGGGTTCGACGAGCGGGGGCAACGACACGGTGGACTCCCCGGGATCGGCGGTGCGAACCGCGCCATTGTTGCTCGCCGGAGCCCCTCTCGGCCATGAGGGAGGACACTGGCCCGCGATGCGGGAGCGGGAATAACGACGACCGGGGTCGATCAGGGCACGATGTCGCCCGAATAGCGACGGCCGTCCAGGTACGGCCAGGCGTTCGCCACACAGCCCCGCAGCCCGTACGTCTGCTGCTGCATCACCGGCGCGGGCTCCCCCGGGCCGGGGCACGCCTCGTGATCCTCGCCGAACTCGTGACCGACCTCATGATTGATCACATATGTGCGGTACGTCTCCAGCGGCGCCCCGTAGTCAGGCACCGCCTCCTGCCAGCGGGCGAGGTTGATGATGACCTGACCTGGCAGCCGACAGGACGTGTAGCGCTCGGTGGTCAGCCCGCCCTCGGCGCACATCCGCTCGGAGGTGACAGGCGTGGCCAGGTAGATGGTGAAGTCGGCGGCTCCGGCGTCGGCCACCCGCTGGATCCGCAGCTCACCGGAGGCGATCCAGCTGCGCGGGTCGGTGAGCACCGCGTCCACCCGGGCGGCGAACGCGGCGGCGTCCTGGCCGGTGCCGCGCTCCACGACGACCCGGTAGCGGCGCAACGGCCCGTCCTCGCCGTGCACAGGTGTCTCGCCGTCGGCCGCTGTGAACCGGCCCGCCCCGACCGACGGATACCCGGTGGGCTCCGGGTGGGCGCCCAGCCCTCCGCCGTGCCCCATCCCGCCCTGGGTGGTGGCCGGCGCTTCGACCGGGGCTTCGCCGCTCCGGCTCAGTGTCACGCCGATGGCGGTGGCGAGAAGGAGTACGCCGAGCAGCAGGCTGCGGCGTCGCCGTCGACGCATCCGGACGAGCGTGGGACGCGCGCCCTCGTACGCCGGTCGGTCCGCGGGCGGCTCGGGCGAGCCGTAAGGGGCAGACGGCATCATGGTGCCAGCCTGCCAGATTATTCGGGCATATCTCCGCTTTTGCCGCTATTTACGCAAGACGGCCTGAAGGCGGCGAACCCGGTCGGCGTGTCGGAGCAGCAGCTCAGAGCGGAGGGCCGGAGTAGCGCCGACCGTTCAGGTACGGCCACGGATTGGCCCGGCACCCCTTGAGGAAAAGTGTCTGCTGCATCATCACCGGCGCCTGCCGGCCCGCACCCGGGCAGCGCTCATGCCGGTGCCCGAGCTGGTGACCCACCTCGTGATTGACCACGTACGTCCGGTAGACCGAGAGCGGCACACCAGCCGCCACGAAATGCGGCACGGACAGCCGCCACCGATCCAAGTTGATGATCACTTGACCGGACGCGCGGCACGACGTGTACGGCCGCCCACCGACCGAGATGTTCACCCCACCGGCGGCACACA
Source organism: Micromonospora sp. DT41 (assembly GCF_049841715.1). NCBI lineage: Bacteria > Bacillati > Actinomycetota > Actinomycetes > Micromonosporales > Micromonosporaceae > Micromonospora > Micromonospora sp. DT41. The sequence continues at coordinate 436,081 of NZ_JBNCKU010000003.1, read as the reverse complement.
TCCGACCCGCCGTACGGGCGGTCGCCAGGTAGACGGTGAAGTCCCTGGGCGCGTCCCCCGGCACCTGCCGCAACCGCAACCGGCCACTGTCGACCCAACTGCCCGGCCCGGCCAGCGCCGTCTCGACCGCCTGCCCGAACGCGGCGGCGTCCTCGTTGCTGCCCGCCTCGACAGCCACCCGGTAGTTGCGCAGCGCACCCGCACGGCCCAGCACGGGACCGGTGCGATCGTCGTAACCGAACCGGCCGGTGCCCGCGGTCGGCACCGCCCCGGGCATCCGCAGCACCGGCGGCAGGCTCGACGGCGTCACCGGCGGCACGGACGGGGACGGGGACGGCTCGACAGACGGTGGCAACGGCCCGGCCACAATCGGCGGCGGGCCGACCTCCTCGGCGGACAACCGGTCGGGCTTGCGGCCCGGTCCCTCGGCGACGACTGTCACCGCCGCGACGACAGCCACCACCACCGCCACCAGCTGGGCGATCAACGCGAAGCGCCGGTGACGGCGAGCAGACCTGGGCATCCGGCTCAGCCTGCCAGATCAGACCTCCGCCCGGACTCCTCCGTTTCGGCGAGCAGACCAACCACAGCGCGGGCGACCAGCCGGGGCACCTCCAACTGCGCCACGTGACCGACCCCGTCAAGCATCAGCAGCCGACTGTCCGGGATGACACGGGCGGTCTGCGGCGCGACGCGTACGTCGACAAGGCGATCCTCCCGGCCACCCACAACGAGCGCCGGCGCGCGTACCGACCCGGCGAGCCGCCACAGCGAACCCGGCCCCGGCAGGTACGACCGCAGGAAGCTGGACACCAGACCCCGGAACGTCCGGACGTACGCGGCCGCGTAGTGCGCCGCCTGATAGCGCACCCGGATCTCCTCCAACGCCTCGGCGCGGCGCTGCTCACCGATCCGGCTCAGGTCGGCGACACACGCCTCCAGCACCTGCTGGGCCATGATCTCGGGCGCGAGCTGGGTGAGGTACCGGGCGACCAGCCGCTCGCCACCGGGAATCGCCAGCACCGGCAGCATCCGACCCTGCAACGAGCGCCGGAAGTCCAGGAACGGCAGCGCCGGAGAGATCAGGGTGAGGGTACGGACCAGGTCGGGCCGGAGCCCGGCCACCTGCACCGAGATCGCCCCGCCAAGCGAATTGCCGAACAGGTGGACCGGCCCTCGGCCGGAGTGCTCGATCCACCTGATGACCAGGTCGGCGAAGGCCGGAATCGTGTAGCGGCGACCCGGCTCACTACGGCCGAAACCCGGCAGGTCGATGGCCTGACCGTCCAACCGGTCGGCCAGCAGCCCGGCCAGATCCGTCCAGTTCTGCGACGAGCCGCCCAGCCCGTGCACGTACAGCGCCGGCTCCGCACCGGCGGACGTGGCGGGGGTGTCCCGCACGTACAACGCCGAGCCGCCGAAGCGGACCTCCCGGCCCGGCCACGGCGGCGGAAGGTCGGCCTCGGGAAGGAGGTGGTCCGGCCAGAGGGTCGCGCGCTTCATACCTCCAGTCTGCCCCGGACCGCTCAGGACAGCAGCGCCTCCAGCCGACGGTTGACCGCCGCGAGCGTGGCCCGTACCACCGCCTGCCGGGGGTCGCCTGCCACCAGGGCCGAGCCGGCGAGCTGCTCGACCCAACCCTCGCAGACAAGCAGCACCACAACGGTGGCCACCTCGCAGTTGCCGAACGGCACCACCGCCGCGTGCTCGACGAAACAGCGCCCACGCTCGGCGTTCTCGGCGCCGCTCAACAACTCGTCCACGGCGGCGGCCGCAGCCACAGCGCAGAGACGCAGCACGTAGCCGTCCACAGCCGGCCCGGTGGAGTACCCGGCGGCGCTCTCGGCGCCGGCCAGCAGCCGGACCTCCACATTGGCGTCCAGGCCGAAGGTGCTTACCTGCACATGGTCGATGACCACCCGCGGCCCCGGCGTGCCGCCGGTGTCCAGCGGGCGCGACGGCGCCGACTCCGTCGTGGTCACCTGACCACCGGAGTACGACGTACCCACGGTCGCCGGACTGCCGGTGGCCGCACCGGCGGGCGCGGCCGAGACCGAGCCGGGCTCCTCGACTGTGGCGCGGCCCCGGTGCGGGGCGGCCGCCCTCCGTCGACGCGCGGCGTCCGGGCCGGACCACCGCTCCGGGGCCGCAGGTGTGGCCTCGACCCTGCTCCCGGTCGGGCGACCGGCCGCCGCCTCGCTGGCCGATCGCGCCTGCGCGAGGGTGTCGCGCGGCTCGGCGCCAGTGGGTTCGGCGGCACGCGGGTCGGCCGCGCGGCGGCGGACCGGTGGTGGCGGGGCGGTTGGCAGGCCCGGCACGTTCTGTGGGGCGGCAGCGAGCCCCATCCGCTCCTGGAGCAGCCGTGCGACCTGCCGACTCACCTCGGCCGGGTCGGCTCCGTCAGCCAGGTCCAGTCGCAGGCTGTGCGCGCCCGCCGGGGTGCGGCGCAACGCGGCGTCGCGGACACCTGCCACCTCCCGTACGGCGTCCAGGATGGCGTTGACGTCGAACCCTTCGGGACGCTCCCGCAGCGGTGCGGGCTCGTCGTCGCGTCGCAGGTGGGTGGCGATACGGGCGAGTTCGGGAGTTTCGGCGGGTGGTTCCACGGCTGGCGGCTCCGGCACGACGGGCACGTCCGGTTCCGCGGGGACGCGCTGCGGCAGCACCGCGGTGTCCGGCAATCGGCCGCCGCCGGAATCGGCCGGCGACGCCAGGTCGGGGGCCGATCGGCGAGCGGCGTAGGGAGGGACGGACGTGGATGAGGGCCGGTCGTGACGCCCGGACCCACTGTTGGTAGAGGCCGGAACGGCACCGGCTGAGGGCTGCGGGCCAGCGGACGGACCGGTCGCCGGGGAAGCGGTGCGGGGCGACTCGGCGGCGGGCGGACCGGACGGCTCGGGCGGCTCCGGCCGGAGCCGGAACGGTGCGACCGGGCGCGCCTCCGGGCGGAGCGGGCCGGCCGACTCGCCAGCGTCGCTCGCGCGAGGTGTGCCGGGCAGGCGGGCAGCCGGCCAGGACGGCCGATCGGTCGAGGTCGTTGGTATGCGCCCTTCGGACCAGTCGGGCCGGTCGGCACCCGCGCTCGCCGGGGTCGGCGGCGCTCCGCCGGCCCAGGAGGGGCGCTCCGCCGGTGGGACGGGTTCCCCCAGCGGCGGAGTCGCCGGCGGCGCGATCGGTGGTGGTGGCGCATCGGTGAGCGTCGGCGGTGGACCGGCAGGCGCAGGCGGCAGGTCGGCCGGCGTTCGGCTGCCGGTCCGTACGGGGCCGCCGGTCCGCACCGGGCCGTCGGTCCGCACTGCACTGTCGGTTGGCACCGGGCCGTCGGTCGGCGCCGGGCCGGCCCAGGACGGCCGCATGCCGGCAGGCGGGCTGACGGGGGTCGGGTCGCCGGGCCACGACGGACGGGACGGCGGACCGCTGGTCGGCGCCGGATCGGGACCGGACCAGGGCGGACGGGACGGGGGACCGCTGGTCGGCGCCGGGTCCGAACCGGACCACGACGGACGCGACGGCGGGCCACTGGTCGGCGCCGGATCCGAACCGGACCACGACGGACGCGACGGCGGGCCACTGGTCGGCGCCGGATCCGAACCGCCGGCCCAGGACGGCCGGGGCGGGGATGGGATGGTCGACGCCGGGCCGGCCCAGGACGGGCGAGGGGGCGGACTGACCGGCGCCGCATCGGAAGCACCAGCCCACGACGGGCGGGACGGCGGAGCACTCACCGGTGCCCGATCCGAACCACCTGCCCACGACGGGCCGTCGGCCGGTGGGCCGCTTGTGGGGGCGGGGCCGTCTGCCCAGGGCGAGCGTGCGGCTGCGCCGGGCTCGGCGTCCGGGTCATCCCGGGTCGTGTCGTACGCCTGCGGCGGGTCGGCGCGCACCGGCTCGTACGGGCGGGGTGACTCGGCGCGCACCGGCTCGTACGGCCGGTTGGGCTCGGCGACCCAACCCGGCGCGGACTCGTCCCGTGCCTGACGGCCGGCAGGCTCATTGGCCTGGCGTGACCAGGGCGGCTCCCAGCCACTGCCCCGGCTCGGGTGGTTCCAGCTCGGCCCGGACCAGTCCGGCTCGATGGTCGCCGACTCCCCCGCCCGGTGCGTGTCCCCGGCAGGGCGATCGGGCGCGGAGTCGTCGGTGTGCCCGGCACCCCGCTCAGGGTCGGCCGATGCCTCCGGCTCGCGCCAGCCGCGCGGGGTATCGGTGGCCGAACGCTCCCCGGCCGGCCCGCGGAAACCGCGCGGAGCGTCGGAGCCTCGCGGCCCGTCGGAGCCTCGCGGCCCGTCGAGACCACGTTCAGCCTCGAACCCGCGCTCGTCGTCGAAGCCACGCTCACCGTCAAGCCCGCGTTCACCGTCAAGCCCGCGCTCACCGTCGAAGCCGCGCTCACCGTCGAACGCACGCTCGGCGTCGGCGGCTTGCCGCTCGCCGGTCGGCGCGTGGAGGCCGGGCGGCACCTCGAAACCGGAGGCGGCGGTGCCGACGGGCGGCACCTGGACTGGTGACGGCGTCGAGGTGGGCAACTTGGGGTCGGCCCAGCGGGCGCTGCGCGGGCCCGTCGGATCGGCCGTGGAATGCCGCACGGTGTCGGTCTCGCCAGACGTCTGCTCGCCCGATGGCGCGGGGCGCTGGGCCGGCACCACCAGACGGGCACCGGAGGCGTCGGACCGGGCCTCCGCGGTCAGCCCGGGCGGCGCGCTCACCGGCGCGGGACGGCTCGACGGAAGATCGGCGCCGGGAGGGCGTACACCGTGGGTTTCGGCGTCGGCGCGCCCCGCGCCGTTGGTCTCCGGATCGGGGCGACGGACACCGTTGGTGTGGTGACCGTTTACACGCGCCTGAGGCTCGGGCTCCGTGGGCCTGCCGCCCAGCGGGGCAGGCAGGTCGCCGTGCCTCGCGGATGCGGCCCGCCAACCGGACGCGGGGTCGGGCTGCCAGCGTGGCGCCTGCTCCCGGGCAGCCTCGCGCTCGGCGGCTCGGGACCACCCGCCCGCCGGGGGCGCCCACCCGTCGCCGGAACGGCCCGGGTCGTCGTGCTGACCCGTTCCGTCACCGTGCTCTCCCGGGGTGGCGGCTCCGGGTTGCCCTGTTTCACTCACCGCGCGCTCCTTGGTCGCCCCCGCTGAGGCTACCGTGTGGGGAGAGTGGCGATAAGTTACAGCGGCGGGCCATTTCCACGACGCGATCGCGGGCCGCCCCGTCTTGGGGGGAAAATGCCGGCTCGTACGGAGAACTCGGAGGATCCCATGACCGCTGTGGGGAACGGTGCACAGACCGCCGGCAGGCCCACCCGCCTGCCCCGTTCGGCGCGCCGTAAGCAGCTGCTCGCAGCGGCGCAGGAGGTGTTCGTCGCGCAGGGTTACCACGCTGCGGCGATGGACGACATCGCCGAGCGGGCCGGGGTTTCCAAGCCGGTGCTCTATCAACACTTCCCGGGGAAGATGGAGCTCTATCTGGCCCTGCTCGACACGCACTGTGATGCCATCGTTGCCAAAGTGCAGGATGCGATGCACGGCACGAGCGACAACAAGGAGCGGGTCAGCGCGTCGGTGCGGGCGTACTTCGACTTCGTCGACCACGAGAGCGAGGCGTTCCGTCTCGTCTTCGAGTCGGATCTGCGCAACGACCCGGCCGTACGGCAGCGGGTGGAGCGGGTCGAGCAGGGCTGCATCGCGGCGATCACCGACACGATCATCTCGGACACCGGCGTGAGCAGGGCGCACGCCGAGTTGCTCGCCTCCGGGCTGGTGGGCGCTGCGGAGACTGCCGCGCAGTTCTGGCTTGCCCGGGGCCGGCAGGTGCCCAAGGCGGAGGCCGAGGCGTTGGTGGCGGCGTTGTCGTGGCGGGGTATCGCGAGCTTCCCGCTGCAAGGTGAGTCAGCCTGACCACCGCCCCCGTGATCGGATAGCCTTCGCAGGGCGGTTCTTTCGCCCCAGTTGAGGAGGCACAGTGGAGGTCAAGATCGGCGTGCAGTACGCGCCGCGCGAGCTGGTTCTGGACAGCGCGCAGTCGCCGGCCGAGATCGAGCAGATCGTGACCGACGCCTTCGCCGGCAATGGCGGCACGCTCTCCCTGACCGATGAGAAGGGCCGGCGGGTCATCGTTCCGGTCGAGAAGGTCGCCTACGTCGAGATCGCCGAGGCGTCCCCCCGAGCGGTCGGCTTCACAGTCCGCTGACCGGTCCGGCCATCGCGGCAGGTCGGCGTCGGCCACCTGCCGCGGGCCGGGACCGCACAGTCGGCGCGTAGGTCAGTTGTTAAGCCCGACTGTCGCCATTCGCCTGGTGTGCGCCGCGGTGAGCCGCCCGAACAGCCCCGGCACATCGACCCGCTCGCCCTGCGCGATCAGCGTGGTGAGCGCGGGCCGCTCGACAGCAACCCGGCCAGCCTGGGACAACGCCTCGCCGACCAGCCGCCGGGCCCACATGGAGAGCCGGCCGGCCACGCGGGGGTCGGCCGCGACAGCCGCTCTGATCTCGGTGGCGGCGAACTCCGCGTAGCGCGAGTCGTGCAGCACATCCAGCACCAGCGCCCGGTCGGGCTCGTCGAGCGCGTCGGCGATCTCCCGGATGAAGTCGTCGGTGATCGCGTCACCGACGTACGCCTTGGTGACGACCTCCGCCCAGTCCCGTGGCTCGGTCGAGTCGTGGTACGCCTGCAACGGTTCCACGTAGGGCGCCATCGCGACCTCGGGAAGTACGCCGAGCGTGGTGAGCCAGTCGGCGAGCCTGCGGTAGTTGGCGATCTCGGCCGCCGCCATCTCGTCCAGACCGGCGCGGCGGTGCAGGTCGGGGGCGAGTCGGGCGTCGCCGGCCATCCGTTCGAAGGCGAGCAACTCGCCGAAGGCGACAAGCCCCAGCAGGTCGGCGACGGCAGGACCGGGGGTGGTCGGCGCGGACACGAGCGCAGGCTACCGCGCGCGGAGGCCCGCCGGGTGGCCCGTGCGTGGCACACGGAGCCGCGCGAGAGCCGCTGTGGCGCGGGTCACGATGGCGCCCCCGCGTGGCGGCTGGCCGCCCGGGAATCGGGACGTGAGCTTGCCTGTTCAGGTAGCATGGAGCAGTTGCCGTGGGCGCCGATCTGATCGAAGCTCAGCCCGCGGCGCGCGTGCGGCCCGGTCCGGCTCGGCAGTCTGCCCCCGACCGTGTGGCCCGCGTCATACCGAACGCGCCCTGAGGACATGACGGGCGCACCCACGAGAGGGCACCCCCACATCCACATGAGCGAATTGATTGAAGATCTGATGGACGGCCAGGAACTGGCACCCACAGCCCCGGTTCGGCCGGAGGCCCCCACCTTCGCCGCGCTCGGCGCCCGCGACGAGACCGTCGAGGCCCTGGCAGCGGCCGGCATCACCCGTGCGTTCGCCATCCAGGAGTACGCGATCCCGATCGCCCTGCGCGGCGTGGACCTCATCGGCCAGGCCCCCACCGGCACCGGCAAGACCCTCGGCTTCGGCGTCCCGCTGCTGGAGCGGGTCTTCGCTCCGAGCGAGGGCAGTGACGGCGTTCCCCAGGCGCTTGTCGTCGTCCCCACCCGTGAGCTGGGCATCCAGGTCGCCAAGGACCTCGCCGCCGCCGGCCGCACACGCGGCGTCCGGGTGCTGCCGATCTACGGCGGCGTGGCGTACGAGCCGCAGATCGACGCGCTGCGCAAGGGCGTCGAGATCCTGGTCGGCACCCCCGGCCGTCTGATGGACCTCCAGAAGCAGAAGCACCTCCGGCTGGACCGGGTACGCGCGCTCGTCCTCGACGAGGCTGACCGGATGCTCGACCTGGGCTTCCTCGACGACGTCGAGAAGATCCTCGCGATGCTTCCGGAAGACCGGCAGACGATGCTGTTCTCGGCCACCATGCCGGACCCGATCGTCACCCTGTCCCGGCGCTTCCTGCGCCAGCCGATGACGATCCACGCCGGGCACACCGCCGAGACCGGCCCGTCGCCGCAGACCCAGCAGCTTGTCTACCGCACCCACTCGATGAACAAGGTCGAGGTGGTGGCGCGCATCCTCCAGGCGGAGGGCCGCGGGCTGACCATGATCTTCACGCGTACCAAGCGGGCTGCCGACCGGGTCGCCGAGGACCTGGACTTCCGCGGGTTCGCGGTCGCAGCGGTGCACGGTGACCTGGGCCAGGGCGCCCGCGAGCGGGCCCTGCGGGCCTTCCGGGCTGGCAAGATCGACATCCTGGTCGCCACCGACGTGGCGGCCCGGGGCCTGGACGTCACAGGCGTCACCCACGTCATCAACTACGACTGCCCGGAAGACCAGGACACCTACACCCACCGCATCGGCCGGACCGGCCGGGCTGGAGCGACGGGCGTCGCGGTGACCTTCGTCGACTGGGACGACATGCCCCGCTGGCGGATCATCGACAAGACCCTCGGTCTGGACATGCCCGAGCCGCCGGAGACGTACCACACGTCGCCGCACCTCTACACCGACCTGCACATCGCCACCGAGGTCAGCGGCACGCTGCCCACGGCGGAGCGCACCCGGGCCGGCCTGTCCGCCGAGATCGAGGAAGACCTGGGTGGGACGACCCGTTCCCGCCGGGGCGACAGCGGTGGTCGCGGTCCGCGTCGCGGTGAGAGCCGTAGCGAGGGCCGGGGCGAGCGCCGTGGCCGGGGCGACGGCCGCCGCGACCGCACCGACGCCGATACGCCGGCCGCCGAGGCACCAGCCGACGCCGCTGGCGACGAGGCCACCCGTACTCCGCGCCGCAGGCGTCGCCGCCGGGCCGGCGAGCCGGTCGCGGCCGAGGCCACCGCGGTGATCTCCGCCGACGCGGCACCGGCCGAACCGGCCGCAGCCGCCGCCGACGGCGAGCCGTCCAAGCCGCGTCGCCGCCGGCGCCGCCGTTCTGGCGGTTCCGGCGCGGGTACGCCGGCCGAGGCGACCGCGGACTGACCCGCAGATCCACCCGACATCCCCCGGACCGCCTGAGCGCGGTACGGGGGATGTTCCCTTCCCGCCCCACCTGCCGAAGATGGAACGATGCCGGAACCACTGGACGCCGCCCTCACCGAGGTCCGCACCCTGCTCCTCGACCCCACTCTGACCAGGGCCGTCGCCGCCGGCCGCCGACGGGGTCGCCGTCCCGCAGTGGCCCGGGCCGAACTGCGGCCGGTGACGATCAAGGCCGGTCCCCGGCTCCAGATCGCCACCTCCGACGGTGTACGCCCGTACACCCGCAATGTCGCCCTCGGCGCGGAGTCGGCTGCGGCGGTCGACGAGCTGCTGGCCGAGCCGTTCGGCAACTGGCACGTCGAGACGGCCGACGCGACGCTCCAACTGCGGGTCACCAAGTCCGGCGAGGCGCAGGTGCACCGGGCGGCGACGGCCCGACCGGCGGCAGCGCCCGCTGGAAATGACCGGGCGAAGGAATACCTGCTGGACCCGGGTGACGAGATCTTCGCCGAGATCGGCGGCTCGGCGGCCAAACGCCGCCAGGTGGACGCGTTCCTGCGGGCCCTGGCCGCCACACTGCCCGACGAGTTGACCGGCCCGTTGCGGGTTGTCGACCTGGGCTGCGGCAACGCCTACCTGACCTTCGCCGCGTACCGCTACCTGTCCCGGCGTGGGCTCGACGTCGAGCTGATCGGCGTTGACGTCCGTGAGGACCAGCGGCGGCGCAACACCGAGCTGGCGCAGCGACTGGGCTGGGCCGACAAGGTCAGCTTCGTGGCCGGGACTATCGCCGACGCGGTCGTCGACCCCGCGCCGGATCTGGTGCTGGCGCTGCACGCCTGCGACACCGCCACCGACGAGGCGCTGGCCCGCGCGGTGCGCTGGGAGGCCCGCTGGGTGCTTGCCGCGCCCTGCTGCCACCACGACCTGGCCAAGCAGCTACGCACACAGCCCCCACCTACCCCGTACGACCTGCTGACCCGGCAGGGCATCCTGCGCGAGCGCTTCGCCGACGTCCTCACCGACGCGCTGCGGGCCGGGCTGCTGCGGGTGCACGGCTACCGGGCCGAGGTGGTGGAGTTCGTGGACTCCCAGCACACCCCGCGCAACCTGCTGATCCGTGCCCGCCGTACCGGCGCCGAGGCAACCGGGGCCCAGCGTGCGGAGTACCGCGAACTGGTCGACAAGTGGCGGGTCACGCCCCGCCTGGAGAGCCTGCTGGCCACCGCCGACCAGCCACCCGTCGCCTAGCCGGTCCGGCTTCAGCGTCGCCGGCCGCCGCTGCTGCCCCGGTCCCGACCGCCGAGACCACGGTCGAACACCGACACCCGGTCCCCGTCGGGCCATTGGTTGACGCGGTCGCCCCCGACCGGGCTGATCGGGAAGGGCACCACCTTGCCCGCGCCCTCGGCGTTGCCGGCCGCCGCGAAGGCGTTCCACGAAATGTCGACGAGCAGCTTCTTCGTCTCGGCATGCCGGATGGCGGCGTTGCGCTGCAACGCCAACCGGGAGCCCAGCACGACGGCGACAAGCGTCGTGGTGATGGCGCCGGTTGCGGCCAGCACGTCCACACCGGTCGCCTCGTGGGTGCGGAACGCCATCAACAGCAACCAGATCCAGAACGCGGCGGCGAACACGCCAGCCTTGGCGACGAAGAAGAGGCTCACCGCACCAGGTTGGTACGGTCGCGGACGACTCGATTCGGCCATGGTGCTCCTCGGCGGTGGTCCGATCGGAGGCGACAGGCGAACAAACGCCCTGCCGGGACGGGCACCGAGCTTAGTAGAAGAACGACGATGATCGCTCGGTGGTGGCACAGGTACAGCGGGAGACGGAGTCTCATCGATGGGACGGTTTGTGTGGTCAGTCAGTGGTTTCCGCCTGCGGGCGTACTACTCTCGTGATGCATCGCCCAGTGCCCAGCCGGGAGGGATCAACACACACGGATGGGTTCCGCAGACGTTACACCGCAGATGGCCTTCGCCCGCTTCGTCCGTCGCGCCATCGACGACGCGCGCGACGAGCGCGGCTGGACCGTGACCGATCTTGCCCAACACACGGGCGTGGGTCGCTCCACGGTGTTCCGTTGGCTGGCTGGCGACTGGCAGGATTACCCCGAGCTGGCAAAGGTTCGCGGTTTCTGCGCCGCACTGGACCTGCCGGTGGCAGCCGCGTTCCGGGCACTCGGGCTGCCCGACGCGGGGCCGGCACCCCGCAAGCGCGGCGACGACGGTCCGGTAGAGGCGGACGTCCGCGTCATCCTGGACCGGCTGGCCGATCCCACCGTCCCGGCCGAGGAAAAACACCACATCCGCGACCTCCTCCGCTACCTGGCCCGCCGCCCCATCCGCCGAGCCGGCTGACCCCACCGCGAGGTGTGGGTCAGGGGATCGTCAGCGTGAACTCGGCGGTGTGCACGATCGTGTCGACCTGGAAGTCGAGGTACAGGCGGTAGCGCCCCGGGTCGGGAATGGTCAGCCAGAACTTCACCTGGCCGTCCACCAGTTCCAGTTCCGGGTGCACGTGCAGGTAGCCGAGGTCGCCCTCCCGCAGCGCCACCAGGTGCCCGTACGCGCCGAGGTAGCGCTCCAACGCCGCGACACCGCCCGCGCCTTCGACCCGGAACGTCAACGGCACAGTCGCCCCGGCCTGCGGGCTGCCCTGGTAGCTGACGGTGAACCCGTCCACAGTCGTCGACGTGGCAGGCTTCGGCAGTGGGCGCGGCTGGTAGCCGCCTGGCGCGACGAGGTCCACGCCGACGGTCACGGCCGTCTGGCCGCCGTCGTCGGCCACCGCTGTGAAATCGGCGTACGCCCGCCAGACGCCCGGCTGGGCGAGGGTCAGCGGCACCGACCAGGTGCCGTCGGACGCCATTGTCGGATGCAGGTGCTGGTAGCCGGTGAGGTCGCGGCGGACCACGATGAGGTGCATCGGCTTGTCGTGCACGACCGCGAAGCGGGTGACCGGCCGGCTCTGCGCGTCCCGCACCTGGAAGCGCAACTGCCCCTGCTGGCCGACCGGGAACTCGGTGGCCAGCGGCGCGAACGTGTAGCCGGACGAGCTGACCGACAGGCCGCCGGCTTCGGCGCCCGCCTGCCCGTCGGTGCCCGTCACGGCACCGTGATCGTGGACTCCGGTGCCCGGCGGGTGGGTGTGCCCGTCGGTCGATGACGACACACCGGCGGTGGCGGTGCCGCCGGTCCCTCCGCTGTTGAGACGGCCGAGGCCGAACCCGAGCAGCACGGCGAGCACCAGGCCGCCGACCACAAGCGCAAGCCGGATCGTGCTCCGGTCCGCTACGGAGGAGACCTGGTCAGACACTGCAGGCGTCCAGCACGTGGCCCGTCGCGGCGGCGCCGGCGTCCAGCGGGCGCGCGCAGGGGACGGGGTGCGGATCGGTCATGTCGCCCACGGTACCGTCGCCGCTGGCCAGCCCTGGTCGACGTCGCGACGGCGTGGCGACCGTCGCAATCCGCCCGCGCCGGGAACTTTTCCGCTCCGGGCGGGGAGCGACCGGTCAGCCGGCCACCGCGAGAGCGAGGGGCAGCACGTCCGGTGCGCCGGCCCGGCGCAGAGCGCGGGTCACGATCGTCATCGTCCAGCCCGAGTCGACAAGATCGTCGACGAGCAGCACCGGGCCGTCCAGGCCGGCCAGCGCGTCGGCCAGGTCGGCTGGCACCGTGAAGGCGTCGTGCAGCGCGCGTACCCGCTGGGCGCTGTTGCCGCGCGGCCCACCGGGGCCGCCCGGACCTGTCGACGCGATCTCGCCAAGCAGCGGCAGCCGGCCCACGGCCGCGATCCGCTCGGCAAGCGAGCCCACCAGCCGGGGCCGTCGCCGGGACCCGACCGCGACCACCGCCACCGGCCGGCGGGGCCACGGGGCGTCGCCGTGCGCCCACGCCTTCAGTACCTCCACGACGGCCCCGGCCACGTCGTCGGGCACCGCCGTGTCGACTGCCTCCGGGCCGACCAGCTCGCGCAGCCGGCCACCCCAACCCAGGTCGGAGAGACGCCCCACGGCGCGCCCCGGCAGCGCCTGGTCCGTCGGGGCGATCCGGCCCTTCAGGGGTACGCCCACAGCCTCCAACCCGGTCGGCCAGAGCTTCTTCGGCGCGATCTCCACGCCGGGGCGGCCCAGGAACGCCTGCGCGGCGGTGAGCGCGGCGGTGGACACGTCGGCGGAGAACAGGGGCTCGGCGCACCTGTCGCACCGGCCGCAGTCGGTCGCCCCGGTGTCGTCCAGGCGCTCCCGCAGATATCGCATCCGGCAGTCGGGGGTCGACGCGTACTCCCGCATTGCCTGTTGCTCGACGGTGCGCGCCTCGGCGACGCGGCGCAACCGGCCCTCGTCGTAGACCCAGGGCTCGCCGGTGGCGAGCCAGCCACCGCGCACCCGGCGGACCGCGCCGTCCACGTCGAGGACCTTGAGCATCAGCTCCAACCGGGCGCGGCGCAGGTCGACGAGGGGTTCGAGGGCCTGGGTGGAGAGCGGGCGGTCGGTGTGCAGGGCTGCCAGCACGGCCCGGACCTGCTGCTCGGGCGGGAACGCCAGCGAGGCGAAGTAGCGCCAGATCGCGGCGTCCTCGGTGCCGGGCAGCAGCAGCACCTCGGCGTGTTCGACGGCACGGCCGGCGCGGCCGACCTGCTGGTAGTACGCGATCGGTGAGGGCGGAGCGCCGAGGTGGACGACGAAGCCCAGGTCGGGCTTGTCGAAGCCCATGCCCAGCGCGCTGGTCGCCACCAACGCCTTGATCTTGTTGTCCAGCAGGTCCTGCTCGGCGGCTCGCCGGTCGGCGTCCTCGGCCTGCCCGGTGTAGGAGGCGACCGGGTAGCCCCGGGAGCGCAGGAACTCGGTCGTCTCCCCCGCTGCCGCAACGGTGAGCGTGTAGACGATGCCCGAGCCGGGCAGCTCGTCCAGGTGGTCGGCGAGCCAGGCCAGCCGGTGCGCCGGTGTGGGCAGGTCGAGCACACCGAGGCGCAGCGACTCGCGGTCCAGGGTGCCGCGCAGGACGAGCGCGTCGCCCAACTGCTCGGCCACGTCCTGGGTGACCCGGGCGTTCGCGGTGGCGGTGGTGGCCAGCACCGGGGTGCGCTCCGGCAGCTCGGCGAGGAACGTGCGCAGCCGTCGGTAGTCCGGCCGGAAGTCGTGCCCCCAGTCGGAGACACAGTGCGCCTCGTCGACGACAAGCAGGCCGGTGGTCGCGGCAAGCTTCGGCAGCACGCCGTCGCGGAAATCGGGGTTGTTGAGCCGCTCCGGGCTGATCAGCAGCACGTCCACAGCACCGGCCTGGATCTCGGCGGTGATGGCGTCCCACTCGTCGAGGTTCGCCGAGTTGATCGTGCGAGCCCGGATGCCGGCCCGCGCTGCCGCCTCGACCTGGTTACGCATCAACGCCAGCAGCGGCGACACGATGACGGTCGGGCCGTGCTGGCCGCCCTGCGCGCCACCCTGGTCGCTGTCGCGCAGCAACGCGGTGGCCACGAAGTAGACAGCCGACTTGCCCCAGCCGGTGCGTTGCACGCAGAGCACCCGCCGCCGGTCGACGACAAGCGCCTCGATGGCCCGCCACTGGTCCTCACGCAGCCGGGCGTGCTCACCGGCCAGCCGGCGCAGCACCGCCTCGGCCCGCTCCCGTACCGCCGCCCGCTCTGCTGTCTCCACCCGACATGTCTACCAGCGCCGTGCGTCAGAACCCCGGCCCGCGCGGGAGGTGGCGGTCACGATCCGGGCGCCCGCGCCTCGTCGGCCAGGACGGCTGGAGGGAGGAACAGCAGCAGGTCGCGCAGGGGCTCGGTGGCCGTCGGCGGCAGCAGGCAGCGCGCGGCGAGTTCTTCCATCGAGGTGTACGGGCCGCGTAGCCACCGGTCCACAGCGATCTGCCGGCACTGCTCGGACGTCAGGCCGGGCAGGCCGGTGAGCACCTGCTCCGGGACCGCGTTGACGTCGATCAGACCGCCGTCGTCGAAGGTCCGGGGAAGGTCGGGCCGCCCCACGCGCAGCTCGTCGCGGGCCGCCGGGTGGTGGTAGAGCAGGTAGCGGGCGTGCTCACGACGGATGCGCCGCTCCTCCTGGGCGCGTTGCTTCGCGCTGCCGCCCAGGTTTCCGGTGATCGCAGCCCAGAGCCCTCGGCTGAGCAGGATCACGTGCACCGCTCCGAGGATCCAGGTGACGACGGCCAGCCCGAGGAACGTAACCGCCTCAAGGCCGGGCACCTCGGCGTCCGGGTTCTCGGTGTCGAGCAGTGCCACCTCGACGACGACTATCGCCAGGTAGCCGATGCCGGCGACGGCGAGACGCCAGCTACGCCGCCAGACCGCGTAGGCCAGGATCACCAGCCAGGTCAGACAACCGAAGGAGAACAGGACGAGCACCGTACCGGCGAGGGTGGCGGCCCTGCTCGCCCAGGGCGGCGACTGGGGTCTCGCAGGCCGGCTGTCGGCCACCGGTGGCGGGAGCAGGATCGGCGGCGGGAGCAGGGCCGGCGGCGGATAGCCGACGTCGCTCGGGAACCGACCCGGCGCGCTCGGCGGCTCCCAGGCGCCGGACCTGAGCCCGGCGGTCGGGGACGGCGCCAACGCGGGCAGCTGCCGATCATCCGACGGCTTCGCCGGTGCCGTAAGCGGCTTCGCCGGTGCCGTAAGCGGCTTCGCCGGTGCCGTCAGCGGCTCCGAAGGTGCCGTGAGCGTCGGGTCGGAGCGCAGGATGCGCCGGTGCAGTTCCTGGAGCGCTTCGCCCGGCTCGATGCCGTACTCCTCCCGGAGCAGGCTGCCGAACTCCCGGTAGGCGGCGAGCGCCTCGGCCTGCCGGCCGCTGCGGTGCAGCGCGAGCATGAGCTGGTGCCGCAGCCGTTCCCGGACGGGGAACTCGGCCACCAACTCCCGCAGCTCGCCGATCAGTTCCCGGTGCCGGCCGAGGTCAAGTGTCAGCTCGGCACGGGTCTCCAGCGCCACCGCCCGCAACTCCACAAGCCGCTGCCGGGCGGCATCGAATATCGGCCCGGTGAAACCGACGAACGGCTCCCCCTGCCACAGCTCCAGCGCTGCGGCCAGCTCGCTCAGCGCCTCGGTGGCGCGGCCCTCCGCGTGGCGTTGCCGGGCGCGGTGCACCGTCCGCTCGAAGCGGACAGCGTCCACCCCATCGGGGTCGACCCGCAACAGGTAACCGGCGTCGGTCAGGCTGAGCACCTGCCCCGGCGTACGCGGTGACCGGTCCGGCTCCAGCACCCGGCGCAACCCGGCGACGTGCTTCTGCACCACGTTGGGGCCGTTCGCGGGTGGATCCTCCGGCCAGACCGCCTCGACGATCTGCCCCGTGGGCACCGAACGGCCGACGGAGAGCAGCAGAACGGCAAGCACGGCACGCTGCTTACCGGGGCCGAGATCGATCTCCCGGTCGGCGTACCAGGCCCGCTGAGGCCCGAGGATCTCGAAACGCAGCGTTCCTGACATGCGAGTTTCCGCTCCTGATACCCCCGTGGGGCACCGGACGGCAGTGCCCGGCAGCCGGACGGCAGCATATCGGCAGTCGGACCGCCGCGGCGGCCGGCAGCATCGTCGTCGGCAAGAGCCACGCATCGAGAAAGAGAAGTGTGATGACACAGGCAACGGGCACCGCCGGCACCATCCGACGGACGTTCGGCACGGTCGCCGCTGTGCTGGCCACGGCCAGCCTGCTCGCGGGTTGCGGGTCGAAGGACGAGCCCGCAGCGGCGCCGCAGGACACCCCGGCCGCCAGCCCGAGCGTCAGCCCCAAGGAGGCGCTGATCGACGCCGTACCCGACGGCACCGAAGGGACGTTCCGGTTCAGCGGCAAGGACGCGTCCAGCACGCTCACCGGTTTGATCGACCACGAGTCGAAGGCGTTCGAGCTCCACACCACGCTGCCGCCGGACTCCGACGGTATCGCCGTGAAGATGTCGTTCCTCGTGATCGGGGACGAGACCTGGATGAAGGCGAAGTTCACCGGCCGTCCGGGCCTGCCGAAGCTCCCGAACAAGTGGTTGAAGTTGGACCCCGCGAAGCTGACCGACGCCGCCTCCATCCCCACCTACGACGGCGCGGACCAGGGCAACGCCGGGCCGCTCCTCCAGGCGGCCACCTCCGTGAAGGAGCAGAGCCCCGGACGGTACGTCGGGTTCATCGACGTGAGCGAGGGAGAGGCGGCGAACTCGCTTGAGGACGGCGAGGCGGCGGCGCTCGGCGAGGCCGCCAAGAAGGTGCCGTTCACCGCCGTGGTCGGCGAGGACAAGCACCTGGCCTCGCTGACCCTGAAGATCCCGGCCGCCGGCAAGGCGAAGGCGTACGACTACGTCGTCAAGTACACCGACTACGGCAGCGCGCCGAAGATCGGCGTGCCTACCGGTGCCGCCGCCACCAAGGCACCGGCCCTGGCGTACGAGTTGCTTAACGGCTGAGCCACGACGTAGGGGGCGGCGGTCGCACGGGGGACCGCCGCCCCTTCGTCGTCGGTGCGTTGGCGCGTGCTCAGCGGCCGAGGACCGAGCCCCCGTTGACTCCGAGGACCTGCCCGGTGACGTATCCGGCGGCCGGACTGGCGAGATAGCGCACGGCCTCGGCGACGTCGTCCGGCACTCCGGCACGCCCGACCAGCGTCGCCGCCACCCGCTTCGCGTGCCCCTCGGCGGTCATCCGGTCGCCGAAGAACTCGGTCTCGGCGACGTAGCCGGGGCTCACCACGTTCACCGTGATCTGCTCCGGGCCGAGCTGCGCGGCCAGGTCGTACGCCCAGCCGTGCAGGGCAGCCTTCGCCGCCGAGTACGGCCCACCGCCGCCGCGCTGGGCGGAGATCGAGCTGATCAGGATCACCCGGCCGCCAGGTCGGCGAAGGGCCGGCCGCAGCGCCTCGGTGAGCAGCACGGCGGTGAGCACGTTGGCGTCCAGGTTGGCCCGCCAGTACGCAGCGGTTCCGGCGAGCGTGCCCGTCTCCCCGCTGAGGTACCCGCCGGCGTTGTTGACCACCACGTCGACCGGCCGGTCGCCGACCGCCGCGAGAACCCGGTCGAGGTGCGCCGGGTCGGTCAGGTCAGCGGTAACGGCGATGACGGCGTCGGGACGCCCACATTCGACAGAGATCCGCTCCGCGGTTTCCGTCAACACGTCCGCCCGCCGGCCGACGATCAGAACGTCGTACCCGTCCCGAGCGAGCGTCCCCGCGACGGCGGCGCCGATCCCGGTCCCGCCCCCACTGACAACCGCAAGCCGCCCGCCCATCTCCCCGACCTCCCCGCACACAGAATCCCGTCGATCATGAAGTTACCTGTCTCGAACGACGGCGTGTCGCCCGACAACCTCATGATCGACGGGATTCTGGGGGGTGGGGCGGTTAGCGGCGGGTGGGGGGGCGTAGGGCTCTGGTTAGGTGGGACAGGCGGGGGGCGAGGCTTGTCAGGCCTCCGGGGAAGAAGTAGACGGCCAGGATGAAGACCGTGCCGAGGACGAACAGCGGCTGGCTCAGCGGGTTGCTGAGGAAGGCCGGCAGGTTGTCCACCGCGTCGCTCGTGCCGAAGGCGGTGAGCCGGTGGTCCAGGTACATGTAGAGGACGCCACCGAGCACCGGCCCCCACCGGGTGCCCGGCCCGCCGAGCACCACCATGACCAGCAGCGACAGGGTCAGCTCGGACGACGTGATGTGCGGTGACGCGCCGCCGACGATCAGGACGTAGACCACCCCACCCGCCGATGCCAGCCCGCCGGCCAGGGTGAACGCCACAAGCTTGTAGCGGTACGGGTCCAGCCCGAGCACACCGATCCGCCGCTCGTCGTCGCGGAGGCCGGCGAGCACCCGACCGGTGGGTGAACCGCTCACCCGGTGCACCACGAAGACCACGAGCGTCAGGTACGCCAGCGCCAGCCAGTACAGGTTCACCGTGTTCGTCACCCCCACCAGGCCGGCGGGCAGCCCTGACACGTCCAGCGGCAGCCCTTCCTCGCCGCCGGTGAGCCCACCGAAGTCGCGCGCCACCAGGATCGCCCCGACCTGTGCGAAGGCCAGCGTGACCATGGCGAACGCGATGCCCACGGTACGCAGCGCCACAGCACCGAGCAGCGCGGCGAGGATGGTGCCGCCGGTGATGGTCAGCAGCGCCGCCTGCCACAGCGGCAGGCCGGCCCGGGTGATGAGGATGTCGGTGCCGTACACGCCTGCCGCGAAGTAGAGCGCGTGCCCGAAGGAGAGCATGCCGGTCCGGCCGAAGAGCAGGTCGTACCCGGCGGCCAGCCCTCCGAAGATCAGGCAGATGGCGAGCAGTTGCAGGGTGCCCGGTGAGTTGAGCGGCCCCTCGAAGATCCCCGGCAGGGAGATCGTCGAGTACGGCAGGATCACCAGCACCGCCAACGCCACGAGCGGCAGGAACGGGCGGACCCCGTGCCACCGCCCCCGCTGCGGAGTCAGCTCGTCGGGCACCTGCGCGGGAGGAGCGTCGATCACCGTCATGCCGTTGCCACCTTTCCGGCGATGCCCTGCGGGCGCAGCAGCAGCACCACGGCCAGCAGCCCGACCACGCAGATGTCGCCGAGCCCGGACGTGCCGTAGTAGTTGACGAACTGCTGCACCAGCCCGACGACGACCGCCGCGTACGCGGAGCCGACCACCGAGCCCATCCCGCCGATCACCACCACGATGAACGCGAAGATCAGCAGCGAGCCGCCCTGACCGGGCGAGACGGTGCCGAAGTAGACGCCGCCCAGCGCTCCGGCGAGCGCGGCTGCCGCCCCACCGATCGCGAAGACCAGCGTGAACGCCTTGCGGACGTCGATGCCGAGCGCTGTCACCATCTCCCGGTTCTCCACGCCGGCCCGGATCACCAGGCCGTACCGGGTCCAGCGCAGGAAGGCAAGGATCGCGCCGAGCACCAGCACCGCCGCGATGATCAGCAGCAGGCCGCCGTTCGGCACCTGCGCGCCGAGGATCCCGGTGACCTGTCGGGTCCAGTCAGGACGCGGGAACGGGCGTGCGTCCGCACCCCAGGTGGCCTGCAACAGCGCCACCCCGGCCAGCGACAGGCCGACCGTGACGAGCACCTGCTCGATGGTGCGGGAGTAGAGCGGACGGATCAGCACCAGCTCGACAAGGATCGCCACGAGCGTGCCGGCGGCCACCCCGAAGGCGACAGCGAGCACGAAGCCCCAGCCGTCGCCGCTGGCGCCCGGCAGGTTGCCCGCCGCCCACCAGGTGCCGTACGCGCCGACCCCGAGGAACAGCCCGTGCGCGAAGTTGAGCACGTCGGCCAGGCCGAAGACCAGGGACAGGCCGGAGGCGACAAGGAAGTACAGCGCCGCCAGGCCGAGCCCGGTCAACGCCAACAGGATCACGGTCCCCATCAGCCTGCGTCCTTCCCGGCCACGGCAGCCCGGTCCGCGCCGGTCGGGCGGTGCGCCTCACCGGTGCCCACGCCGAGCAGCGACTTGGTCAGCGCCGTCTCCAGCAGCAGCTCGCGGGCGTCGCCGGTCCAGGCCACCTTTCCGGCGGCGAGCACCACGGCGTCGCGGGCCAACCGTCGTACCACCGCCAGGTTCTGCTCCACGAGCAGCACCGGCACCGACTCCGCGACCCGTTCCAGGACCTCGGCCACCTCGGTCACCACCTTTGGCGCCAACCCCTTGGTCGGCTCGTCGATCAGCAGCAGCCGGTTGTCGTTGAGCAGCACCCGCCCGATCGAGAGCATCTGCTGCTGCCCGCCCGAGAGCGAACCCGCCCGTTGCCGTCCGCGCCGGTCCAGCTCCGGAAAGAGCGCGAAAACCTTGTCGTACGCGGGAGTAGTGCCGCGCCGCTCGGCGAGCCGCAGGTTCTCGGCGACGGTGAGGCCGGCGAACACGTCCCGGTCCTCGGGCACGTAGCCCAGCCCACCGCGGACCAGCCGGTGGGTGGGGCGGGCCAGCAGGCTCTGCGCGCCCATCCGGATGGCGCCGCGCACCTCGCCCGCGGGCGGGGTGAGGCCGAGGATGGCGCGCAACGTGGTGGTCTTGCCGACGCCGTTGCGGCCGAGCAGGACCGTCACGCCGCTCGGGGCGACAGTGAAGGACACCCCCTGGAGGATGTGCAGCCCGGAGATCCGGACCGACAGGTCCTCCACACTGAGGATCGGTTCGGTCACAGGGACTCCCCCAGGTAGGCCTCTTGCACAGTCGGGTTGGCCATCACCGTCTCCGGGGTGTCGCAGGCCAGCAGCGCGCCGTGGTGCATGACGGCGATCCGGTCGGCCAGTTCCAGGATGACGTCCATGTGGTGCTCGACCATCAGCACCGCCCGGCTGCTGTCCCCGGTCAACGACTTGATCACCGCGACCAGTTCGGGTACGTCCTCGGCGCTCACCCCTGCCATCGGCTCGTCCAGCAGCATCACCCGTGGTTCACCGGCGAGCAGCAGGGCGATCTCCAGCTTGCGTTTCTCGCCGTGGGCCAGGGTGCCGGCCAGCGCCGTACCCCGGTGGGCGAGGCCGACCCGGTCGAGCGCCGCGTCGGCGGCGGCGGCCACCTCCCGGTCGGCCGCCGCCCGCCGCCACAGTGCCATCGAGCCCCCGCGGTGCGCCTGCACGGCGAGCCGGACGTTCTCCCGCACGCTCAGCGAACCGAAGACCGAGGATGCCTGGAAGGTACGGCCCAGACCGAGGCGGGCCCGCCGGTGCGGCGGGAGCGCCCCGATGTCCTGCCCGTCCAGGGTGATCCGGCCCTCCGTGGCCCGGCGCAGGCCGGTGATCAGGTTGAACAGTGAGGTCTTGCCTGCGCCGTTCGGCCCGATCACGCCCAGGAACTCTCCGGGCGCGAGGTCGAGGTAGACGCTGTCGACGATGGCGACCTCACCGATCCGCCAGGTCAGACCGCGGGTGGCGAGCATTTCTCAGCCCTTCATGGCCACGGCCGGCGGCGCCGACTCGTCACCGGTGAGGCTCTTCTGCGCGGTGGCCGTGAAGGCGGTGCCGCTGCCGGTGAGCTTGGCCTGGTACATCGGCTGGAGCAGCGCGTGGTCCTCGGCTCGGATGGTCATCTTGCCCTTGACCCCGTCGAAGCTCCAGCCCTCCAGGGCGGTGACCATCTTGTCGACGTCCTCCCCGCCCTCCTGCACGGCACGGACCACCATCTGGGCTGCGGCGAAGCCGTCCGGGTGGAACAGGTCGACGGTGCCGACCTTGGCCTTCAGCGCCTTGCTGGCCTCGGTGTCGGACGCGCCGTCGAAGTAGTGCGACAGGAAGGAGATCTTCGTGCCGGCCGCGCCGAACGTCGGCCAGGAGGCGCGGATGTCGAGGCCGGTCACGACGGTCGTGGACGACAGCACGCCCTGTTGGTCGAGGGTCTGCCACATGGCCGGGGCGGTGGTGCCGGCCCAGGCGACGAAGAGCAGATCCGGCTTCGCGGTCTTGATCTGGCTGGCGAACGGCGTGAACTCGGTGGCGCTGGCCGGTGCCCGTACGCTGCTGACGGTGGCGCCCGCGCCGCCGATGACGGCCTTGACGGCTGCCTCGTTGGCGTCGCCGAACGCGCCGTCCTGGGCGAAGACCACTACCTTCTTGCCGGCCGGGTCGCCGATGAACGACCTGGCGGTGACCACGTCCTGGTAGGACTGCCGGCCGGAACGGAACGTGTACTTGTTGGCGCCGGTCACCGCGTCGGTGGCGGCCGGCCCGGAGATGAACAGGACCTTGTTCTGCGCCGCGATCGGGGCGACCTGGAGCGCCACGCCGGAGGCGGTGGAACCGGCGATGATCTTCGTACCCTTGCCGATCAGGTCCTTGGCGGCGGACACCGCCTTGGCGGGGTCTCCCGCGTCGTCGACCTCGCTCACCTCGATCGTGCGGTCACCGACCTTGCCGGTGCCCTTGGTGGCGAAGTCGAGCCCCGCCTTGAACCCCTCTATGTACTGCTTTCCGTAACTGGCCAGCGCACCCGACTGGGAGTACACCAGGCCGACCTTTACCGGCGCGGCGCTGTCGCCGCCGCCGGTGGCGGTGTCCTGCGGGCTGCCACAGGCCGTGGCGGCCAACGCCGCGGCCATCATCGTGGCGGCGGAGAGGAACACCCGCCGCGTCGTCCGGACCGTCATTGCGACTCCACATGAGGACTCGGAGGGAGAGAACTTCTTTGTGACGGCCCACGCTAGAAGTGACGTCACCCACGAGCTATGTGGCAGAAACACACAAGTAACAGGAATGAGGTGGCCGGAGGTTACAAAGGGCCGCGTCCCCGCCCTCGGACCCGCCCTTTCGATGGCGTCGACCCCCACGGCCCGCCCGGCGCCTGTGTCGCCCCACGCCATTCATTCAAGATCCGACGGCGGCCCGTGGTCGCACGACGACGGGCGCGGGCACGGAGTGCCTTCGGAATGGGCGTTCCCGCTCCGGACGTCGACCGAAAACGGAAGATTGTCTGGTGCGCCGGTTCTTCCGCAACCCCGTGCGGCTGGTGCCGTTCGCCTTCCTGGTGCCGATCCTGCTCGGCACCGCACTGCTGATGGCGCGCTGGGCGACAGTGCAGCACCAGCGCCCACCCCTGACCACCGCGTTGTTCACCGCCACGTCGGCGGTGTCGGTCACCGGCATGGCCGTCACCGACACCCCCAACTACTGGTCCGGCTGGGGACTGCTGGTGATCACACTGCTCACCCAGCTCGGCGGTCTCGGCATTCTCACCGCGGCGGCGCTGGTGATCCTTGTGGTCTCGCGCCAGTTGGGGCTGCGCAATCGGCTGCTCGTGCAGGCCGAAACGGCGGAGTTCGGGCTCGGTGACGTGGGTCGGTTGCTGCGCCGGATCGCGGTGACCGTCTTCGCCTGCGAGGCCGTGATGACCGCGGTGGTCGCCGGCCGGCTCTGGCTGACCTACGACTACCCGCCGGGGCGAGCGCTCTGGTCGGGCGTCTTCCACTCCGTGCAGGCGTTCAACAACTGTGGCTTCGCGCTCTACTCCGACGGTCTGCTCGCCTTCAATCGCGACCCGTGGGTGTCGCTGCCGTTGGCGCTCGGCGCGATCGTCGGCGGGCTCGGGTTTCCGGCCCTGTTCGAGGCGGCCCGAGAATGGCGTCAGCCGGCCCGCTGGGCGGTGGCGACCAAGCTGACCATCTGGGGCAGTGCCGTGCTGCTGCTGCTCGGCTTCGCCGGTCTGCTCGCCGCCGAGTGGACAAACGCCGAGACGATCGGCCCGTACGACTCCCGGGGCAAGGCACTCGCCTCGTTCACCCAGATCGCGCTGAGCCGCACCGGCGGCTACAGCGTGCTGGACATCAGCGCCCTGCAGGAGGAGAGCTATCCACTGCTGATCGTGTTGATGTTCATCGGGGGCGGCAGCGCCAGCACGGCCGGCGGAATCAAGGTCTCCACGTTCTTCCTGCTCGGGTTCACCATCTGGGCGGAGCTGCGCGGCGAGCCAGACGTGACGGTCGGGCACCGGCGGGTGGCCACCGCCAGCCAGCGGCAGGCGGTCACAGTGGCCCTGCTCAGCGTCGCGCTGGTCACGGCCGGGACGATGGCGCTTCTGCTGCTCACCGAGGGCGCCCCCTTCGTCTCGGCCCTGTTCGAGGTCACGTCCGCGTTCAGCACCACCGGTCTGACCGTCGGCCTGGCCGGCACGCTGCCGGCCAGCGGCCAACTGGCTCTGACAGTGCTCATGTTCATCGGTCGGGTCGGGCCGCTCACCCTCGGCTCGGCGATCGCCCTGAACACCCGGCATCGGCTCTACCGCTACCCCCAGGAGCAACCCGTTGTCGGCTAGCAGCGAGGAGGGTCGAGGTGTCGGCTAGGCGTGCGGACAGCGGCGGCATCGTGGTGATCGGGCTGGGTCGGTTCGGATGCCACCTGGCCGGGTCGCTGACCCGGATGGACCACGAGGTGCTGGCCATCGACCGGAGCCCGGAGCGGGTGCAGCGCTGGTCCGCGCAGCTCGACCGGGTGGTCCAGGCCGACGCGACCGAGGAGGGGGCGCTGAGGCAACTCGGCGTCGCAGGCTTCGGACGGGCCGTGGTGGCCATCGGTGCCTCGATGGAGGCCAGCGTGCTCACCGTGCTGGCGCTTGTCGAGCTGGGGGTGCCGCAGGTCTGGGCGCGGGCCACCTCACAGAAGCACGCGAAGATCCTGTCGTCGGTGGGCGCGCACCATGTGATCTTTCCGGAGGCGGAGACCGGCGAACGGGTGGCACACCTGATCGTCAGTCAGCTGCTCGACTTCGTCGAACTCGACGACGACTTCGCGATCGCCGCCGTCCGGGTGCCGGAGTCCCTGGCCGGGCGGACCCTGCTCGACCTACGCCCGAACGATCGCCTCGGAGTCCGGGTCGTAGGCGTCAAGGTGCCGGGGGAACACTTCCGGTCCGCATCGGACGACACGCCACTGCCCCGGGACGGGGTCCTGGTCGTGGAAGGTGGGATCGAGCAGGTGCACCGGTTCGCGAGGCTCCGCTGAGGCTGTTCACTTCTTCCCGCCGCCCGGCCCCTTCCGTTCCCCCTTCGTCTCACCCTTCGTCACTTTTCCGCTTTTCCCGGGCCACCACCCGGCCCCTTCCCCTTGCCGGGCTTCTCGGGCTTCGGCGCGGCCTTCTTAGGTGCCTTGGGCGCGGTCTTCGTCGTCTTGGCGGGGGTCTTCGTCGTCGCCTTGGGCGCCGGTGCCTTGCTCGGCGGGACGATGGCCGGGGCCGTGCCTGCCACACCGGAGACGCGTACCCCGCAGGGCGCGTCGCCGAGGCGGAACTCCACAGGCAGCGGGTTCGACCCGGTGTACGAACCGGTCAGGGTGACCTTCTCGGCCGCGCCCGGCGCCAGGCTCGTACGCTGCGCTGCCGGCCGGACCTGCACCTCGCCGCCGTCCTGCCGCACCGGGGCCGGCTCCGCCTTCGTCACCTTCTGCTGACCGGGGAAGGTGAACCTCATCGTCCAGTCGCGCAGCTCGCGGTCGCCGGTGTTGGTAACTGTCAATTCGGCTGTGAAGTCCTTGCCGGAATCCGTGCGCAGGGCGTACGACACCTCGCACGGCGCGACCTGCGGCAGACCCATCCGCGCCTCGGTGGGGCGCTCCTCGCCGCTGGCCGGGCTGCGGGAGGTGAACCCCCACATCGCCCCGGTGACAGCGATCAGCCCGACGGCGGCCACCCCGGCCTCCACCTGCCGACGCCGGCTCACCCGCCGGGCCCGGTTACGGGTACGTGACAGCGGCAGCGCGTCGGTCGCCGCCGACCAGGGCAGGATCGTGGTGCCCGCACTTGCCAACGCGGCCGGGTCCAGGGGGCCGGCCGGTGAGACCGGCACGGCCGCCGGCATTCCGGCCGCCTCGGCGAGGGTACGGGCCAACTCGGCGGTGGCCGGCCGGTCACCGGGTCGCTTGGCGAGGCAGCGGCGCACCAGGTCGGTCACCTCGTCGGGGAGCCCCGGCACCGACGGCATCGGATCCGGGTCGCTGTACATGTGCGCCCGCAGCATCTGCGTGGTGGTGGTCGCCTCCCACGGCAGCCGGCCGGTGAGCATCCGGTAGAGCAGCAGCCCGACTGCGTACACGTCGGTGGCCGGGGAGACCTGGCCGTTGTCCAGCCGCTCCGGTGCGAGGTACGCGGGTGTGCCGAGCAGCGCGCCGTCCGGGCCCTTCTCGCTCTCCCCCACCAGCGCGGAGATGCCGAAGTCGACGACCTTCACCCCGGTCGGGGTGAGCATCACGTTGCCCGGGGTGACGTCGCGGTGCACGACGCCACGGCTGTGCGCGGTGGCCAGCGCCGAGCTGACCTCGGCACCGATGGCCACCGCCTCCCGCCACGGCAACCGCCCCTCGCGGCTGAGCCGGCCGGCAAGTGAACCGCCGTCGACAAGCTCCATCACCACGTACGGCACTGTCAGGCCGACCTGCTGGGACTCGCCGTAGTCGTACACGTTTGTGATGTTGGGGTGGCACAGCCGCGCGGCGGCCTGCGCCTCGATCCGGATCCGGTGCCGGAAGGCCCGGTCGCTGGCCAGCCGGGAGGCCAGCACCTTCACCGCGACCTGGCGGCCGAGCACCTCGTCGTAGCCACGCCAGACCACCGACATGCCGCCCGCACCGAGCTGCTCGACCAGCCGGTACCGCTCATCGAGGAGTTGTGCACCGTTCCGATCCCCACCACCCATGGTGGCCGTTGTTGCCCGTACGCCACCGGACTACACCTGACCGATCGGAATCGGTCACGAGTTTCACCCGATCAGGCGGTCGCCAACAGTTGGTCCACCGGGGCGTAGTCGTCGGTCAACACCAGCGCCCCGCCGACGAATTCCGTCAGCTCCGCGCCGGAGATCAGGCTGACAGTGCGGTCCACCTGCTCCAGCCGGGCGCTGATGGCGGCCAGCGGCAGCGGCGCTTCCGAGGCGACGATGAGGAAGTTGCTGCCGCGTTCCTCGGCGAGCGCCTCCGGCGGGGCCACCAACGCGACGTGCGGAAACTCGGCGGCGACAGTGGCCAGCTCGGCGCGGATGAACCGCAGCGGCGGATAGTCGATGACGTTCTGCACGTACACCCCGCCGGGGCGGGTCACCCGACGGACTTCGGCGGCCATCTCCCGGGTGGCCAGGTGCCAGGGCACCACGAGATGCCCGAACGCGTCACCGACGACCAGGTCCCGGCTGTCCGCCGGCTCGCCGACGACAAGCATCCGGGCGTCGCCCACCTCGGCCCGCAGGCCCGGCCCCGGGCGTACGCCCAGCTCCCGCTTGCCCAGTTCGACGAGCCCGCCGTCGATCTCGAACACGACGTTGTCGGTGCCCGGTCGGGTGGCGGCCAGGTACATCGGCACCGTGAACCCGCCACCGCCCAGGTGCAGCGCGTCCAACCGCTGCCCGGCCGGCGCGGCCACGTCGGCGACCGCGCCGATCCACTTGGTGTACGCGTACTGAAGGTGTTTCGGGTCGGCCAGGTCCACGTACGAGTGCTGGGCCGAGTTGAGCAGCAGGACCCGACCGCTGGGCCGGTCCGGGTCCGTTGTCACCTCGGCACAGTGGTAGGCCGTCTCGATGTCGCACGGGTTCGGCGCGACGGTGCTCAGTCCCGCCCCGACCAGGCCGAGCACTGCCAGCGCGGCCCGGGTGCGTGCCGGACCGGGCAGTTCGGTGGGCGCCTGGCGGCGCAGATACCAGCCGAGGCCGACGCCGACGAGCCCGAGCGATATCGCCAGCGCCAGCAGGATGACGGTGCTGCGCAGTGCGGCGACCAGCACGAAGCCGGTGAGCAGGGTCGCGGTGATGCCGCCGAGCGTGCCGATGCCGGACAGCCGGCCGACCACCTGGCCGGTGCGGCGCAGGTCGGCGAGTTGGAGTTTCACCACAAGCGGGGTGACAGCGGCCAGGAGCGCCGCCGGCACGAACACGGCGAGCGC
Source organism: Micromonospora sp. DT41 (assembly GCF_049841715.1). Lineage (NCBI taxonomy): Bacteria > Bacillati > Actinomycetota > Actinomycetes > Micromonosporales > Micromonosporaceae > Micromonospora > Micromonospora sp. DT41. The sequence goes on along the minus strand of NZ_JBNCKU010000003.1, from coordinate 407,848 downwards.
CACAAGCAGCAGGATGGCGCTGGCCGCGCCGCCACGCAGCACCTCACCTGCGTACCGGACCACCGGCAGGGTGATCGCGGTGGCGATGCCGGCCAGCACCAGCGCTGGCGCCAGCAGACCCCGCGGGTCGCGCCGGTCGGCCAACCAGCCGCCGGACCACGCCCCGTACGCGATCGCGGCCAGGGCGATGCCGATCACCGAGCTGGTCACCTGGAGGGTCACCCCGACGTAGGGACCGACCAGGCGCAACGCGACGGTCTCCAGCACCAGCACGGCGCCGCTGGAGAAGAAGACCAGGAACGCGGCCAAGCCGTTGGGCAACGCCCGGCCGGTGACCGGCACGGGCGGGGCCGCAGGGGCCGGCGGGGTCGCAATGTCGGACGGTGGGGAGCTCATCGTCGCGATGGTACGCAGCGAAGCTGGCGTTCCGGGTCAGTACATCGAGAGATGAACATGGTTCGTGTGGCTCGCGGCGGGGCTGCCGCTGCCGCTGTACGACCGCCACCCCGTCCCCGGATGCCAGATCTGCCGGTACCAAATCACGTAGAGCACACCCAGCCGGTCGGCGTTGCGCACGTGCCAGGCAGCCAGGCTGTCCCCGTACGCCTTGTCGCCGCCTGTCGCGTTGCGGTCCTCGAAGCCGTTCGTGGCGGCCGAGAAGTCGCAGGCCCGACCCTTCGGGTGCTCGCCGCTGCCGCCCTCGCGCTTGCAGGAGACGTGCCGCTTGTAGCCGGCCGCCTGGGTCTGCTTGAGCGCGTTGAGGGTGCGCGGGGTGATGCAGCCGGACGTCGTCGGGTCCTTCACCGAGCAGGACTCCGACGGCCAGGACCCGTCGGAGTTGCGCGGCGCCGGCTTCGCCGAGGCGGAACTGCCGCCGCTGAAGCCGCCGCTGCCGCCCGAGCTGACCTCGGCGAGAGCCGCCTCGGCCTCCTTCTTCTTCTTCGCCATCACGGCGAGCTGCTTCTGCTGCTCGCGGACCTCGGCGTCCACAGCGAGTTTGGCCTGCTGCGCCTGCTGCTGGGCCTCGGCGAGGTCACGCAACCGCTTGCTGTCGCGCTGGGCCATCAGGTCCAGGTCGGCGGCGCGTTGCAGGAACGCCTGCGGGGTGGCGGTGTTGAGCAGCATCGCCGTCGGGGTGATCCGGCCAACGCGGTACGACTGCGCAGCCACCTCGCCGACCTGCGCGGTGAGCCCGACGAGCCGCCCCTCGACGGCCTTCAGCTCGCCGGCCAGCGCGGTCTGCCGGCGCTTGGAGGTGTCCAACTTGGCCTTGGCCTCGATGTGGCCCTTGGCAGTCGACTCCAGCGCGTCCTGGAGCTTCTTGCTGCCACCCTCGTTGGGCTCGGCGTGCGCGGGCACGGCCGTACCGGTGAGCACCAGCAGCGCGGCGAGCAGCGGGAGCAGCACGCGGCGACCGCGCCACTGGGCGAGCCTGTTCCTGGGCACGAAAGCGTCCTTCCGTCGACCGCCGGCCCCCGGTGAACCTCGCGCGGCGGCGTCCCCGCCGGCGCCGGTCGGCGGCCTGCTGGCGGAGACCGCCGGTCACGATACCGGAACACGCCCGGGTCGCCAGCCCTGTGACCGCCCGCCCGCTGCGATGTCGACGCAGCGTGTCGCAGTCGTCGCCGTACGACGGTCAGGCGCTGAGCAGGGCGTCGTGCACGTCGGCCCAGACCTGCTCGTTGGCGGCGACGAGCAGCCCGCAACCCTCGTCGGCGGGGTGGTAGTCGACGCCGTCGAACCGGCGGGCGACACCACCGGCCGCCCGGACCAGCAGGGTGCCCGGAGCGTGGTCCCAGGGCAGGGTGCGCCAGAAGAGGGTGAACTGTTGCTCACCGGTGAGGATGTCCAGGTATTCCCGGCCGGCGCAGTGCTGGCCCGGCAGCAGCTCCCCGAGCCGCCGGCCACCGGCACGGACCCGCTCCCGGGCCTCCGGCGGCAGGAACCGGGTCATCGCCGCACCCCGCAGCTCGCCCACGGGCGGCACCGTCGCGGCGGTGCCCACCGGCCGACCGTTGAGCAGGGTGCCGTCCTCGGCCCGCCCGACGGCAAGCGTCTCGGCCAGCGGGTCGAGGACCCAGCCGGCGGTCGGGCGGCCGTCGGTGAGCAGTGCCACCATCAGGGCGAACGGGCGGCGGCCGGCGGCGAAGTTGGCGGTGCCGTCGACCGGGTCGACCAGCCAGACGTCCCCGCTGTCGCGCAGATGCCGCAACAGCCCTGGGTCGTCGGCGACGCCCTCCTCACCGACGACCACCGAGCCGGGCCGGAGCCGGCGCAGCCCTGCCGAGATCAACTCTTCGGCGCGACGGTCGGCGACCGTCACCACCTCGCCTGGTGCCTTCTCCGACACGTCAGCATCGTCGAGCTTGCGGAACAGCGGCAGCACGACCTGGTCGGCGGCCTCCAGGAGCAGGTCGCCGACGTCGTCGAGCAGGGTGTCAGCCACGAGGCGGCAACTTGACCACGCTGACGAAGAACTCGTCGATCTGGCGGACCACCGAGATGAAGCGCTCGAAGTCGACAGGCTTTGTCACGTAGGCGTTGGCGTGCAACTGGTAGCTGCGCAGGATGTCCTCGTCGGCCTGCGAGGTGGTGAGCACGACCACCGGGATGCGGCGCAGCTCTTCGTCCTTCTTGATCTCTTCGAGCACCTCCCGACCATCCCGCCGGGGCAGGTTGAGGTCGAGCAGGATCAGATCGGGCGTCACCACGTCCGCGTACGGACCCTCCCGCCGCAGGTAGGCGAGCGCCTCGGCGCCGTCGGAGACGACGGTCAGCCGGTTGCGCAGCTTGTGCTCCTCGAACGCCTCCTGGGTCATCAACACGTCACCCGGATCGTCCTCCACGAGCAGGACCTCGATCGGGCTCTTGCCGTCGGCCGGCGCGGTCATCCCACCGTCTCCCTCATGTCACCCGTTCTACCGCCTTCCGGCGACCCGTCGGCCCGGTCCTTCCGGTCCGACCCGGCGGACTGTTCCGGCAGGGCGTCCGGCGACTCGTCTGCGGCTTTTGTCTCGTCGCTAGCGGTCGACTCCGGCTGGTCCGACTGGTCCGACTGCTCCGCCGGGTCGGCGGCGTCGGTCGTCTCCAGGTCCTCCGGCCGTACCGGCAGGGTGAACCGGATCGCCGTACCCTCCGGCACGTCGGTGTCCACCCAGACCCGGCCGCCGTGATATTCCACGATCTTCTTGACGATCGCCAACCCGATGCCGGTGCCCGGGTACGCGTCCTTCGAGTGCAGCCGCTGGAAGATGACGAAGATCTTGTCGGCGAATTCGGGCTCGATGCCGATGCCGTTGTCCTGACAGCTGATCTCCCACTCGCCGTCGACGAGGCGGGACGAGATGTGCACCTTCGGCGGCACGTCCGGACGACGGAACTTGATCGAGTTGCTGACCAGGTTCGCCAGCAGGTTGGTGAGCAAGGGCTCCTCGCCCCGGATCACCGGCATCTCGGTCCAGGTCAACTCCGCGTCGGCGTACTGCCGGGCTGCCTCGGTCTGCCCGGCCACGTCCCCCATCACCTTGTTCAGGTCGACATCGACGAAACCGGTGGTGAGCCGACCGATCCGGGAGAACGCGAGCAGATCGTTGATCAGGCGCTGCATCCGCTGCGCGCCGTCGACCGCGAAGGCGATGTACTGGTCGGCCCGCTCGTCGAGCTGCCCCGAGTAGCGGCGCTGGAGCAGCTGGCAGAAGCTGGCCACCTTGCGCAACGGCTCCTGGAGATCGTGCGAGGCGACGTACGCGAACTGCTCCAGGTCACGGTTGGAGCGGGTCAGCTCCTCGGCCTGCTTCTGGAGCTGGGTGTTCACCCACTCGATGCGCTCACGGGCCTCCCGCACCTCGGCCAGGTCGGCGGCGATCTTCTGGCGCATCGCGTCCACGTCCTCGCCGAGCCGGACGAACTCCGGTGGGCCGGTGGTGGCGATGCGGTGCTGGTAGTCACCGTCGGCGACCTCACGGACCTGGGTGGCCAGCCCGATCAGTGGCCGGATCACCATCCGGTCCAGGGACAGCAGCAGGGCCGAGCCGGCCACGACCACCACCAACGCGGCGACGATCAACAACACGACCAGCAGGTTGCTGCTGCGACGTACGTCGGTGGCGGACTGCTCCCGAGCGCTCAGGATCTCATCCTGGAGATCGCCGACCGCAGCTCGCAACTCGTCGAACTGCTGCCGAGCGCCGTCGGTGACCAGTTCCTGGCCGGCCCTGGTGCCCCTCTCCTTGGTTGCCGTGATCACCGGCTCGGCGACCGACCGCCGCCACTGCTCGGTACGCTCCTCGACTATTCGCAGCTCCTGGCCGATCTGCGGGTAGTCGTCGAGCAGCATCTGCATCGAGGCGATGGTGTCCCGCTCCTGGTCGAGCCCGACCTGGTACGGGCCGAGGTCGGCCGGGTCACCGCTGACCGCGTACCCGCGGACCGCCGTCTCCTGGTCGAGCAGCGCGTTGAGCAACTCCTGCGACTGCACCCGCAGTGGGGCGGTCTTGTTGAGGATCGCGTCGATCTGCGTGCGGTTTCGGGCGGCCACCGCCGCCTCCGCGCCGGCCAGGCCGATCAGCAGCAGACCCACGACGACGAGCATGGTCATGACCCGGCGGCGCAGATTCCAGCCGCCAACCATCGACTTCACCGGCCACCGCCCCGGCTGACCAGCAGCATTGCCACGTCGTCAGCGAGCGGGCCGCCGTTGATCTGCTCGGCCCGACCCACCAGCCAGGCCGGCAGCTCGGGCAGCGGCACCTGGCGGTTGGCCGGCTCGTCGAGCAGCCCGCTCAGGCCCGGTACGTCGAGCCGGTCGTCGCTCGCGCCAACCCGCCCCTCGATCAGGCCGTCGGTGTACATCAACAGGGACCAGTCATCGGTGTCGAACTCCAGGTCGTAGGCGATCGGCCGGCGGGGTCGTACGCCCAGCAGCAGGCCGCCGGGCGCGGGCACCGGGGTGACCCGGCCGCCGGAGAGCAGCAGCGGTGGCGGATGCCCGGCGAGCCGGACGGTTGCCCTGTTGGCATCCAGGTCCAGGCGGACGGTGGCCACCGTCGCGAAAATCTCCTGAAGACGGCGCTCACTCATCAGCACCTGCTCCAGCGCGGGCAGCACCTCGTCGTCCGGCACCCCGGCGAGCACCAGTGCCCGCCAGGCCACCCGCAGTTCCACGCCGAGCGCGGCCTCGTCGACCCCGTGCCCGCAGACGTCGCCGACGATCAGGTCGAGACGGTCCGGGTGGGTCTGCACCACGTCGAAGAAGTCCCCACCGATCAGCGCGGCGTGCCGGCCGGGCCGGTAGAAGGTGTGCACCGCCACCTGGTCGGTCGTCATCAGCGGCTGGGGCAGCAGGCCACGTTCGAGCCGGGCCGACTCGGCCTGGCGCAACTCGACCTCGCGCAGCCGGCGGGCGTTCACATCGGCGCGCTTGCGCTCCACCGCGTAGCGCAACGCCCGGGTCAGCAGCACGCCGTCCACCTGGCCCTTGACCAGGTAGTCCTGTGCGCCCTCGGCCACCGCCACGATGCCCAGGTGTTCGTCCGAGCGGCCGGTCAGGACGCACACCGCGGCGCCGCTGGACATCTCCAGCACCTGGCGCAGCCCGTCCAGGCCCTGCGCGTCGGGCAGACCGAGGTCGAGCAGTACGCAGTCGACGTTCGTGATCCGCTGACGCGCCTCGCTGAGGCTGGTGGCGACCAACAGGTCGATCATCGAGTTCGTCTCGGCGAGCAACTCACCGACGAGGAAGGCGTCGCCCTCGTCGTCCTCCACCAGCAGCACCCGCAACCGCTCACCGGGCGGCAGGCTGGCGTGTCGCCCCAGGCCACCGTGGGGGTACGGCACCACGGGGGAACCGGCAATGCCGGCTCCCCGCTGCGGCCGGGTCGCCGCCGCGAGACGCGGGAGTTCGCTGGTGATGTCGCTCTCCTTCCGGGTGCCCCGCTGATCCTGTATTAGACAACGGTCGCACACAACACGATGGGCGCGGCACGGGCGGGCATGGGCCGGGTCACTGCTCGCCGCCGGACCGAAGATCGATGGACATTCGGCCGTGCCATCCGGGGAGTCGGAAGGCAGGATGATGCCACCCCTCAGGCCCCACCATCCTCAAGGAGTTCCCGTGGGCGCACCTTCCACACCCGCCACGGCCGACACACCGACCCGCCCGAAACGCGGCGTACCCGCTGCCGACCGTGCGTTGGCGCGACCGCGCCGGCGGCTCCTGGCTGCCGCTGCGGCGCTCGTCGCGCTGGTCGCCGTCGGCGCCGGCAGCCTGCTCGACCTGCGCACGCCGACGCCACGGCCGGCGGACGCTCCGACGGGCGAGTTCAGCGCCGCCCGCGCCTACGAGGACGTGCAGGTCATCGCGGCCCGGCCGCACGCCGCCGGCAGCCCGGCCAACGACCAGGTCCGGGCGCACCTTGAGCAGCGGCTACGCGGGCTGGGCCTGGAGACCGAGGTGCAGGACACCGTGGCACCGGAGGCAGGGGAACTCAGCGGGGCGGCGGGCGGGACGGCCCTGGCCCGGGTCCGCAACGTGGTGGCCCGGCTGCCCGGCACCGACCCGACGGGCCGGGTGTTCCTGGTGTCCCACTACGACTCGGTGCAGACCGGGCCGGGTGGCAACGACGCCGCCGCCGGCACCGCTGCCATCCTGGAGGTGGCCCGCGCCCTCAGCGTCGGGCCCCGGCCGCGCAACGACATCGTCTTCGTGCTCACCGACGCCGAGGAGGCGTGCCTCTGCGGCGCGGTGGCGTTCTCCGCCAGCCATCCGCTGGCCGCCGACGGCGGGGTGGTGCTCAACCTGGAGGCGCGCGGGTCCACCGGCCCGGTGATCATGTTCGAGACGTCGCAGAACAACGCGAAGCTCGTGGACGTCTTCAGCAGGGCCGCCCCGCACCCGGTCGGCACCTCGTTCGCTGTGGAGATCTACCGGGCGCTGCCGAACGACACCGACTTCACCGCCTTCCTCGACCAGAAGTTCGCCGGGTTGAACTCGGCCTACATCGACGGCGGCGCGGTCTACCACACGCCGCTGGACACCCCTGCGGCGGTGAACCAGGGCAGCCTGCAGCAGCACGGGGACAACGCGCTGGGCCTCGCCCGGGAGTTCGGCCGCACCGACCTGACCGCCCTGCGTGCGGGCGACGACGCCACCTACTTCCCGGTCCCCGGCGGGCTGGTCCACTATCCCGGCTGGCTCACCCTGCCGCTGGCCCTGCTCGCGGTGCTCGCGGTGGCCGCGCTGGGCTGGCTGACCCGCCGCCAGGGCCGGGCCAGCACCGGCCGCCTGGCCGCCGGCTTCGGACTCGCCCTCGTGCCGATCGTGGCCGCGCCGGCCGCCGCGCAACTGCTCTGGCTGGCGATCAGCGCCATCCGACCGGGGTACGCCCAACTGCTCGACCCGTACCGGCCGATCTGGTACCGGATGGCAGTGCTGGCGCTCGCCGCCGCGATCCTGTTCACCTGGTACGCGCTGACCCGCCGCCGGATCGGCCCGGCCGCGCTCGCCGTCGGCGGGCTGGCCTGGCTGGCAGTGCTCGGGGTGCTGCTCGCCGTGGCGGTGCCCGGCGGGGCGTACCTCACCACACTGCCGGCCCTGGCCGGTGGCATCGCCGGGCTTGTCGCGCTGCGGACCCGGCAGACCGGGCCGTGGCCGGTGGTGGCGACGACCGCCGCCGCGGCGGTCGGCGTGATCATCCTGCTGCCCACAGTGACTCTGCTCTTTCCCGCGCTGGGCATGGCGAAGGGCGGGGTTGCCGCGCTTGTCGCTGTGCTGCTCGGCCTGACCGCCCTGCCGGTGGTCGACCTGCTGCACCCGCAGGCCGGCGGCCAGCGGGGACTGGTGGCCCTGCGCGCCCGACGGCTCGCCGTCCTGCCGGCCGGGGCTGCCGCCCTGGCGGCCGTGGTGCTCGCCGGGGTCGGGCTCGCCGTGGACCGGTTGGACGCCGACCACCCCGCGCCAACCCACCTGATGTACGCCATGGACGCCGGCACCGGCCAGGCCCGCTGGCTCAGCCGCGAGCCCGATCCGCAGCCGTGGACCGACGGCTACGTGGGTGAGTTCACAAGCGTCGAGGACGAGTTCCCCGGGCTGGGCAAGGCCAAGCTGCGAAGCGGGCCGGCGCCGGTGACGAACCTGCCGGCGCCGAAGGTGGACGTACTTGCCGACAGCACCTCCGGCGCCGAGCGCACACTGCGGCTGCGGCTCACCCCGCAGCGGCCGGCCCGGCTGGCCACCCTGCACGTCGACACGTCGACCGCCACGGTGCTGCGCGCCGAGGTCGCCGGCCGACCGGTGCCGATGGAGCCCCGGAAGGGGAAGTGGGGCTTCGGGCTGGTCTTCCACGCCCTGCCGCCGGAGGGCTTCGAGGTCACCCTGACAGTGAGCCCGAAGGGCGGGCCTGTGGTGGTGCGGGCCATGGACGCCAGCGACGGCCTGGACGCTCTGCCCGGCTTCCGCCCCCGACCGCCGGACGTCGGCATCGTCGGGTCGCACAGGTCCGACATGCTGGCGGTCGCCCGTACCTATCCCCTCTGACCGACCCGCTGCTGGTCCGGCGGGAGTTGCTCCCGCCGGGCCAGCTCAGTGCGGCGCTGCCGGTCCCAGGTCGCTCGGATCGGTGTTGCCGCCGCAAACGATCACCGCCACCCGCTCCCCCGCCTGCGGCACGTACGCCCCGCCGACCAGGGCGGCCAACGCGGCAGCACCACCGAACTCGGCGGCGATCCGCAGCTCCGACCAGAGCAGCCGGCGCGCCCGCATTAGATCCTCGTCGCGGACCAGCACCGAAACGACTCCGGTACGACGGGCGGTGTCGAAGGCGATCTCACCGATCCGTCGGGCACCCAGCGAGTCGGTGGCGACGCCGCCCACAGCGATGTCGACCGGTCCGTCCGCCTTCAGAGCGGAGTGCAGCGTGGGGATCTGCTCGGGCTCGACGGCGACGACACGTACCGACCCGTCGAACCAACTGGCGATGCCGGACACCAACCCACCGCCGCCGACAGCCACCAGCACCGTGTCGACGCCGTCCACCTGCCGTTCCAGCTCCCGCCCGACGGTGCCCTGACCGGCCACCACCTCCGGCTGGTCGTACGCGTGCACGACGAGCGCGCCGGTTTCCTCCGCCCGTTGGGTGCTCGCCGCCAACGCCTCCGCGTAGTGCTGACCCACCTGCCGCACCTGGGCACCCAGCCCGGCGAGCCGCTGCACCTTCACCGGCGAGGAGGTCACCGGCACGAAAACCTCAGCCGGTACGCCAAGCGACCGGGCCGCGTACGCGACAGCGAGACCGTGGTTTCCGCCCGAGGCGGCGATCACCCCGGCCGGCGGCAGCGGCCCCTGGAGCATCCGGTTGAACGCGCCACGCGGCTTGAACGACCCGGTGTGCTGGTGCAGTTCCAGCTTGAGGCTGAGCTGACCGGCCACACCCAGGTCTGCCCCGTCGACAGCGATGACCGGGGTTTCCCGGACCCGCCCGGCGACCAGCGCGGCGGCCGCCTCGATGTCGTTCCTGTCCACCATGGAAAAGCCCCCTCATTAGGACCGTGGTCGGTGATCATCCTAGGGAGCGTCGGGAAGGGCACCCTGGTCGGCGGCGCGCCGCAACCGGCGGTGCTCGGCGGTCACCACCCCCAGCAGGGCCAGGTCGATCGCGACCACGGCGACAGCACTGAACTGGTTGACAGTGAAGTTGAAGATCTGCCCGAACAGCAGGTCGACGAGCAGGGCGAGCTTGAACAGCCGGAACGCATCGAGCCGGTTCGGGCGCAGCAGCCACGCCGCCCGCAGGCTGAGCACCGCCGTGACCAGCGCGGTGGCGGTGACACCGAGCACCGCGCCCCACTCGCGTTCCTGGTCCAGCTCTCCGGTCACACCGTCCAGCAGCACCGCCACCACGACCAGCACCGGCTCCACCACCAGGTAGATCACCACCAGCCAGACCAGCCAGCGCTGCCGGGTCGCCCAGACGGCGAGACGCCGGGCCCCCTCCGCCGCCCGCTGCCAGAACCGGACCGGAGGCGGCTCGCGCCGGGGCATCGTGTCCAGCAACTGCTCCATGGCAGCCTCGGCAGCAGGCCCGGTGCCCCGCACGAGACGCCGCACCTCCGCCCGGCGCCGGTCGGTCAGCCCGGCAGGCTGACCGCTGAGCACCACGTCCAGCGCGTTGGCCGTACGCTCGGCCGGGGTCAACTGGGATCGGCCGGTACGCCCACGTACCGCCTGGGTGAGCAGGACGAGCAGGGCGAACGCGACGTAGATGATGGCGGCGGCCGGGGCATAGAAGTAGTCGGTGCCGGTGGTGACGAACTTGCCCACCTCGTCGATGAACAGACCGAACCCGACGCCGCCGACGATCGCCCCGGCTGTGCGTGCCCCTTCGCCCAGGAAGACGAGCGGGATCCCCAGGCCGACCGCGAGCAGCAGGCCGCCCCAGAGCACATGGGCGATGTGCAGCCCGCCGCCGCCGATCTGCGGATAGCCGGTCGCCTCCAGGTACGCCCGCACGGCAAGCACCGTGACCACACCGGAGAGCACGAAGGCCTGGAGGTGCGACGCCGCCTCGACCGCCCGGGTCGGCAGCCGGCGCACCAGCCAACCAACTCCGGGGCGGTGGCGCGAAGGTCCAGATGACATGTTCCGAAACCTAGTAGCCGCCCACGGCGCGGGGACGTGGTCCCGGTCGATCCGGCGACGCCAGCGGGCTGACGCCGCTCGCGCGATGTCGGATACTTCGGCGATGACGCTGTCGGCGACACGCCCCGCCCTCGCCGAGACGGGCAGGGCCGACCCCCGCACCTCGCTCCTGGTGCTGGCCGGCTGGTACGCGGCAGTCGTCGTGGCGTTCGGCCTGTTCCTCGGCACGCGCTCCGAAACTGTTCCCGCCGGCTGCGGCCAAGGGTGCGACTCCGAGCGGTCCAGGATGCTGATCTTCGGGCTCTACGTGGCCACGCCGGCGCTCTTCCTCGCGCTGCTGGTCAGCCTCACACTGCTCGCGGCGCTCGTGTCTCGTACCCGGATCCGTTCGTCGGCCCTGGTGGGCACGCTGAGCGCGGTGCTACCGCTGGCCGTGTGCGGCGTCCTCGCCGCGAGCCCCTGACCCCGACCGGCGGATACCGGCCCTCCGAAGCTAGATCCGATCTAGCTTCGGAGCGGATCGCTCTGTGCTACTTCCAGCGGAAGTGGACGAAGAGGCGGCCGAAGTTCTTCGAATCCTTCTCCACCCGGTGGTAGAGCTGCTTGACGTCCTTCTGGTCGAGGAACCGCAGCACCCGCTTCTTGAGCTGGCCGGACCCCTTGCCGGGGATGATCTCGACGAGGGTGGCCTTCTTCGCCACCGCCTCGTCCATGATCCCGCGCAGCGCACGGTCGATGTCCTGGCCCTTGTTGAAGATCTCGTGCAGGTCCAGCTTGAGCTTCATGCCGCAGCCCTCGGCCGGTCAGGTCCCATGCCGCCATCCTAGGCATGCTCGGCGGGCACCCCGCCGTACGACGAAGGGGCGGCCCCGCAGGACCGCCCCTTGCTCGTCACCGGTTCACGTTCAGCGGGTGCCGCCGACACGGGCCTCGACCCGATCCAGCGCCACCCGGTAGTCGTCGTTGGCCGCGTACATGGCGGCGGCGATCCGCAGGTGCCGCAGCGCGTCCGAGTGCCGGTTCAGCCGCTCCAGCGTCCGGCCCAGCACGTGGTGCGCGTAGTGGTCGCTCGGGTCCCGGTCGACCAGCTCCCGGAGGTGCTCCTCGGCCCGGTTGAGCTGGGCCGACTGGAAGTACGCCCGGGCCAGCAACTGCCGAACCGCCGCGTTGCCGGGCTCGGCGTCCACGATCGGCTCCAACAGTCGGGCCGCTCCGCTCGGGTCACCGGTCTCGAAGAACATGGTCGCCCGCCGGTAGTCCGCCAGAAGATCCATCTGCCCACCTCCTCGGGTCGTACCCGTCACCTGCTCCGACGCTGGCACAACGCTGTGAGTTTGGCGACTGTTCCCGAGGTCGAATTCGGGCCACTTCCGGCTCAGGTGCGGGCGTTCCGGCGGCCGGCGGACAGCTCCCACGCGCGGACGCCGCCGACGATGCCTGCGGTGTTCGGCACCACCACCACGTCGTCGCCCATCCGGGTGAGCTGTTCGGGCCGGATCAGCCGCGAGTTGCCTCCTCCCAGATAGAGGCGGTCCCAGCGGAACACGGGGCGGAGCCCGTCCACCACCTGTCGGATCCGACGGGACCAGAACGCGTCGCCGAGCCGCCGACGCTCCGGCTCGCCGACGTACGTGTCGTAGGTGGTTCCCCACCGCACCGGCGCGTGGGACAGCTCGAGGTGCGGCGCGAGCCGACCACCGTCGAAGAGGGCACTGCCCAGCCCTGTCCCCAGGGTCAGCACCAGTTCGCAGCCGGTGCCGGCGACCACCCCGGCGCCGTGCACCTCGGCGTCGTTGAGCACCAGCGCCGGCACCCCGAACGCGTCGGCCAGCGCCCCTCGCGCGTCCCAGCCGGACCACTCGGCCAACAGGTCGGGGTCGACGCGGGTGCGAGGCCCGTTTCTGGTGACGTAGTGCGGGGTGGCCACCACCACTCCGTGCCGGATCATGCCGGGCATGCCGACGGTCAGGCGGTCCGCCGTCGGTAGCTGCCCGCCCAGGTCCAGCAGCGTCTGGACGAACAGCGCGGGCGGCAGCGGGTACGGGGTCGGCACCCGCAGCGGCCGTGCGCGCATCGTGCCGGCCTCGTCGAGTACGGACGCCTTGATGCCGCCGCCACCGCAGTCGATCGCCAGAGTGGTCACCACGCCGTTGAGTGTGCCCGCTGCCGTCGGTCCTCATGCGGGCAGCCGGATAGGCTGCCGTCCTGATGAGCGCCACGATGATCGTCAAGGACCTGGCCGCCGGGCACGGCGACCGCCCACTCTTCGCCGGACTGGACCTGGTGGTCGCCCCCGGCGACGTGGTCGGCCTGGTCGGGCCGAACGGCGCTGGCAAGTCGACGCTGCTGCGTACCCTCGCCGGATTGTTGCCGGTGGAGGCCGGCAGCGTCCGACTCAGCCCGCCCACCGCGAGCGTCGGGCACCTGCCGCAGGAGCCGGAACGGCGACCGGGCGAGACGGTACGCGACTTCCTGGCCCGGCGGACCGGGGTGACCGCCGCGCAGGCCGCGTTGGACGCGGCGACCGAGGCGCTGACCGCCGGAACAGCCGGGGCCGACGACGCGTACGCCGACGCCCTGGAGCGCTGGCTCGCCCTCGGCGGCGCGGACCTGGAGGAGCGCGCCGAGCAGGTGAGCGCCGACCTGGGCCTCGCGGTGGATCTGGACCATCCGACGACCGGGCTCTCCGGCGGTCAGGCCGCCCGCGCCGGGCTCGCGTCGCTGCTGCTCAGCCGGTACGACGTGTTCCTGCTCGACGAGCCGACGAACGACCTGGATCTGGCCGGGCTGGAGCGGCTGGAGGAGTTCGTCACCGGGCTGCGGGCCGGGACGGTGCTGGTCAGCCACGACCGGGAGTTCCTGACCCGCACTGTGACCCGCGTGTTGGAGCTGGACCTGCCCCAGCAGCAGATCAACCAGTACGGCGGCGGTTACGCGGCCTACCTGGAGGAGCGCGAGGTGGCGCGCCGGCACGCCCGCGCCGACTTCGAGGAGTACGCCGACACAAAGGCCGGGTTGGAGGCACGGGCCCGCACCCAGCGTGGCTGGATGGAGAAGGGCGTGAAGAACGCCCGCCGTAAGGCCACCGACAACGACAAGATCGGCCGCAAGTTCCGGAGCGAGGCGAGCGAGAAGCAGGCCGCCAAGGCCAAGCAGACCGAACGGCTCATCGAACGGCTCGACGTGGTCGAGGAGCCCCGCAAGGAGTGGGAGCTGCGCATGGAGATCGCCGCCGCACCCCGCGCCGGCGCCGTCGTGGCCACGCTTCGAGGTGCCGTGGTACGCCGGGGCGGGTTCACTCTCGGACCGATCGACCTTCAGATCGACTGGGCGGACCGGGTCGCGGTCACCGGGGCGAACGGCTCCGGCAAGTCCACCCTGCTGGCCGCGCTGCTGGGCCGGCTGCCGTTGGACGAGGGCACCGCCTCGCTGGGGCCGGGCGTGGTGGTCGGCGAGGTCGACCAGGCCCGTGGGCTGTTCCTCGGCGACGCCTCGCTGATCGACGCGTTCCACGCGGCCGTACCCCACATGTCGCCGGCGGACGCGCGGACCCTGCTGGCCAAGTTCGGATTGCGGGCGGCGCACGTCCCACGGCCTGCGGCCACCCTCTCCCCCGGAGAGCGGACCCGGGCGGCGCTGGCCCTGCTCCAGGGCCGTGGGGTCAACCTGCTGGTGCTCGACGAGCCCACAAACCATCTGGACCTGCCCGCCATCGAGCAGCTCGAATCGGCGCTGGCCAGCTACCCGGGCACGCTGCTCCTGGTCACCCACGACCGGCGGATGCTTGCCGCCATCGAGACGAACCGCCGACTGCGGGTGGACGCCGGGCGGATCGCCGAGGATTGATCCGTGCCGGCGGACCGTCACGGGGTGAGAATGTCGCCATGCTCAAGTGGGAGTACGCCCTGCTGGTCCGCCGCCGTCAGGCCGCGACCACCGACCTCGGCTGGGAAGTCGTCTTCGTCTGGTACGGCCCGGACGGCTCGATGGTCGACGTGACACCGTACGGCGACACCTCGCTGGCCCACCTCAACCGGGCCGGGGACCAGGGCTGGGAACTGGTCTCCATGAGCGAGGACCCGTCACTGCCCGGCAACAACGAGCTGCACCGCTACCACCTCAAGCGGCCGAAGGCCACCGATCCCCCGCCCCGGCAGCGGATGCGCGGCGCGGGCCGACCGGGCCGCCGTACCCTCTCGGGCTGACCTGGGGCCGTACCTCTGCTCTGGCCGACCCCGGCGCACCCTGCCACCTCGGCCCGATCCGCCGCACCCGGACGCGGCTCACGGCTCGTGGTCGACGGCTCGTGGGCGCGGCCCGGCCCGAGGGCGCGGGCGCGGGCCTAGGGCTCGTCGGGGCGTGATACCTCTGAGGCATCTTGATGACTCTCAGGTATCAGGCTCGCCGCAGTGTCCCCGTCGGCCCTGCGACACGCCGACTGGACGGCACGCCGAGACTGTGGACGAGTGGGGCATACCGGGCGCGGATGCGGGTAACGCGCGGCGGGAGGTGGCCCCAATGGTTGCTTTGGCACAGACTCCACCCTCGGCCGACAGGCTGCGGGCGATCGACGAGTTCCTCGCGCAGGCCTGGGCGGACCAGGTCCGTCACGACGACCGGCTGCGTGACCTGGAGGTCGAGGTGCGGTTCGACCGAGGGGTGGCGCACCTCAGCGGTGAGGTGCCCGAGCAGGACGACCTACGGCTGGTACGCGACATGGTGGGCCGGCTGGCCGGGGTCTACGGCGTCTGGTGCCGGGTCGGCGTCGGAGGGCGGAAGCCTGTGGTGGTGGATCTCGGCTGCGGGCCGACGAAGCAGTGGCAGGGCAACCTGGGCCTGGACATCTATCCGGCGCCGGGCGTGGACGCGGTGGCGGACCTCTCCGGCTCGCTGCCTTTGGCCGACAAGTCGGTGGACGTCCTCTTCGCCGTACACATCCTGGAGCACCTGATCGATTTCCTGCCGCTTGTCGACGAGTGCCACCGGGTGCTCCGGCCGGGAGGCGTCCTCCATGTGATGAGCCCCTGGTGGGGGCACGTGAACGCGGTGGCGGACCCGACACACGTGCGGCTGATGGACGTGCAGACGTTCAAGGGGATCTGTCAGCTACGGCCGCCGGGCACCCCGCGTTGGTATCCCCTGCACGCCGGCTGCGACGGCGCTTCCATCTTCGCCGACCTGACGCCACTCCCCCCCGACGAGGACCCGGCACCCCAGTCCCACCTGGCCCGCTTCTTCGACTGATCCGCTTACCCCGGCCGGCCCGGTCAGGAAGTCACTGCGGCGTCACGCCGGCAGCGAGGGCACTACCTCTTGGGTGGATTCTCGTAGTTCCAGGCGGTAGGGGGCGGAGAGTTCGCGGGCGGGAGCGGCCCGGTCGCCGTCGAGGCGGTTGGCGAGCAGTTCGACGGCGAGGCGGGCGATCCGCTCCTTGTCCGGCGCGACTGTGGTGAGCGTCGGGATCGAGAACCGGCCGTCCTCGATGTCGTCGAAGCCGACCACCGCCACGTCGCCGGGCACCCGCAGGCCGGCCTCGTGCAGGGCGCGCAGGGCACCAAGTGCGAGCGTGTCGTTGAAGCAGAAGACGGCGTCGGGGCGTACCCCCGAGGTGAGCAGGCCCCGCATTGCGGCGGCACCGTCGGCGCGGTGCCAGGCCGCCGCGGGCGCCACAAAGGTCTCGTCGAAGTCGAGGTCGGCGGCGCGGAGCGCGTCGGCGTAGCCGGCGAGGCGCAGCCGGGCGCTGGCGCCCTCGTCGGTGCGCTGCGAGCCGATGGCCGCGATCCGGCGGTGGCCGAGTTGGATCAGGTGGGTGGTGATCTCGCGGGCGGCTGCCACGTTGTCGATGACGACGCGATCGGCCGGGCCGTGGTCGACCCGCTCGCCGAGCAGCACCATCGGGGCGCCGTCCAGACCCGTCAGGTCCTCCGCGGTGAGCGCCAGCGGGCTGAAGATGAGCCCGTCGATGAGGTGGTCGGTGATGCCGGACGCGACCACCCGTTCCTGCTCGCGCCGGCCGCCGGTCTGGTCGATGAGCACCGTCCAGCCGTAGTCGGCGGCGGCGGTGACGACGTGGCGGGCCAGTTCGGCGAAGTACGGGATGTCCAGCTCAGGCACGGCCAGGGCGATCACACCCGTGCGGCCCTTGCGCAGGTGGCGCGCGGAGAGGTTCGGCCGGTAGTTGAGTTCGGCGATGGCCTGCTCGACCCTGGCCCGGGTGTCGGGCCGGACGTGGACATAACCGTTGACCACGTTCGAAACGGTCTTCACCGACACGCCGGCCCGCTCGGCCACGTCCTTGAGCCTGTGTCGCACTGCGGAACCTCCCCTGTAACCCAGCGCACCATACCTCGTCATCAGCTCTTTACAACGTTGCCTACAACGTTGTAGAAACGAGGGACACCGGGTGGGTCGTGACTGCGATCACCTGGCCCGGCACCGAGGAAAGGTGGCATCCCTTGCGGACGGCACAGCTGACGATCGACCCGGCCTTCGCGATCGGCCCGGCCGACCGACGTCTCTTCGGCTCGTTCGTCGAGCACATGGGGCGGTGCGTCTACGGCGGCATCTACGAGCCCGGCCACCCCAACGCCGACTCGCGCGGCCTGCGCCGAGACGTGCTGGAGCTGACCCGCGAGCTGGGCGTCTCGGTGGTCCGCTACCCCGGCGGCAACTTCGTCTCCGGCTACCGCTGGGAGGACGGGGTGGGTCCGGTCGGTGACCGGCCGCGCCGCCTCGACCTGGCCTGGAAGACGATCGAGACGAACGCGTTCGGGCTGGACGAGTTCATGACCTGGGCAGCCGAGGCCGGAGTCGAGCCGATGATGGCTGTCAACCTGGGCACTCGCGGCGTCCAGGAGGCTCTGGACCTGCTGGAATACTCCAACCACCCGGGCGGCACCGCGCTCTCCGACCTGCGTCGCAAGCACGGCGCGGAGGACCCGTACGGGGTGCGGCTGTGGTGCCTGGGCAACGAGATGGACGGCCCGTGGCAGGTCGGCCACAAGACCGCCGACGAGTACGGGCGGCTGGCCGCCGAGGCGGCCCGGGCCATGAAGATGATCGACCCGTCGATCAGCCTGGTCGCCTGCGGCAGCTCCAACCGGCGGATGCCGACGTTCGCCGCGTGGGAGGCGACAGTGCTGGAGCACACCTACGAGCACGTCGACTACATCTCGGCGCACACCTACTACGACCCGTCCGACGGCGACCAGGCCAGCATCCTGGCCTCAGCCGTCGACATGGACAACTTCATCACCGAGGTGGTGGCCACCGCCGACCACGTGGCGGCCAAGCAGCGGCACAAGCGCAAGCTGAAGATCTCGTTCGACGAGTGGAACGTCTGGTACGAGTCCCGGCTCCAGGCCGACCTGGACCGGCGTGGCTGGGTCGAGGCGCCGGCGCTGATCGAGGACGACTTCACCGCCGTCGACGCGGTGGTCGTCGGTGACCTGCTGATCACCCTGCTCCGCCACGCCGACCGGGTCGGGGTGGCCGCCCAGGCCCAGCTCGCAAACGTCATCGCGCCGATCCGCACCCGCAACGGCGGTCCCGCCTGGCGGCAGAGCATCTTCCACCCGTTCGCGCTCACCGCCCGGTACGCCCGGGGCACCGTGCTGCGTACCGAGCCGGTGTCGCCGCGCTACGACACGAAGAGGTTCGGGGACGTGCCGGTGCTCGACACGGTCGCCGTACACGACGAGGAGACCGGCGAGCTGACCGTCTTCGCGGTCAACCGTGACCAGACGGACCTCCCGCTGGAGATCGACCTGCGCGGTCTGCCAGGACTATCCGGTTATTCCTTCCAGAGCATCGCTGCCGGGTCTGACCCGTCGGCGATCAACACCGAGGCCGAGCCCGACCGGGTGACGCCCCGGGACCTCCCCACCCCCACCCCGGACGGCGGCCGGTGCACTGTACGCCTCCCCGCCGTTTCCTGGAGCGTGCTGCGCTTCGGCCCGGCCGGCGTCTGAAGTCGTACCGGGCTTGACCAGGCACAATTCATTCCGTCCCCCCAAGGAGAGATACCAGCATGATCCAGAACGACATGAGCCGGCGCCGCCTGCTCGGCCTTGGTCTCGGACTCGGTGCCGCGGCTTCGTTGACGCTCGCCGGTTGTGGCGGCGGCGACGATGACAGCGCTTCCGGGCCGGCCGCGGGCAACGGCGGCAAGGAGTACACCGGGCCCAAGGTCGACCTGAAGCTGTGGAACGGCTTCACCGGCGGCGACGGCGAGATCTTCAAGACTCTGGTGAACCAGTTCAACACCGAGCACCAGAACATCGCCGTATCGGTGGCCACGTACCAGTGGGAGGACTACTACAACAAGCTCCCCGGTGCGGCCTCCAGCGGCAATGGCCCGGACATCGCGGTCATGCACATGGACCAGCTCGCCACCTTCGCCGCCCGTGGCGTGATCAGCGAGCTGGACGACGTGGCCAAGAACCTGGAGCTCTCCGAGGGCGACTTCGCCCCGACTGTCTGGAAGGGCGGGCTCTACAACAACAAGCGGTACGGCATTCCGCTGGACATGCACCCGCTGGGCTTCTACTACAACAAGTCGGTAATGCAGAAGGCCGGCCTCGACCCGAACAAGCCGCCGACCACCAGGGACGACTTCACGGCGGCCCTTGTCGAGCTGAAGAAGTCGGGCGTACAGGGCTTCTGGGTCAGCCCGTTCCAGTTCACCGGCGGTATGACCTTCTACTCCCTGCTCAACCAGTGGGGCGGCACCCTCTTCGACGCCGACGTGGCAAAGGCCACGTTCAACTCGGACCCGGCGGTCGAGGCGTGCACCTGGTTCGTCGACATGATCAAGCAGGGCCACTCACCTGCGAACGTCGGCCAGGACGCCGAGTACCTGGCGTTCAAGAGCGGCAAGAACGCCTTCACCTGGAACGGCATCTGGCAGATCAACGATCTGAAGAAGAGCCCCGAGGTGCAGTGGGGCGTCGCCCCGCTCCCTCAGATCGGCAGCAAGCCGGCGGCCTGGGCGAACTCGCACAACTTCACGATCGTGAAGCAGCGGGCCAACAACGCCAACAAGGTGTCGGGCGCGAAGGTCTTCATCAACTGGCTGAGCCAGCACTCGCTGGACTGGGCCAAGGGCGGCCAGATCCCGGCCCGTAAGGACGTCCGCGAGGGTGCCGAGTTCAAGGCGCTTCCGGAGATCTCGGCGCTCGCCCCCGAGCTGGACTACGCGGCGTTCCCGCCGGCGGCACCGGGGCTGGGCGAGGTCATCACGACCTTCTACAACTCGTTCAACGAGGCGGCGCTGGGCAAGAAGACGCCGAAGCAGGCGCTTGACGACGGTGTTGCCAAGGCCAACAAGCAGCTCGAGGACAACCGCAAGAAGTACGGGAGCTGATAACCCGTGGCGGACGTGATCGAGGTCGGGGCGGCGCGCGATGACGCGCCGCCCTCGGCGGCCAAGGCTCCCCGCCGGGGCGCCACGGCGGGCCGGACCGGACGGGCGACGCCGTATCTGTTCCTCGCCCCCTACCTGATCCTGTTCGGGGTGTTCGGCCTCCTGCCGATCATCCTGGGCGTGTGGCTCAGCGTGCACCAGTGGGACTTCCAGCTGCCCAACCGCCCGTTCGTCGGGTTGGACAACTACAAGCAGCTCTTCTCCAGCGAGTCCGCCGTCTTCGGCGACTGGTGGCAGAGCGTCCGGGCGACCGCGATCTTCACGCTGCTGTCGGTGCCGCTGCTCGTTGTCGTACCGCTCGGGTTGGCGTTGCTGTTGAACCGCTCCTTCCCGGGTCGGACCTTCTTCCGGGCGGTCTACTTCGCGCCGTACGTGCTGGGTGTGGCAGTGATCGGCCTGCTCTGGCGGTTCCTGCTCGACGCCAACCTGGGCCTTGTCAACCGGGTCCTCGGCGTTGTCGGGCTGCCGTCGGACACGCCGTGGGTGACGAACATGCCGTGGGCGTGGATCTCGCTGGTCGGAGTGACGGTCTGGTGGACCTCGGGCTTCAACGCGGTGATCTACCTGGCCGGCCTCCAGGACATCTCGCCTGAGCTGTACGAGGCGGCCCGGATGGACGGCGCCAGCGCGTGGCAGCGGTTCCGCAACGTCACACTGCCCGGCCTGCGGCCGGTGCTGCTCTTCGTGATCACCACGACCGTCCTCGCCTCGGCGAACATGTTCGGTCAGTCGTTCCTGATCACCCAGGGCACGCCCGGGACGGAGACCCGCACTGTTGTGTGGTTCATCGTCGAGGAGGGCCTGCGGAACAACAACGCCGGTCGCGCCGCCGCCATGAGCATCGTGTTCGCCCTGATGCTGGTGGTCGTGAGCATCGCCAACTTCCGTCTCTTCCGCTACAAGGAAGACTGAGGGGTACGCCATGACGACGCCCACTCCGACCGCTCGCCGTTCCGCTCTCGCGAGCCGGGTCGTGCTCTACGCAACCCTCGTGGCGCTGGCCCTGATCTTCCTGGTCCCGCTGGCCTGGATGGTCATCACCTCGCTGAAGACCTACACGGCCGCGCAGCAGATCCCGCCGAGCTGGCTGCCCAACCCGGTCGCGGGCTACGGGTACGAGCAGATCCTCAACAACTCGGCCAACCCGGTGCTGCGCTGGTTCCTCAACAGCATGGTGGCCGCCACCCTGCACTCGCTGCTGGTGCTGGTGACCGCCTCGATGGCGGCGTACTCCCTGGCCCGTCTGCGGTTCCGCGGGCGCGGGGTGACCTTCGCCCTGATCGTCGGGACGCTGTTCATCCCGCCGACCTCGCTTATCGTGCCGAACTTCTTGATCGTCGACCAGCTCAACTGGATCGACACCCTCGCCGTCGTGGTGGTGCCCGGCGCGGCCAGCGCGTTCGGGGTGTTCTTCCTGCGGCAGTTCTTCCTGTCTCTGCCGAACGAGTTGGAGGAGGCCGCGACGCTTGACGGCGCCAACCAGTGGCAGATCTTCTTCCGGGTGGTGCTGCCGCTGTCCAAGCCGGCGCTTGCCACCCTGGCAGTGCTGTCGTTCCTGACCAACTGGAACGACTTCCTCTGGCCGATCTTCGTGCTGTTCAGCCCGGAGAAGCTCACCCTGCCGCCGGGCCTGGGCCTGCTCCAGGGCTCGTACGTCACCGACTACCCGGTGATCATGGCGGGTGCGGTGCTGGCAAGCGTGCCGGTGCTGATCCTCTTCGTGCTCGCCCAGCGGCACATCATCCAGGGCGTCTCCCGCAGTGGTCTGAAGGGATGACGCGGGCAACCACCCGGCGACGCGGTGCGGCGGCGATCGTTCTCGCCGCCGCGCTGCTCGTTTCGGGCTGCACCGGAGACAGCGAATCCACCCCCACGAGCAGCGGGAGCGACTCCAGCATGTTCACCAACCCGGTCGTACGCACCGACGCCCCCGACCCGCAGGCCATCCAGGTGGGCGACACCTGGTATCTGTTCCACACCAACTCGGGCGGTCGCAACGTACCGGTGCTGACGTCGGCGAACCTGGTCGACTGGGCCGAGGCCGGCGATGCCCTGCCGGCGCTGCCGGACTGGGCGGATCCCGGCAAGACCTGGGCGCCCGAGGCGATCCCGTTGGCACCGGACCGGTTCCTGCTCTACTACACGGTCGCCGGCCGGGAGTCCGGGCGGCAGTGCGTCGGGCGGGCGGTGGCAAGCGCGCCGCAGGGCCCGTACTCCGACGACTCGACAGGTCCGCTGATCTGCCAGGCGGACCTGGGCGGGGCGATCGACGCGAGCCCGTTCCGGGACACCGACGGCAGCCTCTGGCTGCTCTGGAAGAACGACGGCAACGCCATCGGGGTCGACACCTGGCTCTGGTCGCAGCGCCTCTCCGACGACGGCCTGACCCTCGTGGGAGAGCCGACGAAGCTGCTCAAGCAGACCGAGCCGTGGGAGGGGACCTTGATCGAGGGGCCGTTCTTCCACCGTCAGGACGACCGGCTGCTGCTGTTCTTCGCTGCAAACGCCTACGACCGGGCCGAGTACGCAGAGGGCTACGCGGTCTGCGAGAGCCCGACCGGCCCGTGTGTGAAGGCAGCCGAGAATCCGATCCTGAAGAGCACCGACGCCGCCTCCGGCCCCGGTCACGCCTCGATGGTGGTCAAGGACGGCCGGACGTGGCTGCTGTACCACGCGTGGCCGCCCGGCCAGGAGGGCAGTACGGACCCAGGCCGGCAGGTCTGGCTCGACGAGGTGACCTGGGTCGACGGCAAGCCTGTCGTCAAGGGGCCGACCGCCACACCGCAGCCTCGACCCTGAACATGGAAGGGCCCTCGCCGAAGCGAGGGCCCTTCGACACGCGTCGGGTCAGGCGGACGGCTCGCGGGGCGACGGGGCGACGGCGGGCTCGTGCTGGGCGAGCCGGTTGCGGCGGTAGCCGTAGCCGAAGTAGATCACCGCGCCGAGCAGCATCCAGGCCAGGAACCGCAGCCAGGTCTCCACCGACAGGTTGAGCATCAGGTAGAAGCAGGCAAGCGCCGACACGATCGGCAGCACCGGCGAGAACGGCACCCGGAACGGACGCTCCAGGTCCGGCCGCTTGCGGCGCAGGATCGGCACCGCGATCGAGACGAGCACGAACGCGCAGAGCGCGCCGATGCTGACCAGGTCGGCCAGGGCGGACAGCGGCAGGAAGCCGGCCAGCAGCGCGACGACAACCGTCATGATCGCCGAGATCCGGTACGGCGTGCCCCAGCGCGGGTGCACAGTGGCGATCGAGGGCGGGATCAGCCCGTCGCGGGCGATGGCGAAGCCGATCCGGCCCATTGCCACCAGGTCGACAAGGATGACGCTGGTCAGGCCGGCGACAGCGGCGATGGAGACCAGCACGGCCGCCCAGCCGGCGCCGACCGACTCGAAGGCCGCCGCGATGGGGGCACCCCGGTCGATCTCCGTGTAGGGCACCATGCCGACAACCACAAGCGAGACACCGATGTAGAGCACGGTGGAGATCAGCAACGTGCCGAGCAGACCCAGGGTGAGATCCCGCTTGGGCTTGCGCGTCTCCTCACCGAGGTTGGCCACGGCCTCGAAGCCGGTGTACGCGAAGAAGACAACGGCGGCGGCGCTGAGCACCCCGACGAAGCCGAAGACCGACGGTTCCAGCCCGAACAGCGCCTGGGTTACCGGCTGCTTGATGCCGTCGTCGCCGCTGCCGGCGGGCTCGGCCGGCGGGATGAACGGGGTGAGGTTGGTGGCCTTCACGAAGAACAGGCCGGCGACCACCACGAAGACGCAGATGGACACCTTGACCAGCACCAGCAGGTTGGTGATCCGGGCGGACTCCCGGATGCCGACGATCGCCACGACGCCGAGGATCAGCACGATGGCGATCGCGCCGATGTTGACAGTGCTGCCCTCCTCGCCGAACCACCGGGTCGGCAGGTCGAGCAACTGGGCCAGGTATCCGGACCAGCCGCGGGCCACCACCGCCGCGCCGAGCGCGAACTCCAGCAGCAGGTCCCAGCCGATGATCCAGGCGACGATCTCGCCCATCGTGGCGTACGCGTAGGTGTAGGCGCTGCCGGCGGTCGGCACGCTGGAGGCCAGCTCGGCGTAGCAGAGGGCGGCGAGCAGGGCGACCAAGCCGGCGATGCCGAAGGAGATCACCACGCCCGGCCCGGCGCTGTCGCGTGCCTCGATGCCGGTGAGCGTGAAGATGCCGGTGCCGATCACGATGCCGATGCCGAAGCCGGTGAGGTCGACAGCACCGAGACGCCGCTTGAGCCCCAGCTTGCCTTCGCTGCCGTCGGCTTCGCCCTGGGCTATGACGTCCTTTATTGGTTTGGTTCGCAGCATCGACATGCGCTCACCCCTCCCACCGCGCGACCACCCCCGTGGCGGCCGGTGACCGGCGTTGCTACCCACCGTCGGGTACCGTCAACCGCCTCGGAAATATGACGTTCGGTATGCGGAAGATCACGCGCGGCAGCCCCGGCAATCGACGCCAGACGGGCCGGACTCCGACTGTCGGCCAGATGTGGTGTGAACCCCTTGCGGCGACAGGCCGGAGTGTGAAAATTTCCTTCCAGAGACAAATAGGCAGCGGCGAATCTTGCCGGGCCTGTCGCTCGGAACACCGGTAGCCCCAACGAAGGGACACACCGCATGAAAGCACGTCGAATAGGAGCTGCCGGGCTGGTCACGGCCCTGCTCGGCACGCTCGTCGCCGCCACCCCCGCAAGCGCCGCCCCGGCGAGCGCCGCCCCGGCGAGCGCCGAGACTTCCTCGACCACCAATTGCGTCACCGACCCGGCCACGCCGAAACGGCAGTTCCGGGCAATGTGGATCTCGTCGGTGGTCAACATCGACTGGCCCAGCAAGGCATCCCAGAGCAGCCCGGACCGGGTCGCCGCCCAGCAGGCCGAATACCGCGAACTGCTCGACCTCGCCGAGCGACTCAACCACAACGCCGTCGTGGTCCAGGTCCGGCCGACCGCGGACGCTCTCTGGCCCTCGCCGCACGAGCCCTGGTCGGAGTACCTGACCGGCGTACGCGGCCAGGACCCCGGCTGGGATCCGCTGGCGTTCCTCGTCAGCGAGGCGCACCGACGCAACCTTGAGTTCCACGCCTGGTTCAACCCGTACCGCGTCTCCATGCCGGCCCCCGGCGGCGCCGGCGCGGACCTCACGCAACTCGCGCCCGGCCACCCGGCGCAGCAGCACCCGGACTGGACCTTCGCGTACCCGCCGGCCGGCGTCGCCGGCAGCCGGCTCTACTACAACCCCGGCATTCCCGAGGTACGCGAGTTCGTCCAGACCGCGATGATGGATGCGGTCAAGAGGTACGACGTCGACGGGGTGCACTTCGACGACTACTTCTACCCCTACCCCAGCGGCACCTACCAGGTGCCTGACGACGCCACCTTCGCCGAGTACAACAGGGGTTTCACCGACCGGGCGGACTGGCGGCGGGACAACATCAACCTGCTCATCCAGGAGATGAACAGCAAGATCAAGGCGGCGAAGCCGTGGGTGAAGTTCGGGGTCAGCCCGTTCGGCATCTGGCGCAACAAGACCGCTGACCCGCTCGGCTCGGACACGACCGGCAGCCAGTCGTACGACATCATCTCCGCGGACACCCGCAAGTGGATCAAGCAGGAGTGGATCGACTACGTGGTGCCCCAGCTCTACTGGTACATCGGCCAGTACCCGGCCGCCGACTACGGACGGCTGGTCCCGTGGTGGGCCGAGACGGTGCGCGGCACCCGCGTGCAGCTCTACATCGGCCAGGCCGACTACAAGAGCGGCGACCCGGCGTACGGTTCGTTCTGGCAGAACCCGCGCGAGCTGTCCGACCACCTGACGCTCAACCGGTCGTACCCCGAGGTGCAGGGCAACGTGCACTTCTCGGCCGTGCAGGTACGCGCCAACCGGCTCGGCGCCACCGACATCTACGCCGCCGAGCACTACTCCCGGCCGGCGCTGGTGCCGGCAATGCCGCACCTGCCGGCCAAGCCGCTGCTCTTCCCGGTGGTCACCAAGACCGTCCGAGAGGCCGACGGGGTGCGGTTGACCTGGCGTCAGCCCGCCGACGGCGTCGGCCCTCTGGGCACTGCCACCTCGTACGCCATCTACCGTTTCGACGGCACCACGCTGCCGGGCCGGTGCGGCATCGCGGACGCCGCCCACCTGATCGACACCGTCCGGGCCACGCCCGGGACGCAGTCCTGGGTGGACACGTCGGCGGAACCGGGCCAGCGCTACACCTACCAGGTGACCGCGTTGGACCGGACCGCCAACGAGAGCCCGGCCAGCCCGCCGGCCTTCGTTCTCCGCTGACCGTACGACACTGCTGAACTGCCCCGGGTGCCACGGCACCCGGGGCATTCGTCTGTTTCGACGCATGTCACCAATAGTTGGTGGGACGCATACCGACAAGTTGATCAGTTGATCGAGACTTGTCGACACCCGGTAACCCGCCGGTAACATCCCCGCTCACCCCCGCGGAGGTCACCGTGCCCCGACGTCTCACCACAATGCTCGCCTCGGGCGCGCTCGCACTCATCGCCACCCTCGCTGTCGCCTCCCCCGCCGCAGCCGTCACGCCCCAACAGAAGCTGTCGGTGCTGTCCAGTTGGACGCAGACAAGCGCATCCAGCTACAACTCGTGGAACAGCGCCCGGGTCAACCGGGCACCCTGGGCCGAGTACAACTTCAACTGGTCCACCGACTACTGCTCGTCAAGCCCGGACAACCCGCTCGGGTTCACGTTCAACCTGAGCTGCTACCGGCACGACTTCGGCTACCGCAACTACAAGGCGGTCGGGCAGTTCTCCGGCAACAAGGCCCGCCTGGACAACGCCTTCTACGCGGACCTGAAGCGGGTCTGCGCCACGTACAACGCGGTCGTCCGCCCGGCCTGCAACAGCCTGGCCTGGACCTACTACCAGGCGGTGAACATCTTCGGGTCGGTCGCCGCTGTCCAGCAGGCAGACATCGACCGGGCTGCCCGGATGAAGGCCGACGCCGAAGCCCGCGCCGCCGCCCGCTGAGCATCGCCCCACTCTTCGGTGCGGCCATTCAGCGATACCGGATGGCCGCACCGAAGATCGCCCCCGACACCATCTCCTGCGGGATCCGGCGTGGCGATCAGGCCCGTTCGGTGCGACCCGCGGGACGCCGATCCGGCTCCGCACCGGCCTGATGGGGAGCGGAGGCCGCCGGCATGGTGCTGAAGCGTGTCGAATCCGCCGCCAGGTCCGGGTGTTCCACGTCGAGCGCCAGCGCGACCGCCTCGTCCAACCCCAACTCGGCGCCCTCGCCGTACGCGTCGTCGAACGCCGCGTCACCCAACACCCCACGCAACTCCGCCTGCTGGTCGGCCCAGTAGCCGCCGTAGATTCCCGGCGTACCCCGCATGCTCGCCCGCGTCACCTGCGCCGCCCCGAACAACCGGGCGGCGGTCGTCCGCTCCCCACTCAGCGCGCAGCGCACCGCTATCGCGTTCAACGTGTCGCACGCTCGGCCGTGGTAGCCGTGGTACATCCGGGAACGCAACGCCACAAGCAGGTGCTCGTGCGCGGCGATCACGTCGCCCCGGGCCAACGCGACCATCCCGAGCAGCATGTCCACCGAACGCCGGCCCCGCTCCACAGGCCGCGCCGCCTCCACCGGCCGCGCCGCCCCGAGCAGCTCGGCCGCCTCCTCCAGCTCGCCCCGCCGCCACAGCAACTGAGCGAGGCTGAACACCGCGAACAACGCCTCGCCGACCACGTCCTGCCCGTGTGCCCAGTCGATGACCTCCCGGCACACACGCTCGGCCTCGACGAACTGACCCATGTCGACAAGCGGCGCCGCCCGGCCGGCGAGCACCCGGGCCAGCAGCCCGGCGTCACCTGCCTGCCGTGCCGCGGCCTCCGCCCGCTGCGAGTAGCGCAGCTCCTCGGCGAACTCCCCGTCGGCACCGGCGTGCAGCGAATGCATGTGGTACGCCGCAGCCAGCTCCGCCTCCGGAATCCACTCGCCCGTCTCGGCGATCCGCCCGTACAGCCGGAACAGCCAGAGCCGCCCCTCCCGGGCCAGCCCACGCTCGCGCCACCACTGGTCCAGACCCCCGGCCAGCCGCAGACCGGCACGGGCGCTGCCGCCGGTCGCGCACCACCGCAGCGCGGCCCGCAGCTCGTCCGCGAGCGGGTCCAGCGTGTACAGCGACAACGTCACCGGCCGCCCGTCCGGACCAAGGTGCGCCCGCTCAAGCGCGTGCACCGACCAGGCCACGTGCCGGTCCCGGGCCGCCTGTTCCTCACCGGCCTCGACCAGCCGCCGCGCCGCGTACGCACGGATCGGGTCGAGCATCCGGTACGAACTGCCCGTGGCACGTGGCTCGGCAAGCACCATCGACTTGTCCACGAGCACCGACAGCGGATCCAGCGGGTCGTCACCCAGCAGCCACTCCACGGTCGGGAGGTCCACCGGCCCGGCGAACACGGCAAGCCACCGCAGCAGCCGCGCGGCCCGAGGGCCCAGCGTCCGGTACGACCAGGTGACTGTCGCCTGCATGGTGAGGTGCCGTTCGGTGGCGGAACGCTGCACCGCCCTGCTCGCCGGGGTGGGTGGTGGCGTACCGATGGCCGCCGCCACCAGGTCCACGGTGTCCTGCTGGTTGCCCGACCAGCCCCGCTCCACCGGCGGCGGCTCCGGGTCCTCCCGACCTGCGTCCAACGTGCCGAGCACGTCCTCCAGCCGCTCGGCGAGCTGACCGACCGATAGCACCCGCAGCCGGGCCGCCGCCAACTCGATGGCGAGCGGCAGCCCGTCCAACCGCTGCACCACCCGGCGCAGGTCGGCCGACTCGGCGGGTTCCGGTTGCCGACCGCCGCGCGCCGCCGCCGTACGGTCGAGCAGCAACGCCACCGCGTCGCTCTCCGCGCCGTCCGGACGTGGGTCGACCGAGAGCGGCGGAATCCGCCACACGACCTCGCCGGGCAGGCTGAACGATTCGCGGCTGGTCGCCAGCACGCGCACGCCGCCCCCGCCGGCCAGCAACCGCGAGATCACCTCGGCGCAGGCGGACGGCTGCGCGTCGCAGGTGTCCAGCACGACGAGCATCCGGCGGCCGGCCGCGTACTCCACGAGGGTGTCCATCATGGGCCGGCCCGGCTCCGGTCGCAGCCCGAGCACGGCGGCGACCGCGAACGCCACAAGCCCCGGGTCGGTCACGGCCGCGATGTCGACGAACCACACCCCGTCCGGGTACGCCTCGACGACCCCACCGGCCAGCTCGACGGCCAGCCGGGTCTTGCCCGCGCCACCCGCGCCAAGCACTGTGACCAGTCGATGCTGCTCCACCAGCCGACCCAGTTCGGCGCGTTCGACCTGCCGGCCGACGAACGACGTCACCTGGGTCGGCAGGTTGTGCGCCACAGCGTCGGCGGTGCGGGGGCGGGGGAACTGCCGCTCCAGCCCCGGCGCCACGAGCTGAAACAGCCGCTCCCGGTCGTCGAAGCCGCGCAGCCGGTGCAGGCCCAGGTCGAGCAGTGTGGCACCGGGCGGCAACGGTTCGGCCCGGCGGGCGGTCGACGCCGAGCAGAGCACCTGCCCGCCGTGCGCCGCTGCGGCAACCCGCGCGGCACGGTGCACCTCGGGGCTTGCGTACTCCCCGTCGCCCGGCTCGGCGTAACCGGTGTGCAGGCCCATTCGCACCCGCGGGGCGGCCTCCGCAGTGGGCCAGTCGTGACTCGCCAGCGCCCGCTGGGCCGTCAGGCACGCGGTCAGTGCCGCCGCCGCGTCGTCGAAGGCCAGGAAGAACGAGTCGCCTTCGGTCAACAGCTCCGCGCCACCGGTGGCCGCGAGCGTACGACGCAACAGCCGGCGGTGCTCGGCGAGCACCGGACGGTAGTCCGCGCCAAGCAGCTGGGCCAGTCGGGTCGAGCCCTCGATGTCGGTGAACACGAAGGTCACCCAACCGCTCGGGAGCTGGATCCGTGGCGACATGCGTGGAACCTCCGCCCGTAACGTCGGGTTCATGCTGCCTGAGTCCGAGCAGTCACGCATCGTGAGAACGGCCGGGCACGTGCCGCCTCAAGGTGCCACTCGGGCCCGCTCCCGGCAAGGCCAGCCCACCGGTCGGACGCGAACGACCGGCTCAGCAGCCGCAGGCGCCACCGCAGCAGCCGCCTCCGGCGGACGCCGGTGCGCCACCGGCGGAACCGCCGGCACCACGGCCGGTGACCGCCACAGCGGACAGCAGCTTGACAGTGTCGGCGTGACCCTGCGGGCAGGTGGCCGGCGCGCCGGCCTCGACCATCGGGCGGTTGACCTCGAAAGTGTCGCCGCAGGCGCGGCAACGGAACTCGTACCGGGGCATGACAACCAGGGTACGTGGACCTGACGCCCACCGGGGACATGAGTGATACTCGACGGGTGGTGGACGGCGAGGACGAGACGCGTGTGCGACCGCTGCGACCCGCCGCGCCGCTGGACGGCCCGCTCGAAGGCTCGGGAGCGGCACCGGATCCGGCGGCCCGGGTCGTGCCCCGCCCTCGCCGGCCCTGGTTGAGCGGCCGAAGGCCGGACGCGAAGACCAGCACGACCGAGGCCACCGTCACCGACTCCCCGCCGACGGATGCCACCGTCGCGGACCCGAAAGCGGCCACCGTCGCGGACCCGGAAGCGGCCACCGTCGCGGGCCCGGCCGCAACCATCGTGGACGGTGTGGCGGTCCCGCCAGCGTCGCAGGGCGGCCGGCGGCGACGTGTGCCGTTCGCGCACGCTGTTCGTCTGCCCCCGCGCCAGGCAGCGGCGACAGCCGTACGCGCGACCCGCGACTGGTCGCGCCGGCCCAGCGGCCGACTCGCTCTTCCCGGGCTCTTCCTGCTGGCTCTCGTGGCGGCGACGGCCGCGGCGGGTGCGCTGCTCGTTCCCGCGACCATCCGCGCGCCCCGGCCCGTGGCCGTCGACGCCTCGGTCACGCCGACCGGGGCCGTGCCGGGGTTGACACCGCCCGGCCCGGCGCCAACCGGTCCCCTACCGACGGGGGCGCTGCCGACCGCTCCGCTGCCCACCGGCCCGCTTCCCACCGCCCCGTTGCCCGGCGGCGGGTTGCCGGGTGGGCCGGGTGGCGGGCTGCCGGGTGGCGGTGGCCGCCCGTCGGACGCCCTGGCCGGCTGGGCTCAGCAGGTCGGCGCCAAGGTCGGCATTCCCCCGGTCGCCATGCAGGCGTACGGGTACGCCGAGTGGGTGCTCTCCCAGACCAACCGCAGCTGCGCGTTGAGCTGGACCACGCTCGCCGCGATCGGTCAGGTCGAGTCCGGCCACGGCTCGGCCAACGGCGCGCGGCTCGGGCCGGACGGCAAGGCACTGCCGGAGATCATCGGTCTGCGGCTGGACGGCAACGGCGGCCGGATGCGGATCATCGACACCGACCGCGGGGTGCTCGACAAGGACACCACCTACGACCGCGCGATCGGGCCGATGCAGTTCATCCCGACCACCTGGCAGGAGATCGGCGCGGACGCCGACGGCGACGGCGTCAAGGACCCGCACGACCTGGACGACGCCGCGCTGGCGGCCGGCAACTACCTGTGCAAGGGCGGCCGGAATCTCAGCATCCCGGGCGACTGGTGGAACGCGATCCTGTCGTACAACGACGTGCGCCGGTACGCCCAGGCCGTCTACGACACGGCGAACCGATACGGACAAGCGAGCCGCACGTGAAGTGATCGTCCGCATACATTGGAGAACTGGACACTTCCCCCGGGCTGCTGTTAGCGGCAAGCTAGACGGGTGATGGTGCGCGAGTGGGACCCCAGGACCGCGTCGTCCGCCGAGATCGCGTCGTTGCTGTCCACGCTGAACGCGGTTCTGGCGGCCGATCTTCCGCAGGACCCGCCCTGGCGGGAGACCTCCCTGCGGGAGTACCTCGCCGAGGTGATGCCCGGTGAACGTCGGCTCTCCTGGATCGCCGAGGCCGAGCCGCCCAGCCCCGACGAGCCGGGCGCGGTCCTCGGGCAGGTGCATGTGCTGCTCCTCGGTGACATCGGCGTGATCGAGGTGCTGGTGCACCCGTCCGTGCGGCGTACCGGTCTCGGCCGTGACCTGGTGCTGCGGGCCGCCCGCCGGGTCTACCAGGAGGGCTTCCAGTCGATCGGCGTCGAGGTGGTCGGCGACACGCCGGCGGTGGGCTTCTACGAGTCCCTCGGCTTCACCAGGGAGTACGTGGAGACGCGCAGCGTGCTCGACCTCGCGACCGTCGACTGGGCCGAGTTGACCGAGATGGCCAACGGGCTCGGTTCGGGCTATCACCTGGAGTTCTGCCCTGGCGGCCCACCGGACGACCTGATCGAGTCGTACGCGCGGGCCAAGGCCGAGGTGCGTGACGTGGACGACGGCGAGCTGCGCCCCAGTTCGTACGACCCGGAGCGGCTACGGGACAGCGTGAACACCCTGCACCGCCGGGGCATGAAGCCGTACATCGTGCTCGCTCAGCATGAGCAGAGCGGCGAGGTGGCGGGGCTGACCGAGGTGGTGGTGCCGGCGCAGCACCCGACCCGCGCCGACCAGTACGACACGATCGTCGTGCAGAGTCACCGGGGCTACGGCATCGACCGGGCGATCAAGGCCCGGATGCTGCTTGAGTTGCGTTCCGCCGAGCCGGACCTGGCCGAGGTGCAGACCTGGAACGCGCAGGCGAACGAGGCCATGCTCAAGGTCAACGCGGAGTTGGGCTACCGGCCCGACCGGGACTGGTGCGAATACAGCGTCGATGTCGCCGAGCTGGTGCACCGGCTCGATCCGCCACGCTGAGGAATTCACGAAACTGTCCAATGAGGGATGGACGGTGGACAGCCGCGCACCTTAACGTGCGTTGACTCCTGTCCACCCATCGTGGAGGCCCTATGCGCCCGCGCCGCACCATGGCTGTGCTCGCGACCGCCACCGCCGCTGTGACCGTCACGGCTCTCGGCGTCGCACCCACCGCGGCCAGCGCCGCGCCCACCGACCTTTTCATCTCCGAGTACGTCGAGGGCTCGTCGAACAACAAGGCGATCGAGCTGTTCAACGGCACCGGCGCGGCCGTCGACCTGGCCGCTGGCGGCTACCAGCTCCAGCTCTACTTCAACGGGTCCACAACGGCGACAACCATCGCGTTGACCGGGAGTGTGGCAGCCGGAGACGTGTTCGTGTTCGCCAGTGCCTCGGCAGGGGCCGCGATCCTCGCCCAGGCCGACCAGACCACCGGTGCGGGCCTGTTCAACGGCGACGACGCGATCGTGCTGCGCCGGGGTGCCACAGTGCTCGACTCGATCGGTCAGGTGGGCGTCGACCCGGGCACCGAATGGGGTGCCGGCGTCACCAGCACGGCCGACAACACGCTGCGCCGGCTGCCGTCGGTGACCACTGGTGACACCGATCCGTCAGACGCGTTCGACCCGGCCGCGCAGTGGGCAGGCTTCCCGGTCGACACGTTCGACGGGCTCGGAGCGCACACCGTGGACGACGGCGGCCCGGTCGACGTACCGGCCACGCTGACCTGTGGCGGACCGCTGGTGACGGCCTCGGGAACGGCAGCGACCCGCGAGGTCACCGCCACCGACCCGGACGACACGATCGTCGACCTGGCGGTGACCGGGGTCAGCCCCACGCCGGCCACCGGGTCGATCACCCGTACCTCTGTCACCCCCGCCGACGGCGTTGGCGGCACCGCCCGCGCCACGGTCGGGACGAGCGCCGACCTGGCCGCCGGGGCGTACACCGTCACCGTCACCGCGACCGACGCGGACGGCCGCAGCGCGACCTGCGCGCTGGCGGTGCAGGTCACCCGGGAGCTGACCGTCGGCGAGGTGCAGGGTCCGACCGCCGACGCCGAGTCCGGGCAGACCGACCGGTCGCCGCTCGCGCCGGCGAGCGGCAACGGCACTAGCAGCACCATGTACGACGTACGCGGCGTGATCACCCAGTTGACCCGGGCTCGTACGTCGGCCGGGGCGGAGCAGCACGGTTTCTTCCTGCAGAGTCGCACCGGTGACACCGACGGCGACCCGACCAGCTCCGACGGCATCTTCGTGTTCATGGGCACGTTCACCTCGTTGATCGGCGGCTACGTGCCGACGGTCGGCGACGAGGTGGTGCTCCGGGCACGGGTGTCGGAGTACTTCAACTTCACCCAACTCTCCGGCGCCTCGCTGGTCCGCCGGATCGCCACCGGTCTGGACGTGAACGCGGCGGTCGCGGTGACCGACGCGGTGCCGCCTGTCGAGTTGACCGACGCGCAGCGCTTCTGGGAGCGGCACGAGGGTTCCCGGATGCGAGTGCGCGCGGGCAGCGGCGCGGTGAGCGGCCGGGACGTCTTCTCGTCCACCGCCGACGCCGAACTCTGGGTGGTCGACCGGGACGACCCGTTGTTGGACCGCGCCGACCCGTACGCCCGGCGGGTCTTCCGGGACTCGCACCCGCTGGACAACGACCCGACCCGGCGTTTCGACGACGGCAACGGGCAGCGGGTGCTGCTGGGCAGCATGGGCGTGAAGGCGACCGCCGGGGACAGCTCCGCGCTGCTCCCCCCGGCGCGCACGTTCGACACGCTGCGCGCGGACGCGGTGGGCGGCGTCTACTACTCGTTCGAGAAGTACGGCGTGCAGGTCGAGCAGGCGGACTTCGCCGCCGGGGCCGACCCGTCGCGGAACAACCCGCCGAAGCCTGCCGACCGCTCGCAGGAGGTGGCTGTCGCCACCTACAACGTGGAGAACCTGTACGACTTCCGCGACGACCCGTTCGACGGCTGCGACTTCGCCGGTAACGCCGGCTGCACTGGCGTCACTCCGCCGTTCGACTACGTGCCGAGCAGCGAGGCGGACTACCGGGAGCACCTGACCGCGCTCGCCGACCAGATCGTCAAGGATCTGCACGCACCGGATCTGATCCTGGTGCAGGAGGCCGAGGACCAGGACATCTGCACGGTGTCCGGGGCGGTGCTGGCCTGCGGTGACACCGACAACGCCGACGGCGCTCCGGACACCATCCAGGAGTTGGCGCTCGCTGTGGCGGCGGCCGGCGGCCCGGCGTACGCCGCTGCCTATGACCGCACCGGCGCGGACGCCCGCGGCATCACTGCGGCGTTCCTGTACCGCACCGACAGGCTTTCACTTGCTGCGGCGACGGCGGGCGACCCGCTGTTGGGGTCGGCGCCGACGGTCCAGTACCGGGCTCCGGGGCTGCCGGGCAACGCCGACGTGCAGAATCCGAAGGCCCTCAACGCGGTGCTGCCGGCGGACGTGGACACCTCCACCGGGCGGGACGGCAACAACGTCTTCACCAGGGCTCCCCAGCTGGGCAAGTTCAGCGTGGCCGCGGCGCCCGGCTCGACCGAGCGGTTCATCCTGTACGCGCTGAGCAACCACTACTCCTCCGGCCCGGACAGCCGGGTGGGGCAGCGTCGGGAGCAGGCGGCGTACGGCGCGGCGATCGTCACCGCCATCGAGGCGTCCGACGCGCACGCGCGTGTGGTGTACGGCGGGGACCTGAACGTCTTCCCACGTCCGGACGACCCGATCGCGACGGGCAGCCAGCCCACCCCGTCGGACCAGCTCGCCCCACTGTACGAAGCGGGCCTGCACAATTTGTGGGACAACCTGGTCGCGGACGTGCCGTCGTCGGCCTACTCGTACAGCTTCGAGGGGCAGGCGCAGACGCTCGACCACCTGTTCGTCAACGAGGCGCTGTACGGCGATCTGGTGCAGGTACGGGCGGCGCACATCAACGCCGACTGGCCTGCGGAGTTCACCGGCG
The DNA here is from genome assembly GCF_049841715.1 of Micromonospora sp. DT41. Classification (NCBI taxonomy): domain Bacteria; kingdom Bacillati; phylum Actinomycetota; class Actinomycetes; order Micromonosporales; family Micromonosporaceae; genus Micromonospora; species Micromonospora sp. DT41. The sequence goes on along the minus strand of NZ_JBNCKU010000003.1, from coordinate 372,023 downwards.
ACGGGTCGCGCGGTTCCAGTGACCACGACCCGCAGGTGGCCCGGTTCCGCTCCCGGGCGTCGTTGACAGTGGCCGACGCGACGGTGGTGGAGGGCAACCAGGGAACCCGGCAGCTCACCTTCACCGCCACCGTGTCCCGGCCGCTGTCCCAGCCGGTGCTGCTCTGCGCCGCCACCGTCGGTGTGACGGCGCAGGTCGGCTCGGACTTCGATCCGTACGTCGGTTGCCGAACCCTGGCCGCCGGCCAGACGTCGGTCGCCTTCCCGGTGACCGTGCGCGGTGACCGCAAGCGGGAGTCGGACGAGAAGCTGACGCTACTGGTGGCGGGTGTGCCCGGCCTGCGGTTGGCCGATCCGCTGGCGGTAGGCACCATCACCAACGACGACTGAGCTCTCAGTCGTCCTCGCAGCGGCCCGTCGTCCATCTCCTCGGACGACGGGCCGCTCGCATCTGCCGTGGCGGGGTCAGTAGTAGTCGTGGACGATCGGCGGTGGTGGTGCGTTGCGGTGCTGAGCCACGCGCACCTCCCACTGGCTGCGACGGCGTCGCGCTTCGCGATCCGCCGAGCAACGGTGGTAGGTCTCCGGCGGCCGGGCCAGCCCGTAGATGTCCCCCCACCACTCCCCCGGCTCGGGGTCGAGGATGGTGTCGAGGTGCGAGGGATAGCGGCGACCTGCGCCGTCATGAACATCCGCGCGGTCGGCCATCGGTTGGACGATCCGGCCTTCCTGGTCCACGACGACCAGGTAGAGCCCGGCCGCGCCGAGTAGACGCTCCAGCACGGCCAGACTCGGTGTCAGGCTGCCCGCTTCGACCCGGCCCACGGTCGAGGGCGCGACCTTGGCGAAGCGGGCCATCTGGTGCTGGCTCAGCCCGACGATCCGACGTGCCCGGCGGACCAGGCCGGCGATGGGAGACCGACCGATGGTCGGACCGGGGAACGGAGGAGGATCGAGCGCCGACGCCATCCGCCCACCATGCCGGTGCCCTCACCCAGACTCAATCCCTGTGGATAAGCCTGTGGAAAACCGCCCGGGGTGCTGAACCGGCGCGAGGCCAGGCACCCAGGTCGCGTCCTTTGCTCTGCTTCAACGGACGCAACAGTTGGACCCGAAAAGTGTTGCGCCGGTTGAAGCAGAGCAAAGGGGCCGCAAGGGGTGCCCGGGCCCGGCACGCCCAGCAGGACGGACGGCAACAGAGGCCAGCCGGACAGGCTGCTCAGTAGCGCTGACGGAGCAGACCGGCGGCCTCGACCGCCCAGTAGGTGAGGATGATCTGGGCGCCGGCCCGCTTGATCGAGGTGAGCGTCTCCAGCATCACCCGCTCGCGGTCGATCCAGCCGTTCGCGGCAGCCGCCTCGACAGTCGCGTACTCCCCGGAGACCTGGTAGGCGGCGACCGGGACGTCGACTGCGGCCCGGACCGCCGACACCACGTCGAGGTACGGCAGGGCCGGCTTGACCATCACCATGTCGGCGCCCTCGGCGACGTCCAGCGCCACCTCGCGCAGCGACTCGCGCAGGTTGGCCGGGTCCTGCTGGTAGGTACGCCGGTCGCCCTCTAGCGCCGACTCCACAGCGTCCCGGAACGGACCGTAGAACGCCGAGGCGTACTTCACCGCGTACGCCAGCACTGCCACGTCCTGGTAGCCGGCCGCGTCGAGCGCCCGGCGTACCACGCCGACCTGGCCATCCATCATGCCGGACGGCCCGACCACGCCGACCCCGGCGGCGGCCTGGGCGACCGCCATCTCGGCGTACGCGGCAAGGGTCGCGTCGTTGTCCACCTCGCCGCCGGGGGTGAGCAGACCGCAGTGCCCGTGCGAGGTGAACTCGTCCAGGCACAGGTCGCCCATCACGACGGTGTCGTCGCCCACCTCGGCCACCACGTCGCGGATGGCGACGTTCAGGATGCCGTTCGGGTCGATGCCGCCGGAGCCGGTCGGGTCCCGCCGCTCGGGCACCCCGAAGAGCATGATCCCGCCGACACCGGCCTGGACCGCCTCAGCGGCGGCCTTGCGCAGCGAGTCCCGGGAGTGCTGGAGCACCCCCGGGAGCGACGCGATGGCCCGGGGCTCGGTAAGCCCCTCCTTGACGAACATCGGGAGGATCAGCTCGGCCGGGTCGACCCGGGTCTCGGCGACCAGTCGGCGGATCGCCGGGTTGCGGCGCAGCCGGCGTAGCCGGATCTCGGGGTACGACATGATGGCCTCCTCGGACGGCTACCGGAAGCGCAGGGCTGTGGGGCCCTGCACCTTCGAGCCGCGGCGCTGCTTGGCCGGCATGGCGGCCAGCTTCTCGCGCAGCTCGACAGCGTAGGCGGCGAGCGCCTCAACCAGGTCGGGCACCGAGGCGTGCGGCGGCTGGACGTCGACCCGCAGGCCGAACTCCGTCGCGGTCTCCGCCGTCTTGGGCCCGATCACAGCAACAACGGTACGGGCGTGCGGCTTCCCCGCGATACCGACGAGATTGCGCACTGTCGAGCTGGACGTGAAGAGCACGGCGTCGAACCCGCCCGACTTGATGGCGTCCCGGATCTCGGCGGGCGGCGGCGCGGCCCGCACCGTCCGGTACGCGGTCACGTCGTCGACCTCCCAGCCGCGCTCGGTGAGCCCGGCGGCGAGCGTCTCGGTGGCGATGTCGGCGCGCGGCAGCAGCACCCGGCCCACCGGGTCGAGGATCTCGTCGTGCGGCGAGAACTCGGCAAGCAGCCCTTCGGAGGACTGCTCCCCGGCGGGGATCAGCTCCGGCTGGATGCCGAACGCGCGGACCGCGTCCGCGGTGGCCTCACCGATGCAGGCGATCTTGACGCCGCCGAAGTGCCGGGCGTCCAGTCCGTGCTCGGCGAACTTCTCCCAGACCGCGCGGACAGCGTTGACCGACGTGAAGATCACCCAGGCGTACCGGCCGTCGACAAGACCCTTTACGGCCCGCTCCATCTGCGCCGGGGTACGCGGCGGCTCGACAGCGATGGTCGGCACCTCACACGGGATCGCCCCGTACGCCCGCAGCCGGGCGCTCATCGCGCCGGCCTGCTCCTTGGTACGCGGTACGAGCACCTTCCAGCCGTACAGCGGGCGGTTCTCCCACCAGCTCAGCTTGTCGCGCTGACCCACGCCCGCACCGATGGTGAGCACCACCCGGCCGGTGAAGCCGAGGGCGGCGGCCACGAAGCTGTCAACTGACGACGTGGTCGTGTACTGGGTCTCGCCGGTGCCGTCGCCGGTCACCCCGACGCCCGTGGTGCCGTCGACCCCGGCGGCCAGCAGACCGTCCCGGACCGCGGCGAGATCACCGGCATCGACAGCGAGCGCGAGCGAACCCCGACCGACGGCAGCTGCCAGCGCCTCGAAGTCCAGCGCTGTGACGTCCTCGACGTCGGCGGCCGTACGCACGCCCGGCAACGGAACACCCGCGTAGGTGGCCACGCCCTCGGCCTGGCCGACACCGGGCACCACCTCGAAGTGGGCGGCGGTGCGGGCCACCGCCTGCACCTCCTTGACCACCGAGTCGTGGCCGAACGGGTCGCCGGCCACGAGGTGCACCGCGTTCAGCCCGGACCGGGCGGCGGAGATCAACACCTTCGCCACGTCCCCCGGTGCGCCTTCGGCAGGCGTGAACTGGGCGTCGTCCCTGGCCTCGGCGCGTACGACGGCGAGCAGAGAGTCGGGGACTCCCCGGTCGTAGATGACCTGGTCGGCGTCGACCAGGGCGTCGTGCGCCCGACGGGTCAGCAGGCCCGGGTCACCGGGGCCCGCCCCGACGAATGCGATACGACCGACGGGCTTACGGGTGCGGGTCATTCTGTGCTCCCAAATTCCTGGGTCCCCGGGCCGGTGTGTCCTTCGTGGCCGAGGATCGAGTCGGCGCCGAGTTCGAGGAGTTCGGCGGCGAGTGCCTTACCGATCTCCGCCGCGTCGGCGGGCGTTCCGGTGCGGGACAGCCGGAGGTCACGAGTGCCATCCGGACTGATCACCGCCCCGCGCAGGTAGATCTCATCGCCGGTGTCACCTTCGGCGAGTTCCGCATAGGCGGCGACGGGTGCGCTGCACCCGGCCTCCAGGGTTGCCAGCAACGCGCGTTCCGCGGTGACCGCGGCGTGCGACGGTGCGTGATCGAGCAGCGCGAGCAGCTCGACCAGGTCCTGATCGTCGGCCCGGCATTCCACTGCCAGCGCTCCCTGGGCGGGTGCGGGCAGCATCAGCATCGGGTCCAACGTCTCGGTGATCACATCGGCCCGGCCGAGTCGGGCCAGCCCGGCCCGCGCCAGTACGACGGCGTCCAGGTCGGCGTCGGGGCCGAGCACCCGGGCCAGGCGGGTGTCCACGTTGCCGCGGATCGGAGTGACCTCCAGTTGCAGGCCGAGGGCGTTCAACTGGGCGATGCGACGCAGTGCGCCGGTGCCCACAGTCGCCCCGGGCGCAAGCTCCGTGAGCGTCCGGCCGTCCCGGGCGATCAGCGCGTCGCGCGGATCCTGCCGGGGCGGAACCGCCGCGACGAGCAGCCCGCCGTCGCTCGCGGTGGGCAGATCCTTGTAGGAGTGCACAGCGAAGTCGATGGTCCGGGCGGTGAGGGCGTCGCGCAGCGCGGAGACGAACACCCCGACGCCGAGCCGGTGCACAGGCGCGTTCGACTGGTCGCCGGCGGTGAGCACCTCGACCAACTCGACCGGGCGTCCGGTGGCGGCGGTCAGCGCCTCGGCGACCTGACCGGACTGGGCCATCGCCAGGGCGCTGCCCCGGGTGCCGAGTCGCAGGGGGGCGGTCATCGGGCACCTCCGGTGGGCGGGGCGGGGTCGGGGGTGTCCACGCCGACCGTCGGGTCGACGCCCGTGAGCGCCGCACCGAGGTCGGGGGTCAGCACGTCGGGGACGGTGTCCACCGGCGAGGTCTGCGGCACCTGAAGGTCGAACAGCTCACGCAGCAGTGCCGCGTACTGGTCGCCTCCGGGCTCGGCGGCGAGCTGGCGGACCTTCACGGTGGGCTGGTGCAGCAGCCGCTGCACCACCCGGTGCACGGTGCGGGCCACCTCGGCCCGCAGGTCGTCGCCGAGGTCGGGGCGACGCTGGGCCAACCGTCGCAGCTCGGCGGTGACGACGTCGTCGGCCCGGCCGCGCAGCGCGGCCACTGTGGGTGCCACGTCGGCGCCGCGCAGCCAGGTGAGGAAGCTCTCCACCTCGCCGAGCACGATCTGCTCGACGGCGGCGGTGTCGGCGGCGGCGGGACCGTCGGCGAGCAGCCCGGCCATCCGGTCGATGTCGATCACCTCGACGCCGGACAGCTCGGCGACGCCCTCCTCGACGTCGCGCGGCACGGCGAGGTCGAGCAGGACCAGCGGGCCCCGGGCCAGGTCCCGCTCGGCAAGCGCGGCGGTGACCACCTCGCGGGTGAGGACCGGTTCAGCGGACGCGGTGGCGGCCACTACGATGTCCACTGTGGAAAGGGTGTCGGTCAGCTCGGCCATCGGCGCGGCGCCCGCCCCGTACGACTGGGCGAGCCGGACGGCCCGGTCGAGGCCCCGGTTCGTGACGGTGAGCGGCCCGGCGCCCAGGCGCGACAGCGTGGCCACCCCGAGCGAACCCATCGCACCGGCACCGATCACCAGGGCGGGACGCCCGGCGAGGTCGCCGTCGAGGTGCCCGGCGGCCAACTCCAGTGCGGCGGTGACCACGCTCTGGCCGGCCCGGTCGATACCGGTCTCGGAGTGGGCCCGCTTGCCGACCCGCAGCGCCTGCTGCATCAGCTCGTGCAGCAGACGGCCTGCCGAGTCGGCGCCGCTGGCCCAGTGGTAGGCGTCACGCAACTGGCCGAGGATCTGCGCCTCGCCGACCACCATCGAGTCGAGACCGCTTGCGACCCGGAAGACGTGGTCCACGGCTGCGGTGTCGTAGTGCACGTACAGGTGGCTGGCGAGCGCCGCCGGCTGGCAGCCGGCCTGCTCGGCCAGGACTGCGCAGATGTCGCCGAGCCCACCGTGGAAACCGGACACGGCGGCGTAGACCTCCACCCGGTTGCAGGTGGAGACGAGCACCGCCTCGCTCACGTACGGCTGGGCGACCAGGCGGTCGAGGGTGCGGGTGAGGTCGGCTGGGGGTACTGCCAGCTGCTCCAGCGTGGCGACCGGGGCGGTCCGGTAGGACGCGCCGACGACAAGCAGTTTCACGTGCCGATCGCCTCCTGGGTGTCGGTGGTCGCGAGCCCGCCCGGCAGAGCGGTGAGGGCGGACCCGCCGGTGGCGGGCAGCGCTACCAGCGACGCCTTGCGGTGCTCGTGGAAGGACAAGATCTGCAGCTCGATGGCGAGGTCGACCTTGCGCACGTCGACCCCCTCCGGCACCGAGAGTACGCACGGCGCGAAGTTGAGGATGCTCGTCACGCCGACCGCGACAAGCTGGTCGGCGACGCTCTGGGCGGCTGCGGCGGGGGTGGCGATCACGCCGATGGCCAGGGATTCCGCGGCGGCGACCGCCGGAAGGTCGTCGACATGCCGGACAGTCAGGCCATTGATCTCTTCGCCGACACGGGACGGGTCGGCGTCGAGCAGCGCCACGATCCGGAAGCCACGGCCCGCGAAGCCGTCGTAGCCGGCCAGAGCGTGACCGAGATTACCCACGCCGACCAGGGCGACGGCGCGGCGTTGGGTGAGCCCGAGCACATACTCGATCTGCTCGATCAGCAACGCGACGTCGTAGCCGACGCCTCTGGTGCCGTACGAGCCGAGGTGCGAGAGGTCCTTGCGGAGCTTTGCGGAGTTGACCCCGGCGGCGGCGGAGAGGCCCTCGCTGGAGACCGTCTCGTGGCCGGCGTCGGCGAGGTTGTGCAGCGCGCGCAGGTACTCCGGGAGCCGAGCGACGGTCGCCTCGGGTAGGTCCGGGAGCGTCGGTACGGCACCGGCGCGGCCGGACGCGCCTGGGTGACGGTGCTGACTCATGAGACTCCGTGCGGTGCGATCCTCGGCCAACGTCGCAGGTCGGCCGCTTGTGGACTCCCGCTGGCGACCGAGATTGCCGGCTGTGCTAGCAGGGCGCGTCGGAACTACAGAGTAGGCGCTTGTGAAGACGTGCACAAATCGCGATCTTGTCGCCCCGTGACGCGGCCTCACCAGCACCTCCGTTTCGCAAGATCGATTCAGCAGCCGACCGACTCTCGGCCGCCCGGGGCGATTATTGCTCAATCCCGACTTCTCTGACTAATTCCGCGCCGTGCGTCACTAACTCCGCGATCTTGCAGTTGCTGCCCCCGCAGTAGCCCCATAGCGGGCAATCCGGCGACCACAGGTGCAAGATCGGCGCGCCGGAGGGGATTGGGGTAGGGACAGCACTACAGGAGAGAGGCTGGGCTTCGGGATGGGGACGGGCGGCCTCGGTGCCTAGCCTTTTGGCATGACCGCCGCTACCGCCGCCAGCGATCCTCGGATGCTGGCACCGAGCATTCCCCGCCAGCTCTTCGTCGACTCCGGGTACGTGCTGCTCGGCCTCCCCCTGGCCGTCGCCAGCTTCGTCGTCCTCGTCGTGGGTCTCTCGGTCGGCGTCGGCCTGGTGGTCACAGTGATCGGCCTGCCGATCCTCAGCGGCACCCTGTACGCCGCCCGTGGGCTCGCCGACATCGAGCGGTTGCGGCTGTCCGCAGTCCTGCGGCAACCACGGATCCGGCCGCACTACCGGCTACCCGAGGCGGGGGCGAACGCCTGGCGGCGGATCTTCGTACCGATCCGGGACGCCCAGTCCTGGCTCGATCTTGCGCACGGCATCCTGCGGCTGGTAGCGGCGGTGAGCACCTTCGTGGTGACCCTGGTGTGGTGGGCCGCCGCGATCGCCGGCTCGCTCTACTGGGCGTACGACTGGGCGCTGCCCCGGGCCGACGCCGACGGCGACCAGGACCTGGCACAACTGCTCGGCCTGGGCGACTCGACCACCGCCCGGATCGGGCTGTACACCGCGCTCGGGGTGTTCTTCCTGATCACGCTGCCGATCGTGGTCCGGGGCTGCGCGCTGCTCCAGGCCAGCTTCGCCAAGGCAATGCTGACCGGGGTGGCCGAGATGCGTGACCGGATCACCGTGCTGGAGGAGCAGAAGCGGGCCGCCGTGTCCGCCGAGGCGTCCGCGCTGCGCCGGCTGGAACGCGACATCCACGACGGCCCCCAGCAGCGCCTGGTCCGGCTGGCGATGGACCTCAGCCGGGCCCGACTCCAGCTCGCCTCCGACCCGGAGGCCGCCGGCCGGACCATCGACGAGGCGGTCACCCAGACCCGGGACACCCTCGCCGAACTGCGGGCGTTGTCCCGGGGCATCGCCCCGCCGATCCTTGTCGACAGGGGGCTGCCCAGCGCCCTGGCCGCGCTCGCCGGCCGCGGGCTGATCCCCATCGAGCTACAGGTCGACCCGCAGCTCGGCACGCCCGGCGGGCGGCTCGACCCGGCGGTGGAGAACACCGCGTACTTCGTGGTGGCCGAGGCGCTGACGAACATCGCCAAGCACAGCCGGGCCACCGAGGCCACCGTCGCCGTGACCCGGCGCGGCACCCAACTCCAGGTACGGGTGGGCGACGACGGGCAGGGCGGCGCCGACCTGGCCAAGGGGCACGGCCTGGCCGGCATCGCCGACCGGGTCCGGGCCGCCGGCGGCGAACTCACAGTGGTCAGCCCCACCGGTGGACCCACCGAGATCCGGGCCGACCTGCCACTGTGAGCGAGCATCGAGACCCGCACGGCAGTCCCGACGTGGTAGACACCAGAGCCATGCGCATCGTGATCGCGGACGACGCCGTCCTGCTCCGGGAAGGGCTGGTGCGGCTGCTGACCGAGAGCGGGCACCAGGTGGTGGCCGCCGTCGGCGACGGCGACGCGCTTGTCGAGGCGGTGGTGGCGCACCAGCCGGACGTGTCGATCGTCGACGTCCGGATGCCACCCACACACACCGACGAGGGGCTGCGGGCGGCGGTGGAGGCCCGCCGGCTGGTGCCGCGTACGCCGATCCTGGTGCTCTCCCAGTACGTCGAGGTGTCGTACGCCGACGATCTGCTGGCCACCGCCGGCGGGTCCGGCGGGGGGATCGGCTACCTGCTCAAGGACCGGGTGGCAGCGATCGACGAGTTCCTGGACGCGCTGCGCCGGGTGGCGGCCGGCGGCACGGTGCTCGACCCGGAGGTGGTGAGCCAGCTCTTCGCACGTCGACGCCGCGACGACCCGCTGCGCGAGCTGACCCCGCGCGAACGCGAGGTGCTGTCCCTGATGGCCGAGGGGCGGTCCAACACGGCGATCGCCCGTGCTCTTGTGGTCAGCGACGGCGCGGTGGAGAAGCACGTGCGCAACATCTTCACCAAGCTCACCCTCCCGCCGGACACCGAGCAGCACCGGCGGGTGCTGGCCGTCCTCACGTACCTGCGGAACTGACCTTGCCGGTGGCCAGGGCCACCGCGTCGGTGAGGGTGTCGGCGACCGGGTGGCCGGAGGCGCGCAGCCGGGCCGGGTCGGTGAAGCCGCCGGTGTAGAGCACCGCCCGGCCGCCGACGGCCAGCGCGGCGTCCGCGTCGTCGATGGAGTCACCGATGAGCACCACCGAGCCGCCGTCCACGCCCAGCTCGGCCAGGTGCAGTTGGAGCGACTCGGCCTTTCGTCCGCCGCCGACCGTGGCCCGCAGTCCGTCCACCCGGGTGAACCGGCCGGTCAACCCGTAGGTGTGCACGGTGGGCACCAGCTCGTCGTGGAACCACATGGACAGCAGGCTCTGGCTGCCCTCCCAGCTGGCCATCGCCGTCTGCGCGTCGGCGGCGAGCTCGCAGGTGGTCAGACCGGTCCGGTACGCGTCGTGGAAGATCCGGTCCAGCCGGCCGAACGCCTCGTCGTCGACGGCCTTGCCGAGCACCTCGGCGTAGTAGTCGGCGATCGGGCGGCGGAACCTCGTCCGATGCTCCTCGGAGGTGACCGACGGCCCTCCCACGCTTGCGAACGCGGCGTTGGTGGCGGCTACCACCAGGCTGAGATCGTTGAGCAGGGTGCCGTTCCAGTCCCACACCAGGTGGGGGTGCGCAGGGCTCATCCGAGCACCATAGGTGCGATTCAGAGCTGGGGGGTGGTCAGGTCCCGCAGCAGCCGGTCCTCCTCCACCCGCCAGTAGCCGTGCTCCTTGCCGTCGAGCATCACCACCGGCAGCCGGTCGCCGTACTCCCGTTCCAGGTCCTGGTTGTCGCTCACGTCCCACTCGACCCACCTGTCACCGGTGACCGCCACCACCCGGTCGAGCGCCGCCTTGGCGTCGTCGCACAAATGGCAACCGGGCCTGGTGATCAGAGCGAGCCGGGCGTCACTGGCCATCGGTTACCTCCGTGCGGGTGTCGGCGGATGCGGGCGGGCCGGCTGGTGTCGCCGACCGGAGCTGGATCTTGCGTACCTTGCCGATCGCCGAGTGTGGCAGGGCGTCGACGAACTCGACGGCGGTCGGGCACTTGAACCGGGCCAGGTTCCGTGCGCAGTGGGCGAGCAACTCCTCGCTGGTCACCGGTCGCCCCTGTGCCGGCACCACGTACGCCCGCACAGTCTCGCCGGTCCGCGGGTGCGGCACACCCAGTACCGCCGACTCGGCCACCCCGGGGTGCCCGCCGAGCACAAGCTCCACCTCGCGCGGATAGACGTTGAACCCGTTCACCAGGATCAGCTCGCCGAGCCTGTCGACGAGGAAGAGGTCGCCGTCGGGGTCGGCGTAGGCGACGTCGCCGGTACGCCACCAGCCGTCGGCGTCCGGGCCGTCGCGGCCGTCCGGCCAGTAACCGGCGAACAGGTTGTCTCCGCCAACGACGATCTCTCCCGGGTCGGTGCCCGGCGCGATGTCGGAGATGTCCAGCTCATCGGGGTCGTCGTCGGGCACGGCCTCGCCGTCGCGCCACAGGTCCACCCCGTCCGGGTCGACAAGGCGCAGCCGCACGCCGGGCAGCGGCCTGCCGATCGAGCCCGCCTTGGCCAGCCCGCCGACGAGGGTCGCGGTGAGCATCGGCGCGGTCTCGGTGAGGCCGTACCCGATGTGCACAGGGTGGCCGGTCGCCTCGGTGAAGCGCGCCGCGACAGCGCGCTCCAGCGGCGCCGCGCCGCACACCGCCACCCGCACCGACGCCATCGCCGTGCGGGCCTGCGGCGCGTCGGCCCAGGTCAGAAACATCGACGGTACGCCCGCCAGCACGCTGACCCGGTGCCGCGCGATCTCGTCCAGTCCCGCTGTGGGCCCCGGCTCGTCGAGCAGCACACCTGTCGCGCCGTTGTGGACGACAGCGCCGAGCCCCGAGTTGAGCCCGTACGCGTGGAACAGCGGCAGTGCCAGCAGCACGGTGTCCGTGGGGCCGACCACCGGCGGGTCGATCCGGTCGACCTGTTCGTGGTTGGCCAGCAGCGCCCGGTGGGAGAGCATCGCCCCCTTCGGGCGGCCCTCGGTGCCGGAGGTGTAGAGGAGTACGGCCAGGTCGTCGCCGCCCCGGGGCGGAAGCGGCGCCGCGGCGGCCGGCGACGCGCCGCGCGCAACGGTCGACGACACGCCGTGCGCAGCAGCTGGCGACACGCCGTGCGCAGCAGCTGGCGGCGTGCCGTGCACGGCGGTGAGCGCCGGCAACTCGGCAGCCACCTCGGCGACCAGGCCCCGGACCCGGTCAGCGCCGATCAGCACCGACGCGCCGGAGTCGGCGAGCACGTGCCGCAGCTCCGGCGCGGTGAGGCCGGGGTTGACCGGGACGGCGACCAACCCCGCCCGCAGGGTGCCGAGCAGGCCGATCACGAAGTCGGGGGTGTTGGGCAGTGCGATGGCGACGCGGGGCGGTGTGCCGTTCGGCTCTGTGGGTGGCGCGACGGCGGCCAGGCCGTGCGCGGCGGCGGTCACCGCGGCGTCCAGTTCGGACCAGCTGATGCTCTGGTCCCGCCAGTGCAGTGCGGGCTTGTCGCCGTGGTGGAGAGCCGCCCGGCGGACCGGGTCGGCGAGGTTCGGCGCGGAGCCTGCCGCTGCGTCCTGCACGGTGATCGAGTCTGGCACAGCGGGCGGTGACAGACCATGCCCGACTGTCGATCGCGAGCACCGCTCAGGTCCCGCCGACGGGACCGGAGAATATGCCGTCCACGGTGCCGGCGAGTCCCCCTGATGGGACGTGCGTTGCCTCCGGTCGGCGGCCCGGCCACGCACGATCCACAGTCGGTCGTGGTGAAGCGACCGACGGGCCAATGTGCTCCGAGCAGGGACTTCATCGTGGAACACCGACCCGGCGGAAAGTCAAACGCACACGACGGACAACCGGTCCGCCACGTGTGCGACACAGAGGGAAATACTTCCGCCCTGTGTAACGGACTTGCCACGCGCGGGTGACGTTGGCCCTATTATCACTCGGGTCGGCTCACCCCATTTGCCGTGAGTCGACACCCCTCAGCCCGAGGAGGCCCCCGTGCCTGTGAGCGCATTGGACCAGCACCTCAAGGGGAACTGCCGCCCGTCGGCACACCCCGGAACCGTCCTACCCGACCGGTGCCCCGGTCGGTCCGCAGCGACGACCCGCAGACCGGCCCGCCCGGCGAACGACGGGACGGGGGCTGCGCGGTGACCGCCTTCGGCTACGCGGAACGCCCGGTCGGTCTGACCGGTCAACCGACCCGCGCCCAGGTAAACGAGCGTCCGGCGGCCCGTGCGCCGCTTGACGACCAGCACGGCGCCGCCATGCGGGGTGACAGCGCGGCCCACCGGACCCGCAGTCGTCCACACACGAACGAGCCGCCACCGAGACCGGCGGTTCCCGGCGGCAACGCGATGCCGACAGGCGGCCGGGTCGTCGCACCGGCCCGGCCGACAATGCCGGCCCAGGGCCGCCGTGTCGGCGACACACCTGCGGTGACAAGCGATCCGGCAGCGGGCGAGACGGCGGTGATCCCGGCCGTCCAGGCCACCACCACGACGACGACCACTCCGACCGGGTTCCCAAGCCGACCGGACCCGTCCGACCCGGCCACCGAGGTCTGGACGCTCATCGAGCGCGCCCAGGCCGGCGAGTCCGAGGCGTTCGGCCTCATCTACGACCGGTACGTGGACACCGTTTTCCGGTTCGTCTACTTCCGGGTCGGCAACCGCCAACTCGCCGAGGACCTCACCTCGGACACCTTCCTGCGCGCCCTCAAGCGGATCGGCAGCTTCACCTGGCAGGGCCGCGATCTCGGCGCCTGGCTGGTGACAATCGCCCGCAACCTGGTCGCCGACCACTTCAAGTCCGGCCGGTACCGGCTGGAGGTCACCACCGGCGACGTGCTCGACGCCGACCGGGAGGACCGGGGCCCGGAGGGCAGCCCGGAGGCGGCGGTGGTGGAGCACATCACGAACGTCGCGCTGCTCACCGCCGTGAAGCAACTCAATCCGGAGCAGCAGGAGTGCATCGTGCTGCGGTTCCTCCAGGGCTTCTCGGTGGCCGAGACGGCACGTGCCATGGGCAAGAACGAGGGCGCCATCAAGGCACTCCAGTACCGGGCTGTCCGGGCGCTGGCGCGCCTCCTGCCGGACGGCTTCCAGCCTTAGCGGTTCGGCGGGCGGTCGGAGCACTGATCTGCGTTTGCGCAGCTCAGAGGCGATCTCGTGTGGTGACGGCCATCACTTTCGGTGATTTCCGCTCCGCCCGGCCCGTAACCCGTGCCCCGTCCGCCGCGTTTCTCCGGGTGCGACCGGTGGTCGTCCCGGCAGGCCCGGGACACCGAGGTCCGACCGGCACGCCGGACGGCACCTCACCTCCGTGGTGTCACACTGCCGCCCGGTCGCTGGCAACGACGGCGGCCGACCGGCCGTGACCAGCGAGAGGAGGTGCCAGCGGTGGACAACATCCTCTTCTCCCGCCGGCGCGCCAAGCGCTTCGCGCAGCTTCTCGACGAGGCCAACGGCGGCCGGCGGCACCACGTACGGTCCCGGGTGGACGGCCAACTGGCACCGCTGGTAGCGGTGGGCCAGCGGCTCAGCGTCGATCCCCCCACGACCGAGGTGGACCCCGAATTCCGCACCGGCCTGCGGGCGATGCTGCTCGCCACCGCCGAGCGCGACGGGATCGGCACCACGCCGGCGACCGCCGAACCAGCTGTGGCGCGTCCCGCCGCCACCACCACCCGCGGGTCGCTGCTGCCGGCGGCCACCGCCCGGCGCGCCCGCGCCCGGGGCGCGATCCTCATCGGCATCGCCGCCGGCGCGGTCGCCGTCTCCGGGATCTCCGCAGCCAGCGAGAACGCGGTGCCCGGCGACGCGCTGTACGGCATGAAGCGGTCGACCGAACGCGCCCAGCTCGCCCTGGCCAGCTCGGACATCAGCCGCGGCCAACTCTTCCTGGACTTTGCTCGGACCAGGCTCGGCGAGGCCGCCGAGCTGCGCGGCGATCCCGTCGGTTACAGCGCCGTCCTCGACGACATGGACGCCGACACCCGGCAGGGCATCCGCCTGCTCACCGCTGCCGCAGTGCAACGGGCCGAGCCGAGCAGCCTGGACACCGTCAACGCGTTCGTCGCGAGCCAGCACAAAGCGGTGAGCAAGCTCCTCGACGGGGCCAACCGGGCCGACCGGGAACGAACCCGACGGTCGCTGGCGCTGCTGGACACCGTCCGGGAACGTTCGGACGCGCTGCGCGACGCGATCGCCTGCGGCCTGCCGGCACCGGCCGGCAGCGACACCCTCGGGCCCGCGCCGACCACCTGCCCCGGCGACCGCTGACCTGCCGGAACACGCCCTTCCCGCTCGTCCCGACCGACCACGCCACAGTTCACTGAGTGCGTGGTCGGTCGACCGTTGCCGCCGGATACCCTCGCTGGAGACATCCGTCGCGCCTGGTCAGGAAGGGGGTCGCGTGGCACGCAGCCGCAAGGTGACGGTCAGCACCGACGCCCACGGTCACACCGCCGGTTGGGCGGAGACCGAACTGGCGCCGGTGACCCCACCCGCTCCGGACCCGACCGCCGCCGCCTTCTTCGACGTGGACAACACGATGATGCAGGGCGCGTCGATCTACTGGTTCGCTCGCGGGCTCGCCGCCCGCAACTACTTCACCACCACCGACCTGGCGCGCTTCGCCTGGCAGCAGCTCCGGTTCCGGGTGCTCGCCCGGGAACACGCCGGTGACATGTCCCAGGCCAAGGAGGCCGCACTCGCCTTCGTCGAGGGTTGGCGGGTCGACGACGTCGAACGGCTCTCGGAGGAGATCTTCGACGAGCTGATGGCACCGCGGATCTGGAGCGGCACCCACCAGCTCGCCCAGGCCCACCTGGACGCCGGTCAGCGCGTCTGGCTGGTGAGCGCCGCTCCGGTGGAGATCGGCCGGGTGATCGCCACCCGGCTCGGCCTCACCGGTGCGATCGGTACGGTGGCCGAGGTGCTCGACGGGGCGTACACCGGGCGGTTGGTGGGCGACCTCATGCACGGGCCGGCGAAGGCCGAGGCGGTCACCCAGCTCGCCGCCGTGGAAGGGCTGGACCTGGCCCGCTGCGCGGCCTACAGCGACTCCGCGAACGACCTGCCTCTGCTCCGCACTGTCGGCCGGGCGGTGGCGGTCAACCCGGACGGCACCCTGCTGCGGCAGGCCCGGCAGCACGGCTGGGAGGTGCGGGACTTCCGCACCGGCCGGCGGGCGGCCAAGATCGCCGTACCGTCGACTGCGGCAGCCGGTCTGGTCGCCGGAGCGGTGACCGCCGGCCTGGCGCTCCAGCGCCGACGCCGCGACAGCTGACGCCGCGCCTCAGGGGCCGAACGGGTCGGGCCGCCGCTCCAACAGCGAGTGCAGCGTCTGCTGGATGGTCTCCCGCACCTGGTCGGCGAGGTTGAAGACCACCAGCGGGTCGTCCGCCGAGTCGGTCAGGTGGGCGGTGGGGATCGGCGGGCAGAACTCGATAAGCCACTTGCTGGGCAGCGGCACCATGCCCAGCGGCCCGAGCCACGGGAAGGTCGGCGTGACCGGGAAGTAGGGCAGCTTCAGCAGCCGCGCGAGGGGCTTGATGTCGGCGAGCATCGGGTAGATCTCCTCGCCGCCGACGATGGCGACCGGCACGATCGGGGTGCCGGTGCGCAGCGCCGCCGAGACGAACCCGCCGCGTCCGAACCGTTGCAGCTTGTAGCGGTCGGCGTAGAGCTTGCCGATGCCCTTGAACCCCTCGGGGAACACGCCCACGAGGTCCCCGCCGCCGAGCAGTCGCTCGGCGTCCGGGTTGCAGGCCACAGTGCCGCCGGTCTTGCGGGCGATCTCCGACACCACGGGCATCCGGAAGACCAGGTCGGCGCCGAGCAGACGCAGGTAGCGGTGTGCGGGGTGCTTGTCGTGCAGGGCCGCCGAGAGGATCAGCGCGTCCAACGCCACCGTGCCCGAATGGTTGCCGACCACCAGGGCCGGCCCGTCGACGGGCACGTGCTCCACGCCGCTTACCTCGGTGCGGAACCAGTCCCGGTAGAGCAGCCGCAGCAGCGGGTGGAAGACCGCGGCGGTCAGCTCCGGGTCGAAGCCGAACTCGTCGACCTCGTACTCGCCGGACAGCCGTCGGCGCAGAAAGGCCAGGCCGTCGGCGACACGCCGGTCCCACGGGTCGCCCGGCCGGTCCGGAACGGCAGCGCCACTGGCGGCCACGGGCTCGTCGGTGGCAGCGGTGTCGACCTCGTCGGCCGGCATCGGGGTCGGGGTCGGGGTCGGGGTCGGGCTCGACGCGGCCTGTGCCGCTGGTCGGTGCCCGTTGCGCCGCGCCGGCTCCACGTCCGGCGTCGACCCCGGGGGTACGTCGAATCGCCCGTTGCCCGTCGGTTCGCGACCCGTTTCCGGCCCGGTCACGACGACCGCTCCCGCACCGCTGCGCGAACCTGCCGGATGCCGTCCAGGACGAGCTGCTCGGCGGCGGCCAGCTGACTCCGGCTGAGCACGACCCCGCCGTGGTGGGCGCGGATGAAGTCGTCGAACGCGGCGGCGGTGGAGCGGGGCGTGAAGCCGTACTCCTGCTCGAGCCGTGTGGTGTCGACGACCCGGCCGTGCACGAAGAGGTCGACCTGGTCCAGGCCGTAGCGGCCGAAGCCCATGTTGCGGGCCAGCGCGGCGGCGCCGGAGAGACCTGGCTCCAGCACCGGCACCGCTACCCGGCCGGCCCGCCGGATCGCCTGGGACAGCGACAGGACGCCCGGCCCGGCGACGTTGTAGGTGCCCGGGTGGTCCTCGACGATCGACCGGTGCAGCACCTCCAACGCGTCGTCGAAGTGCAGGAACTGCAACCGTGGGTCGCGGCCGAAGACGGTGGGCACGAACGGCTGCGCGAAGTAGCGGGTCAACGTCGTGTCGGCGTTGGAGCCGATGAACGGGGCGAACCGCAGCACCGTCGCCGTGACGTCGGGTCGGCGACGCCGGAAGCCACGGACGTACCCCTCGACGTCGAGGATGTCGCGGCCGAAACCGCCGCGCGGCACCTCGCGCGGCTCGGTCTCCTCGGTGAAGACCGCCGGGTCGCGAAACGACACCCCGTACGCGGCCGTCGAGGACCGGACCACGAGCTTGCGCAGCCGGGGCGCTCGCTGGCAGGCGGCGAGCAGTTGCATGGTGCCGATGACGTTCTGGTCCTTCATTGCCGACCGGCCACCGTGCTGCGGGTCGGGGGAGCTGACCAGCGCGAGGTGCACGACTGCGTCGACGTCCAGGTCGGCGAGGAGCCCACCGAGTGAGCCGGGGTCGACACGCACCCGCTCGACCCGGTCGAGCAGGTCGGTGAACTCGGCACCGGGCTCCGGCACGTCCACGCCGATGACCCGTTCGATACGCGGGTCGGCCGCCAGTCGCGCGGCCACGTGAGCGCCCAGGTACCGACCGACGCCGGTCACGACGACGACCCCCGGAGCACCTGGGGTGCTACCGGGGGTCATCTGACGCACCTACGCCGGCAGGAGGGACCGAGCCGGGACGACCACGGCCTGATCACCTGAGCCTCCGGAAGTCGACAGTTGGCAAGAGCCGCCGAACGCCGGGCCGTGAGCCCGGCGGCGATCACTTGCCGAGACGGCGACGCTGGACGCGGGTCTTGCGCAGCAGCTTGCGGTGCTTCTTCTTAGCCATGCGCTTACGGCGCTTCTTGACCACCGAGCCCATACGACAGCCTTTCGATACAACGTGCGGGGCGGACCGGATGACACCACGCTGGTGGCGACGGCGACCGCATGCGGACAAAGGACCGGACCAGTCTGGGCGGCGGGGCGCACCGGTGGGGCCTCGGTCGGGCTCCAGGGTAGCGGGAGAGCGTCAGCAGGACCAACGCGCCCCCGCCGTCACGGCTTTCGGTGCGCGACAACAGGCCCCGCCCGTCCACCTCTGGCGCTCACCGATGCCGATTCCCGTCGGCGCCCGACAGGCCCGTACGCGCGCCCGTCACTGTGTGCGCGATCGGCCCGACGGTGGCTCAGGCGGTTTCCTGAAAGGCACCCCGGAGATATTCGTGCACGGCGTGCTCGGGCACCCGGAAGGACCTGCCGACCCGGACGGCGGTGAGCTCACCGCTGTGCACCAGGCGATAGACAGTCATCTTCGACACCCGCATGACCGTCGCGACCTCTGCGACGGTCAGGAACTTGACCTCCGACAGCCGTCCGTCGGACTGTGACCCGGCCATGGCTCACCGACCCATCCCATGCCCGGCGCGTGCCGTCCCGACGGATGCTCCGGGCCGGGCGGCGACGCGCGTGTTACCAGTACGGTAGCGGGGCCGCTGTGACCGGCGCGATCCCTTCTTACAACTGATCATGTTTGGATCGCTGGTTCACCCGATCCGCGCTCCCGGATTCTCCCCGCCTGCGTCCGCCGTCCGATTGCGTTCCTCACTCGGCGCGCAGCGCCACCACCGGGTCGAGCCTGCCGGCACGCTGCGCGGGGACGACACCGAAGACGATGCCGACGGCCGCCGACACACCGAAGGCGAGTGCCAGCGACCACCAGGTGATTGCCGCCGGAATTGGGGACAGCGCGTCGACAAGCAGCGCGGTGCCAACACCCAGGGCCATCCCGGTCAGCCCGCCGATCGTGGTGAGCAGCACCGCCTCCAGCAGGAACTGCACGCCGATGTCGCGGGGTCGGGCGCCGACGGCCTTGCGCAGCCCGATCTCCCTGGTCCGCTCGCGGACGCTGACAAGCATGATGTTGGAGACGCCGACCCCGCCGACGAGCAGGGAGATGCCGGCGATGGCGGCGAGCACGCCGGTGAGGATGCCGAGGATGTCGCCGAGTACGCCGAGGATCTGCTGCTGTGTGACAGCGCTGAACTCGGTGTCCGGGTGGCGGCGGTTGAGTTCGGCGACGATGCGCTCGCCCAACTCGTCGATCCGTTCCCGGTCCGGCGCTTTCACCGCGATGCCGTCCACCCGCTGGGTGCCCCAGAGGCGCTGCGCGGCTGTCACCGGCACGTGCACCTCGTCGTCACGGTCGACGCCGAGACTCTGACCGAGCGGTGTGAACACGCCGATCACCCGGAACCGCACCCCGGCGAGTGTCACCTGCTGGCCGAGTGGGTCCCGGTCGGGAAAGAGCGCGCGGGCCACCGAGTCACCGAGCACCGCCACCCGTCGGCTCGTGTCGACGTCAGTGCCTGTGAGGTAGCGGCCCCGGGCCAGCGACCGCGCGAACACCGCAGGGGTCGTCTCCAGTACGCCCTGCACGGTCGTGAAGTCGGAGTAGGCGCCGGCCCTTGCGGTGGCACCCGAGGCGACGGTGACGGCCACCCGCTCGGGGTCGCCGACCACCCGGGTCACGGCGTCCACGTCCTTGAGGGTCAACGGCGACACGACAGGCGCGTTGCCGACCTCGATGCGGCCGGGGACGACAAGCAGCAGGTTGGAGCCGAGCCCTTCGACCTGCTGTTCCACCTTCTGCTTGGTGCCGGTGCCGATGGCCACCAGCAGCACCACAGAGGCCACGCCGATGATCACGCCGAGCATTGTGAGAGCGCTGCGCAGCCGGTTGGCCCGCAGCGCGTCCAACGCCACCCGCCACGCCTCGGCGACCCTCACGACCCGCTCCGGGAGCCTGCACCGGGCGCGTGGCCGGCGTCGGCATCGGTGGGCGCGAGCGCCGCGTCGGCGCTGGCCGAAGTGCCTGTCGCGGCGGTTTCCGGGGGCGCGAGCGGAAGGCGCCCGGTGGCTCCGGCGGCGCCACCGGAGCCACCGGGCGGGTGCCCCGGGCCGTTTCCGGACACGGACCGGGGCTCCGCGCTGGGAGCGGGCATCAGTGTCTCAGGTCGACCGTTGCCATCCGACAGCGGTCGATCATGAGGGCCGGCGGGCTCGGCGGCGATGCTGTCGGCGACCACCACACCGTCGCGCATGGTGATCCGCCGGGCGGCCCGCGCCGCCACCTCCTGGTCGTGGGTGACCATCACCAGCGCCACCCCGGACTCGGCGTTCAACTGCTCCAACAGCTCAAGCACCGCCGCTCCGGTGACGCTGTCCAGGTTGCCCGTCGGCTCGTCGGCAAGCAGCACCGTCGGTTCGGTGACGAGCGCGCGGGCGATCGCCACCCGTTGCTGCTCGCCGCCGGACATCTGGTTGGGCCTGTGGTCCAGCCGGTGCCCGAGGCCCACCCGGCCGAGCATCGCCGCCGCCCGCTCCCGGCGCTGCCGGGCCGACACGCCCCGGTAGACCAGCGGCAGCGCCACGTTCTCCACAGCTGACGTACGCGGCAGCAGGTGGAACGCCTGGAAGACGAAGCCGATCGTCTCGTTACGAAGGGTGGCCATCTCCGGTGGGGAGAGCGCGTTGACGTCCCGACCGCCGATGACCAGGCGACCACCGGTGGGCCGGTCGAGCCCGCCCAGCAGGTGCATGAGTGTGGACTTGCCCGAGCCGGACGGGCCGACGAGCGCCACGTAGTCACCCGGCTGCACTGTCAACGACACCCCACGCAGCGCTTCGACCGACACGCCGTCCAGTTGGTACGTCCGCGACACGTCCACCGCCTCGATGGCAGCGACGCGCTCCCCCGCCGGCCCTGCTGCCGGCTCGGTCACCGGACTTCCTGGCCGTCGCGCACCTGGTCGGTGCCGCGCACCACGATCCGGTCGCCGGGCTGGACGCCGTCGAGGATCTGCACCAGGTCGGGCCCCTGCACGCCAACTGTCACCGGCGCGCGACCCGCCTTACCGTCGCGGACCACCCAGACGGCGTCCCGCCCGTCGGCGGAGAACACCGCCGAGGCGGGGACGGTCACCGCGTCGGCCGCCTCGCGTACGCGCAGCCGCACTATCGCGTTCATGCCGGGGCGGGGCGTCGGGGCCGGCTCGTCCTCGGCGAGCTTTCCGGCACCCAGTGCGAGGCGCACCCGGTAGGTGACACCGCCCTGCGCGGAGTTGGTGGGCAGCACGTCGACCGAGCGGACCGTCGCGTCGTAGCTGGCGCCAGTGACGGCGTCCAGCTCGACAGTGGCTGTCACACCGGGCTTGACAAGCAGTACGTCGGTCTCGTCCACCTCGGCGAGCAGCCCCAACTGCCCGATGTCCACGACTGTCAGCACCGGCGTGCCGGCGGTGACCTGGCCGCCGACCGCGACAGCGTCGTCGACTCCGGCGGGCGGCCCACCCTGGGCGGGGACCAGCACGGACGGGTCGATGCCGGCCCCACCGGCCTGCTCCAGCAGCCCGGCCAGGCCGGCGTTCGCGCCACCGCCGGCCCGGATGCCGCCCGGCTGCACCACACCGGCGAGCGGGGCGCGCAGGGTCAGCGCGTCGACGGTGGCCTTCGCCAGGTCGTACGCCTGCTGGGCCTGGAGCCGTTGCGCAGCCGAAAGCGCGCCGACGGCGGAACTCAGCCCGTTGATCCCCCGCTGCACGGCACGGACGGCCTGGTCGGCGCTGCGCGCGGCTGCGGCGTACTGCCGCTGGGCGGAGGTCACCTGGGCCAGCAGCGCGTCCCGTAGCTGCGGGTCGGCGATCTTCTCGGCGGCCTTGCGGGCCGCGTCGAACGCCTCGCCGGCGGCCTTGTCGGTGTCGCGCCGGCTGCCGGTCAGGTCGCCTGTGGAAACACCTCTGCCGGCGCGCTTCGCGGCGGTAAGCGCCTCCTTCGCCTGGCGCAGGCGCTGCTGCGCCGACGGCGAGTCGACAACGGCGAGGACCTGGCCGCGCTTGACCCGCTGACCAGGTTGGACACGCAGGCTGGCCAGCGTGCCGTCGGCGGGTGCGGAGAGGGTCGCGGCGGCGCGGGCGGTCACCGTCGCCGGGGCGTCGATCACCTCGGCGACCGGGTTACGGGCGGCTGACGCCAGCGCGAGGTCGGGGTCTTCGTCGCCGCAGGACGCGGCGGTGGTGGCGGTGAGAACGGCGACGGCGGTCAGGGCGATGAGCAGGCGGGGCCGCGTGACGCTTGCGGGCCGCGGCGGCTGGGGGCGGCGCACCCATCGATGGTACGGCGCACCGTCACCGCCGCATCGGACGTCAGGCGGCGACCGCGCGGACGTACGCGACGCACTCGTCGTGCAGCGTCGACCACTGCTCGCCGAACGCCTCCTCGGCTGCGGCGTCAAAGGGCTTGCGCTCGTGCACCACTGCCTTGAAGAAGGCGAGCAACTGGGCCGTTCCGAACCTGTCGACGAGGTGCCGGACGGCGAGGTAGCCGACGCCGTAGCTGCCGCCGACCCGCTCGGCTTCGGCGTTGTCGGCGGGAGTGATCCCCTCCAGCCTGCCGTCCCATTTGCCCCGGACCAGCGTGCGCACCTCGGCGAGCCCCTCGTACCTGTCGACCGCCTGCCCTCCCGCACCGGCGAACTCGGCAAGCCCTTCGACAAGCCACCACGTCGTCTTGCCCGGATAGCCGCGCTCGGGCAGCGAGGCGGCATGGGTCAACTCGTGCCGGAGCAGGTCGTCGGTGCCGCTGCTGGGCAGCCCTTCGGCGTTGAGCACCACCTCGTGGTGGCCACCGCCGACGGTCACGGCGTAACCACCGGTCCACTGTGGCCGTCCGCCGCCGTACCAGCGCTGCCACTCGGTGCGACCGGCGTAGAAGATCCGGTAGCGGTCCGGCGGGGAGCCGGCCACGACGTACCCGTCGGCGACCTTGGCCGCCGCCTCGGCCTGGGCCAGCAGGCCGGGCAGCTTGCCACGCAGCGCCGGTGTGGTGGCCACGATCGTCCGCGCGCCGACCGCCACGGCCAGGTCGCTGATCTCCCACGGTCGGGTGCCGGTCTCTGCCGACTTGGACTCCTCCACGGCGACCAGCCGGGGCTGGTCGCCGTTCTCCCGCCAACGGGTACCGATCAACACCGGGCTCGGCCGGCAGTCCGGCACCACGAAGCAGTACTGGAAGCGCACCAGGAGCCGCCACTCGCCGGGCTGGCCGACGACAGGCACGGGCAGGCCACTCGGCTCGGCCCGCCACACGGTGACCTTTAGCGCGCGCAGCGCGGCGAAGCGGCGGCGCAGGTCGGCGTGCGCGCCCGGGTCGGCGACGGCCAGGTAGGCGGCCCGGTCACCGCCGAGCAGCGCCGTTGCCTGCCGCTGGAGCTGCGCGGTCATCCGGTCGGACAGCCCGCGGGCGACGGCGGTCGCCGGGTCGTCGCTGGCCGGGGTGCCGGCACGACTGACGGTGGCCCGGTCACCGGACTCCCGCACCACCCCGGCGACAAGCAGCGCGGGCAGACCGCAGCCGAGCAGCAGGACGACCACCACGAGCATCGTCCACAACGGCCAGAGCCGCCGCGGCGATGGCAGCTCCAACCCGTCAGTCACCCGCCGAAGGGTACGACCATTCGCCGGAGCAAACGAGCCGCCACCACCTCGACCCACCCTGTGGACCCACCCGCCACAGTTGGCTACTTCTTGGACATCAGGGCACGGCCGAAGAAGACCAGGTTCGCCGGGCGCTCCGCGAGCCGGCGCATCAGGTAGCCGTACCAGTCGTCGCCGTACGGGACGTACGTGCGAACGGTGTAGCCCTCGCCGGCCAGCCGGGCCTGCTCCTCCGGACGGATGCCGAAGAGCATCTGGAATTCGAAGCGATCCGCTCCCCTGTCGAACCAGCGGGCCCGGTCCTCGCCGATCGCGATCATCCGTGGGTCGTGGGTGGCGAGCATCGGGTAGCCGTCGCCGGACATCAGGATGTTCATGCAGCGGACGTAGGACTTGTCGACCTCGCGGGCCGACTGGTACGCCACCGACTCCGGCTCCTTGTAGGCGCCCTTGCACAGCCGCACCCGCGAGCCCGCCGAGGACAACTCCCGGCAGTCCGACTCGGTGCGACGCAGGTACGCCTGGAGCACCGCGCCCGTCGACGGGAAGTCCTTGCGAAGCTTGGCCAGCACCTCCAACGTCGAGTCGGTGGTGGTGTGGTCCTCCATGTCCAGGGTGACGGTGGTGCTCGCCGCGTCGGCCGCCGCGCAGATCGCCCGCACGCTGTCGTAGGCCAACTGCTCGTCGAACATCTGGCCGAGGGCGGAGAGCTTCACGCTCACCTCGGCGGCCGGGGTGAGCCCCGCCTCGGCGAGCATCTTCAGCAGCCTGAGGTATTCGTCCCGGGTGGCGACCGCCTGCTCGGGGGTGACGGTGTCCTCGCCGAGGTGGTCGAGGGTGACAGCCAGGCCGTCGTCGATGAGCCCGCGGGTCACGCGCAGCGCATCGTCGGTGGCGGCGCCGGCGACGAACCGGCGGACGACGTCCCGGGTGTACGGGGCGGTCGCGACAAGCCGCTCCACCTGGGATGACCGGGAGGCGGCGAGGATGACGGAACGGAGCATGAGCCGAGCGTATCGCCCGCGCCAGTACCTCCGCCGGGCAGCGGCCGGGGCACCTCGACCGGATGTCACTTAGGGGTTTATGTGCTACAACGGGCCCCTTTGACAACCGGGGGCGGGGCGGCGCTGTTGGCATCGATCAGCTACAACGATGCCGTGGAACAACGCCCCCGTCGCCGGCTCCGGTCGGCCTCCGTGCAGCTCGGCGCGCTCACCGCTCTGGCGCTCGCCCTCTCCGGCTGCAACATGACCTCCGACGACGACGATGACGACGACTGCGCCCTCGGGCCTGTCGGCGGCGGCGACACTGTCGCGCTGGCGATGCGGGTCCCCCAGGCCGCCGCCGGTCGGGCGGCACCGGAGCCGACGACCGCAGCCGTGCCCGAGCGCGGCGGCTTCGGCACCCACCTCGCCGCCTGCGGAGGTTGACGTGCGCCGTGTGACCGTGACCCCTCGGCCCGACTGGGACGCCACCATCCGGGAGCAGGGGCTTGTCTACGTCGACACCGAACTCCCCGACGGCGAGATCATGTCGTACTGGGACGAGACCGCCGCGTACGCGTTCGACCTGGACGAGGTGCTGCGCCTGGAGGAGGCCACCGAGGAGCTGCACCGCATGTCGGTGGCAGCCGCCGAGCACGTGGTCGCCAAGCACCGGTACGCCGAGTTCGGCATCCCGCAGTGGGCCGCCGAGGCGGTGGCCAGGTCACTGCGCGAGGCGCCACCCACCCTCTACGGCCGCTTCGACCTGGCGTACGACGGCACCTGGCCTCCGAAGATGTTGGAGTACAACGCCGACACCCCCACCGCGCTCGTCGAGGCGAGCATCATCCAGTGGTTCTGGCTGGAGGAGACCCGGCCGGATCTTGACCAGTGGAACAGCCTGCACGAGCGGCTGGTCGGCGCCTGGGCCAAGATCGGCGCCGGGCTGCACGACCGCCGTGTGCACGTGCTCTGGTCGAACGAGGAGGAGTCGGGCGAGGACCACATGACCGCCGGCTACCTGGCCGAGACGGCCCGGCAGGCCGGCCTGGACGTCGAGCTGCAACCCATCCAGAAGATCGGCTGGGACGGCCGGCGCTTCGTCGACGCCGCCGACCGCCCGGTGACCACGTGCTTCAAGCTCTACCCGTGGGAGTGGATGCTTGCCGAGCCGTACGGGGTGCCGGCGCTCGACCCGGGTACGCCGACCACCTGGATCGAGCCGGCCTGGAAGCTGCTGCTGTCCAACAAGGCGCTGCTCGCCGTCCTCTGGGAGCTCTACCCGGGCCACGAATACCTGCTTCCGGCGTACCTCGACTCGCCGCGCGGCATGCGGGAGTACGTGGCGAAGCCGCTGCTCGGCCGCGAGGGCGGCTCGGTACGCATCGTGACGGCCGAGGAGGAGATCACCAATCCGGGGATCTACGGCGACGAGGGCTGGTGCTACCAGGAGTTCCGGGCGTTGCCGCAGTTCGACGGTAACCGGACGGTCCTGGGCAGTTGGATCGTCGACGGGGAGTCGGCGGGCGTCGGGGTGCGCGAAAGCGCAAGCCTGATCACCGACGGTTACGCGCGGTTCCTGCCGCACTACATCGACGCGCCGCGTACCGCGTGAGTCGTCTACCTTTGAGGGCGTGAACTTCGACGCGTACGCCCGGACCGGTGTTGACCTGGTCAACGCCCGCCTGGACGACCTCGACGACCTAAGGGCGCTCTTTCCCGACGAGAACGCATGGATGCGCGACGAGGTCGCGGAGCGGGATATCGCGATCTTCCGGCGGGCGCAGAAGCGGCTCCGCGACGTCTTCGAGTACGGCACCTCGGGGCGTGACGCCCAGGCGGTGACCGAGCTGAACGCGCTGCTTGAGGCGTTCCCGGTCCAGCCGCGCATCTCCGGGCACGACTCCAGCGACTGGCACATGCACGTCACCAGCCGGGGCGCGTCGGTAAGCGCGGAATACCTGGCCGGCGCGGCCTGGGGGCTGTCGGTGTGGCTCTGCGAGTACGGCAGCGCCCGGTTCGGCGTCTGCGCCGACGAGCGGTGCGGCAACGTCTACCTGGACACGTCGTCCAACTGCTGCCGGCGGTTCTGCTCGGAGCGCTGCGCCACCCGCTCGCACGTCGCGGCGCACCGGGCCCGGAAGCGGGCCGCGATCGTCGAGCAGCCGACGGTCGCCCCGCAGCCGACAGCGAAAGCCGATTCGCTGACGCGGATCAGCTAGGCCGCCGACCGGCGCAGGCCTGAGCGGCGTACCGGCCTGCGCCGGGTCCCGGCGCGGGCGTTCAGGCGTCGACCGGGGACGGCGTGCTCAGGTGCTGGCGAGCGAACTCCAGCGCGGCGCGCAGGTCCGCCTCGCGCACCGCGCGGCTCTTCGCGCCCCGCGTCGCCACCTCCACCGCCACGGAGCCGGTGAAGCCCCGCCCGGCCAGCGAGGAGAGCAGCTCCCCGCAGGGCTGGGTGCCCCGGCCAGGCACCAGGTGCTCGTCACGACCCTCGCCGGTGCCGTCGCCGAGGTGCACGTGCACCAGCCCGGAGCCCATCCGGTCGGCCATCTCGAGCGGGTCGCTGTGCGAGGCCGCGCAGTGCGACAGATCCAGGGTGTACGACGCGTAGCCGGCCTCGGTGGGATCCCACCCCGGCACGTACGGGACGAACTGGCGGCCCGCCATCCGCACCGGGTACATGTTCTCCACGGCGAGGTGCAGCCCGCTGAACTGGTCAGCGACAGTGGCCAGCCCGTCGACGAAGCCGCGCGCGTAGTCGCGCTGCCAACTGAACGGGGGGTGCACCACGACCGTGGGCGCCTCCAGCGTCTCGGCCAACTCGGCGGCCCGGCGCAGCCGCTCCCACGGGTCCGGGCTCCACACCCGCTGGGTGACGAGCAGGCACGGCGCGTGCACCGACAGCACCGGCACCCCGTAGTGCTCGGAGAGGCCGCGCAGCGCCCCCGCGTCCTGGCTGACCACGTCGGTCCAGACCATCACCTCGACGCCGTCGTAGCCGAGCGCCGCGGCCATCTGGAACGCCGCCGCGGTCGGTTCGGGAAAGACTGACGAGCTGGACAGGAGGACGGGAACGCGGGAAGTCACATCAGCCAGGGTAGCCCGGTTGTCACGGGACTATCAGGACGAGCATCGGCAAAACACCCCTAACCAGACCCGTCCTCACATCGGTTCGAGTTGATCGAGTCGACGGAGGATGACGCCCTCGCGCAACGCCCACGGGCAGATGTCCACCGAGTCCAGGTCCAGCTTGCGCATCACCGCCTCGGCGACCACAGCGCCGGCCAGCAACTGGTGGGCGCGGCCCGCGCTGACCCCCTCCAACTCCATCAACTGAGCCGGCGGGATGTGCCTGATGAAGCCGATGACCTGCCGCAAACCGGCGCGGGTCAGGCGGCGGGACACCCAGAGCCCCGCACCCGACGGTGCCGCACCGGCGAGTCGGGCCAGCGTACGGAACGTCTTCGAGGTGGCCGCCGTCCGCTCCCAACCCACCTGGGTCATCTGGTCGACCACCTTGTCCAGCCGGCCGTCCACGTACTCCCGCAGCCCGTCGACGGCCTCGGCGGACGGCGGCGCCGTGCTGTCCGGCTCGACCCGCAGCCGCTCCCTTGTCAACCGGCCGGCCCCGAGCGGCAACGAGATCGCGACGTCCGGGTCCTCGTCGATCCCGGCGGCGATCTCCAGGGAGCCGCCGCCGATGTCGAGCGCCATCAGCCGCCCCGCCGACCAACCGAACCAGCGCCGCACCGCCAGGAAGGTCAACCGCGCCTCGTCCGCGCCGGAGAGCACCTCCAGGCGTACGCCGGTCTCGTCGCGGACCCGGGCCAGGACGTCGGCGGCATTCGTGGCGTCACGGACCGCGGAGGTGGCGAACGCGATCAGGTCGGCGGCCTCCAGGCCGGTGGCCGCTGCCCTGGCCATGCCGACCGCCTTGACCAGGCTGTCCGCGCCCGCCTCGGTCAGCGCGCCGTCGGGGCCGAGCTGCTCGGCGAGGCGCAGCACCACCTTCTCCGAATGCGCCGGCCAGGGGTGCGCACCGTGGTGCGCGTCGACAACCAGCAGGTGCACGGTGTTGGATCCGACGTCGAGGACACCCAGTCGCATGGTGAAGACACTAGGGGCAACACGTTTGCGCGGCTCGGCGGCCCGTGGCCGAGACCGGGCGTACGCTGGTCCGGGTGACGATGGAGCTCCGCGTGCTGGTGGACGATCCGGGCGACCCGCGTAGCCGCGAGGTGCCGCTGGACTTTCCCCGGGAGTGGATCGAGTTCGCCGACCCGGCGGACGACAACCACCTGATCCGCGCCGACCTGACCTGGCTTCTGTCCCGCTGGACCTGCATCTTCGGCCGGGGCTGCCACGGCATCATCGCCGGCCGGTCCGCCGACGGCTGCTGCTCGCACGGGGCGTTCTTCACCGACTCGGACGACGAGAAGCGCGTCCGCAGCGCCGTCAAGCGGCTCACCCCGGCGACCTGGCAGCACTTCCGGCGTGGCTTCAAGAGCTGGACCGACGAGGACACGATCGACGGCAAGAACCCGGCCCGCCGCACCGCCACCCAGGGCGCGGAGGGGCCGTGCGTCTTCCTCAACGACGCCGATTTTCCCGGTGGCGGTGGCTGCGCCCTGCACGGTCAGGCGCTCCGCGACGGCGTGCACCCGTTGGAATACAAGCCGGACGTCTGCTGGCAGTTGCCGATCCGGCGCGACCAGGACTGGGTCAAGCGGCCGGACACCACAAAGGTGCTGGTCTCCACGCTTGCCGAGTTCGATCGGCGGGGCTGGGGCGCCGGCGGGCACGACCTGGACTGGTGGTGCACCTCCTCGACGGATGCGCACGTCGGCGCTGAGCCGATGTACCTGTCGTACGGGCCCGAGTTGACAGCGCTCATCGGGGCGGCGGCGTACGAGCGGCTGGCCGAGCTGTGCGCGGCCCGGGTGAAGCAGGGCATGATCGCCCCGCACCCCGCCGACGATCCCAGCTGATCTTGGTAGCAAGGTCGTCGCTACCATCCGATCACGGCTCGAACTTGTAGCCCAGCCCCCGCACGGTGACGATGAAACGCGGCGCGGACGGCTCCGGCTCGATCTTGGAGCGCAGCCGCTTGACGTGCACGTCGAGCGTCTTGGTGTCACCGACGTAGTCGGCACCCCAGACCCGGTCGATGAGCTGGCCCCGGGTCAGCACCCGACCCGCGTTGCGCAGCAGCAGCTCCAGCAGCTCGAACTCCTTCAACGGCAGCTGCACGTTCCCGCCCTCGACGGTGACCACGTGCCGCTCGATGTCCATCCGCACCGGGCCGGCGGCCAGCGTCGGGGCGCCGGACTCGGCCACCTCCGGGCTCTGCCGTCGCAGCACCGCCCGGATCCGGGCGACCAGTTCCCGGGGCGAGTACGGCTTGGTGACGTAGTCGTCGGCACCGATCTCCAGGCCGACCACCTTGTCGATCTCGCTGTCCCTCGCGGTGACCATGATGATCGGCACCGCCGAACGCTGTCGGAGCTGCCGACACACCTCGGTCCCCGACATCTCGGGCAACATCAGGTCGAGCAGGACGATGTCAGCGCCGGTCCGGTCGAATTCGGTGAGGGCGTCGGTGCCGGTCGCGGCGACCGAGACCTCGAAGCCTTCCTTGCGGAGCATGTACGACAGGGCGTCGGAGAACGACTCCTCGTCCTCGACCACCAGAACGCGGCTCAACGGGGGGTTCCTTTCATTGCTGTCAGACCTGCCGAAGCTCGGCCGGACCGGCCTCGATCCCAGCCGGTGGCAGTGTCGCCAGCAGGTCGTCCGGTGGGCTGACGGGCAACCGGAGGGTGAACGTCGATCCACCTCCAAGAGTGCTCGACACCTCCACCCGACCGCCATGGTTGCTCGCGATGTGTTTCACGATGGCCAGGCCGAGCCCGGTGCCGCCGGTGGCACGTGAGCGTGCCTGGTCGGCCCGGTAGAACCGCTCGAACACCCGGTCCACGTCGGTGGGGGCGATTCCGATGCCCTGGTCGGCGACCGCGATCTCGACGTGCTCGTCGCCGCCGCGAAGGGTGACCCGCACAGTGGTGTCCTCCCCCGAATAGTTGATGGCGTTCTCCACGAGGTTCGCCACGGCCGTGGCGAGCTGGGCGTCGCTGCCGTACGCGGTGAGGCCGCGCTCGCCGTCCACCGTCACCTCGACGCCGCGGGCGGCGGCCGTGGTGCGCGTCCGGTCCACCACCTCGGCGATCACCCAGTCGAGCGCGACGGGCTCCGGAGGAGGCTGCGGCTCGGCGCCCTGCAATCGGGTCAGTTCCAGCAACTCCTGCACCAGCCGGCCCAGCCGGGTCGACTCGTGCTGGATCCGTTCGGCGAACCGACGGGCGGCCACCAGGTCCTCGGAGAGGTCGGGCACCGCGGCGTCGGCGGGTTCGGTGGCGTCCAGCAGCGCTTCGGCGAGCAGTTGGAGCGCCCCGATGGGGGTCTTCAGCTCGTGGCTCACGTTGGCCACGAAGTCACGACGTACCCGGGTCAGCCGGTGCGACTCGGTAACGTCGACCGCTTCCACAGCGATGAAGCCGTTGCCGATGCCCATGGCCCGCAGGTGCACGCCGAGCGGGTTCTCCCCCGCGCTGTCGCGGCCCCGGGGCAGGTCCAGCTCGATCTCGCGGCGCACGCCGGTGCGCCGCACCTGACCGGCGAGGGTACGGATCAGCGGGTGCGCGGCGATCGAGCCCGGGGTGCTGCCGGTACGCAGCAGCCCCATCGCGCGGGCAGCCGGGTTGATCAGCACAGGCACGTCGTCGTTGTCCAGGACCACGACACCGGCTCGGAGCGAATCGATCGTCCGCCGGCCGAGCCCGGTCTGCTGTTCGTCGGCTATCGCGGGCCTCCCCCTGGTCCATCGGGAGCTCACGCCGCCCGTCGATCTGGTGCGGGCGTCGCCCGCCGGCAGGAACCGGGGCAGCAGGAGGCCGGCGACCAGTCCGGCCGCCAACGCCACTGCCACCACGATCGCCACTGCCCACTCCACCCGGCGATCGTAGGGTCATTGTTAACCTGGCTACCACGCAGAACGGGACGAACCACCCTCACTTTCGAAACTGTTCACCCGCCGGTCCGGCGTCGTTCATCGTGGTTCATCCGGGATCCGTCAACGCCGCCTACCGTTGGCGTCGCACCTGCTCAGCCCCCTGCGCCGACAGCCGTCGGCGGCGACGACCACAGGACGTGATGATGCGCGACGAGTTCCGGGCCGACCTTCAGATCGTCAGCCAACTGCTTGTGGACATGGCGGAGGGCGTCCGCGCCGCCATGCGCCAGGCCACCCGCGCCCTGCTCACCGCCGATCGGCAGGCCGCCGAGACGGTCATCGAGCGGGACGCCGAGATCGACGACCTCTACCGGCACGTCGAGGAGCGGGTGTGTGACCTGCTCGCCCGGCAGGCGCCGGTCGCCTCCGACCTGCGCGCCATGATCACCGCTCTGCACGTGGCGGCCGATCTGGAGCGGATGGGCGACCTCGCCGACCACGTGGCCAAGACAGCGCTGCGCCGGCACCCGTCGCCTGCCGTGCCGGCCGAACTGCGGGCGATCTTCACCGAGATGGCCGACATCGCCGACCGGATGGCGGTGAAGATCGGTTCGGTGCTCGCCAAGCCCGACGTCGACCTCGCCGGCGAGCTGGACCGTGACGACGACGCCATGGACGAGCTGCACAAGAGCCTGTTCTCGGTGCTGCTCGGCGACGACTGGCCGTACGGGGTGGAGACCGCCATCGACGCCACCCTGCTGGGCCGCTTCTACGAGCGCTTCGCCGACCACGCGGTGAACGCCGGCGAACACGTGATCTACCTGATCACCGGAGAAAGCGCCCCCACCGCCAGCTGAAGTGCAAGGAAGGGCCCCTTGTTATCGCTTTTTGCATAACAAGGGGCCCTTCCTAACTTCTTAGCGGCCCTGGTTCGCGACCGCCGCGGCGGCTGCCTTCGCTGCCGTGGGGTCGAGGTAGGTGCCGCCCAGGGTGAGCGGGCGCAGCTGCGGGTCGAGGTCGTAGCGCAGCGGGATGCCGGTCGGGATGTTGAGCTTGGCGATCGCCTCGTCGGAGATCTGGTCGAGGTGCTTGACCAGGGCGCGCAGCGAGTTGCCGTGCGCGGCCACCAGCACCGTCCGGCCGGCCAGGATGTCCGGCACGATCGAGTCGTACCAGTAGGGAAGCATCCGCTCCACGACGTCCTTGAGGCACTCGGTACGCGGCATCAGCTCGGTCGGCAGCAGCGCGTACCGCGGGTCGCCCACCTGCGACCACTCGTCGTCGTCGGCGATCGGCGGCGGCGGGGTGTCGTACGACCGGCGCCAGAGCATGAACTGCTCCTCGCCGTACTCGTCAAGGGTCTGCTTCTTGTTCTTGCCCTGGAGTGCGCCGTAGTGCCGCTCGTTGAGCCGCCACGACCTGCGCACCGCGATCCAGTGCCGGTCGGCGGCGTTCAGCGCCAGCTCGGCGGTACGGATCGCCCGGCGCATCACACTGGTGTGGACGACGTCCGGCAGCAGGTCGTGTTCGCGAAGCAGCTCGCCGCCGCGCCTCGCCTCGCCCTCGCCCTTCTCGGTCAGGTCGACGTCGACCCAGCCGGTGAAGAGGTTCTTGGCGTTCCAGTCGCTCTCGCCGTGCCGCAGCAGGACCAGCGTCCCGATGGTGGGCCCCTCGCTCGCAGTCATGCGGATCATCCTGCCTCAACCCGGTACGGGACACGCGGGCACCCGTCGTGACGACCACCACGTGAAAAAGCGGGTGACCTGTCGATCGGGCCACCACTAGGGTCGTAAGGCGCTACGGTCACTTCGGTCATTACTTGCAAGCGGGGGCACGACGTGTTGACGATGCGGAACTGGTTCCGGGACACCACCGGCGGCCTCCCCACCACCTTCTGGTACCTGTGGACCGGCACCCTGATCAACAGGCTCGGCTCGTTCGTCCTCATCTTCCTCGCCATCTACCTGACCCAGGAACGCGGCTTCTCCGCCTCCCAGGCCGGCCTGGTGCTCGGCCTGTGGGGCGTCGGTGGCGCGGTCGGCACCACAGTCGGCGGCACCCTTGCCGACCGGTGGGGTCGCCGCCCGACGCTGTTCACCGCGCACGTCGGCGCGGCCGCCATGATGATCGCCCTCGGCCTGGCCCGGGACCTCTGGGCCGTGGCACTCGGCGCGCTGCTGCTCGGCATGTTCGCCGAGGCGGCCCGGCCCGCGTTCGGCGCCATGATGATCGACGTGGTGCCGGCGAAGGACCGGCTACGCGCCTTCTCGCTCAACTACTGGGCGATCAACCTGGGCTTCGCCTGCGCCGCCATCCTCGCCGGTCTCGCGGCGCAGGCCGACTACCTGCTGCTGTTCATGGTCGACGCGGCCACCATGCTGATCACCGCACTGATCATCTTCATCCGGGTGCCGGAGACCCGCAACGCCGGCCCGGTCGTCACGACCGCCAAGGCACCTCGTGGTGCGCTGCGCACGATCCTCGCCGACCGGGTCTTCCTCGGCTTCGTGGTGCTGAACCTGTTCGCCGCGCTCGTCTTCCTCCAGCACATCTCGATGCTGCCGATCGCCATGGGCGACTCCGGCCTGAGCCCGGCCACCTTCGGCTCGGTGATCGCGCTCAACGGCGTCCTGATCGTCGTTGGCCAGCTCTTCGTGCCCAGGCTGATCCGGGGCCGCAGCCGCTCGCACGTGCTCGCGCTGTCGGCCGTCGTGATGGGGGTCGGTTTCGGGCTTACCGCGTTCGCCGGCTCCGCCTGGTTCTACGGACTGACCGTGCTGATCTGGACGGTCGGCGAGATGCTCAACTCGCCGTCCAACGCGACCCTGATCGCCGAGTTGTCCCCGGCCGCGCTACGTGGGCGCTACCAGGGCGTGTTCGGGCTCTCCTGGCAGATCGCCGGAGCCAGCGCGCCGGTCCTCGGTGGTCTGGTACGCGAGCACGCCGGCAACTCCGCGCTCTGGCTCGGCTGCGCCGCGCTCGGTGTGCTGACGGCGGTGGCCCACCTGGTGTCCGGCCCGGCCCGGGAACGACGGGCCGACGCGTTGCGCCGTTCCGGGGCAGGGCTGGTGCCTGCCGACGCCCGACCGGCAGCACAGCCTGCCGAGGCGACGGCCTGACCGCGCTGTGACGAATCGCCCATGATCAGCAGTACGGCTGGCGCGAACGGACCCGACTTCCTACCGTCCCAGGGAAACGGTTAGGAAACTGAACTGTCGGGAGGTTGGGTGCACGCCCTTCGACGCTTGTGGAACGACGCCGCGGGCGGGCTTCCCGCCACCTTCTGGTATCTCTGGGCCGGCCTGCTCATCAACCGGGCCGGCGCGTTCGCCATGCTCTTCCTGTCGCTCTATCTCACCGACGCGCGGGGCGCCAGCGAGTCGCTGGCCGGGACAGTGGTCGGGGCGTACGGAGCGGGCGGGGCGGCAGGCGTGCTGCTCGGCGGGGTGCTTGCCGACCGGTGGGGCCGACGGTCCACCCTGCTCGCCGCCCACCTGGCCACCACCGCCCTGATGGTGGCGCTGGCCTTCAGCCGGCCCCTGCTGCTGATCGCGGTGCTGTCCGCGCTGGTAGGCGTGGTGCACTCGATGCCCAGCCCGGCGTTCGTCGCGGCGATCGTCGACGTGGTCCCCGCGCAGCGCCGCTCGCGTGCGTTCAACCTCCAGTTCTGGGCGTTCAACCTGGGCATGGCGGTGGCGTCGCTGCTCGCCGGGGTCCTGGCCGAGGCCAGCTTCACAGCACTGTTCCTGGTCGACGCGGGCGCCACGCTTACCGCAGCCGTCGTCATCGCCTGGAAGGTTCCGGAGACCCTGCGACGGGCCGCCCCGAGCGTCGACCTCCGACCACCGGCCACGGCAGCCCGGCGTCCCGGCCTGCGTACCGCGCTCATCGACCGGACCTTCCTGGTCTTCGTCGGGCTCACCTTCGTGCTGGCCGTACTCACCATGCAAACCTCGACGATCATGCCGCTGGCGATGCGCGCGGACGGCCTCGGCCCATCGGCGTACGGGCTGGTGGTGGCCCTGGGTGGCGCGCTGATCGTGCTGGGGCAACTGTTCGTGCCCCGGCTGATCGACAGGCACCGCAAGGACGTCGTCCTTGCGGTCTCGACCGCCCTGCTCGCTGTCGGTTTCGGTGTGCTGGCCGTGGCCGACGTGCTGGGTGTCTACCTGGCCGCCGCTGTCGTCTGGACGGTCGGCTCGATGCTCGCCGCCCCGCCCAACGCGCAGATCAACGCGGATCTGGCGCCACCGCAGCTTCGCGCCCGGTATCAGTCGGTCTTCTACCTGACGTTCCCGGCGGCGGCGTTCGTCGCACCCACGCTGGGCGGGGTGAGCCTGCAACACCTCGGCGACGGGCACTGGCTGATCGTGGGCGGGCTGGGCCTGCTTGCCGCACTCGGGCACCTGCTGGCCGGGCCGCCCCGGGAGCGGCACGTCGCCGCGCTGCGCCGGGCCGCCGGCCGGGAGCCGGCTCCGGCCGTGGACCACGCGCCGGCCGGGTGACCTCCCCGAACGGGGGTACGAAACACGCAAAGCGCCCACCATGTCCCGAAGGTCATGGTGGGCGCCCGCCGGTGGGGCCGGCGGCGGCGGGCAACACTCACCCCCGTAAGCATCGCCCGCTCACGCCGCCGGTCCAAACAGGTGGGCACCGTCCCCCAACGGTAGATCCACCCGTTCCTCGCATCTCGCCTGGTGCACGGACCTGATCGATCCGCCGCTCCCCCGAACGTTTCCAAGCGCGACGCGGTGCAATAAAGCTAGTTCGCCCGGATTCCGGATTCAACCCAACTGGGTGTCTCGCCCGTCACAACTGGCGGGTATCCCCCAGTTGGGGGTCACCGTCTCTGGCAACCGCCGCATACCCCTCGGGCATTCCCGCAAACACCTCAGCCGTCTTCCCGATCGGGTGACTCGGTCCGGAAGAAGTTGCTCTGCCGGCCGTCGCGCATCTGCTCCTGATAGATCAGGTTCAGCCGGCGCAGGTCGAAGGTGTGGAACCACTGGTCCCAAGTGATCTCGCGAATCTTGCTGCTCTCGCGGTAGCCGGGGATGTTGAAGGTCAACACACCAGCCCGGCCGTCCCGCTCGGTGCCGGCGATGGTGGCCGGCTTCGCGCCACGCTCCCGTGCCCAGCGCTGGATCACCTCGTGGTTCGCGGTGATCAGGCTGCGCCCCGGGCGCTCCGGCCGGTCCGCGATCGACGAGATCACCTGCGAGCTGCGGACCGACCGCCCGGTGCCCCGTCCGGTCCGGATGCCACCGGCCGCCGTACCGCCGCCGGCCGGACGGCTCGCGGCAGCACGCTTCGCGGGCGCCGCACGCTTGGCCGCCGGTCGCGCCGGCGCCTTACGCGCGGTACGGGCCGAGGACGTCTTCGCCCTGGCGGTCGACGTGGCTTCGGCGGACTTCCTTGCCGGGGCCGTCTTGCGCGCCGCCGCCGGCTTCGACGCGGCAGCAGCAGTGGTACGTGCCGCCGGCTTGCGCGCCGCAGCAGTGGTACGTGCCGCCGGCTTGCGCGCGGCAGTCGTGGTACGCGCCGTCGTCGACTTCCGCGCGGCGGTCGTCTTCTTGGCGGCGGCCCGCTTCGCGGGAGCGCTCTTGTTGGCCGGCGCGGCCTTGGCGCGACTGGGCGCCGCCCTCGAAGCCGACTTCTTCGTCGCGGCGGCCCGACCGGCCGACGCCCTGCTGCCGGTGGCCCGACCAGCCGGGCCGGTGCTGCGCCGGGCCGCGCCACCGCGTTCGGATCGCAGCGAGCGCACCAACTGTTTCACAAGGTCGGGCTTGCGCAGTGCGGAGATCCCGGAGATCCCGCGTTTGCGCAACTGGCCCCGGATGTCGTCCACCCGCATCTGAGAGATCTCCGATTCGGAGACCCCTGGAGTATTCGGCGTCTGGTTGCCGGCCTGCCGTTTGGTCCTTGTCGCAGTCCCGCCGCGACCTGAGCTGTTCCGCTGAGCCATGGGATGCTCCGCTCCTCGACACTCCGTCCTCGGCGCGCGGGGGTCCCTGTGCCGTACCGCGCGGTGCGGCATACCCGTCAGGAGCAGTCCGAACCACAGACATCCGACCGACTGGAATCCGGGTCGTCAGGCCGGGCCGAAACGGGGTCAGGCTGGGCGGAAACGGGCGTCAGGCCGGGTCGGGACCGGTGCCGGACGGTTCGAAGAGGTGGGCGAAG
Source organism: Micromonospora sp. DT41 (assembly GCF_049841715.1). Lineage (NCBI taxonomy): Bacteria > Bacillati > Actinomycetota > Actinomycetes > Micromonosporales > Micromonosporaceae > Micromonospora > Micromonospora sp. DT41. The sequence continues at coordinate 334,151 of NZ_JBNCKU010000003.1, read as the reverse complement.
GCGGCCAGGTTCGCTGTCGACTCGCCGCGCTTGACCCGCCACTCGTACTCGCGCCGGATCGAGCTGCCGAAGCCGATCTCCAGCATCGTGTCGAACGACTCGTCGGAGTACGTGAGCACCGCACCGAGCAGCCGGTCCAACTCGTCGGCGTCCACGCCGGCCGGGTTGACCCGCCCGGTGAGATACACGTCGCCGACCTTGTCGGTGGAGAACGAGACGCCGTACATCCGGGCGTTGCGCTGCAACAGCCAGGCCCACAGTTCCTCGCGCCGTTCGTCGGGCTGGCGCATCACGAACGCCTCGATCCGCAGCGCGTGCTCCCCGACGATCAGGTTGCAGATCGTCTTGAGCTTGTGGGTGCCCGGCAGTGTCACCGCGTACGACCCGGGGCCTGTCGACTCCCAGGCCAGGTCACGCTCGGCGCACACCGACTCGATCAGGGACGCGAGATCGCTTTTCGGGCTCACCGCACCCACTCTACGACCGGTCGGGTCGGCGCACCCGACGAGAGCCGGTGCCCTCGATCACCAGGAGCAGGACAGCGCCGGATCGCCCGCCAGGTCGGCGGCGAGCCGTGCGCGGCGCGCGGCGACCGCCTCGCCGTACACGTCGAGCAGGCCCGAGACCGTGCGGTCCCAGGAGAAGTTCCGGGCGTGCTGTTCGGCGCCCCGGCCGAGCACCGCCCTGCGGGCCCGGTCGGGAAGCAGGCGGGCCAGAGCGCGTGCCCAGTTCACCGGGTCGTGCCCGTCGATGAGCACCCCGCTCACCTGGTCCCGTACGGCGGTGACCAGCCCGCCGACGGCGGCGGCCAGCACCGGCGTACCGCAGGCCTGTGCCTCGAGCGCGACCAGCCCGAAGGATTCGTTGTGCGACGGCACCGCGACCAGGTCGGCGGCCCGGTACAGGGCCGGCAGGTCGTCGCCGGTCCGCGGCGGCAGGAAGCGGATCCGGTCGCTGACCCCCAGCGTGGCGGCCAGCTCGATCAGTGCCGTCGGCCGGTCCAGACCGCTGCCGCTGGGCCCTCCGCAGATCGCGACAGTCACCTGGTCGGCGAGGGCCGGGTCACGCTCGCGCAGCGCGGCGACCGCGCGGATCAGCACGTCCGGCGCCTTCAGCGGCTGGATCCGGCCGACGAAGGCCACCAGGTACCCGTCGACGGGCAGCCCGAGACGGCGACGGGCGGCCTGAGCTGCCGTGTGCCGGTCGCCGGGAACGGGCCGGAACCGTGCCAGGTCGACGCCGGGCTGCACGACGGCGACCTGACCGGGGTCGGCGTCGTACCGCTCGACCAGGTCGCGGGCCTCCACGCGGGTGTTTGCGACGAGACGGTCCGCCTCCGCGACCACCTGCTCCTCGCCGATCACCCGGGCCTTGGGCTCCGGCCGGTCACCGGCCGCCAACTGGGCGTTCTTGACCTTCGCCAGGGTGTGCGCGGTGTGCACCAGCGGCACTCCCCAGCGTTCCTTGGCCAGCCAGCCGACCTGCCCGGAGAGCCAGTAGTGGGAGTGGATCAGGTCGTAGTGGCCGGGCGGCCGGGACGCCTCGGCGCGCAGCACCCCTGCGGTGAAGGCGCAGAGCTGGCCGGGCAGTTCCTCCTTGGTGAGCCCTTCCAGGGGGCCGGAGGTGATGTGCCGGACCTGCACACCGGGGGCCATCTCGGTCACCGGGGGCAGGTCACCGGAGGTCGCTCGGGTGAAGATCTCCACCTCGACGTTGGCCTCGGCGAGCCGCCTGGCGACCTCCAGGATGTAGACGTTCATCCCGCCGGCGTCGCCCGTGCCGGGCTGGTGCAGTGGGGAGGTGTGTACGGACAGGGTGGCGATGCGACGCGGCCGGGGCCACGGTCGAGCACCTCGCTGACGACCGACACCGGTGTGCACTTCCGCCACGTCCGCTCCCTCTGCCACGGCCAACGTCGTCTCGCACGACCGGCGCATCTCGGTCAACCTGTACGCCGGATGTCATCTTCCCCACCCGACCATGGAAATTCGTCGGCACGGGCCCTGGGCGTGACGGACCTCATCACGGCGCCCGTGTCGACGCCGGACCGGAGCGGAGCGGACGGGCGCGCGACAATGACCGGATGACAGCTGTCGCCATCGTCACCGGAGCGTCCAGCGGGATCGGGGCGGCCACCGCCCGCCGCCTCGCCGCCGACGGTTTCCACGTGCTCGCCGCCGCCCGCCGCACCGACCGACTCACCGGTCTGGTCGCCGAGATCACTGCCGCCGGCGGTCAGGCAACCGCAGTGACCTGCGACGTCACCTCGGACGAGTCGGTGGCCGGGCTCGCCGAGGCGGCGGCGCGGGCACCTGGGCCGGTCACCCTGCTTGTCAACAACGCCGGCGGCGCGCGCGGTCTGGACCCGGTGGAGTCCGGCTCCGTCGCCGACTGGCAGTGGATGTACGACGTGAACGTACTCGGCACGCTGCGGGTGACCCAGGCGCTGCTGCCGGCGCTGGAGGCGTCCGGCTCGGGGACCATCGTGGTGGTCTCCTCCACTGCCGGGCTGACCGTGTACGAGGGCGGTGGCGGCTACACAGCGGCGAAGCACGCGCAGACCGCCATCGCGGGAACGCTGCGGCTGGAGCTGTGCGGCCGGCCGCTGCGGGTGATCGAGATCGACCCGGGGATGGTGAAGACCGACGAGTTCGGGCTGGTCCGTTTCGAGGGCGACGCGGACCGGGCGGCAGCCGTCTACGCAGGTGTTCCGGATCCGCTTGTCGCCGAGGACGTGGCGGACTGCATCGCCTGGTGCGCCACCCGACCCGAGCATGTGAACGTGGATCGGCTGGTGGTCCGGCCGCGGGCGCAGGCCGCGCAGCACAAGGTGCACCGCGTCAACCCGTGAGGCGCACGGTCGTCGGGAGGTCACGATGAGCGGGACGGCGCGACGCCGGCCGCTCGGCGTCGTCACCCGGGGCACCACGAACCCGAACCGGCTCCGCCGGGTGGACAACTGGATCGTGGCCACCTGTGCCGACCGGCTGCGGGCTGCGGCCGACCCGCTCGTGGTCGATCTCGGCTTCGGCGCCACAGCGGTGACCGCCGTGGAGCTGCGGGCACGGTTGGCCGCAGGCGTCCGTCCGGACGTACGCCTGGTCGGGCTGGAGATCGATCCGGCCCGGGTGGCAGCCGCGACACCGGCCGCCGACCCGCCGGGCCTGACCTTCGCCCGGGGTGGCTTCGAGCTGGCCGGGCTGCGGCCGGTGCTGGTCCGCGCGTTCAACGTCCTGCGACAGTACGACGAGCGCGAGGTGCCCGAGGCGTGGCGGACGATGACCGCCGCCCTCGCCCCTGGCGGCGCGCTCGTCGAGGGCACCTGTGACGAGTTGGGCCGGCTCGCGAGCTGGCTGCTGATCGACGCCGAAGGCCCCCGGACGCTGACACTGGCCGCGAAACTCACGACCCTGGGCAGCCCCGCCGAGCTGGCCGAACGACTGCCCAAGGCGTTGATCCACCGAAACGTCCCCGGTGAGCCGGTGTACGACCTGATCGGCGCGTTGGACGACGCCTGGCGTGCCGCCGCCCCCTATGCGCCGTTCGGGCCGCGTCAACGGTGGCTGCGGGCCGTGGCCCAGTTGCGGGAGACGGGCTGGCCCGTCCTGCACGGCCCGCGCCGATGGCGCCACGGCGAGCTGACCCTCCCCTGGCCACCGCCCGGCTGACGGCCGGCCACGCCGAGACGCGGTTGTCAGAAGGCGCAGTTGATGAGGACCGGTTCGGGGTGCAGTGTCACGCCGAAGCGGGCGTGCACCGCATCGCGGATGGTGCCGGCCAGGGTGAGCAGGTCGCTGGTGCTGGCGGTGCCGCTGCGGTTGGTGAGGGCGAGGGTGTGCTTGCCGGAGATGGCGACACCACCCGGGCCGGGGTGCCCCTTCTCGAAGCCCGCCTTGTCGATCAGCCAGGCGGCGCTCACCTTGACGGTGTCGTCGCGTCCGGGCCAGGCCGGTGGTTCGCCCAGGTCGGTGGCGCGTTCCCGGAGCAGCTCGTACGTCGCCCGGTCGAGCACGGGGTTGGTGAAGAAGGAGCCGACCGAGCGGGTGTCCGGGTCGGCCGCGTCGAGCACCATGCCCTTGCCGGCGCGCAGTCGCAGCACCGCTGCCCGAGCGTCGGCAAGCGGCACCTGGTCGCCCACCTCGACACCGAGCGCCCGGGCCAACTCGGCGTAGCGCACCGGGCCGGAGAGCGGTGACCGGGTGAGCCGGAAGTCGACCGACAGCACGATCCAGCGGTCCTGGTACTTGAAGATGCTGCCCCGGTAGGCGAAGCCGCATTCGCCGGCCGGGATCAAATGGCGGGTGCCCTCGGCGCGGTCGTACACCTCGACCCCGGTGATCGTCTCGGCGACCTCCTGGCCGTACGCGCCGACGTTCTGGATCGGGGTGGCCCCTGTCGCGCCGGGGATGCCGGAGAGGCATTCCAGGCCGGACCAGCCGTTGGCGACGGTGGCGGCGACCAGGTCGTCCCACGGCTCGCCGGCTTCGACGCGTACGGTGACGGTTTCGGTGTCCTCGGCGACGACCCGCAGGCCCCGGGAGCGCACAAGCACGACGGTGCCGGGGAAGCCGGCGTCACCGATCACCACGTTGCTGCCGCCGGCCAGGACCAGGACCGGTTCGCCCGCGTCCTGGACCGCCCGGACGAGTTCGTCGGCGTCCTCCGTCGCTACGATTCGCCTGGCCGGCCCGCCCATCCGCAGCGTGGTGTGGTGGGCCAGTGGAACCGGGATGGCACGATCGGTTTCGGTTGTCGGCTGGGCATAGGCGTCTGACACGTATCTCACCTTAGGCTGATGTGCAGCCGCAGCACCCATTGGTCGCTCGGCACCCCCGGGAGGATGGCGATGAGCAGACTGCAGGGCAGCAAGGATTTCTGGATTGGGGCACTCCGGACCGAGGGTCCGGCCTTCGCTGCGGCGGTCGCCGAGGCGCCGCCGGAGACACCCGTGCTGTCCTGTCCCGGCTGGACGGTCGGTGATCTCACTCTGCACCTCGCCGGCATCTACCTCTGGGTGGGTTCGTTCGTCGGGTCGGGCGAGACGAGCGCGCCGCCGCCGCGCCCGGAACGGCCGGAGATGCCGCCGGGTGTGAGCCCGCTCCAGCTCTGGCAACAGGGGTACGACCAGCTGATCACCCGGTTCGACGGGCTCGACCCGGAGGCGCCGGCGTGGAACTGGGCGCCGCAGCCGAAGAGGGCGGGCTTCTGGCCACGCCGGATGGCGCACGAGACGGCGGTGCACCGCTGGGACGCCCAGCTCGCCATCGCCTCCGGTGAGCCGATCGAGGCGAAGCTTGCGGCCGACGGGGTGAGCGAGGTGCTGGACACCTGGCTGCCCGCGGGCCGGCGGCGGACGCCTGGCGACTGGCACGGCGTGGTGCAGCTGACGTCGACCGACGCGGAGCAGCAGTGGTATCTGCGGCTGCGCGGCGAGGGGGTGGCGCTGCTGGACACCGCGACCATCTTCGACCACGACGACCATCACGCCCGTGCGCAGGTCAGCGGCACCGCGAGCGACCTGCTGCTGGCGCTCTGGGGCCGGGTCAGCTTCGAAACACTCGACGTGGCCGGGGATCGCGCGCTGTTGGAGGGCTTGCGTACCAGCTGATCTGGTAACGAGCCGAACCGGCTCGACGAGGGCGTCACCCGACGAGGTGGCGCCCTCGTCGCATGTCGGGATCGATTCGGATAACCGAGAGAGCGCTCTCTTGACAGCGGGTCGAGGACCCACCACCCTGTCGTGAGAGCGCTCTCTTGGCTATCGCCATCACCTCACCACCTTGAGAGAGGTCCATATCCCATGGCTGTCTTCCCACGCCGCCGCCTCGCCGCAGTGGCCCTCGCCGCCGCCACCGCCCTCCTCGTCACCGCCGGCTGCGGCGGCGGCGACGACGCCGAAGGAGACGGGCCGACCACGCTGACCGTCGACGTCTTCGGCCAGTTCGGCTACGAAGAGCTCTACAAGGAGTACATGGCCGCGAACCCCGGCGTGAAGATCGTCGAGCGGGGCACCGGCACCAACCTCGACGAATACTCACCGAAGCTGACCCAGTGGCTCGCCGCCGGCCGAGGCGCCGGTGACGTGGTGGCCATCGAGGAAGGCCTCATGGTCGAGTACAAGGCGAACCCCAACAACTTCGTCAACCTGCTGGACCACGGCGCCGCCGACCTCAAGGGCAACTTCCTGGAGTGGAAGTGGAACGCCGGCCTGACCGCCGACGGCAAACAGCTCATCGGCCTCGGCACCGACGTCGGCGGCATCGCCATGTGCTACCGCAAGGACCTGTTCGAGAAGGCCGGCCTGCCCACCGAGCGCGACGCCGTCTCCAAGCTGTGGCCGACCTGGCAGGACTACATCGCCACCGGCGAGAAGTTCGTCGCGGCCAAGACCGGGGCATCCTTCCTCGACGCGGCCACCAACACGTTCAACACCATCCTGCTTCAGACCGCAGGCAACACCACCGGCTACAGCTACTACGACACCAGCGACAACCTGGTCGTCGACAGCAACCCGGCCATCCGGCAGGCCTGGGACACCACGATGGACATCGTCGACTCGGGCCTCTCCGGCAAGTACGGCTCCTGGTCCGAGGAGTGGGTGTCCGCCTTCAAGCAGTCGAAGTTCGCCACAATCGCCTGCCCCGCCTGGATGACCGGGGTCATCGAGAGCAACGCCGGCGCCGGCGCCCAGGGCAAGTGGGACATCGCCAAGGTGCCCGGCAACGGCGGGAACTGGGGCGGCTCGCACCTCGCCGTGCCCAAGCAGAGCAAGCACCAGGCCGAGGCGATCGCGCTTGCCAAGTTCCTGACCAGCGCCAAGGGCCAGATCGGCGCGTTCAAGGCCAAGGGTCCGCTGCCCTCCTCGCCGCAGGCGCTCGACGACCCGGCGATCTCCGGCGCGAGCAACACGTACTTCTCCGGAGCGCCCATCGGCACGATCTTCGGCGCGGGCGCGAAGAGCCTCAAGCCTGTCTACATGGGGCCCAAGAACCAGGCCGTACGCACCGAGGTGGAGAACGCCGTGCGGACCGTGGAACTGGGTCAGCGCAGCCCGGCGCAGGGCTGGACGGACGCGGTGAACAACGCCAAGAAGGCCGCCGCCAAGTAGCCCGAACGAGCGTGTGTGCGGGTCTCCGGCACCGGAGGCCCGCACGCACGGCGAAAGGAGTTCCCGGGCATGACCGTCCAGCTCGACGCCCGCCCGCCGGCCGTACCGGCAGCCGGGCCCCGCCGCCGATCGACGGGTCGGCTCAGCCGGCTCGACACCCGCTACTCGCCGTACCTCTACATTGCCCCGTTCTTCCTGCTCTTCGCGGTCTTCGGGGCCTACCCGCTGGTGTACACCTTCTGGGTTTCGCTGCACGACTGGGACCTGCTCGGCACCGACCACCCGTTCGTCGGCGCGGAGAACTACACCCAACTGCTCGCCGACGCCGACTTCTGGCACGCACTCGTCAACACGATGGGCATCTTCGTGATCTCCACCGTTCCGCAGTTGCTCGCCGCGCTCTGGCTGGCCAACCTGCTGAACCGGGGGCTGCGCGGGCGTACCGGCTGGCGGATGGCGGTGCTCGTCCCGAACGTCACCTCCACGGCGGCCGTGGCGATCGTGTTCGGAGTGCTCTTCGGCCGCGAGTTCGGCATGATCAACTGGATGCTCGACCTGGTCGGCGTGGACGCGATCGAGTGGAAATCCAACCGGCTCGCCTCCTGGGTGGCCATCTCCACAATGGTCGACTGGCGCTGGACCGGCTACAACGCGCTGATCCTCCTGGCCGCGATGCAGGCCATCCCCCGCGACCTGTACGAGGCGGCGGCCATCGACGGCGCCGGCCGGGCCCGACAGTTCTGGTCGGTCACCGTGCCGATGCTCAAGCCGACGATCCTCTTCTGCACCATCATCGCCACCATCGGCGGGTTGCAGCTCTTCACGGAGCCCCGGATGTTCAACTCCGGCACCAACCCGATCCGCGGTGGGCCACTGCGGGAGTCGCAGACCCTGACCATGTACATGTTCGAGAACGCATTCGCGCCGCACTACAACTTCGGGTACGGGTCGGCGGTCGCCTGGGTGCTCTTCGCGCTCATCGCAGTCGTCGCGGCCGTCAACGTGCTGGTGCTGCGCCGGCTGGGCGGTTCCCGGCCGGGCGCCCGGAAGGGAGTCAACCGATGAGCCGGCTCTGGCGGGCCAGCCCGCTCACCTACCTGGCCCTCGTGGTCGCCGCCGGCCTGTCGGTCTTTCCGATCTGGTGGATGTTCGTCGTCGCGAGCCGCACCAACGACGCGATGGGCCAACTGCCGCCGCCGATCACCCCCGGCGGCAACCTCGGCGCCAACATCTCCCGCCTCTTCGACAACGCCGACGCTTACTTCCTTACCGGCCTGATCAACTCGACGGTCGTGGCCACCACCGTGACCGTCTCCGTGGTGTTCTTCTCCAGCCTGGCCGGCTTCGCCTTCGCGAAACTGCGGTTCCGGGGTCGCAACGCGCTGCTGCTGGTGATCATCGCGACGATGATGGTGCCGACCCAGCTCGGCGTGATTCCGCTCTACATGCTCATGAGCAAGCTCCAGTGGAACGACCGGCTGCCCGCCGTGATCGTCCCGGTGCTTGTCACCGGGTTCGGGGTGTTCATGATGCGGCAGTACGCCGGCCAGGCGATCAGCGACGAACTGATCGAGGCGGCCCGGATGGACGGCTGCGGGACCGCCCGGATCTGGTGGCACGTGGTGGTGCCCGCGCTGCGCCCGGCCGCCGCCGTCCTCGGTCTGCTCACGTTCATGACCACCTGGAACGACTTCCTGTGGCCGTACGCTGTGCTGAACGACCCGGCGAACCCCACCGTGCAGCTCTCCCTGCGAGCGCTGTCGGACGGCTACTACCAGGACATGTCGCAGGTGTTCACCGGGACGGCCATCGCGACGCTGCCCCTACTGCTGGTCTTCGTGCTGTTCGGGCGGCAGATCATCGGTGGGATCATGGAAGGTGCGGTCAAGGCGTGAACGAACTCCGATTTCCCGAGCATTTCCTCTGGGGAGCGGCCACCGCCGCGTACCAGATCGAGGGCGCGGCCCACGACGACGGACGCGGCCCGTCCATCTGGGACACCTTCAGCCGCACACCCGGCAAGGTTTACCAGGGCCACACCGGCGACGTCGCCTGCGACCACTACCACCGGTACGCCGACGACGTGGCGATCATGGCCGAGCTGGGATTGCGGGCGTACCGGTTCTCGGTCGCCTGGCCCCGGATCCAGCCCGACGGCACCGGCCCGGTCAACACGCGCGGGCTGGACTTCTACGACCGGCTGACCGACACCCTCCTCGCCCGGGGAATCGATCCGATCATCACTCTCTACCACTGGGACCTGCCGCAGTCCCTCGGCGACCGTGGTGGCTGGACCAACCGGGACACCGCCGAGCACTTCGCCACGTACGCCACAGCCGTGTACGGCCGCCTCGGCGACCGGGTGGACGTGTGGACCACGCTCAACGAGCCGTGGTGCTCGGCGTACCTCGGCTACGGCAACGGTGTGCACGCTCCGGGTGAACAGGACCCGGCGGCGGCGTTCACCGCCGTACACCATCTGCTGCTCGGGCACGGCCTGGCGGCGCGGGCGCTGCGGTCGGCCGGGGCACGCAGCGTCGGCATCACGCTCAATCCGGCCGACGTGCGGCCGGCGGATCCGCAGAGCGCTGCCGACGCCGCAGCGGTCCGCCTGGTCGACGGCCTGCACAACCGGATCTTCCTGGACCCGTTGCTGGCCGGCGGCTACCCGGACGACGTACGGGAGCATGTGGCCCGCATCGTCGAGCCGACGTTCATCCGCGACGGCGACGAGAAGCTGATCGCCGCCCCGATCGACCTGCTCGGGATCAACTACTACCAGCCCGGCTACGTCGCCGGCCGGCCCGACGGCGAGGGCAACCCCGCGTACCCGGGCACCGAGGGCGCTGTGCACTTCCTGCCGCCGACCGGGCCGCTCACCGACATGGGTTGGATGATCGAACCCGCCGGACTGACCCGGCTCCTCGAACGGATCGCCACCGACTATCCCGGGGTGCCACTGCTCATCACCGAGAACGGCGCGGCGTTCCCCGACAAGCCAGGCGTCGAGCAGGCCGGTGGGCCTGGGCAGGTGATCGACACCGACCGGATCGCGTACCTCGACGGGCACCTGCGCGCCGCTCACGAAGCGATCTCCCGGGGCGTGGACCTGCGCGGTTATCTCGTATGGTCATTCCTGGACAACTTCGAGTGGGCGGAGGGCTACCGCAAGCGGTTCGGGATCGTGCACGTCGACTACCTGACCCAGCGGCGCACACCGAAGGCCAGCGCCCGGTGGTACCAGGAGGTGATCTCCCGGAACGGGCTGTGACGAGCGGGGGTGGGGAGTCGCGATGACGACGGCGCAACGGCCGACGTTGGAAGCGGTGGCGGCACGGGCCGGTGTGTCCCGGGCCACCGTCTCCCGGGTGGTCAACGGCTCCACCACCGTCGCCGAGCCCATCCGGGAGGCCGTCAACCGGGCCGTCGCCGAACTGGGGTACGTGCCCAACCTGGCCGCCCGCAGCCTGGTCACCCAACGCACCGACTCGATCGCGCTTGTCATGCCGGAGGCGGCCACCCGGGTCTTCTCCGACGACCAGGTGTTTCCCGGCATCATCCGCGGCGTCAGCCAGGAGTTGGAGACCGCCGACAAGCAGCTCGTGCTGATGCTTGCCGGCTCCCCCGCCGGGCACCACCGGGTCGAACGGTTCACCACCGGCCGGCACGTCGACGGGGTGCTCTTCGCCTCGCTGCACGGCGCCGATCCGCTGCCCGGGACGCTGGCCCGGCTCGGCATCCCGGTGGTGTGCAGCGGCCGACCGCTCGGCGACGTGCCGGTGCCGTACGTGGACGTCGACCACGTCGGTGGCGTCACCGCAGCCGTACGCCACCTGATCGACAGCGGTCGGCGGCGGATCGCCACGATCGCCGGCCCACAGGACATGGTCGCCGGCATCGAACGGCTCCGCGGCTACCGGGAGACGGTCGCCGCCGCCGGCCTGCCCGAGCTGATCGCCGTCGGTGACTTCACAAGGGAATCCGGTGCGGAGGCCACGCGCCGGCTGCTCAGCGAGCACCCCGACATGGACGCCGTGTTCGCCGCCTCCGACCTGATGGCGCACGCGGCCCTGCGGACGCTTCGCGAGGCCGGGCGGCAGGTGCCGGAGGACGTGGCGGTGGTCGGTTTCGACGACATCGAGACCGCCGCGTACACCGAGCCGCCGCTGACCACCGTCCGGCAGCCCATTGTGGAGATCGGTCGCCAGATGACCCGGCAGCTGCTCCGGCTGGCCGCCGGCGAGACCATCGAGCAGGCGATCATGCTCCCCACCGAGCTGATCCTGCGCGAATCGGCCTGACCGCCCGCCCACCGCACCCCAAGATCCGCACAACCGCCTGCGACCGGGGTCGACAGAGCGGTTAATCCATCGCTCTGGTGCTCGATCCTCGCTAGCCTCGCCGACATGCCGGATGCCGTCGCGCTGCTGCACGTCCCCGCTCTCTCCCGCGTCGCCGAGTACGCGTACGCGGCCACCGTCGAGTCGCCCGCCCGGCTGGTGTTCACCGCCGGCGCGTGCCCGCTGGACGCCGACGGGCGTACCGTCGCGCCCGGTGACCACGCGGCGCAGGCGCGGCAGGTGATGGCGAACCTGGAGGCCGCACTCGCGGCAGCCGGCGCCGCCCTCACCGACGTGGTCAAGACCACCGTCTACGTGGCGTCCTCCCGGCAGGCGGATCTGGTGACCGCCTGGGAGGTCGTGCGGGACCGCTTCGGCGACCACGACCCGCCAAGCACCCTGCTGGGGGTCGCCGTGCTCGGCTACACCGACCAGCTCGTCGAGGTCGAGGCCGTCGCCGCCGTACGGACGGGGGCCTGACGTGCGGATCCGCGTGGCGCAGCCGGACGACGCACCGACCGTGGTGGCGCTGCGGGCGACGGTCTACCCGTACCTGGTGCGCGGGGTCGAGTCCACCCGCAAGATGATCGCCGAGCCACCGCCCACCCCGGGCTGGACCGCCCTGGTGGCCGAGGTCGACGGCCAGGTGGTCGGCTGGGTGACCGCTGAGCGCGACAACTCGACGTCAACGGCGAACTTCGGCAACATCAACCTGCTGCACGTCCACCCCGGGCACCGGCGGCGCGGCATCGGCACCGCGCTGCTGGCCGCCGCGACCGGGCACCTCGTCCCGCTGGGCGTCCGCCGGGTCCGGGCCTGGGCGCAGCCGGAGGCGCTGCCCTTCGCCCGCCGGCACGGCTTCGAGCCGAGCCGGGAGATGCGGTACTCGGCACTCGACCTCGACTCGCTGCCCGCGCTTCCCGACCCACCTCCGGGGGTACGCCTGCGCCCGATCGCCGAGGTGGACCCGCATCTGATCTACGCGGCGGACGTGGCGGCGGCCGTCGACGAACCGGGCGACGTGCCGGTGGACGCGATGAGCTACCAGAGCTGGCAGTACGACGTGTGGGACAACGTCGGGCTGGACAAGATGGCCAGCACTGCCGCCGAGGTCGACGGCGAGGTGGCCGCCTTCAGTCTGGTGAAGCGGGACGGTGACCGGATGTGGTCGGACTTCACCGCTAGTGTCCCGGTGTACCGGGGTCGAGGGCTTGCCCGGCTGGCCAAGACGGCGGCGCTGCACCTGGCCGCCGCTGCGGGCGTCCGTGTGGCGTACACGTCGAACGACGAGGCGAACGCGCCGATGCTGGCGATCAACGCCCGGTTGGGTTACCGGCCGGTCGCGGCCCAGTGGTCCTGCCTTGCCGACCTGATCTGACGTCGGGTGCGGCGGCCGGGCCTCAGGCGCTGTCGCGGTCGAGGTACGGGCTGAGGAGTTCGCGGCCGAGGCGCGTCGCTGCCCGCAGGGAAAGCCCTCCCTCGATCATCCGGCTGAGGGCGTAGACGATCGACTGGACAAGTTCGGCCATCCGGACCGGGTCCGAGGAGCCGTGGTCGGTGAGCGCGGTGCGCAGCGGGGCTTCCAGGCGGTCGTGCATGAGTCGGCTGGAGCTGGCGAGTGCCTCACTGCTGCTCGCCGACGCCAGGGCGCGGGCCAGAGCGTGATCGCCCCGGGCAACCAGTTGCAGGTTGGAATCCACGTACGCCTGGATCTTCTGCCCGGGTGTCGTGGCGGCGTCCATGCGCTTCTCGACGTAGGCCGACCAGCGGGGGAACGTGTCGGTGACCAGGGCGTCGAACATGTCGGCGCGGGACTTGAAGTAGGAGTAGACGCTGGAGCGGGCGAGGCCGGCGTGCTGGGCGACCTCGGCCAGGCCGGGGATCCGCTCGGGGTGTTCTGACAGCAGGGTGCGGGCCGCGTCGAGCAAGGCGGCGCGTTGGGATGCCCGGTGCTCGGCGACGGTCGGAGCCTGGATCTTCGGCACGCCGTCCTCCCTGTTCCGGATGGACGTGACCTTCTCCTGCGCCCCGCCCGCACCCTGCCGTCGTGGTTCAGCTGGTGGCGGCGAGCTTGCCGTCGACCATCTCGTAGACGGTGTCACAGTATTGCAGCACATCGTGGTCGTGAGTGACCATGACCACCGCGACCGAACGCTGCCGGGCCTCATGGGCCAGGAGCTTCACGATGTCGTGGCTGCGTGCCCGGTCCAGAGCCGCGGTCGGTTCGTCGACGAGCAGCACGCTCGGCTCGGTGACAAGCGCGCGGGCGATGCCGACCCGCTGGCGCTCGCCGCCCGACAGCTGGTGCGGGCGACGGTCGGCCTTGTCCGCCATTCCGACGTCCGCGAGCAACTCCATCGGGTCCCGGCCGGACCGCTCCGATCGCGGCCCCAGGCGCAGCGGCAACCGCAGCTGGTCGGCGGCGGTCAGCGCGGGCAGCAGGTTGCCCGACTGGAACACGAAGCCCACGTGCTTGCGGCGCAGGGCAGTCCGCGTGCGGCGGCTCGGCACGGTCATGTCCTGACCGGCCACTGTGACAGTGCCCTCATCGGGTCGGGCCAGGCCACCGGCGACGGCGAGCAGACTGGACTTGCCGGCACCGGACGGACCCACGACGGCGGCGAGTTCACCGGGTCGCACCGTCAGATCCACGTTGTCGAGCGCCTGCACGGTCTCGGCGGCGTTGCCGTGCCGCAGGGACACCGCGCGCATCACCAATCCGAGACGCTCGGACGCGTCGTCGGTGGGTGTGGTCGCGGCGGTCGAAGCGGAATGCCTGCTCATCGGTTACCTCCCAGAGCGGTGGCCGGGTCGACAGAGGTGATGCGGATGACGGCAGCACCGGCTCCGACCAGGCCGAGGACGATGAGGCCGATGCCGGCGATGGAGATGCTCGGCATGCTCAACGCGAACGGAATGCCGCTGCCCGTGATGAGGGCGCCGAGCGCGAGGCCGATCCCGACGCCGATCGCGACGGCGGCAGCCAACAGCACGAACGCCTGCGTGAGAGCGTCACGCAACACCCAGCCGGTCGAGGCGCCCAGTGCCCGCAGAACGGCAACCTCGGGCTTGCGCTGGATCGCCCACACCGCGAAGAACGCTCCGGCCACCAGCGCCGAGATCGCGTACAGGAATCCCTGGATCAGTTGCAGGGTCGTCGTCTCGGCGGTGTAGCCCGGCGAGGCGCCGTAGGACTCCTTCAGGGTGAGGCTCTCGGTGCCCGCGGCGGTGTCACCGGCGGCCATGTCGAGGGACTTCCCGTCCTCCGCGCGGATCGCCACCGCCGTGATCTCCGTTGCGGCGCGCTGCGGCAACTCGGCCTCGGGAGGGGTGCCGGACTTGATGGCCTGCCACGCCGCCAACGGCACGTACGCGACGTCCACGTGCCCGAACGTGTCCTGCTGCTCGGTGACACCGACGACCCGCAACCGCGTGCCGAGCCTGTCGATGGTGACGATGTCGCCCATCTGCAAGCCCGCGTCCAGCGCGGTCGGGCTCACAACGATCCCGTCCGCCGTGCCCAACCGGTCGCCCTGGCTGACCGCTGGCGACAGGAACGAGTCGGGCAGGACGCCGAACAGCGCCAGGTCCACCTCGGTTCCCCGGTCGGTACGCGTGTTCACGAGCGTGTTGCCGAACGGCGTCGCGTCCGCGACTCCCGGCTGGGCAGCCCACGTCTCCACCGCCGACAGGTCAACGACGCTACGGGAGAACGCGGAGTCCTTCTGGACGTCCTTCGCGAAGGCGAATGAGGTGACCGGCAGGTTCTGGAGCCCGGACACACCGTCACGGACCAGCCCCACCGACAGCCCTGACAGCATCACCATCAAAACGGCGATCAGCGCGATCACGGCGCCCATCAGAACGAACCGCAGCCGGGCGAAGTTCAACTCACGTATCGCGAGGAACATCAGCGCCCACCCTCGTGGATTGTCGACATCATGTCGACATGTTATCAACACCTTGTCGGCAAAGACGACGAGGTGGCTGTCTCTCCCGCCACACCGCGGCCTGCGGAAACGGCATGGCGGAGCGACAACGGACAGCCGTGATCACGGGCACTGCCGCAGAGGTGACGGTTCAGGCAGCGTCAAAGACGCGGCGGGCCACAGCGTGGGTGTCCGCGCCGAACAGCACCAGGCGCGCCTCGGCGACGGTTGCGGGCGTGGCCGAGCGCAGCACCGACAGCGCCTGACCGACCGCGTCGTCGACCGGCCAGCCGTAGATGCCCGAGGAGATCAACGGAAAGGCGAGCGTGACCGCCCCCAACTCGTCGGCCACCCGCAGACTGTTCGCGTAGCAGTCCCGCAACAGCGCCGAGCGGTCCTCGTCTGCCGACCAGACCGGCCCGACGGTGTGGATCACCCAGCGGGCCGGCAACTCGCCGGCCGTGGTCGCCACCGCCTGTCCGGTGGGAAGGCCCCGGCCGTACCGGGACGCCCGCAGCGCCCGACACTCCTCCAGAATCGCCGGACCGCCGCGCCGGTGGATGGCGCCGTCGACCCCACCGCCGCCCAGCAGTGACGAGTTGGCCGCGTTGACCACGGCGTCCACCCGCTGGGCGGTGATGTCCCCCTCGACCAGGACGATCTCCACGTCAGCCCTCCACAGCCGGTCTACCGGATGGCGGCGCGGACAGCGGGCCGTCGATCGACTGGCCGAGCGAGCGGCGGGCAAGCAGGGCGGCGCCCGCCACCGCCGCCGGCATGATCAGCACGGCACCCAGCGGAATGAGGAAGCAGAGGAAGACCGCCACCCCGAACCCCAGTGCTGTGGGCCGGTCGGCCTTGAGGATCGCCCGGCGCTGCGGCAGCCGCATGCCCCGCCTGTAGAACGGCGCGCCGACCAACTCGACGGCGAGGAACCAGCCACCCACCGCCGCCCCGATCACAGGCACCACGGTCTGCCCCACGACCGGAATGAAACCGGCCACGAAGAGCGGGATACCGACAAGCAGCGAGAGGGCGACCAGACGTGCGGAGTCGGCGAGGCTGCGGCGCAGCGACGGCCAGAACGGCACCTCCACGGCGTTCGGCGTTCCGCCGTACCGCTCCTCCACCCGCTCGGAGATCTTCTCGTAGAACGGGTCGCCGATGACCAGTGTGACCGCCGTGAAGGTGAGCACACCGACAAGCCCGCCGATGCCCAGGATGGCCACTCCGGCGATCACCCGGGCCAGGCTGCGCACGGTGCCCGACCAGTCATCGGCGAACGGCGTGACGAGCGCGGCCAGGTCGTCCACGAACCACACGAGGGTGGCGAACGCGCCGAGGAACAGCACACCGGAGATCAGCGCCGGGATGACGCCCAGCAGCATCAGACCGGGGTTGCGCACATAGAGGCCGAGGCCACGAAGGAGCAGGCCCGCTCCGGAGAGGAATCGGCCGAGGGACCCGGTGACCGGGCGGGCGATGCTGCTGACATCCACGACCGAAGAGCCTAGATGAGCGGGGCCGCGCACGCCGGTCTAGCAGGCGACCGGAGGTGGGTCGGGTGGCGGCGACAGCCGCTCCATCCTGTTCCAACCGGACCAGCCGCGCTCGCGCATCAACTCCCACAGCCGCTCCACCCGCGGGTCGGACTCCAGAGCGAGAGCGTCGATCAGGTCATGCGGGAGGTCGTCGGATGCCTCGTCGCTGGCAATGACAGTTCCGGCGTTGTACGCCTGCTCGGCCAGGGACGCCATGATGTCGGCGACCTCCACCATCCGCGAGTCGTCGTCCTCCGTGCTGTCGAAGATTTCCGACAACAACTGGTAGAGCCGGACGATCTGCGGGTCATCGAGCTCGGCGACCTTCGCGGGCATCCATTCGCTGATGCGGTGGGGCCAGCGCGCCGCAACCAGGATCCACCCGTCCCGTTCCGCCTCGACAAGCCGCTTCGACGCACCGATCCGGCGCAGCTGGTCCAGATAGGAGACCACCTCCGGCGGCAGCGCCAGGCTGTCCCCCGCACTGAGCTGCGCGATGTGCCTGCGGCTGGTCTCCAGCCTCTCGATCTCGTCGCGCAGGTGGTCGTCGATCGCCCGAACCGCCTCGGCGAAGCCCTTCGCGTCGGCTTCGAGCATCCGGCTGATCTGCGATCGCGGCACACCGGCGTCGGCGAGCGTACGGATCTTGATGAGGGACACGACAGCTGTCGCGCCGTAACGGCGGTAACCCGAAGCGTCCCGTTCCGGCTCGGGCAGCAGCCCGATCTGGTGATAGTGCCGCACCGCCCGCACCGTGACGCCCGCGTACGCCGCGAGTTGCCCGATCGTCAGCATGCTCCCGATCCTGCCCTCGGCCGACCCGGTCCGACGCCCCTGTTCAGGAGATCCGGCGCCGGTAGGACATGGTGGCGAAGAGATAGGCGACGACGAGGATGCCGACGCACCAGGCGAGAGCGGTCCAGATGTCGGCACCGACCGGCTGAGACGTGAACAGGTCCCGGATCGCGTTGACGATTGAGGTCACCGGCTGGTGCTCGGCGAAGGCGCGTACCGGGCCAGGCATGGTGCCGGTGGGCACGAAGGCCGAGCTGATGAACGGCAGGAAGATGAGCGGGTAGGAGAACGCGCTCGCACCGTCGGCGGACTTCGCGCTGAGGCCCGGGATCACGGCGATCCAGGTCAGCGCCAGGGTGAACAGGATGAGGATGCCGGCGACCGCGAGCCAGGCCAGCACTCCGGCACCCGAGCGGAAGCCCATGGCCAGGGCGACGAGGACGACGACCACGAGCGAGATCACATTGGCGACCAGCGAGGTAAGGACGTGCGCCCACAGCACGGCAGGCCGGGCGATCGGCATGGACTGGAAGCGCTCGAAGATCCCGCCCTGCATGTCGAGGAAGAGCCGGAACGCGGTGTACGAGATACCCGAGGCGATCGTGATGATCAGGATGCCGGGCAGCAGGTAGTTGACGTACGAGTCGGTCCCGGTCTCGATCGCGCCGCCGAAGACGTACACGAACAGCAGCATGAAGGCGATCGGCATGACAGCGGTGGTGATGATGGTGTCCGGGCTGCGGCTGATGTGCCGCAGGGAACGGCCCAGCAGGACGCCGGTGTCGCCGAGGAAGTACTTGTTCATCGTTGTCCCTTGTCCGTTCTGGCACCGACGAGGCTGAGGAAGACGTCCTCAAGGGTCGGCCGCTTTTCGACGTACTCGATCTCGGCGGGTGGCAGGAGTTGTCTGAGCTCGTCGAGGGTGCCGTTGACGACGATCCGACCCTCGTGCAGGATCGCGATCCGGTCGGCGAGCTGCTCGGCCTCGTCGAGGTACTGGGTGGTGAGCAGCACTGTCGTGCCGCCCTGTGCGAGTTCCCTGACGGCGTGCCACACCTCGATGCGCGCCTCCGGGTCCAGCCCGGTCGTGGGCTCGTCGAGGAAGATGACCGGCGGATTCCCGATGAGGCTCATCGCGATGTCCAGGCGGCGGCGCATACCACCTGAGTACGTCGCCACCCTGCGGTTGGCCGTCTCGGTCAGCGAGAAGCGCCTCAGCAGGTCGTCCGCTATCGCACCCGGGCCCGTGAGGTGCCGCAGCCTGGCTACCAGGACGAGGTTCTCCCGCCCGGTGAGGATCTCGTCGACCGCCGCGAACTGTCCGGTGAGGCTGATGGCAGCGCGTACGTCGGCGGCCCGGGTCCGGACATCGAAGCCGTTGACCTGGGCGATCCCGGCGTCGGCCCGGAGCAGCGTGGACAGGATCTTCACCACTGTGGTCTTGCCGGCGCCGTTCGAGCCGAGCAGGGCGAAGATGTCGCCCCGGGCCACGTCGAGGTCCACGCCCCGCAGGACCTTCACCTGCCCGAACGATTTCTCCAGGCCCTGTACGGAGATGGCGGTCTGCTCGACCTGACCGGTCGTCGGCGGAATGCTCATGACGCTCAGCATGGAGGGTTGACGCAGCGTCAAGGTCAAGCCGACATCAACCAGTTGGTGGATCGGCCGCATCAACCGGGGCCCGAAGGATCACCAACTGCCGGTCGATCCGCCGCCCGGCCGCCGGCAGCAGGCTGAGGAGGTACTGATACGACGGCGGAGGGCGGGGCGATGCCGGTCATCGAGGTGACCAGTCTGCACAAGCGGTACGGCGACGTGGTGGCCGTGGACGACGTGTCGTTCGCGGTGGAGCCGGGAGAGATCTTCGGGATCCTCGGGCCGAACGGCGCCGGCAAGACCACGACTGTGGAGTGCGTCGCCGGGCTGCGGGCCCCGGACTCCGGCAGGGTCTCGGTGCTCGGGCTCGACCCCCGCGAAGACGCGAAACAGCTCCGCCAGCAGGTGGGGGTGCAGCTTCAGGAGAGCCAACTGCCCGACCGGCTGCGCGTCGCGGAGGCGCTGGAGCTCTATGCGTCGTTCTACCGGAACCCGGCCGACCCTGCCGGACTGATCGACAGGCTTGGTCTGGGCGAGAAGCGCAACACCGCGTACAAGAAGCTCTCCGGCGGTCAGAAGCAGCGGCTCTCCATCGCGCTGGCCCTTGTCGGCAACCCGAAGATCGCCATCCTCGACGAGCTGACCACCGGGCTGGACCCGCAGGCCCGGCGGGACACCTGGGCGCTCATCGAACAGGTACGCGAGAGCGGCGTGACAATCGTGCTGGTCACCCACTTCATGGAGGAGGCCGAGCGGCTCTGCGACCGGGTCGCCGTGATCGACCGCGGGTCGGTGGTCGCGCTGGACAGCCCGGCCGGCCTGGTGTCGACGGTCGTGCCGGAGCAGCGGGTCCGGTTCCGGCCGTCCGCTCCCCTTGACGACGAACTCCTCACCGACCTGCCCGAGGTCAGTGCCGTGCAGCACTCCGGAGGCCAGGTGGTGGTGACCGGTACGGGCGACCTGCTGCACGCTGTCGCGTCGACCCTCGCCCGCCACGAGATCGTCGCCGCCAACCTACGGCTGGAGCAGTCCACCCTCGACGACGCCTTCGTCGAGCTGACCGGGCACCGGCCCGCCGAGTGAGGGAAGACGACAATGAGCGCCTTCGGGCAGATCCTCAAGATCGAAACGAAACTGTTCCTGCGGGACCCCGCCGCGCCGCTGACCACCATCGCGTTGCCGCTCGCGCTGCTCGTGGTGTTCGGATTCATTCCGGCGCTGCGTAAGCCGGACCCGATGTTCGGCGACCGGACCTTCATCGAGTACTTCGTCCCGTCGCTGCTGGTGATCACGGTCGCCATGGCGGCCGTGAACATCCTGCCCACAGTCCTCGCCACGTACCGGGAACGGGGGGTGCTGCGTCGCCTCGCCACCACGCCGGCCCACCCGGCCGCATTGCTCGCCGCCCAACTGGTCATCTCGCTCGCCACCATCCTGACCAGCGCCGTGCTGCTCGTCTTCGTCGGTCGGCTGGCCTTCGACGTGCCGCTGCCCCGACATCCACTCGGCTTCACGCTTGCCCTCACCCTCGGCACGGCGGCGCTGCTCGCGCTGGGCCTGGTGGTGGCGGCGGTGGCCCGCACGACGAAGGCGGCGCAGGCCCTCGCCGTGCCGGTGTTCATGGGGAGCATGTTCTTCGGCGGCGTCTATCTGCCCCGGTTCCTGCTGCCGGACTTCGTGGCCCGGATCGGCGACTACACGCCGCCAGGTGTGCAGGCACTGCTCGACGCCTGGACCGGAGACTCCCCGCAACCGCTGCACCTGGCGATAATGGCCGTGATCACCGTGCTCGTCGGTTCGGTGGCAGCAAAGCTGTTCCGCTGGGAGTGATCGGGGATTCGATGACCAGCAGCGATGGGCCGGGCCGTCTGACCAATTGGCGAGAGCGCGAGGCACGTGTCTTCCGCGTCCTCCCCTATGGAGGGCTGGTTCTGGGCACCCTGCTGGCCCTCCTCGCCCCGGCACCCAAGGGCCTCGGAACGGCGTTCACCATCGCCGTGGCCGCGGCGGCGGGGTGCTGGATCGCCTGGTTCGTCACCCTGCACCCCGGCTGGCAGAGCCGGCTCAAGCTGATGGCGGTCTACTACGCCGGGCTGCTCGCGCTCGCCGCCGTGCTTGTGGCGGCCAGTCCGTGGTACGGCTTCTTCGCCTGGATCGGATACATCCACGCCTTTCCGGTGCTGCCCAAGCGCTGGCGGATAGCCGGGGTGACCACCACTGCCGCCCTCGTCGCCACCTCCCAGGGCGGTGGTCTGGCGATAGCGCTGTCGCACTGGCCGCTCTGGCTGGTGCTCGTGCTCTTCAACCTGGGAGTGGCCGGCTCGGTGAGCTGGTTCGCGATGGTCGGCGAACAGGAGGACGCCAAACGCCAGCGGCTGGTGTTGGAACTCGGCGAGGCCAACCGCCAACTCGGCGAGGCCAACCGCCAACTCACCGAGACCGTCCGGGAGAACGCCGGGCTGCACGCCCAACTGCTCACCCAGGCCCGGGAGGCCGGCGTGCTCGACGAGCGTCAACGGATGGCACGGGAAATCCACGACACCCTGGCCCAGGGGCTGACCGGCATCATCACCCAACTGGAGGCGGCCGAGCAGACCCGCGACCGGTCCGCAGACTGGCGCCGGCACGTGGACAACGCGCTCGCGCTGGCCCGGGAGAGCCTCACCGAGGCCCGCCGTTCGGTACGGGCGGTCCGTCCGGAGTCGCTGGAGAGTGCCCGGCTGCCGGACGCCCTCGTCGAGCTGGGCGAGCGCTGGTCGGCCCTGCACGGCGTACGCGCCGAGGTCAGCGTCACCGGCCAGGCCCACCCGCTGCACCCCGAGGTGGAGGTGACACTGCTGCGGACCGCCCAGGAGTCCCTGGCCAACGTGGCCCGGCACGCCAGCGCGTCCCGCGTCGGGCTCACCCTGTCGTACATGGGGGACCTCGTGACGCTCGACATCCGGGACGACGGGGTGGGCTTCACGGTCGTCGAGCCGCTCGCAGCCCGGCAGCCAGCCGGCGGTTACGGTCTGACAGTGATGCGACAGCGGGTCACCCAGGTCGGCGGGGAGTTGGCAGTGGAGAGCGAACCGGGCAGCGGCACCGCCGTGTCGGCGTCGGTGCCCGCGCTGGCCGGGAGCGCCGGGTGAGCCTGCCGATCCGGCTGCTGATCGTCGACGACCATCCGGTGGTCCGGGACGGGCTGCGCGGCATGTTCACCGGCGACCCCGACTTCGAGGTGGTCGGCGAGGCCCGCGACGGTGCCGAAGCCCTCGCGCTGGCCGCGAACCGTCGACCCGACGTGGTGCTCATGGACCTGCGGATGCCCGGAATGGACGGCGTGACAGCTATCGGCCGGCTGGTCGGCTCGGGCAGCCCCGCGAAGGTGCTGGTGCTCACGACGTACGACACGGATGCCGACGTGCTACCGGCGATCGAGGCGGGTGCCACCGGCTACCTGCTCAAGGACGCGCCCCGCGAGGAGCTGGTCCGGGCTGTGCGGGCCGCCGCCCGAGGTGAGGCGGTGCTCTCCCCCTCCGTGGCAGGCCGGTTGATGGGCCGGCTGCGGGCACCCGCCGAGGAGCCACTGAGCCACCGCGAGCTTGAGGTGCTGGCAATGGTGGCGAAGGGCACCTCCAACCGGGAGGCAGCAGCCCGCCTGTTCATCAGCGAGGCAACTGTGAAGACCCACCTGCTGCACGTCTACGCCAAACTCGGCGTCAACGACCGGGCGGCCGCTGTCGCCGTCGCGTACGACAGAGGGCTGCTCACCCCCGGCGGACGGTGAGCGGCCCCGAGGCAGGATGGGCAGGTGCGCGCATCCCGGCTGATCTCCCTGCTGTTGCTGTTGCAGGCGCGTGGGTCGATGACAGCGGGCGAGCTGGCGCAGGAGTTGGAGGTGTCCGAGCGGACCGTCTACCGGGACGTGCTGGCGCTCTCCGCGGCCGGGGTGCCGGTGTACGCCGATCGGGGCCGGGCCGGCGGCTACCGCCTGCTCGGCGGCTACCGGACCCGGCTGACCGGGCTGAGCCGGGACGAGGCGGAGGCGCTCTTTCTCGCCGGGCTGCCCGGACCGGCCGGCGAGCTGGGGCTGGCCGACGCGGTCGCCGCCGCCGAGCTGAAGGTGCTCGCCGCGCTGCCGCCCGCTCTCCGGGACGCCCCGGCCCGCGCCGGGCAACGCTTCCATCTTGACGCGCCGGGCTGGTTCCGGGAGACGTCGCCGCCGCCAGGGCTGACCGAGCTGGCCCGCGCGACCTGGCGGGACCGGGTGGTGGACCTGCGGTACCGGCGCGGCGAGCAGGAGGTCACCCGCCAAATCGAACCGTACGGGCTCGTGCTCAAGAGTGGGATCTGGTATCTGGTCGGTCGGGTCGACGACGGGCACCGCACCTACCGGGTGGACCGGGTGACAGGCGTCGACGTCAGCGAGGAGACGTTCGACCGGGACGAGGGCTTCGACCTGGCCGGGCACTGGCGGGAGCAGGCCGGGTCGTTCCTGCGGACCATCCTGCGGGCCGAGGTCACCGTCCGGATCAGCCCCGCCGGCCTGCGCCAGCTCCGGCACCTGGTCGATGCCCCAATGGTGTACGAGGACGTGCTCGCCGCCGCCAGCGACAGCGACGAGCAGGGCTGGGTGGTGACCCGGTTGCCCGTCGAGTCGGCCGATGTCGCCTACGCACAGTTGCTCGCGCTGGGGCCGGAGGTCGAGGCGCTCGACCCGCCGGAGCTGCGCGAGCGGATGGCCGACGCGGCGCGCCGGGCCGCCGCACGGTACGCCGGCCCGGCGCGCCCCTGACCGCCGTCGCGCCAGTTGTCCTCGGTCACGCCGACGTGCTCCAGCATCGCCTCGGAACGGATCCACCCCGGGG
Source organism: Micromonospora sp. DT41 (assembly GCF_049841715.1). Lineage (NCBI taxonomy): Bacteria > Bacillati > Actinomycetota > Actinomycetes > Micromonosporales > Micromonosporaceae > Micromonospora > Micromonospora sp. DT41. The sequence continues at coordinate 309,992 of NZ_JBNCKU010000003.1, read as the reverse complement.
CCATCGCCACGGCCGTGCAGCCGTGCGGCTTCAACTCGTGCGCCTGGCTGAGCCGCCCGCCGTCCGAATTACCGATCGTGCTGCTCAGTCCACCAGTCGGACGCGTACACGGCGGTTGGCCCGGCCCTTGCTCTCCACCTTCACCACCTGCACCTTGCCGATCTGAGCTGTGGACGCGACGTGCGTGCCGCCGTCGGCCTGCACGTCAAGGCCGACGATGTCCACGATCCGCACCTCCTGCTCATCCGGCGGGATGAGGTTGGACTGGGTGCGGATGATGTCCGGCAGGGCCAGTGCCTCGTCGCGGGGCAGCACCCGGACGGCCACCGAGCGGTCGGCGACCACCTCGGCGTTGACCAGTTCCTCGATCCGGCTCTTGAAGTCGGACGGCACCTCGGGGAGGTTGAAATCCATCCGGGCCTCGCCGACGTCCATGGAGTTGCCTGTCACGAGGGCGCCGAAGTCGCGGAACACCACGCCGCAGAGCACGTGCAGCCCGGAGTGGGTACGCATCAGTCGCGTGCGGCGCTCATCCTCCAGCGCGCCGACTACCTCGGTGCCGACCGGTGGCAGCGGGTCACCCTCGGCGGGGATCAGATAGGGGTCGTCACCCTTGCGGGTGCCGACGATCCGGGTCTGTACGCCCTGCCAGAGCAGCACTCCGTGGTCCGGTGGTTGACCGCCTCCCCCCGGGTAGAACGCCGAACGGTCCAGCACGATGCCCTGCTCCGGGTCGGAGTGCAGGACCGTGCAGGTCCACTCGCGCAGGGTCGGGTCGGCGAGGTCCAGCCGGTGCGTCCGGCCGTGTTGTGTGACGCCCATGACCAGGGACGTTACTCGTTGAGGAAACCGGACACGCGCTCCCGTAGGTCGGCGCGTTCCGACCAGAGCACGCCCGGGCGGTCGTACACGTGCAGGGTGGCCCGGGGCAGCGCGGCGGCGAGCTGCTCGGCGACCTCGACCGGGTGCAGGTCGTCGCCCGCGCAGGCGATCACCAGCGCCGGTGCGTCGACGGCCGCCAGAGCCGAGGCGTCGCGCAGCGGCGTCTGCTCCGCAAGCGTTGCCAGACCGTCGGCAAGGCCGTCGCGGAGCAACTGGTCGAGCCGTTGCCGCAGGTAGGCCCAGCCGGCCGGGGTGTTGCGGACCGCCGGCGGAAGCTCCAGCGAGACGACGTCGGCGACCGCCGAGGCGTCTCCGCTCTCCACGGCCTCGAGCAGAGCGGTGAGGCGCTCCCGGGCGACCGGGCCACGCGGCTCGTCGAGCACCGCGGGCAGGAAGAAGACGAGCTTCTCGAAGCGTTCCGGGCTCTCGGCGAGCAACCGGCAGAGCGCGCCGGCGCCGAGACTCGCCCCGAACGCCCGGCTGGCACCGCCGAGGTCGGCGACGGCGCGCAGGTCCCGGGCAAGGTCCAGGTAGGTCCACGGGCCGTCCGGCGCTTCGGAGCGGCCGTGCCCACGGAACTGGAAGAACACCTTGCGGCCGGTCACCCCGCTGCCGAACGGTCGGGTGGTGGCGATCCCGTTGCCCAGCCCGTGCGCGAACACGGTGACCGGGTCACCTGTGCCGGTGACCAGCCGCTCCAGCCGGACGCCGTGCGGGGTGGCGACCAGTTCGGTCTCCGGCTCCGGCAGCGCCGGCCGACCGGTACGCGGCCCGCCCGGACCGGGCCCCCAGGTGCGGGGGCCCCCGTCGGGCGGCGGCGGCCAGCGGAAACCTCTCACCAGAACCCTTTGCCGTCACTGAGGTCGCGTAGGCCGACCCGGACGTCGAGCAGGTAGATGAGTGCGGCGGCGATACCGATCAGTCCGAAGAGGCTGATCGGACCGAAGCCGAGCAGGGTCAGCACGAGGCAGACCGCCAGGATGGCGATCCAGCCACCCTTGGGCAGCGTCCCGATGGCGGAGAAACCGTCGGAGCGCTGCGTGACGGCGTGCACCAGCGCGACGCCCTGGATGATCAGCGCGAAGACGAGCAGGATCAGCTCGATCACGTAGCGGACTTCGAACGCGAAGATCGGCGCAGCGTTGGCCATGCCGGCAAGCTTATGTCGACGGCCCCGGCTACGTCCGACAAGGACGCCGCCGGGACCGTCGACGCCGCGAACTATTCGGCGGCCGGGCGGGTCCGCTTGGTGGCCCGGGGCAGCTTCGCCGACGGGGTCGCGGCCGACTTGGCAGCCGGCTTGGCAGCCTTGGCCGACGGAGTAGCGGCCGTCTTGGCCGACGAGGCAGCGGCCGGCTTGGCCGCCTTCGCGCGGGTGGCCTTCTTGACGGCGGCCGGCTTGGCCTCGACGATCTCGGCCACCTCGGCCGGGGTCGGCACCTCGGCCGGTGCAGCCGCGGCAGTCGGGGTGCCTGCGGTCACGGCCGTGGTGGCGGCAGTCGACGTGGCGGTCGCGGCCGGCAGGCCCTCGGTGGCCTCGATGTCGGCGTTCACCGTCTCGGCGGCCTCCAGCACACCGGTGCCGACGACCCGCTCACCGCGGGCGACGAGCGCGCCGTACGCGGCGAACGCCCGCTCCTGGGCGGCGTGGGCGCTGGCAACGACAACTGCGGCGTTGCGGGTCGCGGCGGCGCGCAGCTTGTCGAGGTCAGCCACCTCGCGGAGCTTGTCCAGGTCGGCGACCTCGCGCAGCTTGGCCAGGTCGGCGGACTCGCGCAGCTTCGCCAGGTCCAGCTCGGCCTGCGCGCGGCCCCGCAGGGTCTCCGCGGTCTCGTTGGCGGTACGCAGCGTCTCGGTGGCCTTCTGGCGCAGCTCGAAGCCGGTCAGGACGGCCCGACCACCCAGGTCGGCGACGACCCGGGTGCCGAGGACACCGACCACCGACGGCAGCTTGCGCAGCTGCTCGAAGGCCAGCTCGCCAACGCCGGCGGCGGCGTAGATCGGGGCGGGGATGCGGTTGGTCTTCGGCTCGGTCATGACGTCTCCTCCTCGGCCGTCGGGGCGGCCTTCTTCTCAGGGGTGTTCGTGCTTGTCGGAGCGGGAGCGGTGCCCGCCTCGGTGACGGCTACCGACTCGAGGACGGCCTCGGTCGGGGTGCCGCCGGCAGTGGTGGGGCCGGTCGCGGCCAGGTTGGCCACGTCCGCCGGCTGATCGGCGACGTCGGTCGGGACGGTCGGCCCGGTTGCGTCGCCAGTGGTGTCCGAGGTGTCCGTGCGGGTGCCCTCGGCGGCGGCCTGGGCCTCGGCCAGCCGCGTGTTCTCCCGTCGGAACGTCTCGTAGATCTGGGTCAGCGACTGCTTCTGCGCCATCGTCAGGTCGGGGTCCACAGCGATGGAGGCGAGCACGCCGTGCCCCTCCTTGTCGTCGAGCAGCCCGGCCCGCAGGTACATGGCAGGGGTGGAGACACGCAGCGCGTTCGCCAGTTGCTGGAGCACCTCGGCGCTGGGCTTGCGCAGGCCACGCTCGATCTGGCTGAGGTACGGATTGCTGACCCCCGCCTGATCGGCGAGCTGCCGCAGCGAGATCTTGGCGTTACGCCGGAGATCACGAATGAACCCGCCAACGTCGGGGAGATCCTTGGGTGTGGCCATGAACCAGACGCTAATCCGCGCTGCTAACTACTGCAAGCAAAACGCTAGCCAGAGTTAGCAACGTCTCAACATCCCATTTGCGCGCCGCTCGCCCGTTCCGTACGGTCCGTTCCCGTGCACAAGATCACAGTCAACGGTGCAGCCCTCGCGTACGACGAGGCCGGCACCGGCACCCCCGTCGTACTGCTGCACGCCGGCATCGCCGACCGCCGTATGTGGCGCGGCGTGCTGCCCGCGCTCGCCGCCCGGCACCGGGTGATCGCCCCCGACCTACGCGGGTACGGGGACTCGGAACTGCCGGCGACGCCGTTCGCGCACCACGACGACGTGGCCGGCCTGCTGGACGCGCTCGACATCCCCCGGGCCGCCCTGGTCGGCTGCTCCTTCGGCGGTTCGGTCGCCATCGACACCGCGCTCGCACACCCGCACCGGGTCACCGCACTCGCGCTGCTCGGCACGGCGGTGTCCGGCAACGAGTGGTCCGAGGAGGCCAACGACCTGTGGGACGACCTCGTCGGCGAGGTCGACCCCGACGACTTCACCGCCGGGGCGGCCGGCGAGGTGCGGTTCTGGGTGGTAGGCCCGGCCCGCCAGCCGTCCGACGTCGACAGCGACCTGATCGCGTTCGCGCAGGAGATGGATCAGCGCGCGCTCGCCGCCGAACTGGCCCTCGGCGCAGTCGAGGTGGGCGAGCTGACACCGCCGGCGATCGACCGTCTCGGCGAACTGCGGGTGCCAGTCCTGGTCACCGCCGGCGCGGCCGACGTGCCGGACATCCGCCGGCTCGCCGACCGGATCGCCGCCGAGGCGCCCGACGCGGTACGGCTGCCCGACGTACCGGACGCCGCGCACCTGCTGCCGTTGGAGCGTCCCGAGCCGGTGAACGCCGCAGTGCTCGACTTCCTGAGCTGATTCGGCGCCCCTGTCACGCGAATAAGCCTGATACCTCAGAGTCATCAAGATGCCTCTGAGGTATCAGGCCCATTCATGGCCTCCGCCCCGGCGGCGGCCGGCGGTGCCCGACGCTGGCGCTTGCCTACCGCACCGCACGCGCAGGCAGGGACACGTTTCCCCGCCTGGACCGGGCCGCCCTTCGCTCACCAGAGCGAGCGGACCGCGCCGACCGGGACGCCGCCGCCGAACAGGGGCACCTCGGCGTACTCGGTCAGCACGGGAGCGTCCACGCCGAGCCGTCGCAGCGCCGACACCAGCACCGGCATCCGTGCCCGTTCAGCCCCGTCGTCGATCTTCAGGGCCACCGCGCCGACGCCCGGTAGCCCCACCGCGAACACGCCCTCCGCGCCGACCTTGGCGAGCAGACCCGGTACGCCGCGCATCAACCGGGTGTCGTCGGCCTGGCTGCCGCCGACGGTCTCCGGATGGGCACGCATGGCGTCGGCGACCACGCGCGGCGCCGAGCCGGGCTCGGCGTCGACCAACCTGAGGTACGCGCCAGCCAGGCCGGTAAGCGACACCGCGAGCACCGGGGCACCGCAGCCGTCCACCCCGACCGCCGCCGCCGGCTCGTCGGTGAACTCCTCGATGGCTGCCCGTAGTCGCTGCTGCAACGGGTGCTCCGGCCGCCAGTAGCCGTCCAGCGGCCACCCGGCAGCCTGGCAGGTCAGCAACATTCCGCTGTGCTTGCCCGAGCAGTTCATCTGCACCGGAGTCGGTCCGCCCCCGGCGCGCAGCGCCGCCTCCCGGGCCGCCGCACCGGCCGGCAGGTCGGGCGGGCAGTGCAGCGCGGACGTGTCCAACCCGGCGCGGTCCAGCAGAGCAGCGACCCGCTCCAGGTGGAACGCCTCACCCGCGTGACTGGCCGAGACCAGTGCCAGGTCGGCCGGGTCGGTAAGCGGGAGGCCGGCGCGGAGCATCCCGATCGCCTGCATGGGCTTGCTCGCCGAGCGGGGAAAGATCGGTGCTGTCACATCCCCGGCGGCGGCCACCGGCACACCGGCCGCGTCAAGCACCACCACCGAGCCGCGGTGCGCGCCCTCCACGAACCCGGACCGGACCACCTCGGCGAGCGGCACGCCGCCCTCGTACGTCTTTGCCACGGCTGGACGGTACCGACGGTCCGGGACCGCACGGCGGCGGGGTGACCAGGCTTTCCACCGCCCGGGTGACAGGGGCGTGGGACAGAGCCGGCCTTACAACCCGAGCAGGGTACGGGCTTCGACAGTGGTCAGCGGCGGCCGCTGGGCGAGCTGGGCGAAGCCGACCGCACGGGCGACCAGCTGCATGTTGGACTCCACCGGGCGCCCCTTGGCGTACGTCACGGTGTCCTCCATACCGACCCGCAGGTGCCCGCCTGTCGACAGCGAGGCCAGCAGGACCGGGATGGTGCTCCGACCGACACCGGTCGCCGAGAACGTGGTGCCCTCCGGCAGGTCCCGCAACATCCGGTGCGCCGCGACGAGCGTCTCGGTGGTGCCCGGCATGCCGCCCGGCACACCCATCACGAAGTCGACGTGCACGTGCCCACCGGCCGGCAGCCCGTACTTGCCGAGCAGCCGCTGCAACGCCGACAGGTGACCGAGGTCGAAGATCTCGTACTCCGGCACGATCCCCCGCTCCTGCATCCGGGTGTGCAGGTCGACGATGAACTCCCAGCGGTTGAGGAAGACGTCGTCGCCGAAGTTGACAGTGCCCATGGTGCAGGAGGCCATGTCCGGACGGGCGTCGAGCACGGCGAGCCGGGACGCCTCCGGGTCGGTCACCGCGCCGCCGGACGAGAGCTGCACGATGAGGTCGGTGCTCTCCCGCAACGCCGCCACGGTCTCGGCCAGGCGAACCGGGTCGAGGGTCGGCCGCGCCGCCTCGTCACGGATGTGGACGTGGATCACGGCGGCGCCGAGTGCCTCGCACTCCTTGGCGGTGCGCAGCAGCTCGTCGAGCGTCACCGGCAGCGCCGGCACCTCCGCCTTGGCCGACTCCGCGCCGGTCGGGGCCACCGTGATCAACGTCCCTGTCGTCATGCCGGCGATCCTAGACGGCTCGCTCAGGACGGGTCGATCGCCGCCGCGGTCTCGTTGATCATGAGGGCGGCGTCGTCCGGGACGTTCCGCTTCAACACGGCGAGCGCGACCTGACCCAACTCGTGGTGCAGCACGGCGGTGCCCACGAAACCCACGGTCCGGCCGTCGAGGGTCACCGGCGTACCGGCGGTCGGTGGCTGATCGGTTGTCACCCCGTCCAGGTGCAGCAGCACCAGGCGACGCGGCGGCCGACCCATGTTGTGGACGCGGGCCACCGTCTCCTGACCTCGGTAGCAGCCCTTGTCCAGGTGGACCGCCGGGCCGATCAGATCCACCTCGGCCGGGATGGTCCGGTGGTCGGTGTCCACCCCGACCCGGGGCTGCCGGGCGGCCACCCGGATCGCCTCGTACGCCCAGAGGCCGGCAAGTGGTACGCCAGCGCCGCGAAGCTCCGCCACCACCTGCTCCATCGCCGGGCGGGGCACCAGCAGGTCCACCCCGAGCGGCCCACGCCGAGCCCAACCGCCGGCCGGCAGCGGTCGGACGTCGTACCGCACACCGGCCCGGGGCGGTACGGCGCCGGCGGCGAACTTCGGGCCGGGCACGGGAAGCAGGTCCGGGGCGGCCAGCCCGCTGACCCCGAGCGTGGCCAGGGCGTCCGGTGCCGCCGGCCCGACCAGCGACAGCAACGCCCGCTCGGCGGTGGCGTCACGGGGCTCGACCTTGCTGAAGAACCGCATCTTCTCCAGATAGCCGAGCAGGCCCTCGGTGGCACCGGGGTCGGTGTCCAGCCAGGTGGTCTCGCCGTCCTCGGCGACAAGCGCGTGCTGCTCGATGTGGCCGTGCGGGGACAGCACCAGCAGTTCGGTGCCCTCGCCCGCGACAAGCGTCGTCAAGTGCTGCGAGGTGACAGTGTGCAGCCAACTGGCCCGTTCCTCGCCGGGCACCGCGATGACGCCCCGATGCGACCGGTCGACGAGCCCGACCTCGGTGTCCAGGATGCGCTGCTCACGCAGCGGGTCGCCGTAGTGCGCAGCGACCCCTCGCACCCCGGCCGCGACGTGCGCCGGATCCGGCTGGTCGCGGGTGGCCTCGTCGATGCTCTCGACGGCCACCGCGCCCGCGATGTCGATCATGTCTGGTCCCCGTTCTCGCAGCGTACGCAGACGCCGAAGAGTGACACGTGCCCGATGTCCACCTGGAAACCCCGCTGCGTGGCCAACTGGTCGGCAAGCGGCCGGAGCATCTCGGGTTGGATCTCGTCGATCGCTCCGCACTCCCGGCAGACCAGGTGGACGTGTTGGTGCTCACCGGCCGCGTGGTAGGTAGGCGAACCGTGCGACAGGTGGGTGTGCGTCACCAGGCCGAGCCGTTCCAGCAGCTCCAGCGTGCGATAGATGGTGGTGATGTTGACTCCGGCGGCGACCTCGCGGACCGCGGTGTGCACCTGCTCCGGCGTGGCATGGCCCAGATCGAGCACCGCCTGGAGGACGAGCTGCCGCTGGGCCGTCAGCCGCAGGCCACGGGCTCGGAGCATTTCCGCGAGCGAGGATTCGGACACCATCCGATCATAGTTCGGCGATCGCGCCCCCTCCTGCACGCGACCGACCGCCGCTAGGCTCGACGGTCATGGTGACGCCACCCGTCGGCACGACCGCGACCACCGCGAGCGCCCGCATCGCCGTACTCGGGCGGGGTCTCATCCCTGCCGACGAGCCCGTCCTGAGGGGCGACGACCTGGGCGTTCTGCGCGGCGACGGGCTCTTCGAGTCCATGCACCTGCGCCAGGGCCAGCCGTGGCTGCGCGACGAGCACCTGGCCCGGCTCGCCACGGCGGCGGCCGCCGTCGACCTCGACCTGCCCCCCACCGACACGCTTGTCGACCTGCTCGACACGGTGCGCGCGGGCTGGCCGGCAGAGGTGGAGGGCGCGCTACGGCTGGTCTGCACCAGAGGCTCGGAGGCCGGCGGCCCACCGACCGTCTACGCCACGCTCACCGAGGTGGCGGCGGCCTCCCAGACGACCCGGCGCACCGGGATCACAGTGGCCTTCCTGCCGCTGGGTTTGCCCGCCGACGCGCGGACCGGCCTGGACTGGCTGCCCGCGGGCATCAAGTCCACGTCGTACGCGGTGAACACCGCCGCCCGCCGCTGGGCGAGCCGGGCCGGCGTGGACGACGTGCTCTGGCTCTCCTCCGACGGGTACGCCCTGGAGGGGCCCACCGCCAACGTGGTGTGGCTCACCGGCGACACGCTCTGCACCGTGCCGGCCGCCACCACAGGCATCCTGCCCGGCACGACAGTGGCGTGGCTGCTCGCCCATGCCGGCGAGCTGGGCCTGGACGCCGCCGAACGGATGGTCACGCCGGAGGAGCTGCACGCCGCCGACGGAGTGTGGTTCAGCTCGTCGGTGCGCGGGCTCACCGAAGTCCGGGTGCTGGACGGGGTGCGTCGGGACCACTGCCCGCGCACCCCGGCCCTGCACGCCCTGCTGGGCTTTCCCGTCGACTGAGCGTCAGCCGCCGACCCTGATGAGCCGGGCGGAAAGGTGCGGGCTGAGCGGGTGCCCCATGGCCGCCATCTCCTGGGCGTAGAGCAACGCGCCCTCGACGATGCCGAAGAGGCGGTGCCCTCCCGTGACCTCCTTGGCGGTCGGCGACCGGACGACCGCGTCGGTCGCGAACTCGACCTGGGTGCCGGTGCGCTTGCCGAGGTGCAGCTCCATCACACCGGTGGGGGTCGTGATCAGCGCCTCCAGCTCGTCGGTGGCCCTGCCGTCCACCATCACCGGCCGCCACCAGCCGACCTCACGACCGGCCGGACGCACCGGCCTGCTCTGCTCGTCGAGGAGCCAGGCGCGGGATTCGTAGTGCAGGAACGGCCGGCCGTCGTGGCTGATCCGGATTTCCTGGGCGTAGTCGAAATCCTCGATGGTGGGGAAGCCGCCCTTGCCCCGGCCACGCCAGAGGCCGATGTAGGGCAGCAGGCCGTCCAGCGCCGGGTGCAGCTTGGGCCCGACCCGAAGGTCGTAGCTCTCCTCGTACGGGTACTCCTCGACCGGCGGCGCGTTCAGCCACGGTGGTTGCAGGGGGTTCTCGTCACTCACCAGGCCACCTTCGCTCGCGACTGCGGGGCTCGCAAACCCGGCTCACTCCTCGCGCTCACGCTGCCACCTTCGCTCGCGACTGCGGGGCTCGCAAACCCGGCTCACTCCTCGCGCTCACCAGCGTCCTCTCGATATGCGTACGGCAAGGTACAGCAGGCCACCGGCGAGCCCGCCCAGGCCGGCGACCAGCAGGCTGACGAACCCGATCTCGGTAACCATCCAGCCCATCCTATGCTGGGCGTCATGGCCCGCTCTCTCGTCGTCAAGGCCACCGCCGGGGCGGACGCCCCGGAACGGTGCGCGCAGGCGTTCACTGTCGCCGCCACGGCGGTCGCGGCCGGGGTGGACGTCTCGCTCTGGCTCACCGGCGAGTCGACCTGGTTCGTGCTGCCCGGCCGCGCCCAGGAGTTCGAGTTGCCGCACTCCGCGCCGCTGGCCGAGCTGCTGCACGTCATCCTCACCAGCGGCCGGGTGACAGCCTGCACCCAGTGCGCGGCCCGCCGAGGAATCGGCCCGGACGACGTCCTGCCCGGTGTCCGGATCGCGGGCGCCGCGGCGTTCGTCGAAGAGGCGATGGCAGAGGGCGCGCAGGCGCTCGTCTACTGACCGTCCGATCTGCTGACCGTCCGCGCGCCGCGACGGGACAGGCCGACGGAGTACCGATACCGGCCCGGCGACCCGACCGGCTGCCTACGATTCGGAGGTGACCGAGGCGACGGAGAGGTTCTTCGAATCACTGCCGGCTCGTGGCCCCACGATCCTGCGTGGCCTTGCCGAAGGAACCCTTCAGATCGATCTCGGGGACGGCCAGCAGACGGACCACTGGCTGGTACGGATGCGACCGGGTGCGGTGCGGAGCGCCCGCGAACGGGGACCCGCCGACGCCATCTGGTACTGCCGTGCGGCCCTGTTCGACAAGCTGATCACAGGCGAGGCCCAGGGGATCGCCGCCGTGCTGCGCAACGAGAGCACGTTCAGCGGCAACGTCGTGCTCTTCCTGGTCTTCCGCCGTTTCTTCCCGAGCCCGCCCGGCACCCGCGACCCTCGTGAGGTGGCCCGAAAGGCAGCCGGGCGGCTGACATGAAGGACCTCGTCAGCATCCTCGACGGCAACACATTCCTGGTCAGCGACCGGGCGGGCGACATCGAGCCGTCGTACGACTTCCCCACCGGATTGTTCTCCTTCGACACGCGCTTCCTGTCCAACTGGGTGCTCACCCTTGACGGCGAGCGGCTGCACACCCTCTCGATGGACGACCGCGAGTCGTACCGGACGAAGTTCTTCCTGGCCCCCGGCGAGCCCACCCACTACCTGGACGCCAAGGCGTCGGTGATCCGCAACCGGTCGATCGGCGGCAGCTTCGAGGAGGAGCTGACCGTGCTGAACCACTCCGGCAAGCATGTCGAGTTCACGGTCCGGTTGGAGATCGGCAGCGACTTCGCCGACCTGTTCGAGATCAAGCACGCCCGGCAGAAGCAGGGCCGCACAACGGTTTCGGTGGCCGACAACGAGCTGCGGTTCACCTATCGGCGGGAGGCGTTCCACCGGGAGACGGTGGTCACCTCCAGCATGCCCGCGCAGGTCGACGCCTCCGGGATGACCTTCGAGATCCGTGTCGACGCCAAGGGCGAGTGGACCACCCGGCTGTGCGTGTCGACAGTCGTCTACGGGGCGCGGGGAGAGGACATCAGGGCCACCCTGCCGTTCGGCGGCGGCCGCAGCGCGGACGCCATCCGCGCCGAGCAGCAGGAACTGATCGACAGGGCGCCGAAGCTCGGCTGTGACTGCGAACCGCTGGCCGGGGCGTACCGGTGCAGCCTCAACGACCTGGCCGCCCTGCGCTACGAGTCGATCGCCCTGGGCGTACGGCTGATCGCCGCCGGGCTGCCGTGGTTCATGACGTTGTTCGGCAGGGACAGCATCTTCACCTCGCTACAGGTGGTGCCGTTCCTACCGGAGCTGATTCCGCCGACCATCCTGATGCTGGCCGGCCTTCAGGGGCACCGGGTGGACGACTTCCGGGACGAGGAACCCGGCAAGATCCTGCACGAGCTGCGCTACGGCGAAACCGCAGGCTTCGAAGAGCAGCCGCACTCGCCGTACTACGGGTCGGCCGACTCGACGCCGCTGTTCATCATCCTCATCGACGAGTACGAGCGCTGGACCGGCGACTCCGCACTGGTTCGCCGGCTGGAGCCGCAGGTCCGCGCGGCGCTGGAGTGGATCGACACGTACGGCGATCTGCTGGGCACCGGCTACCTCTGGTACCAGACCCGCAACCCCAGCACCGGCCTACAGAACCAGTGCTGGAAGGACTCCTGGGACGCCATCTCGTACGCCGACGGCCAACTGCCCGGATTTCCCCGGGCTACCTGCGAATTGCAGGGCTACGCGTACGACGCGAAGATCCGGGCCGCCCGGTTGGCCCGGACGTTCTGGAATGACAGCGAGTTCGCCGACCGGTTGGAGCGGGAGGCCGCAGCGCTCAAGCAGCGGTTCAACCATGATTTCTGGATCGCCGAGCGGGGCTACTACGCGCTCGCGCTGGACGCCGACGGCCGTCAGGTCGACGCGCTGACGTCGAACATCGGGCACCTGTTGTGGAGCGGCATCGTCGACGAGACCCGGGCCGGCAAGGTGGTCGAGCATCTGCTGGGGCCGCACCTCTTCTCCGGCTGGGGGGTGCGGACCCTCGCCGATGACCAGGGCCGGTACAACCCGATCGGCTACCACGTGGGCACCGTCTGGCCGTTCGACAACTCGATCATCGCCTGGGGGCTGTGGCGGTACGGCTACCGCGAGGAGGCCGGGATGCTCTGCGACAGGATGCTGGAGGCGTCCCGCTATTTCGGAGGTCGGCTTCCGGAGGCGTTCGCCGGCTACACACGTGAACTCACCGAGTATCCGGTGGAGTACCCGACCGCGTGCAGCCCGCAGGCGTGGTCGACGGGCACCCCGCTGCTGTTACTGCGGGTGATGCTGGGGCTGGAGCCGCAGGGCGAGCACCTGATCATCGATCCGGCGGTGCCGCCGGGCATGGGTCGCATCGAGCTGCTGGACATTCCGGGCCGCTGGGGCCGGGTGGACGCCCTGGGCCGCAGCCGCGATCCGCAGGGCGGGACGACCGACGGCTGACCGGAGCGGGTCGCGTCAGTCCGGGCAGCCGACGGTGGCTGCCAGTCGTACGGCGCCGTCGTCCGGGCCGGTCTCGGCCAGCACCGTGACGCCGCCGGCGCGGTACGCGTACACCGGGGGTTTGTCCAGCAGTGCAGCGGCGCCGGCCAACTGCGCGAGCCCGCCGGCCGGCGGAACCGGGCCGGGCTCGGCGGACCGGGCGGTACGGGCCAGCGCGCCACCGGGACAGGGCGCGGTGACCACCTCCGGTGCGGCAGGGTTCGCCTGGCCGAGAGCTTTCAGCGCGGCCGTCAGCACCAGGCTCAACCCGGCGACCTCCGGGCCGGCGGCGGCGGACGTCGGGGTGTAGCCGGAGCCCACCGGCCGGCAGCCGGTCTCGACAGTCAACCGGACCCGGCCGTCCCCGGTCGGCCGGCCCTCGACGGAGACGAACTCGCCGGCGTCGGCGCGCAACTCCGGGCCGTCCAGCCCGGGACCGACCCAGGCCCGCCAGTTGGCGGGCAGTCGATCGGCGATGCCGGTCAGCACGGCCCGTTCGGTGCCGGCGGGCGCGAGCACACCGACCTCGCGTCGCAGGGCCGCACCGTCGGAGATCGGGGTGACCCGGCAGCCCGACCGGACCCGGGCCGGAACGACCTCCAGCAGCCCCGAGCCGGCGGCACGGGCCAGCTCGCCGGCCGCACTGTCGACGATCGGGCCAGCCTGGTCGAGGGTGCGTTGCTCGCGCACTGTCGGCGGGTCGTCGCGAGCCGACGTCCAGGCGAGCCCGGCCAGCAGGACGGCCCACAGCACGGACGCGACAAGCAGCCAACGCCGTCGATGCCCGGCCCGTGCCGGCTCGACAGGGCCGTTCGACGACGGCCAACCCGTCTGCACAGCACCGCTCACCCGGTCATGGTGTCACGGGCGGTCCGTCGGTCCGGAGGCAGCGGTCGGTCGGCAGCACGGGTACGGCGTTATCGGCCTCAACCGGACCGGGTGCCGGGTCGAGCCGGTAACCGACCCCCCGCACGGTGTGCACCCGCGGGCCGTCCGGAAGGTCGCGCAGCTTGTGGCGGAGCCGCTTGACGGCGGAGTGCAGGATCGAGGAATCCCCCAGGTACGCGCCGTTCCAGACGGCGGCGAAGAGCTGTTCGTAGCTCCACACCACCAACGGCGGGCCGATGAGCCGGGCGAGCAACTCGCGTTCGATGCGGGTGAGCGGGATCGGCTCGCCGCGCCAGGTGACAACGTGCCCGGCCCGATCGACGACCAGCTCACCCCAGCGGACCGGCCCCTGCTGCGCCACCGGCGAGACGACGGCCGGCGCCGGGCCGGCCGGTGGTGGGAACAGCATCGCCCGCAGCTGGGACAGGTCGGCGCAGCTCAGCACCGGGCCGACCCCGTCCAGTTGGCGCAGGACCCGCTCACGCACCGACACGTCCGCGCTGACGCAGACGACGATCGGGACGTCCGCACCGGACACATCCCCACCCCACACCCACCGTGACTTCACCTGTAGATAGTGACGTACGCCGATGCATTTCGGGGGGCGACCGCCCGAGCGACCAACCGAACCCTCGGGTGCGACCCACAGTGACCGCGAACGCCAGGGCGGTACGTCCGGTGGCCGCCGAAGGACCGTCTGACCAGCCATAACCTGGCCGGCCGCCCATGATTCAGCCGGGCTGACGGAGACGGGTCGACTGAACGGTCAGAACCCGGGCCGGCGTTTGGAAGTCACCAAAAGAACACCTAGGGTTACCGCAACGCCGCAACGTGAGCAGTTTTCGCATCCCCCCTCCTCCCTGCGAATTGGCCCTTACATGCGGGAAGTTCTGCTGATCTCCATAGTTACTCTCAGTGGGATCGCTCTGTTTCTCATCGTGGCCGCGTTCTGTTACGGCTTCCTCCGCCCCGAACGCGTCACCCGGCGCGGCGAGCGCCCCGAATTCCCCAGGTACCAGCCGGTCGCACCCCGCGAAGTCGCCATCCTGATCGCCTGCCGCAACGGGGCGGCGACGATCGCCGGTGCCGTACGGGCCGCCCGTGCCACCGGCGCCCCGGTGTACGTGATCTCCGACGCCTCCACCGACGCGACCGCACAGGAGGCGCTCCAGGCCGGAGCCACGGTGCTGGAGCTGCGGGAGAACGTCGGCAAGCCAGCCGCCCTGCACGCCGGTTACGTCCGGTTCGGGCTGGGCGGGCTCTACCGAGCGGTCGTCATCCTCGACGACGACGTGCTGGTCAAGCCCGACTTCATCACCAACGCGCTGGCGCACCTCACCGAGCGGGTGGCGATCGTGGTCGGGCACAACGTCACCTGGTGGCCACCCGAGCGGCGGTGGAACATCTGGCTGGCCAAACGCGCCTACAGCTACTGGAACTACCAGGCCGTCGTACGCCGCATCCAGAGCCACTTCAACGTCATGAACTGCATCTCCGGCTCGAACTCGCTCTACCGCACCGAACTGCTCGACGTGCTGCTGCCGCAGCAACCGCCGTACATCGTCGACGACACCTACTGGGTGCTCGAGACACACCGCCGCGGCCTCGGCCGGGTCGTGTACGCCCCCCGCGCCGTCGCGCTGTTGCAGGACCCGACGACCGGCCGGGAGTGGTACAAGCAGAACCTGCGCTGGCTGTGGGGCACCTTCCAGGGGTCATCGGGCACCAGGTCGGCCGGCGGAACACCCGCTTCGACTACGCGTACCTGCTGCTCATGGCGCACTGGCTCCTCTACGTGCTCGGCACGCCGCTGACGATCTGGCTGCTGGCGACCGCCGGGCCGGGACTCGGTCCGGGCCTGCTGCTCCTGCTCGCCGGCCATGTGCTGTGGGTCGCGCTCGCCGCCTGGCGGCTTCGACGCCCCCGCCTGCTGCTCTTCCTGCCCGCGATCGTGCTGACCGACCTGCTGTACCGGGTGATCCTGGTGCACGCCCTGGTCAAGGCCATCCGTCAACCAACGGTAGACCGCTGCGTGTGGGCTTCCCCGCCCGCCTCGTCGTCTCCGCCGTGACGCAGTCGGAAGGGAGGTGAATCAACATGTCCGCGAGCCAGGATCTTCCGGTGACGGGAGCCTCGACCGCAGCCGTCGGTGTGATCGGCGCCATCGCCCTCGGCCTCGGCGCGCTGCTGGTGACAGTGGCGCAGTGGGGAGCGAAGGTGCGCAGCCGGGGTAACTGACCGCAGCTAATCGGGGGTACGGCGTCCGTCGCGCCGTGCCCCCGCTGTTGTTTCACCATTTCTCGCCCGCGCCCTTCTCGGCGGCACGAACGGCTCGGGCCGGTCACCCCGAGGTGGGGCGACCGGCCCGAGCCGATGCGCGGTGCGAGAGCGGTCGGAAGGGGCCCTTCCTGTCGGGGGCCCCTCCGCACACCTCAGGCGACCGTTACGGTGACCTCGTTGAGGCCCCGCGCGGCGGTGACGGCGGCGTCGCCGTTGCCGTGCCGGGACAACGCCCGCAGCGTCCAGGAACCCGGCGCGGCGAAGAACCGGAACTGACCGGCCGCCGAGGTGACCACCTCGGCGGTGAACTCACCTGTCGAGTCCAGCAGCCGGACGTACGCGCCCGGCACGACCTCGTCCGCCGCAGAGCGGACGATGCCCGTGATGACGGTTTCCTTCTCCAGGTCCAGGCTGGCCGGCAGCGGCGCGGCCTGGTCCGGGGCGGCGCAACCCGCAGCCGTGGGAGCGGTCATCGTCAGACCTCCCCGGGCTCGTCGCCGAGCGCCACCGGCACACCGACAAGCGAGCCGTACTCGGTCCAGGAACCGTCGTAGTTCTTGACGTTGCGGTGACCGAGCAGCTCCTGGAGCACGAACCAGCTGTGCGAGGAGCGCTCGCCGATCCGGCAGTAGGCGATCGTCTCCTTGCCGTCGTCCAGACCGGCGTCGGCGTAGATCTTGCGCAGCTCGTCGTCGGACTTGAACGTGCCGTCCTCGTTTGCCGCCTTGGACCACGGGACGCTGATCGCGGTCGGGATGTGACCGGCCCGCTGCGCCTGCTCCTGCGGCAGGTGGGCGGGTGCGAGCAGCCGGCCGGCGAACTCGTCGGGGCTGCGCACGTCGACAAGGTTCTTGGTGCCGATGGCGTCGACGACCTCGTCACGGAAGGCGCGGATGGAGGTGTCCGGCTCCTGCGCGACGTACTGCGTCTTCGGCCGCTGAACCGCGTCGGTGACCAGCGGACGGGCGTCCAGCTCCCACTTCTTGCGGCCGCCGTCGAGCAGCTTCACGTCGCCGTGGCCGTACAGCTTGAAGTACCAGTAGGCGTACGCCGCGAACCAGTTGTTGTTGCCGCCGTAGAGGATGACGGTGTCGTCGTTGCTGATGCCCCGCTCGGAGAGCAGCGCCTCGAACTGGGTCTTGTTGACGAAGTCCCGGCGGACCTGGTCCTGAAGGTCGGTCCGCCAATCGATCTTGACGGCGCCGGCGATGTGACCGGTGTCGTAGGCCGAGGTGTCTTCGTCGACCTCGACGAAGACGACGCCCGGGGCGTCGAGGTTCTTCTCGGCCCACTCGGCCGAAACGAGTGCGGTGTCGCGACTCATCGAATCACTCCCTGGTGAATGGATGGTGAGTCAGCGCGCGAATGTCGATGGATGCAGTTGTCGCACCGCGCGCGGGACCCAACGGAAGGACGGGATCACGGGTTCGTGCGACGGCGCCGCTGCCGGGCGTTCGGTGGGATCACCGGAGGGGTCGAGGACCCCGCAAGCCGGTGGCCGCCATCAGGCGGCCGAAAACAGCCCCGCCGTCAGATGACGGGGCGACACAGGCAGGTGGCCACGCGGCACAGGTCGACCGCGCGCCGTTTGGTGAGGTGAATCCCCATGGCCACGGAGCTTACCAGTGAGTGACGGAGCTGCCACAGAGCCGACCAGCATCCGGGAATCGCCCCGGCTGTCGGACCATCGGGGCGTCCCACCGACGGAGGAAACTGACGCGCCAATCAGCCGGCGGAGTTGATCGGCACGTCCTTCGCGTCGGCGGTGACGGCCAGACCTTCGGGCAACGGCCGGACTTCCCGGACCGCGAGCTGGAACGGCAGATCAGGCAACGGCACGTCGACGGAGATGCCCTTGGCGTAGTTGTTCAGGATCGTGCGGGCCAGCGGCAGGTTCGGCAGACCCTCGGCGTCGAGGTTGCTGAACCGCAGCGCGACAGCGCCGTTCTCGGCGACGGTGACGTCAGCAGTACCGCTTACCGTGAAGCTCTGGCCGAGCACGTCGACAGGTGCCGTGACGGCGAGCTTGCCGCCCTGCTCGCCGAGGGTGAGCCCGGGCCGGTTCAGCAGCGCGGCGAGGCTGTCGTAGCTGATCGTTCCGGTGCCGTTGACGGTGTCCGCCACGACGTCGCCCTGCCCGGTGCGCAGGGTGTCCAGCGATGCCCGCACGTTGCGGGCGTCCACGTCGAGCACCGGCAGCCGAACGGCGTCACCCTCAACCGATGCCTGCACGTCCCGCAGCTGGATGGAGATCCGCTCGTAGCGACCGTCGAGCACCTGGGTGAGGAACGGCGTACCGGCGACCTCCACCTTGGGAGCGGCGGCCTGTGCGCCCTGCTTGCTGACCTCCTGGCTGACCCGGTCGGCGATGAGGCGCTCGGCCACACCGACAGCCACCCGGTCGGCGACCACCAGCAGGCCCCCCACCACCAGGAGCAGCACGACCAGACCGATGAGCAACTTGCGACCGCGCCGTCGGGGCCGGGCATCGTCAGCCGGATACTCCTGGGCCACGCCGCCTCCTGTCTCCACCCGCCGCGGCGCGGCGGAGCGTGCGTACCGGTGCCGCAGCGCGGCGCCTCCGTAGGTACCCGACCGGCGCCGCGCTCAACCGTGGCTCACGGCCCGACGGTGGATCAAAGAAAGAGCATGCACATCGCGTACGCCGCCGGCGCGGCCAGGGCGAAGCCACCGAGCGGCCCCTGCATGTGCCGGGCCACCCACATCGTGGGCAGTTCACCGGCCATCATTCGGCCCGCCTCCGCGTACCCCACGGCGAGGTCGGAGAGCACGGCGGTGACCGCCGCGACCAGGCCGAGCACCGCGGCCCGCGTCGGCGTGAAGGGTGCCACCAGGTAGCTCCCGAGCACCGCGCTGACAAGCGTGCCGACCATCGCGCCGGCCACCACGCCAGCGGCGCCCCGGGGCACCTGCGGGGCCAGCCGGGGCCACGGCAGCACCGCGTCGGTGAGCCGGGCGACGGTAAGCGCGACCCCGCTTGCGGTCAGGCAGACCGTGATGGCCTGGGTGCCGGCCGGGATGCGGCTGAGCACGATCAGGGTGCCGAACGCCACCACGCCGACCACGATGAGCAGTGTGGCGCCGAGTGAATCGGTGACCCGGGCGCGGTCGACCCGACGGACCAGTTGACCGAGCACCGCGGCGAGGAATCCGCCGGCCGCCAGGTAACCAAGTGGCGCCAGGCCGGCGACGTCGGTCTGCACGGCGGCGACGTCGACGCCTGCGGCGACCACCGCGCTGACCCCGGCGACAAGCAGCACCGCCGGTGGGCGCATCGCCATCGTCCAGGCGAGGATGAAGAGCAACTGGACGCCGAAGATGACGAACGCGAACGGCAGCCGGTTGCCCGGCCCGGAGGTCTGCGCGCCGAGCACCAGACCGAGGCCGAGCAGCGCGGCGAAGCCGGCGATGGTCAGCGCCAGCGGGCGGCGCACCTCGACCGGGGGTACGACCTCCTCCTCCGGCTCGTCGACCTCGTCCTCGGAGCGGCGGGCGGGCTCACCGGCGCGGCGAGCCCGGCGCGGCCCACCGCGCTCACGGCGTTCGCCATCGGTGCCAGCCGGCCCGGTGCGCGGCGCTGGCGTTTGGCCACGGGTCGGGGCGGCCGGACCCGAGCGGGGGCCGTCGGGCCACGATTCGCGATCGGCGTCGGACGAGGTGGAGGGAAACACGCCCCGATCGTGCCAGACCGACCGCCCGACACGGTGGTCCCGGGTTTCAGCAACGTTAAAAACTGCGCCACGATCAGGGGCAAGCTAGACAAACAGGAAAGGGCCTGATGGTGCGGGCGAGGCGATCGGTTAGTCTCAGACGCGTTACCCGCCCGTCAGCGACGCCGGGACCACGCAATTTCTCAGCGCACTCCTCGATGAGTGTGTCTGGTCGCGCGCGGCGATGCGCCGCCGGGACGGAGGTGATCGTGGAGATCCTGCTGCTGGTGACCGCGCGAGCGGGGGAGCCGTCGGCTGTGCTGCCGGCACTCGACCTGCTGCCGCACTCGGTTCGCACCGCGCCGCGAGACGTCCGCACACTTGTCGCCGGGCCCAGCCCGGACGCGGTGCTTGTGGACGCCCGTTCGGAACT
Organism: Micromonospora sp. DT41; assembly: GCF_049841715.1. Taxonomy (NCBI): domain Bacteria; kingdom Bacillati; phylum Actinomycetota; class Actinomycetes; order Micromonosporales; family Micromonosporaceae; genus Micromonospora; species Micromonospora sp. DT41. The sequence continues at coordinate 289,930 of NZ_JBNCKU010000003.1, read as the reverse complement.
GAGCGAGGCCCGGGCGACCTGCCGGATGCTGCACGCCACCGGGCTCGGTGTGCCACTTGTCGCGGTGGTGACCGAGGCTGGCCTGATCGCGCTGAACGCCGACTGGGGCGTCGACGACGTCATCCTCGCCTCGGCCGGCCCCGCCGAGGTGGAGGCGCGGCTGCGCCTGGCGGTCGGGCGTCTGAGCAACGCGACCGCCGGTGCCGGCGGCTCGATCCGCGCCGGTGAGCTGACGATCGACCCGGACACGTACGCGGCGAAGCTCAAGGGTCGCCCGCTCGACCTGACCTACAAGGAGTTCGAGCTGCTGAAGTTCCTGGCCCAGCACCCCGGCCGGGTGTTCACCAGGGACCAACTGCTGCGCGAGGTGTGGGGTTACGACTACTTCGGCGGCACCCGGACTGTGGACGTGCACGTCCGGCGGCTGCGCGCGAAGCTCGGCTCGGAGTACGAGTCGATGATCGGCACCGTCCGTCAGGTGGGCTACAAGTTCGTCGTGCCGCCGTCGCGGTCCCTGCCCGAGGCGGAGCACGCGCCGCTGCCCGTCTGACATTGACCTGAGGTCGCTCAGAGCGATCCCGCCTCCTGACGATTTCCCATATGCCCCTTTTGCGCAGCCCGTCGGCTCTATTCTGACTGCCGGGTTTGTCGAAAAAAGGGGGCGACGGTGCGCGCAGGTACCACGGGGGCAATGGGCGGGCGCGCCCTGTCGACGAGGCGGAAGCCGTGATCCGGGTCAACTCGACCGCGCGGGCCGCGGCGATAGTGACGCTGGTTGTGGTCGCGCTGCTCGGCTCGGCGTACGTGCTGGGCCGCAGTCTCGTCCCCGACCAGCCTCAACGGCAGGCCACCGGCGTCACCACAAACGACGGCGAGCCGCACTACGCCGACCAGCCCCCCAGCGACAAGCCCAGCGTCACGCCGAGCGCCAGCCGGAGCACCGGCCCCACCGAGGCCGGCCAGGACGGTACGGGGCGGGACGCCACCGGCGACCAACTGTTCGGCGCGCACACCGGCACCGGCAGCGACCGACTCGCGCTGACCTTCGACGACGGACCGGACCCGCGCTACACCCCGCAGGTCCTCGCCGCCCTGCGCGAGTACGACGTCAAGGCCACGTTCTGCGTGGTGGGCGAGAACGCACAGAACCACCCGGACCTGATCCAGGCGATCGTGGCCGACGGGCACACCCTGTGCAACCACTCCTGGCACCACGACGTCTCCCTGGGCAACAGGTCGACCGACCAGATCCGCGCCGACCTGCTGCGCACCAACGCAGCGATCCGGGCTGCGGTGCCGGAGGCGCCCATCGTCTGGTACCGCCAGCCCGGCGGCGCCTGGACGTATCCGGTGGTGTCGGTGGCACGGCAGCTCGGCATGACCCCGCTGCACTGGTCGGTGGACCCGTCCGACTGGCAGGCCCCCGGCGCCGGCAAGATCGCCGCGACGGTATCCACGCAGGTGGGACCAGGCTCGGTGGTGCTGCTGCACGACGCGGGCGGCGACCGGCAGGGCACCGTCGACGCGCTACGCCGGATCCTGCCGGAGCTGAGCACGCACTTCGAGTTGGAGGCACTGCCCACCGACCCGACCTGAGCCGGCTGCGGCTTTACTCGGCGACGGTCCGAGCCGCACGGCACCCAGCGGATACGGTGGCGGAATGAGCAGCGCGGAGCCGACCAGCGACCAGGTGACCCGTACCGACCGACTGGCTCCGGCGGACATCGCCGACGTGCTGGCTCTTGCCCGCGCCGCGGGCGACACCGACGGCGCGGACCCGCTCGACGAGCACGTCCTGCTTCGGCTGCGCGACCCGGAGGCCAGCGCCGTACACCTGCTGGCCCGCGCCGACGACGGCACCCTCACCGGGTACGCGCACCTGGACACCACCGACCCGGTGGGCGGAATCGGCGTGGAACTCGTCGTGCACCCCGGCTACCGGCGGCGGGGCACCGGTCGGGCGCTGGCCCGTGGCGTGCTCGCCTCGGCCACCGGGCCGCTGCGGGCGTGGGCGCACGGCGACCACCCCTCGGCCGCGGCGCTCGGCGTGGACCTCGGTTTCACCCGGGCGCGGGTGCTCCTGCAGCTGCGCCGGCCACTGACCACAGCGCAGGGCGAGCCGCGCCTGCCCGAAGGGGTGGCGCTGCGCGCGTTCCGGCCGGGGGCGGACGACGCGGCGTGGCTGACCCTCAACTCACGCGCCTTCGCCGAGCACCCAGAGCAGGGCCGGTGGACCTCGGACGACCTGCTTGTCCGCCTCGCCGAGCCATGGTTCGACCCGGCCGGTTTCCTGCTCGCCGAGGAGACCGGTACCGGCCGGCTGCTCGGCTTCCACTGGACCAAGGTGCACGAGCGTCCGGGGTCGGCCCGCATCGGCGAGGTGTACGTCCTCGGCGTCGAACCGACAGCGCACGGCGGCGGGCTCGGCCGCGCCCTGACCACTGCGGGGTTGGCCTACCTGCGGGACAAGCGGGGCCTGGACCGGGTGATGCTCTACGTGGACGAGTCGAACAGCGCAGCTGTCGCGCTGTATGAGCGGATGGGCTTCGCCCGCTGGTCCGCGCACATCAACTACCACCTCGGCTGAGCTGCAACGGGGCACTGAAGTGCCCCGGTTCACTTAACGGACAACTCGCCCTCAGCGAGCGGTCATCTTCCAGGCCGTACGTGTTCACCTTGCGTTCACTTGTGACCGGCGAACCGGCTACCTGGCACTTCTAACTTTCGTGTCAGCCGGCCAGTGCCGGTTCTCGGGCCCCGGATTCGGGGTGCCAAGTCAGACGCGAAGGGAACCCTCAGGTGAAGCTCCAGCGGTACGGCGCGATTGCCGGCCTCGCTCTCGCCGCGACGCTCGGCCTCAGCGCATGCGGCTCGGACAACAACGAGCCCGCTGCCGGTGCCGGCGCTTCGGGCTCGGCCGCCGCGATCGACTGCGCTACCGGAACGCTGAACGCCCAGGGCTCGTCGGCGCAGAAGAACGCCATGGCCGAGTGGATCAAGGCGTACCAGCAGAAGTGCCAGGGCACCACCGTCAACTACGAGCCGACCGGTTCCGGCGCCGGCATCCAGGCGTTCATCGCCGGGACCGCCGACTTCGCCGGCTCGGACTCCGCGTTGAAGCCGGAGGAGCAGCCGCAGGCCGACGCCAAGTGCGTCGACGGCAAGGCCATTCACCTGCCGATGGTGATCGGCCCGGTGGCCGTCGCCTACAACATCAGCGGCGTGGACAACCTCCAGCTCAAGCCGGCCACCCTGGCGAAGATCTTCACCGGCAAGGTCACCAAGTGGGACGACCCGGCCATCAAGGCCGACAACCCGGACGCCAAGCTGCCGGCGACCACTATCCAGACCGTGCACCGCTCGGACGAGTCGGGCACCACCGACAACTTCACCAAGTTCCTCTCCAAGACCGCCGAGGCCGACTGGACGCTCGGCAACGCCAAGGCGTGGAAGGGCCCGGGCGGCACCGGCGCCAAGGGCTCCGACGGCGTGGCCAGCCGGGTCAAGGGTGCCGAGGGCTCCATCGGCTACATGGAGTGGTCGTTCGCCGAGAACGCCGGCCTCAAGATGTCCAAGATCGGCAACGGTAACGGTGAGTTCGCCGCGCTGACCGCCGAGACGGCCGGCAAGACCATCGCCGGTGCCGAGATCGAGGGCCAGGGCGACGACCTCAAGCTGAAGATCGACTACAACACCGAGGAGGCCGGGGCCTACCCGATCGTCCTGGCGACGTACGAGATCGTCTGCAGCAAGGGCCTCGCGGCCGACAAGTTGAAGCTAATCAAGGGACTGCTGGGCTACGCCGCCAGCGCCGAGGGCCAGAACTCGCTTACCGACCTGGGCTACGCCCCGCTGCCGGAGACGGTTCGCACCAAGGTCGAGACCGCGGTCAAGAACCTCTCCTGACCCGACCCCAACACCTCAGCAACCGAATCGAGCGAGCAGATGGGTGAAACCCCTCACCGCTCGGCCGACGCCGGCACCGGCGGGACGCAAGTGACCCAGAGTCACGAGTGGCCCGCCGGTGCCTCGGCGCACGTGGCCGAGGCACCAGTAAGCACCCGTCCCCCGGGCAGCGGAGGGCTGGGCGGCGGCGGCGCGCTGCCGCGCAGCCGTAAGTTCGGCGCCGAGCGGGCCTTCCGCGGTCTCACACTTGCCGCCGGCACCGCCGTTCTGGTCATCATCGCCGCCATCGCGATCTTCCTGGTCGCGAAGGCGGTGCCGGCCCTGCGCGCCAACACCGAGAACTTCTGGTCCTACGAGGGCTGGTCCCCCAACGAGACCGAGCCGAAGTTCGGCATCGGCGCCCTCGCCTTCGGCACAGTGCTCAGCTCGGCACTCGCGCTCCTCGTGGCGGTTCCGGTGGCGTTGGGCATCGCGCTCTACCTCTCGCACTACGCTCCCCGCCGGCTCGGCACCGCGCTCGGCTTCCTGATCGACCTGCTCGCCGCCGTACCCAGCGTGGTCTTCGGTCTCTGGGGCCGCGACGTCTTCAGCGGCCCGGTCCGGGACTTCTCGATCTGGCTCAACCAGCACTTCGGCTGGATCCCACTCTTCGGCGGCGACGGCCCGTTCGGCGCCTCCGTCATGCTGGGCGCCCTGGTGCTCGCGATCATGGTGCTGCCGATCATCACCTCGCTGTCCCGCGAGGTGTTCCTCCAGACGCCCACGGCGAACGAGGAAGCCGCCCTCGCCTTGGGCGCCACCCGCTGGGAGATGCTCCGCACCGCGGTACTCCCCTACGGGCGCCCCGGCATCATCGCCGCGGTGATGCTCGGTCTGGGCCGGGCGCTCGGCGAGACCATCGCCCTGGCGCTGACCCTCGGCATCACCTTCGGCATCTCGTTCAACCTGATCCAGAACGGCGGCAACACCATCGCCGCCAACATCGCCAACGCGTTCGGCGAGGCGAACGAGACCGGCCGGGGCGCACTGATCGCCTCCGGCCTGGTGCTGTTCACCATCACGCTGATCGTCAACATCACGGCGCGGGCGATCATCTACCGCCGCCGGGAGTTCACGGAGTCGGCCGCATGACCACAACCGCCACCTCCCGCCGCACCCCTCCGCCGGCCCAGCCGGACTCGCTGCGGGCACGCCGTCTGCCCCGGTACGCCGCACCGGCAATCGCCGTCGCGGCCCTGGCCCTCGCCGCCGTGATCGTCTACGGCGCCGGCATCGGCGGCCCGGTCCTCGTTGTCGTCCTCGGCGCGATCCTCTACCTGGTGGGGCTCTTCGCCGCCGCCAACGCTGTCGAGGGGCGCCGATCGGCCCGCAACCGCACCTGGAGCGCGCTGATCCACTCCGCGTTCGTGCTGGCGCTGCTGCCGCTCGTGTCGGTGGTCTGGACGCTCGTCAGCAAGGGCGCCGAACGCTTGGACGTCAACTTCTTCCAGACCTCGATGAACAACATCGGGGCGCGTGACGCGAACGGCGGCGCGTACCACGCGATCGTCGGGACGCTTGAGCAGGTCGGCATCGCCACCCTGATCACCGTGCCGCTCGGCATCCTCTGCGCGATCTACATCGTCGAGTACGGCCGGGGCAAGTTCGCCTTCGCGATCCGGTTCTTCGTGGACGTGATGACGGGCATCCCGTCGATCGTCTCCGGCCTCTTCGTGCTGGCGTTCTGGGTGCTGATCGTGTCGCCGTGGTTCAACGACGGCCGGCCGAGCTTCTCCGGCTTCGCCGCCGCGCTCGCGCTGAGCGTGCTGATGCTGCCCACCATCGTGCGGTCCACCGAGGAGATGCTCCGCCTCGTTCCCGCGCCGCTGCGCGAGGGCGCGTACGCGCTCGGCGTACCCAAGTGGAAGACCATCCTGAAGGTGGTCCTGCCGACCGCGCTGCCTGGCATCGTCACCGGCGTCATGCTCGCCATCGCCCGCGCGGCCGGCGAGACCGCGCCGGTGCTGCTGGTCGCCGGCGGCGGTGCCGCGATCAACGTCAACCCGTTCGAGAACAACCAGTCGTCGCTGTCCCTCTTCGTCTACCAGCAGGCAAGTGACGCGTCGCGGTACGCGCCGGCGCGGGCGTGGACCGCTGCGCTCACGCTTGTCGCCCTCGTACTCGTCCTGACGATCGCGGCGAAGCTGCTGGCCCGTCGCAACCGGCTCAGCCGATGAACCCCGGAGGTACCACCACAATGGCCAAGCGTGTCGAAGCCTCGAACGTCACCGCCTACTACGGCGGCTTCAAGGCGATCGAGAACATCAACCTGACAGTCGAGCCGAAGACGGTCACCGCCCTGATCGGCCCGTCCGGTTGCGGCAAGTCCACGTTCCTGCGGTCGATCAACCGGATGCACGAGGTGCTGCCGGGTGCCCGGGTCGAGGGCAGCCTCACCGTCGACGACCAGGACATCTACGACCGGGACGTGGACGTCACAGCGGTCCGGCGCATGATCGGGATGGTGTTCCAGCGGCCGAACCCGTTCCCCACGATGAGCATCTTCGAGAACGTGGTGGCCGGGCTGAAGCTCAACGGCGTCCGGAAGAAGTCGATCCTGGACGAGGCCGCCGAGAAGGCCCTGCGCTCGGCGAACCTGTGGGACGAGGTCAAGGACCGGCTGGGCAAGCCCGGCGCGGGCCTCTCCGGTGGTCAGCAGCAGCGACTGTGCATCGCGCGGACCATCGCTGTCGAGCCGCAGGTAGTCCTGATGGACGAGCCGTGCTCGGCCCTGGACCCGATCTCCACGCTGGCGATCGAGGACCTGATGTTCCAGCTCAAGGACAAGTTCACGATCATCATCGTGACCCACAACATGCAGCAGGCCGCTCGTGTGTCGGACCGGACTGCCTTCTTCTCGATCGAGAAGACCGGCGACCCGGGCCGCCTCATCGAGTACGACAACACGCAGAAGATCTTCAGCAACCCCGGCGTGAAGAAGACCGAGGACTACATCACCGGCCGCTTCGGCTGAGCTGACCCGATCCGGTCACCGACGTCCGCCTCCCGCCGTGCGCGCACCCCGCGCCTGCGCTGGACGCTCAAGATCGTGCTCGATCCTGGAAACAGTGGTCTCGGCCGCACGATGAGACCACTACTTCCTGGATCGAGCAGATGTTCGCCGGCAACCGGCGAGCTGCGTGTCAGCCGAGCACGAAGCGGGGTTCGCCGTCGGGCGGAAGGTCCAGGCGTGGGGTGATCGGCGTGGCGGCGTCCCGGTCGGCCGCCGCACGCGCCACCCCGGCCAGGTCGCCGGCGGCCGCTACCTGCGCCAGCGTGACGAGGGTCGGCGGCAACATGGTCAACTCGCCGGCCGCGTGGCGGGCCAGCGCGTCCGCCGGGCGGATCCAGAGGGTGTGGTCGGCCTCGCCGGAGACGTCCCGGGTCCGCTGCCCCTCGGGCAGCAGGGCCACGAAGAAGTACGTGTCGAAGCGGCGCGGCTCGAACTCAGGCGTGATCCACCGGCTCCACGGCAGCAGCAGGTCCGATCGCAGCGTCAGCCGACGGTCGGCGAGCAGCGCCGCGAAGCCCAGCCGTCGCCCCTCCAGGTCCTGCCGGGCGGCCTCCCAGTCATCTCCACTGACGTCGCCCACCACCGTCGCCGGGTCCGGGCCGGCGAGCAGCACGCCGGCCTCCTCGAAGACCTCGCGGGCCGCTGCGCAGACCACCGCCTGGGCGGCGTCCGGGTCGACCCCCAGCCGCTGCGCCCATCCGGCCGGCGGCGGGCCCGCCCAGTCCAGGTGCGCCTCGGAGTCGGAGCGGTCGACCCCACCGCCGGGGAAGGCGTACACACCGCCGAAGGTCATCGATGCGACCCGGCGGATGACGTACACCTCGAAGTCGGTGTCGGTCGGACGCAGCAGCAGCACTGTGGCCGCGACCCGCGGCACCGCCGGGGTGCCACCCTCGGCCTGGAACCGGCGGGCGTGCTCGACCAGGGCGGCCGGTGCGGCGAAGCCGTCGCTGTCGATCGTCATGGCGCGAGCCTAGTTGCCGACGGCACCTGCACGGATGCGCGCCCGGGCGCTGACGGCCGTGCGGGCGGCCGGCAGGAACGTTCGACACAGCGACGCCACCGTCGGTCCGCGCGGCGCTGTCCGCGTGCCGGCAATGCATGCCGCGCCTCTGGCCATGCCGCGCGTCTGGCCATGCCGCGCGTCTCGCCGTGCCGCACCTCTCGCGAGATGGGCGATGGTCCGGTCACTCATTTCAGCGTGATGACTGTGAGACATATTGATGTCTGAGAGTCATCACGCTTGTGGCAGCCCGACCTGGCCCAGGAACAGCGCGCACAGCGTCACGGCCCCGGGCCGAACGCGGCACGGTACGAGCGCGACTCGGCACGGTACGAGCATGGCGACGAGCAATCGATGCGACGAGGTGATCGCCGGCCTTGGCGGGCCACCTCGGCCGTGAGCCCCTGGGCGGGCCGGGCGTCGGGCGGTTGAGCTGGCTCGACTAGCGTTGCTGGCATGACTCGTTGGGGCATCCTGGCCACCGGCCAAATCGCCAGCCGTTTCGCCGAAGACCTCCGACTGGTGCCGGACGCCGAACTGGTCGCCGTCGGCTCCCGCAGCGTCGAGACCGCCAAGCTCTTCGCCGAGCGGTACGGCGCGCAGCGCGCGCACGGTTCGTGGGTGGAGTTGGCCGCCGATCCGGAGGTCGACGTGATCTACGTGGCGACTCCGCATGCCGCTCATCACGAGGCGGCCCTGACCTGCCTGACCGCCGGCAAGCCGGTGCTGCTGGAGAAGCCGTTCACCCTCGATCTCGCCACCAGCACCGACGTGGTGGACACTGCCCGCGCCGCCGGGGTCTTCCTCATGGAGGCCATGTGGATGCGGGTGAATCCGCTGATCCTGCGGGCGGTGCAGTTGATCGCAGACGGGGCGATCGGCACGGTGCGCAATGTCCGGGCCGATTTCGGGGTGGCCGGGCCGTTCCCGCCTGAGCACCGCATGCGCAACGCGGCGCTGGGCGGGGGTGCGCTGCTCGACCTGGGGATCTACCCGATCAGCCTGGCTCACCTGCTGCTCGGCGTGCCGCAGCACGTCCGCTCGTGGGCGAAGCTCGGCCCGGAGGGGACGGACGAGAACACCGGCATCCTGTTCGGCTACGACAGCGGGGCGCTTGCCACCCTGAGCTGCGGCATGGTCGGCGCGAGTGAGCTGACCGCCTCGATCACCGGCAGCACAGGCCGCATCGACCTGCCGGAGCCCTTCTTCCGGCCGGGCTTCTTGACTCTGCACCGCGACGGCGTCGAGCCGGAGACGATCACCACCGAGATCGTCGGCAACGGCTACCAGCACGAGGCGATCGAGGTGCAGCGCTGCCTTGCCGCCGGGCTGACCGAGAGCCCGCTGGTGCCGCACGCCACCACCCTCGAGGTGATGGCCCTGTTGGACGCGATCCGCGAGCAGATCGGCGTCCGCTACGAGTGAGCTCGTGAAAGGAAGGGCCCCCTATTAACGCCTGGCGTTAATAGGGGGCCCTTCCTTTCACGAGCGGCGGGGATCAGCCGAAGATCGGCCGGACCAGCAGGTAGGCGATGCAGGCGATTAGCGCGGCCGCCGGGAACGTGATGATCCAGGCGAGCACGATGTTGCCGGCGACGTTCCAGCGGACCGCGGAGAGCCGCTTGGTCGCACCCACACCCATGATCGCCGAGGTGATCGTGTGGGTCGTGGAGATCGGCGCCTTCAACACAAGCGCGTTGAAGTAGAGCACCGCGCTGGCCACCGTCTCGGCGGCGAAACCTTCCGGCGGGCCAAGGTCGATGATCTTGCGGCCGAGCGTGCGGATGATCCGCCAACCACCGGCGTACGTCCCCAGGGCCAGCATCGTGGCCGAGGTCCAGAAGACCCAGCCGGGGATGTGCGTCTTGCTCTCCTGGAAACCGCCGGTGTAGAGCGCGAGCACCACGATGCCCATGGTCTTGGCGGCGTCCTGCATGCCGTGGCCGACCGACATGGCGGCGGCCGAAGCGGTCTGCGCCCAGCGGAAGCCCCGGTTGAGCTTGCCCGGCTGCCCCTTACGGAACAGCCAGAGGATGGCGAGCATCATCAGGTAACCGAGGGTCAGACCGACGATCGGCGACAGCACCATCGGCAGGATGACCTTCTCGCCGATGGTGACCCACTGGACGATGCCGCCGGTGGACAGCAGGGTCGCGCCGACAAGACCGCCGAAGAGCGCGTGCGAGGACGACGACGGCAGGCCGAAGTACCAGGTGATCAGGTTCCAGGCGATTGCACCGAGCACCCCGGCGAACACCACACCGAGACTGCTCACCCCGGTGGGCAGGGTCACCAGGCCATCGCCGACGGTCTTCGCCACCCCGGCGCCGAAGTGGGCGCCGATGAAGTTGCCGACCGCGGCGAGGCCGAGGGCGATCCGCGGTGTCAGCGCCCGGGTGGAGACGCTTGTCGCGATCGCGTTGGCAGCGTCGTGGAAGCCGTTGGTGTAGTCGAACACCAGGGCCACCGCGATCACCGCCAGCACGGCGATGAGTTCGGGCGTCAGAGTCACCGGCTCAGGACTCCTTGACCGCGATGGTCTCGACGGTGTTGGCCACGTGCTCGAAGGCGTCGCAGGCGGCTTCCAGTTCGTCGGCGACCTCCTTCATCTTGAGCACCGTCAACGCGTCGTACTCGCCGGAGAAGAGCCGGACGAGCAACTGCCGGTTGATCCGGTCGCCCTCGTTCTCCAGCCGGTTGCACTCGATCCAGTAGTCCTCGAGGTCCTTCATCGACTTCAGCCGGGGCATCGCGTCGGCGGTCAGCTTCGCCTGCTGGTCGAGGACGTTGACCATCTCGTGCAGCTCGCGGGGCAGCGCCGGCAGCTCGGTCAGCCCGTACAGGTAGAGCAGGTCGCCGACTGCCTCGAGGTGGTCCATCACGTCGTCGAGCAGCGAGCCGAGCCGGTAGATGTCCTCCCTGTCGAACGGCGTGATGAACGTCGAGTTGATCTTCTTGTAGAGATCGTGCGTGATCTGGTCGCTGTCGTGCTCGACCTCGGTCAGCCGCTCGCTGACCGACTGGACGTCGACACCTGGCAGGGCCAGTTCGTTAAGCAGCGCCGTGCCCCGGACCAGGTTCTGCGCAGCCCTGGTGAAGAGCTCGTAGAAGGCGCCCTCGGTGGGGCGGAAGGAAAACTTCACAGCACAGACCTCGTCGTGTCGGTGGAAGGTGGCGGCGTCCATCGGCGTCCGCCCGGTGAATGCTAGGAAACGCTCGAAGCGCGAATGCGTCGGCCCACCCCTGGTCAGACCTGATTCACCGCTCGTTCACCTGCTGTTCATCTGCGGTCCCGACCGCCCCGCGCCCCCGACACTCAATCGGTCGCGCTCGTGCGCCACGTCGAAATCGGCAGGCGGATACCCCAGATCCAGCGTGTCGAACGTCTCTCGCAGCAGGTGGGCCACCGCCCAGTCCCGGTACCACTTGCGGTCCGCCGGCACCACGAACCAGGGCGCGGCGTCCGTGCCGCACCGGCTCAGTGCCTCGGCGTACGCAGCCTGGTAGTCGTCCCACTGCGCCCGGGCATCGACGTCCGACGGGTTGTACTTCCAGTGCTTACGGGGGTCGGTGAGCCGCTCCAGCAGGCGCTCGCCCTGCTCGGCGTACGAGATGTGCAGCATCACCTTCACCAACGTCACCCCGCCGTCGACCAGTTCCCGCTCGAAGGAGTTGATCTCGTCGTAGCGGGCTCGCCAGGTGGCTTCCGGGACCAGTGAGCCGACCCGGGCGATAAGCACGTCCTCGTAGTGTGACCTGTTGAACATCCCGACGTACCCCGGCGGCGGCAGCGCCCGACGGATCCGCCACAGGAAGTCGTGCCGCAGCTCCTGCGGCGTCGGCGGACCGAACGACCGGATGTGCAGGCCCAGCGGGTTCATCGCGCCGGCCACCCGCTTGATCGTGCCGTCCTTGCCGCCGCAGTCCATCGCCTGGAGCACCAGCAGCACCCGGCCCGCCGGGCGGTCCGAGGCTGCCGTGGCCATCGCGTAAAGCATCTCCTGCTGCCGGCCCAACTCACCGCCGACGAGTTCGACCTGGTCACGGGCCCATGCCTTGGGGCGTTCCCCGGTCACCTCGGTCGGCGGCAGGCCGGGGGTGGACCGGGGGTCGATCGCCGCGAGGTCCACCGGCGCGGTGACCCGCAACAGCTTCCGCACGGATCCGCCGTCCGGCGCCACGATCTGCCCGTGCTGGGGTGCGCTCATCCTCGGATCATCGCCCACCCGCCGGCCGACCGCCCGTCGAGGAGCCACCCCGCCCTCCGGCCACCCGTCGAAGGCCACCCCGCCCTCCGCCCGCCCGTGGAGGGCCACCCGCCCGCCGGCCGGGACCGGCGGAGTCGCCAGCGCACCACGGCCGGGCCGCAAGGACCGCGCCTCTCGCCGTGCCGCCGTCAGCGCCGGCGGCGGGGCTGCCCGTTCGTCCGGTTGGCGGGAGGATGGTGTCCGGGACACGTACCGGTCGGGGAGGGTGGTGGGTCGTGCGGGACCTGGCGACGGAGTTCGAGGCCGAGCGACGCCGCCTGCTCGCGGTGGCCAACCGGATGCTTGGCAGCCGCAGCGAGGCCGAGGACGCGGTGCAGGAGACCTGGCTGCGCTACGCCGGGGCGCTCGCCGATCCGACGGCCCGCGCCGAGATCCGCGATCTCTCCGCATGGCTGACGACGACCTGCGCCCGGATCTGCCTCGACGTGCTCCGCTCGGCGCGGGTCCGCCGCGAGGCGTACCCCGGGCAGTGGCTTCCGGAGCTTGTGGTGAGCCCGGTGGAGGCCAAGCCGCCGACCGACGGTTACGCCCCCGACCCGGCCGAGCGGGCGGTGCGCACCGACCAGGTCGGCACCGCGATACGGGTGATGCTGGAGCGGCTCGCCCCCGAACAGCGGGTCGCACTCGTGCTGCACGACGTGTTCGCGGTGCCGTTCGCCGGGATCGCCGACGTGCTCGGCACCACCGAGGCGGCCGCCCGGCAGCTCGCCTCCCGGGCGCGGCGGGCGGTCACCGCACCGGACGCGCCACGGCACACCGCCGATCCGGCCGAGCAACGGCGGGTGCTGCAAGCGTTCGTTGCCGCCACCGAGTCCGGCGAGCTTGATCAACTGCTGCGGGTGCTCGCCCCGGACGTGATCCTCCTCGGCGACTCGGGTGGGCACTTCCCGGCCGCCCGCCGCCCGGTCGTCGGCGCGGACGCTGTGGGCCGCTTCACGCTCGGCCTGTTCGGTCGGGCCGGCCGTTACGGGCAGCGGGTGACGTCCCGGCCTGTGCTTGTCGACGGTGTGCTCGGCCTCCAGATGGAGACGCTGCACAGCGACGGCCGACCGATCCGCCTCGTCGTCGCCTTCGCCGTACACGAAGGCCGGATCACCGGCGTGTTCAACCAGCTCAACCCGGAGAAGCTTGGCGACGTGCCGCCGCTTGGCGACGACGATCCGTGGCCGCCACGCCTGTGAGCCGGGTGCCGGCTCAGACCACAAGCGCCAGCCATTTCCGGTACGCGGTGGCGAACGGCTCGGTGCCGTCACCGAGCGCCCCGAACAGCCAACGGGCGGCTGCCTCGGCCTCGACGACCAGGTCCTCCGGGTAGCCGAAGCGCGCCCGGTGTTCGGCGAACTCGTCCTCGTCGAGCAGTTCCACGACGCCGGTGGCGCGCCGCCGGACGACATCCAGGTCCAGGTCGATGAGGTGGACCGTGTCGTCGGACTCCCAGCGGGCCGGGGTTGCTATGTCGCAGTAGACCTCGCTGGTGCGCGGTGGCGGGTTGAACATGCACGTCCACCAGGCGTGGTGCGGCACCAGCAGGACGAAGGGGATCTTCTCCACCGACGGCCGGCCGTGGTAGACGGACTCGGTGCCGAACGGGACGCCGAGCCAGATGCCCAGGTCGTCCTCTGCGAGGCGACGAGCCGGGTAGTCACGGTGCGCTCTGCCGTCGTACTTGCGGTAGATCACTCGGACCACGTCGCTCGGCATGATTCGCACCTTAACCGATACCGCCCACGCCTCGTAGTGCCGCCGTAACCGGACGGCTACCACCGAAACGACCTACCGGCCGGCTGCGCGCCACGCGGGCGGATGGGCGCAGCCGGTGTCGGGCGCGGCGGGTACCGTCGCACGGTGACTCCGCCCCGCACCGCCACCGGTTCCGCCACCCCGTCGGCCCGTGCCGGAAGCCGGCGGCGGGGTGCCCGGCCCAGCGGCACCGAACTGCTGGCGGCGGCGGTCGGCGCGGTCCCCGGCGGCGCGGCGCGCCCCGGCCAGCAGCAGATGACCACCGCTATCGAGGAGTGCGTGACGAGCGGCGAGCACCTGCTCGTCCAGGCCGGCACCGGCACCGGCAAGTCGCTTGCCTATCTCGCGCCGGCCCTCACCCTGGACGGCCCGGTGGTGGTCTCCACTGCCACCCTGGCGTTGCAGTCCCAACTCGTCGACCACGACCTGCCCCGGCTGGCCGACGCGGTCGAGCCGCTGCTCGGCCGCCGGCCCACGTTCGCGGTGCTCAAGGGGCGGCACCACTACCTCTGCCTGGCCCGACTGGACAACTCCACCGAGGACGAGCCGGAGGACACCCTCTTCGACGCCCCACCTGCCAGGCCCGGCGGCGGAACGAAATGGCTGGGCGAGGCGAGTCGGCTGGGCAAGCAGATCGAGCGGTTGCGCGGCTGGGCCGAGCGGACCGCCACCGGCGACCGCGACGAACTGGACCCGGGCGTCGACGATCAGGCCTGGCGGCTGGTGTCGATGCCGGCCCGCGAGTGTGTCGGGGCGACCCGCTGCCCGTTCGGGCAGGAGTGCTTCGCCGAGGCGTCCCGGGCGCGCGCCCGCGAGGCCGACATCGTGGTGACCAACCACAGCCTGCTCGCTGTCGACATGCTCGCCGAACGCCACATCGTCCCGCCGCACAAGCTGCTCATCGTCGACGAGGCGCACGAGCTGGCCGACCGGGTCTCCTCGGCCGCCCAGGCGGAGCTGGTCCCGGAGCTGATCGACAGGTCCACCCGCCGCGCCCGCCCGCTGCTGCGACCGGAGACTGCCGAGGCACTCACCGCGGCCGGTGACGCGCTCGCCGTCGGGCTGGCCGAGGCGCCGGCCGGGCGACTCACCGCCGGGCTGCCGACGCCGCTGCGGGAGGCGTGCACGCTGCTCGACGCGGCCACCCGCGCCGCCCTGGACGCGATCGGCGACGTCAAGTCCGACGACCCCGACCCGGTCCGCAAGCAGCAGGCCAAGGCCGCGTTGGACGACCTGTCGACGACCGCCCAGCGGCTGCTGGAGGAAGCCGACCACGACGTGGCATGGGTGGAGAAGAACGACAGCGGCAGCCGCCGGGCCCTGGTGGTCGCGCCGCTGTCGGTGGCCGGCACGCTCGCCACCCACCTGTACGACGAGCGCACAGTTGTCGCCACGTCGGCCACACTGGCGCTCGGCGGCCGGTTCGACACCGTGGCTCGCGCCCTCGGCCTGGACGCGCCCCCGCCCGCACCGCCGACGCCGGCCGCCGCCGCGCTGGCCGCCCGCACCGCACCGGGCCGCCCCGCCGCCGAGGCACCCGGCCGCCGCCTGGCCGGGGACACCAACCCGGGTGCGGTAGTGCCGGCCACCGAGGGGCCCGGCTGGCGATCGCTGGACGTGGGGTCGCCCTTCGACTACGCCCGGCAGGGCATCCTGTACGTCGCCGCGCACCTGCCCCGACCCAGCGTCTCCGGGCTGCCGGAGGCCGCCGGGGAGGAGCTGCTCGGGCTCGTCGAGGCGCTCGGTGGACGTACCCTCGGGCTGTTCTCGTCGCGGCGGGCCGCGCAGCAGGCGGCGGAGCTGCTGCGCGCGCGCACCGACCTGCCGGTGCTGTTGCAGGGCGAGGAGGCGTTGCCGCTGCTGGTGCGCCGGTTCCGTGAGGAGCGCTCCAGCTGCCTGTTCGGGGTGATGTCGCTGTGGCAGGGGGTGGACGTGCCGGGCGACGCCTGCCAACTGGTGGTCATCGACCGGCTGCCCTTCCCCCGGCCGGACGAGCCCCTGGCGGCGGCGCGTGCCGCAGCAGTCGACGCGGGCGGCGGTTCCGGCTTCGCCGCGGTAAGCGTGCCGATCGCGGCGGTCCGGCTGGCTCAGGGCGTGGGCCGGCTCATCCGGGCGACAGGCGACCGGGGGGTCGTCGCGGTGCTCGACTCCCGGCTGGAGACGGCCCGGGGCTACGGGCCGTTCCTGCGGCGTTCGCTGCCACCGTTCTGGTACACGACACGACCAGAGGTCGCCCGCGGTGCCCTGGAGCGCCTGGCCAGCTCCTGACCCGCGCCCGGCTGCGACCCCACTCTCGCCTCGCTGCGCCCGCGCCAACGCTTCCCAAGATCGCGCAATAACAACGAAGTAGTGGTCACCGACGGATGGGAGACCACTACTTCCAGGAAACTGCACGACCTTGGCGGAGGGCGGCACCCCACGCCGCGTAGGTGTGGCGGCGGCGCCGGCCTCAGGGAGCTTGTGAGGCGACGACTACTGCGTCCGGTGGGGTGTCGGGCACGGTGCGGGCCGCCAGTCGGCGCACTGCCGTGTTGAGCACGGCGATCAGAGGCACCGAGACCAGCGCGCCGGTGATGCCGGCCAGCACCACGCCGGCGGCGATACCGATGATCACCGCGAGCGGATGGATGGCCACCGCCCGACCCATGATCAGCGGCTGGAGGACGTGCCCTTCCACCTGCTGCACACCGATCACCACACCCAGGATGATCAGCGCGGTGACCGGCCCGCTGTCGACAAGCGCCACCAGTACCGCCACACCGCCGGAGAGCGTGGCACCGACGATCGGGATGAACGCGCCGAGGAACACCAGCGCCGCCAGCGGGAACGCGAACGGGATGTCGAAGACGACAAGGAAGATGCCGATGCCGACCGCGTCGATGAACGCCACGAGCACTGTCGCGCGGACGTACGCCACGAGGGTCTGCCAGGAGGCCCGACCGGCGTCGTCGACCTTCCAGCGGGCGGCCACCGGCAGCAGCCGTACGAGGAAACGCCAGATGCGGTTGCCGTCACGCAGGAAGAAGAACGTGGCGAAGAGCACCAGCAGGGCACCCGTCAGCACCTCCGCCAGCGTCGCGGCGGTGCTCAGCGCGCCGCTTGTGAACTTCGAGGTGTTGTCGTTGATCCAGCTCTGCGCCTCGGCGATGTAGCGGTCGAACTGGCTGTCGGAGAGGTGCAGCGGGCCGGTCTTGAACCAGTTCTGGATCTGCCGGACGCCCTCGGAGGACTTCGCGCTCAACTCCGGCACACCCTGGATGAACTCGTTGACCACGAGGGTCAGCGTGCCGACGACAGCCGCCAGGCCGCCGACCAGCACCACTGCGGTCGCCAGCGAGCGGGGCAGTCGGGCCCGCAGCAGCCAGCCCACCGCCGGCGCGAGCAGCGCCGACAGCAGCAACGCGATGGCCAGCGGAATAATCACGATCTTGATCGTGCCGACGACCCGGAGCAGCGCCCAGGCCACCACCCCGATGACGATCAGGCGCCAGCACCAGGCCGCGGCGATCCGCAGCCCGTGCGGCACATCCGCGTCATCGCGACTGGACGTCGAGCTGTGCAGGTCCATCGCGGGCTCGGCACCGACGACAGTGGCTGCCGGCGGCGCGACCGGCCCCGGTACGGCGGGCGAGGCCACCCCGGCGGTCTCCGGCACGTCGCTCGGCTTCTGCTGGTCGGAGCGTACGGAATCCCGGCTCGACTGGTACGCGCGGCGCAGTCGCCCGCGTACCTGCTCGAAGCGGCTCAAGCGCACCTCCTGGCAGAAGAGTCCGGCCCGCCCACGGTGACAGGTCGCACAGCATACGTCCGTCCCGACACCCTAGGACAGTTCCGCCACACAGTGCCCCCACCACCTCTGGCGTAACCACCGGCGGCCGGTCGCCGGCGACACGGTAGCGTCTCCCCGTGACCGCCGACCAGGATTTCGACTCCGGCCTGCCGATCCGCCTGCTGCACGACCGCGTGCTGGTACGGATGGATGGCAGCGAGGGCGAGCGGCGCTCCACCGCTGGCATCGTCATCCCTGCGACAGCGGCGGTCGGCAAGCGTCTCGCCTGGGCCACCGCCGTCGGTGTGGGGCCGAACGTCCGCGCCATCGTCTCCGGTGACCGGGTGCTCTTCGACCCCGACGACCGTTCCGAGGTCGAGCTGCACGGGCGCGGGTACGTGCTGCTGCGGGAGCGCGACGTGCACGCCGTGGCGGCCGAGCGCATCGAGAACGACTCGACCGGCCTCTACCTCTAGTCACCTCCCTGGCTATCCGCCGCACCCTGCACCGTTTGCCCGGCCCCACGACGGGAAGCCAGCCGGCGACCGTTGCCCTGGGGAGGGACGATGCCGGTATTCGTAAAGAAGCTGCTGACCTGGGGCAGCGTCGCGTTCCTGATCTACTTCATGGCGTTCCGGCCGGATGGCGCCGCGCAGTTGTTCAAGGCGATCGGGGCCGCGCTGATGGCGATGGCCCAGGGGCTCGGTGACTTCCTCACCACCCTGATGACCTGAGCGCCGTCCGCCGTCCCGCCGCCTCGCTGCTCACCGCCTCGGCGACCAGCCGCCGCTTGGACGGCTGTCAGCGGTGAGCAGGCGGCCAGGGCGCCGGCGGACGTGCACCGGGCCAGCCGGGCGGCGCGTACCCGGGCGGTCCGTATCCGGGCGGTCCGTATCCAGGCGGTCCGTATCCAGGCGGGGGTGGCGGCGGGGCCAGCACCACCGGAATCGGCACCACCGGCTCGTCGGGAGCGTCCACCGGTCGCTGCGTACCGTCCGGGAAGCGCAGGTGGTAGCGGCTTCCGTCCCAGACCCCGACCGGTGCCTGCGGGTCCCGGCCCACGAAGAACGACCGGTACGCGGTGATCTGCTCCAGCAACTGCCGCTCCTCGGCGGCGGTCCGCTCCTGGTCGGCGGGTTTGCGGTCCAGGCCTCGCAATGTGCCGTCCCGCAGCAGAGCCAGTCGGGTGGCGGCGAACTGGTACCCCCGCATCGCCCGTACACCCGCGTCTCCGGCGACCCGGCGTGCCCAGCTGCGGGCCGCGTGGCGACGGCCGAGGCTGCTGAGCGCGGCCACCTCGGGTGGGCTGAGCCAGCCCGCGCGTACGTAGTCAGGCAATCTGCGCTCGGTGAGCCGGCCCTCCCACGCGCGCAGCCACAACGCGAGCCCGACCATGCCGAAGAACACCGGGACCATGAGACTGAGGAAGCCGTACAACATGATCACCACCTCGCCGGTGGCCTGGGTCAGCGTGGGCAGCAGGTTCCAGGTGCCGTGCAGGATCATCGCCAGCAGCAGGCCGGCGACGGGGGCGAGCACCCGGACCCGACGGTCGGCCGTGCGGGCCGCGATGCCCAGCCCCACACCGGCCATCGAGGTGAAGAGCGGATGGGCGAACCCGAACAGGAGGATCCGGACGATGAAGATGGCGATTACCTGTTGGGTGCCGGTCGCCGGGCCGTACTGGTCGGCGCCTGCCGCATAGCCGTGCCCGCCCAGGTAGAGGATGTTCTCCACCATGGCGAAGCCGACAGCGGAGAGCCCGCAGTAGACAAGGCCGTCGGTGATCCCGGACCACTCGCGGCGGCGGAACACCAGCAGCAGTATCGGGCCGAGGGCCTTTGTCAGCTCCTCGATGAACGGCGCCACCAGCACCCCGGTGAGCGCGACCGGCAGCCCTCTGTCGGCGAACTGGGCGGCCGAGAACTCGTTAACGGTGAGCGAGGCGGCGGTGGAGACGAAGGCTCCCCAGGTGAAGCAGAAGATCAGGTACTTCAGTGGTTCGGGCTCGTACCGGTCCAGCCAGAGGAAGCAGGCGACGAGCACCGGCACCGGCAGGATCGCGGCGACCACACCGATCAGCAGTGCCTCCGCGCCGAGGGACTGCCCGAGCGTGAAGAGCATGAAGACCGCGCACGCGGCGATGAGCAGCACCACCCCGGCCAGCACCAGGAACCGTCGCCAACCCAGTCGGCGCAACGGCATCCGGGGCGCCTCGCCGCCGGGTTGGGTCGCGGGCGGGGGCGGCAACGACGGCAGGGGTGCACCGGGCGAGGTGTCGGCCATGCGGTCAGCGTAGCCATCCGCCGCCTGCTGTTCCGGTCGCATCCACAGCCATGCGGTCGGCACTGACGCTGGGCTGCGCGCTCAGCCGATGGGCGGCGCGGTGGGCGGCTTCGGTGCCTCGCCCGGCTCGGCCGGCTCACCGACCGGCCTCTCCTGCTCCCCGAAGGCGGTGCGGATCCACCGGTTCGCCTCCTCCTGCTCGATCCCGGAGGCCACCAGCAGGTCACTCGCCGTCGTACGGATCTGGGCGACCACCACGCTGCCCGAGAAGCCGACCCCGGCGCTGTACGCCCGGCCGGCCTCGCTCACCGCCCGCAACGACCGCTCCCGTGCCTTCTGCGGCTCCTGGCCGGACGCGAATTCCTGCTTGAGCAGCCGGACCGCCTCGGCGAGGTGCGCGATCCCGTCCGGCATCGGCTCCGGTACGGGCTCCTCGTCCTCGATAAGTGTGACGGACCGGCGGATCAGCGTGCCGGTGTTACGCATCGCCCGGTCGATCGGATCGGCCGCCTCCGCGTAGTGGGTCAGCTCGCCACGGCGGTGCCAGCGGGCCGGGGAGAGGGTGGAGGTCTCCTTCGCGCCCTCGATCGCCTCGGCCAGGGTGGCCAACTCCTCCTTGTTGTTGCGCATCCGGTCCAGTGCCCGTTGGGTGGCGTCGCGGTCCCGTTTGCGCAACCCGTCGGCGGCGGCGTCGAGCTGGTCGGCGAGCAGGTCCAGCGCCGGCCGGGCGGCGCGATTGATCACCCGCAGCGGGTTGAGCGGCAGCAGGACCGCCGTCACCAGCAGCGCGACCCCGCCGCCGAGGAACGCGTCGATGAAGCGCGGGATCTCCAGATCTTCCGTGGAAGGGCTCAGCGTCACGATGAGCACCGCCGTGGCCGCCGCCTGGATGACGATTGCCACGCTGGCCCCGGCGAAGATGGTGAGCAGGATCGCCACCGTGACCACCAGGCCGAGCTGCCACGCCCCGGTGCCGACCAGGTAGATCAGGATGTCGCCGATCGCCACCCCGAACGCCACTCCGAGGATCAGCTCCACGGTCCGGCGGAATCGTTGCCCGACCGACGCGGCCAGGGTGCCGACCGCGGAGATCGGCCCGAAGACCGGCTGCGGGTTGCCGAGCAGCTTGTGCGAGATCAGGTACGCCAGCCCGGCGGCCAGCCCGGCCTGGACGGCCAGTCCACCAGCCATCCGTACCCGGTGCAGCCGGTCGTGCAGGGTCGCCCGCCCGCGGTGGCGCAGCTCCTCGGTGGCCTCGGCGATGCGCGCGCCGTCGACGTCCACCAGTCCTTCCCGCAACGGGGCACGGCGCACCATCGGTGGTTTCTTGTCGCGGGCCGCTGCCATGGGCGCGACTACCCGAGGCGGGCCCGCTGAATCCTCCCGCCCCACGCGCGCGGGACGAATGCGGCAGACTCGGGCGGTGACCGACCTGCTGGAGCGGTGGCGGGCGGCAGCCCGGGGTGCCGGGGTGACGCTCGACGATGCCGCGACCCGGGCCGGGGAGCAACTGCTCACCCGGTGGCGGGAGCCGCACCGGCGCTACCACACCGTGGCGCACCTGAGGGCCGTACTCGATGTGGTGGACCGGCATGCGGCGCTGGCCGAGCGGGCCGACCTGGTCCGCCTGGCCGCCTGGTGCCACGACGCGATCTACGATCCCCGGGCCACCGGCGACAGCAACGAACGGGCCAGCGCCGAGCTTGCCGCGGACCTGTTCAGCGGTCTCGGGGTGCCGGAGGCGGCTACGGCCGAGGTACGGCGGCTCGTGCTGCTCACCGGCGGGCACGCGGTGGCGCCCGCCGACTCCGACGGCGCCCTGCTCTGCGACGCGGACCTCTCCGTGCTGGGCGCGCCGCCGGCCGCCTACGACCGCTACGCGGCGGCGATCCGGCAGGAGTACGCGCACGTACCCGAGCCGGCCTTCCGGACGGGTCGGACCGGCGTCCTCACCGCCCTGTTGGCGCTGCCCGAGCTGTTCCGGCTGCCCCCTCTCGCCGACCGCTGGGAGCAGCAGGCCCGGGACAACCTGCGCCGGGAGTTGGCAAGCCTCAGCGGGCCGTCGACGGTCGCGGGCTGACAAGGTGCTTCGGGCGGCGCAGGCCGGCGTCGTGGAGCAACCGGACCAGCTCCCGGCTCGGCACCACCCGGGCTCCGAGCCACACCGCCGACTCGAACCGGTCGGCCGGGATGTCGTAGTGGTCACGGTCGAACCCGCGTCGAGGTGCGCCCAACGCCTCGGCGAAGGCGTGCAACTCGGCGTAGGAGACGTCGCTGATCAGGTGTGACCAGAGTCGGCCGCGCCATGGCCAGGCGGGCTGGTCCAGGTAGAGCATGTGCCCAAGTTATCCCGCAGAGTTGATCATGTTGATGATCGGCCACCGGCGACCTAGCCTCGGCTGCATGGCCTCCACCACCGGACTCCTCGACGACCTGCGCGCCGCTCTGGGCGAGAACGCCGTGCTCACCGACCCGGACCTGCTGCGCATGCACCAGCGCGACGAGGCCGACCTCTGCGCCGCCGGCATGCCGCTCGTGGTGACCCGCCCGAGCAGCACCGAGCAGGTGGTCGCTGTGGTCCAGGCGGCGGCACGGTACGGCGTACCGGTGGTGCCGCAGGGCGCGCGGACCGGCCTGGCCGGCGCGGCGAACGCGGTGGACGGCGCGGTGGTGCTCAGCACCGTCGCGATGAACGAGATCCGGGAGATCGACCCGGTGAGCCGGATCGCCGTGGTCCAGCCGGGGGTGGTCAACGCGATGCTTGCCGCGGCGGTGGCCAAGCAGGGGCTCTGGTACCCGCCGGACCCCGGCTCCTGGGAGTCGTCCACCATCGGCGGCAACGTGGCCACGAACGCGGGCGGCATGTGCTGCGTCAAGTACGGGGTGACCACCGAGTACGTGCTCGGTCTGGAGGTGGTGCTCGCCTCGGGCGAGGTGCTGCGCACCGGCAGGCGTACCGCAAAGGGGGTGGCCGGCTACGACCTGACGCGGCTCTTCGTCGGCTCGGAGGGCACCCTCGGGGTGATCACCGAGGTGACCGTCGCGCTCCGGCCCGCCCCGGCGGAGTCGCTGACCCTGGTAGCGGTTTTCCCGTCCACTGCGGCGGCCGGCGCGGCGGTGGCCGAGATCGCGGCCCGCGGGCTGACCCCCAGCCTGCTGGAGTTGCTGGACCAGACGCACCTGCGGGCGATCGAGGCGTACCAGCCGATGGGGTTGCGGACCGACGCGCAGGCCCTGCTGCTGGCCGCCGCCGACACCGGCAGCCGGGCGGCCGACGACCTGGTCGGCCTGGCCGAGGTGTGCGAGGCGGCCGGCGCCGACGAGGTGTACGCGGCCACCGACGCGGTGGAGGCTGCGGCCCTGCTCCAGGCCCGACGGTTGGCGCACCCGGCGATGGAGAAGTTCGCGGCCGACGCGTACCCGGGCGGCAACGGTGGCCTGGTGATCGACGACGTGGCGGTGCCGCGCGGATCGCTCGCCGCGCTGCTGGACGGGGTGGCCCGGATCGCTGCGGAGTGCGCGGTGCCGATCGGCGTGGTGGGGCACGCCGGGGACGGCAACATGCACCCGAACATCGTTGTCGACCGGGCCGACCCGGCGAGCGTGGAGCGGGGCCGGAGGGCGTTCGACGAGATCATGCGGCTCGGCCTGGAGCTGGGTGGCACCTGCACCGGCGAGCACGGAGTGGGGTTGCTCAAGCGGGACTGGCTGGCGGCGGAGATCGGGCCGGTCGGCGTCCGGGTGCACCAGGCGATCAAGTCGGCCCTCGACCCGGCGGGCCTGCTCAACCCGGGCAAGGTGCTCTGACCCGCGCCAGCGCGGCCGGTCAGCCCTCGACCTCGGCCGGGGTCGCCTGGGTGAGCAGCAGCAGGATCTCCCCCGCAACCGTCGTGCGCTCCTCACCCGGGCAGTCCTGCGAGGTGATCAGCCCGGAGGACGTGAGCAGGCTGGAGGTGAGCGCGTCGATGCAGGTCGTCCGGTACCGCCGGACCTGGTCGGTCTCGTTGGCCAGCGCCGGGTCGGCCAGCAGCACCTGAAGCCGTGCGGTCTGCTCCGGGGCGAGCCTGCCCCGCGAGGTGACCCCGTCACCGGCGCAGTCGAGGCACCGCCAACTGCCGTCCCGCTCGACGCTCAGGGTACGCAGCGGGCCGTCCGTGCCGAGCCGTTGCAGCAGGCTCACCTGCCCCACGGCGACCGTTGTCGGGATCTCGGGCTCGGACCCGCCGGCCGCCGTACCGGCCTGTGGTTGCGCGGCCGGCTCGACAGCGGCATCCCCGTCGAACAGCGAACAACCGGTCAGGACGCTGGTGAGCACCGCAGCGAGCAAGAGCGGAAGTAGGCGGGAGTGCGCACGGTAAGGCACGCGCGGAACCTACCCCACCGTAGGTAGGGTCCGAAACCGCCATTGAGGGGAGAATCGATAGTTACCCCTTGGTAACGTATTTTTCATCACCGAGCGGACGGACGCAACTCTGCCTGATCATCGCCGCCCCGATCGGCGGCGTAACCCCTGACGTCCGGTGCGCCCAACCGTGCCGCGTCGGCGGCGGCGTCGTCAGGCATCAACTGGGACTGCCGCTCCGCCTGCACCCGCACGCGGTAGTGCTCGACCTCGCGGGCCCGGGTCGCCGCGTCCCAACCGAGCACACCGCCCATCAACTCGGCGGCATGCTCCGCCGACTCCAGGCCACGGTGACTGGTCTCGAAGGAGATCCGGGTCCGCCGGGTCAACACGTCCTCCAGGTGCAGCGCACCTTCGGCCCGAGCCGCGTACACGACCTCGGCGGCCAGGTACTCCGGAGCCCCGGCCAGCGGCGACGCGAGCAGAGGATCGGCGTCGATCATCGCGAGCAGGTCCAGTGTGAGGCTGCCGTACCGCTCCAGCAGGTGCTCCAGGACACCCACCGGCACACCGTGCCGGCGGGCCAGGTCGGCACGGTCGCGCCACAGCGCCGGATAGCCGTCCGCGCCGAGCAGCGGCAGATCGGCGGTACGCGACGCACGGCCGCCGCCCAACCGGCGCACCGCACGGTCGACCACGTCCGAGGCCATCACCCGGTACGTCGTGTACTTGCCACCGGCGACAAGCATCAGCCCGAGCATCGGCTCGAACACGGCGTGCTCGCGGGAGAGCTTCGAGGTGGAGTCGGCCTCACCGGCCAGCAACGGACGCAGCCCGGCGTAGACGCCCTCGATGTCGGCAGTGGTCAACGGCCTGTCGAGCACTGTGTTCACCTGCTGCAACAGGTACTCGATGTCGCTGGCCGAGGCCGCCGGATGGGACCTGTCCAGTCGCCAATCGGTGTCGGTGGTGCCGATGATCCAGTGCCCGCCCCAGGGGATGACGAAGAGCACCGAACGCGCCGTACGCAGGATGAGCCCCGTCTCACCTGTGATCGCAGAGCGCGGCACCACCAGGTGCACGCCCTTCGAGGCGCGTACCCGGATGCCGGGCCGCAGCCCCACGTCGTTGAGCATCCGGGACATGTCGTCGCTCCACACACCGGTGGCGGCGATCACCGTGCGGGCCTGCACCTCGAACTCGGCATCCGGCGACCCGGCCGGCGCCTCCAGGTCACGCACCCGGACGCCGGTGACCTCCCGCGCCTGCCGGATCAGCCCGACGGCGCGGGTGCTGCTGACCACAGTGGCACCGAGGCTGGCGGCGGTACGGGCCAGGGTGACCACCAGCCGGGCGTCGTCGACCTGCCCGTCGTAGTAGCGGATCGCCCCGGCCAGCGCGTCGGCCCGCAGGCTCGGGAAGATCCGCCGAGCACTCTCCCGGGTCAGGTGCCGGTGCAGCGGCATGCCCCGGCCACCGCCGAAGAGACCGGCGAACGCGTCGTACGCGGCCACACCTGCGCCGTAGTACGAGCGGCGGAAGATCCGGGCGGGCAGGTCCCGCAGGCCCCGACCCGCCGGCAGCGGCACCAGGAACGGCACCGGGCGAACGAGGTGCGGCGCGAGCCGGGTCGCCAGCAGACCCCGCTCGGTAAGCGCCTCGTGGACCAGGTGGAACTCCAACTGCTCCAGGTAGCGAAGCCCACCGTGGATGAGTTTGCTGGAACGGCTTGACGTGCCGGAGGCGAGATCGCGTGCCTCGACCAGGGCGACCTTCAGCCCTCGGGATGCCGCGTCCAGAGCCGCGCCCGCACCTGTCACTCCGCCTCCGATGACCAGCACGTCGAAGCGTTCCGCGCGCAGTCGGCGCAGGTCAGCAGCGCGGCGGGCCGGGGAGAGCTGCCCGGCGACCGATCGGGAGATGTTGGGGTCACGCACCCGTCCACCGTAACCGCCCTGGTCACCGGTCGACATGCGGCGCTCGCCCCGTACTGTGCGAGTCATGCAGGTCGGCTCTGCGTCACCCGCTGGTCAACCACCGCCCTACCAGCCGTGGGCCGCGCCCCGGCCCAGCCCGTGGCCGGTCGTCGCGGCCGTGCTGGCAGGCTGCTGGACGGTGGCGGTCACCGTGGGAACCCAGGCCGGTGGCTGGGTCACCGACCAGGTGCTGCTGGCCTTCGGGCTGGACCGGGTCGGCTGGCTCTGGCCGGTGCTGGGCCTTGCCACAGTCGTGCTGGTGGGCACACCCGCCCTGCTGTTGGCCCTGTTGCCCCGCTCTGCCGCGGTCCGGGCCACCGGGTGGGTCTGGCTGGTCGCCGCGCTGGCCAGTGGGGTGTTCACGGTGCTGCGGGTCGTGCCACCGGTGCACCACGAGGCGTATCTCGCCGGGCTTGCCGGCCTGGCGCTGCTCGGCGCGTTCGCCGTGCGCTTGTCAGCGCGCCGACGGGCGTACCCGAAGGTTTCCGACCCTGTCGTCGGCGCGGCGCCCCACGGAGACAGCGACGCAGCGCGGCCCGAGGTCGGCGACGCCGCTCCCCACGGAGACGGCCACACCGCTCGGCCCGAGGTAGGCGGCGTCGCGGAGCCGGTCGGGCGGCGGCGGGAGTCGTCCCGCCCCGGTCCGGTGCCGCTGCTCGCGGTCGCCGCCGGCCTGGCGCTCCTGCTGCCGTGGGTCTGGCTGGGCGCGCTCGGCGGGCTGCTGGAGACGGCGCTCGCCGTGCTGGCGGCAGCCGCAGTGAGTGTGCTGGCCGCGACCCTGTTCGACGCAACGTTCTGGTCGACGTTCGCTGTCGGTAGGCCGCCCCGCCCGGCCCGGTTGGTGCTTGTCGGTGGCCTGGTCGCCGGGGTGGCGTTGCTGCTGCTGGCTGCCGGCGTCGGCCAGTCCGGCGCGCAGCTGCCCGCCCTGCTGACCCTGCCACCGGCGGGTTTCGCGCTCGCCGCGCTGTGGGCGGCGACCTGGCGACCCACAGCCGATCCGGCCGACGCCACACGCGCCGGTCGGGCCGCGACGGGTTGGCTGGTGGGCCTGGCCGTGCTCGGCCCGCTGGCGTTCACGGACCCGGAGGAGATCAGCCTGCTGCTGGTCGGCACCCGCGACGTGCCGTACTGGGTGGCGGTAGCCGCCGGTGCCGGGCTCGCCGTCGCGGTCCTGGTCGCCATCGGGTACGCGGTGCTGCTCGCCCGGCCCAAGGCACGCACCCCGAGCCGCCGGGTCGCGGCGGTGGCAGCCCTGGTGCTGCTGGTGACCACGGTCGTCGTGGACGTCGGTCCCGGCCAGCCCGGTCTGCACGGCGAGCGGTTGCTGGTGGTGCTTCGTGAACAGGCCGACCTGAGCGACCTGCCGACCGCCACACCTGGGCGGGCCGGGCGGGACGCGCGGGCGGCGGAGGTCTACCGGCGGCTGGTGGCCACCGCCGAGCGGACCCAGGCCGACCTGCGCCGCGACGTGACCCGGCTACGACTCGACCCGGTGCCGTACTACCTGGTGAACGCCGTGGAGGTGGACGGCGGCCCGTTCGTGCGGGCCTGGCTGGCCCGCCGGCCCGAGGTGGCCCGGGTGCTGGTCAGCCAACAACTGCGACCGCTGCCCGCTCCGGCAGGACAGACCCGGGGCACCGCGCCGACGCCCACCGGCCCGGAGTGGAACATCAAGCAGATCGGCGCCGACAAGGTCTGGTCACAGCTCGGGGTGACCGGTTCGGGCATCGTGGTGGGCAGCTCCGACTCCGGGGTGGACGGTGACCATCCGGCGCTGCGAGCCGGGTTCCGTGGTGGGGACGACTCCTGGTACGACCCGTGGAACGGCACCCGCGCCCCAACCGACAAGGGCGGGCACGGCACCCACACGACCGGTAGCGCTGTGGGCCGGGCCGGCGTCGGGGTGGCCCCTGACGCGCAGTGGGTCGGATGCGTCAACCTGGACCGCAACCTGGGGAGCCCGGGGCACTACCTGAACTGCCTCCAGTTCATGCTTGCCCCCTTTCCGGCCGGCGGCGACCCGTTCACCGACGGCCGACCGGAACGCGCACCGCAGGTGCTCACCAACTCGTGGGGCTGCCCACCCATCGAGGGCTGCGACCCGGCAGCGCTGCTGCCGGCCGCCACGGCGCTTGATGCCGCCGGCATCTTCGTGGTCGCCGCCGCCGGCAACACCGGCCCGTGGTGCGCGTCGATCGACGACCCGCCGGCGCCGTACGTGAGCGTGCTGACAGTGGGCGCTGTCGACGCGCAGGGGCGGGTGGCCCAGTTCTCCTCGCGCGGGCCGGTTCCGGGCGGTGCGGGCAAGCCGGACGTGGTGGCACCGGGGGTCGGTGTGGTGTCGGCAATGCCCGGCGGCGGATACGCAGCGCTGGACGGTACGTCGATGGCGACCCCGCAGGTCGCCGGAGTGGTCGCGCTCATGTGGTCGGCGAACCCGGCGCTGATCGGCGACCTGCCCCGGACCCGGCAGATCCTGCGTGACACGGCCACACCGGTGACGCCGACGTACCGCTCCGGCAACCCGGCCGACACCTGCGGCGGCCCGGCCAACGTCACAGGCGCAGGCCAGGTCGACGCCTACGCCGCCGTCCGCGCCGCCCAGCCGTAAGGAAGGGCACCTTATTAACGCCTCGTGTATAGGAAGGGGCCCTTCCTAACGCGGCGGGCGGGAACGCGGCGGGCGGGAACGCGGCGGGCGGGAACGCGGCGGGCGGGAACGCGGCACGACGCGTGGTGATCTAGGGTCGGCCACCATGACCGCCGAGATCGTCGTCACCGAGCTGACCCCCGACCTGGCGCCCAGCGTGGTACGCCTCTGCGCACAGGCTCTCGACCTGGCCGAGGACGCCACCGAGGCGGCAGCCATCGTGGACGTGCTGTGGCCCCGGGCCGCCACCGCCGGGCGGCCGGTGGTCGGGCTGGGCGCGTACCAGGGTGCTGACCTTGTCGGCGTGCTGCTCTGCTCGGTGTCGTCGAGCGATCCGACCGTCGGGCACGTCGACCTGGTGGCCGTGCTGCCGGACCACCGCCGCCAAGGTGTCGGTCGGGCACTGCTGGGGCGGGCCGAACGGGTGCTGGCCGAACGCGGCGCGACCGAGGTGCTGCTGGCCGGCAACCCGCCGTACTACGCGTGGCCGGGCATCGACGTCCGCTACACGCCGGCGGTCTGTGCCGCCCTCGCGCTTGGCTACCGACAGGACCGGACCGCCTGGAACATGACGGCCGACCTGTCGTACGACGGTTCGCCGGCCCTGCGGTCCACCGAGGCGGCGGAGCGGCGGCTTGCCGAGCAGGGTGTCACCGTACGCCGGGCGGAGCCTGCGGATCTGCCGACGCTGACCGAGTTCGCCCGGTCCACCTTCGGTGGCACGTGGGACGGCGAGCTGGCGGGGTCGGTGGGTCGCGAGGGCGCCGGTTGCCACATTGCGGAGCGGGACGGCGAGGTGCTCGGTTTCGCCGCGTACGGGTCGTCCCGTCCGAGTTGGTTCGGGCCGATGGGCACCGCACCGGTTGCTGCGGGGACGGGCATCGGCGGGGTGCTGCTGCGGCGCTGCCTGCGTGACCAGCGGGCGGCGGGGCTGGACCGGGCGCAGATCGGCTGGGTGGGGCCGGTGCCGTTCTACTCGGGCAGCGCTGGTGCGCGGATCGAGCGGGTCTTCTTCCTGTACCGGCGGACACTCGACGTCGGTTAAAGGGCGAACAGGATATAGATCCATATAACGCGATTCGCCCGCATCGCCGATCGGCGCCCCCTACCGTTTCGGTAAGAGGAGGCAGCCATGACCACGGATGATGACCAGACCGAGGACGGCCCGCCGATCACCTGGAAGCCGGTCGCCGAACTGCCCGACCAACTGCCGTTCGACAGGCTCGACTACGGCGACGCCGAGCAGCTTGCCGAGATGACCACCGACGACGCGTCGGCGGTGGAGTCACACGAGATGGTGGACGCGCCGATCCAGTTGCCTCCGCCGTACGACCAGGCGAAGAAACGGCGCAACCAGCGGCCACTGCCCACCTGACGACAAAAGGGCCACACGACGAACGGGGCGGACCGCATCAGCGGCCCGCCCCGTTCGGTGTGTCGGAACTGGACTCAGAAGTCCATCTCCCCGCCACCCGGGCCAGCCGGGGCAGCCGGGGTCTTCTCCGGCTTGTCCGCGACGACGGCCTCGGTGGTGAGGAACAGCGCGGCGATCGACGACGCGTTCTGCAGCGCCGAGCGCGTCACCTTGGCCGGGTCGATGATGCCCGCGGCCAGCAGGTCGACGTACTCGCCGTTGGCGGCGTTGAGGCCGTGACCCGCTTCGAGGTTACGGACCTTCTCCACCACGACGCCGCCCTCAAGGCCGGCGTTGACGGCGATCTGCCGCAGCGGGGCGTCCAGCGCGACCTTGACGATGTTGGCACCGGTCGCCTCGTCGCCGACCAGGTCCAGCTTGTCGAAGGCGGTCTTGCCGGCCTGCACCAGCGCGACGCCACCACCCGGGACGATGCCCTCCTCGACGGCGGCCTTCGCGTTGCGAACGGCGTCCTCGATGCGGTGCTTGCGCTCCTTGAGCTCGACCTCGGTGGCCGCGCCGACCTTGATCACCGCGACGCCACCGGCCAGCTTGGCCAGCCGCTCCTGCAGCTTCTCGCGGTCGTAGTCGGAGTCGCTCTTGTCGATCTCGGCACGGATCTGGTTGACCCGGCCCTGGATCTGCTCGGCGTCACCGGCACCGTCGACGATGGTGGTCTCGTCCTTGGTCACCACGACCTTGCGGGCGCGGCCCAGCATGTCGAGGCCGACGGCGTCCAGCTTGAGGCCGACCTCCTCGCTGATGACCTGGCCACCGGTGAGGATGGCGATGTCGGCGAGCATGGCCTTGCGGCGGTCACCGAAGCCCGGCGCCTTGACGGCGACCGACTTGAAGGTGCCCCGGACCTTGTTGACGACCAGGGTGGCCAGGGCCTCGCCCTCGATGTCCTCGGCGATGATCAGCAGCGGCTTGCCGGACTGCATGACCTTCTCCAGGATCGGGAGCAGGTCCTTGACCGACGAGATCTTGCTGTTGACGATCAGGAGGTAGGGGTCGTCGAAGACGGCCTCCATGCGCTCCGGGTCGGTCATGAAGTAGGCCGAGATGTAGCCCTTGTCGAAGCGCATGCCCTCGGTGAGCTCAAGCTCCAGCCCGAAGGTGTTGCTCTCCTCGACGGTGATGACGCCTTCCTTGCCGACCTTGTCCATCGCCTCGGCGATGATCTCGCCGACGGTGCTGTCACCGGCGGAGATGGAGGCGGTGGAGGCGATCTGCTCCTTGGTCTCGACGTCCTTGGCGAGCTTGGACAGCTCCTCCGAGACGCTCGCGACAGCAGCCTCGATGCCCCGCTTCAGGGCCATCGGGTTGGCGCCAGCGGCCACGTTGCGCAGACCCTCGCGAACCAGGGCCTGGGCCAGGACGGTCGCCGTCGTCGTGCCGTCACCGGCAACGTCGTCGGTCTTCTTGGCGACCTCCTTGACCAGCTCGGCGCCGATCTTCTCGTACGGGTCCTCGAGCTCGATCTCCTTGGCGATGCTCACACCATCGTTGGTGATGGTGGGGGCGCCCCACTTCTTCTCGAGCACCACGTTGCGGCCCTTGGGGCCGAGGGTCACCTTCACGGCGTCGGCGAGCTGGTTCATGCCTCGCTCGAGGCCGCGGCGAGCCTCTTCGTCGAACGCGATCATCTTGGCCATACGGCGTTGTCCTCCTGGACACTCACGGGCCACCCGAGATGTGTGCCCCGGATGGGCCGCCTGGTGTACGCACCTTGGGACGTCGCCACCTGGCGACGACGACGTCCTTCGGCCGGGCCGGATAGCCCGCGACGACCGGCCATGTGCCGCTCCGGTGTCTCCACACCGGTGCGACCTGGCCCCACCGTCCCGACCATTGGCACTCACAGTGTGCGAGTGCCAATGCCTTTTTTAGCACTCTCACCTGCCGAGTGCAAGCACGATGGGGCCGCTCAGCCGAGTTCCGCAGCCAGTCCGGCGCTGTTCACCGGCCCCTCATGGGCCCGCTGCTCGGTGTACGTGACCAGCAGGCCGGCCAGCTGGACGAGGTAGGCCGGCAGGGCCAGGACCGAGGTGACCACGATCACGGCCACCACGCCCACAGCGGAGCCCGGCGCGCCGAGCGGATCCGTACCGAACGGGACGGTGCCCACCGACTCCAGGGCGCCGGAGATCAAGCTGATGACGAGCACCACGCCGCCCACCAGCGCCACACGGCCGAGCATCATCCCGAACCGGTCGTGGAACATCCGGAACGACCGGCCGATCGGGTTGTGCCGTTCGAAGAGGTAGACCGGGCCGGCCATGCTCAGCGCGAACGCCAGATAGATGCCCGGCAGTACGCAGAGACAGATACCCACGCCGACGAGCAGGCCCATCACCAGCGTCCAGCCCCACAGGCCGAGCGCCCGGCGTACGCCGTACCGCAGCGCCCCGTCGAGGCTGGCCGGCCTGCCCGCGGCCTGCTGGGTGATCACCCAACTGCCTGCGGCCCACCCGACGGCCTGCACCGCACCGATGAGCAGGCTGCCGACGATCAGCACCACGACGAAGGTCAACAGCTCGGCACCGAAGTTGTCCGGCAGCCCGGCCACCGGGTCGACGGGCTGCGTATCCCACTTTGCCGTCGGGTCCAGGGCCAGCGAGATGATCGCCAGGACGGCCGCGGGCAGCACCTGGGTGAGCAGGAGAATCGGCACCAACTGCCGCCAGCCTCGCCGCAGTGCGCCGTTGAACCGGTCGAGCCAGCCCGGCAAACCGGCACCGGGCGGCGTGACAAGCGGGTCGTTGGGGTCGAGGCCGGGCGGGTACCAGCCGACCTGCGGCCCCGGGTACCAGTGCTGACCGCCGTAGGGACCAGCGCCGGGCGGGTAGCCGCCGGTGGGCGGGAAGACCCAGCCCTGCGGGGGCGGACCGGCCTGCGGGTCACCCCAGCCCTGCGGCGGCGGACCGGCCTGCTGACCCCAGCCGGCCTGCGGGTCACCCCAGCCCGGCGGCGGACCACCCGGCTGACCCCACCCACCCTGCGGGGCACCCCACCCTGGCGGCGGGCCGGCGGGCAGTTGACCTGCCTGCTGGCCCCAGCCACCCTGGGCGGCGTCCCATCCGGGCTGCTGACCGGGGTACGGGCCGGACGCGGGCGTCGCGCCGGGCGGAAGCGGATCGGACGGACCCTGCTCCCCCGGCCCGATCGGCGGGTTGGACGGGGGCGGCTGGTCGGTCATGAACCCTCCTCAGCAATGGCTGGAACGGTTCACGATCTTCCCGGGTGGGCTTCGCCGGCGCAGCCCCGACCCGCCGACGACCGGACACGATTCGGCTACCGGCCGGGCGGATGGGTGCGGGGCTGCGCTCAGGCGACGACGCGTACGTGCTCGGCCTGCGGACCCTTCTGACCCTGGGCGATCTCGAACTCCACCCGCTGACCGTCGTCCAGCGCCTTGTAGCCGTCCATCTCGATCGCGGAGAAGTGGACGAACACGTCCTGACCGCCGTCGACGGCGATGAAGCCGTAGCCCTTTTCGGCGTTGAACCACTTCACGGTGCCCTGTGCCACGGTGCACTTCCTCACTCTGCGGCGTTGCCTGGCCCCGGCGCACGGCAGGGCCGGACGCCTCCGGCCACCGCTTCAGCGATCGACGACGGCCGCTGAAGAGGGTGACCGAAATCGCACGCTACACGAGGAGTGACAGCCGCGCACGACCACAAATCGGGCATATTCCTGACCCTCCCCTCAGCACACCTGGCTGCGGCGACAACCCTGTCTTGATTTACGCCCGTCGTTGTCCACGTGGCCCGCTGCCGACCCTGATCATCCACCGCCTGGGATGCGCGTGGCCTTGTCCAGGATCCGGGTGGGAGCGGGTCGGGCGCGGCCCGGAGAACGTCTTCTGCCCCTGTGGTAGGCATGCAGACATGACCACCGACACCGACTCGGCCGCCGTTCGACAGGCGAAGATCCGTCGGGTCCGGCCGGAGGACGCCGCCCGGATGCGGGCCCTGCGCCTGGAGATGCTCGCCGACGCGCCGTTGGCCTTCCTGGAGACCCTGGCGGAAGCGGCGGCCCGGCCGCACGCCGAGTACGCGGCCCGGATCGCGTACACCTCGATCGGGTCCGACACCGCGCAGTTCGTCGCCGACCCGGGCGGTCGGCTGGTCGGGCACGCCGGTGGCACCGTGGCGCCGCGCGAGGCCGACCTGACAGTCATCTACGCGGTCTACGTCACGCCGACCTGGCGGGGCAGCGGCCTGCTCGGCGATCTGATCGACGAGGTGGCGGCCTGGTCGCTGGCCTGCGGTCGGCCGGAGTTGATGCTTGAGGTGGTGGTCGGCAACGACCGCGCCTGTCGCGCCTATCAGCGGCTGGGCTTCAAGGACACCGGCGTACGCGTGCCCCACCCCACGATCCCGGCGCTGAACGAACTACAGATGCGCCGCCCTGCCTAACTGCCACTGCAAAACCATGCTGATCCGCCTAAAGCCGGCGGCGCCCCAGCAAGAGTGCCCACAAAGGGTTTCCGGGGCAGCCCGACCCGCGCAGGGATCAAGCCTGACCGCCCGGAGCGGGTCGGGCTGCCCCGGAAACCCCAAACAGCAAGAACAATCAGACGTGACGCCGCGACTGCACCACCCGGAACCGGTTGGCGACATAAGCCCCGTCGGTCAACGCCGAGTTGGCCGCCGCGTTGGCACCGCTGCCGTGGAAGTCGGAGAACGCCGCCGACTGGTTCACGAAGACCCCGCCGGTCAGGTTGCAGGACAGGTGCACCCCGACTTCGACCGCCACTGCCTCGGCGGCGTCCAGCACCGCTTCGTCGGTCGAGTAGACAGCCGCCGTGAGCGCGCCCTTCTCGCCGACGGTCCGGCGCATCAGCGCCAGGCTGTGCGCTGTGGAGTCGGTGGAGATGGCGAACGAGATCGGCCCGAACCACTCCCGGCCGTAGGTGTCCGCGTCGTCCGCGGCCAGCTTCACGATCGTCGGGGTACGCACCACCGCGTCGGCGTACGCCGGGTGGGCAACGGTCCGCGACTCCAGGATGGGCTCGCCGACCTTTGTCACATCGGCCAGCCGCTCAAGCACACCGTCGTTGACGATGGCGCCGGTCAGCTCGACGCCCCGCGCCGGGTCGGCGGTGAGCTTGCCGACCGCCGCGGCGATGCCGCCTGCCACCTCGTCGAAGCTCTTGTGCCCCTGGTCGGTCTCGATCCCGCCGGCCGGGATGAGGATGTTCTGCGAGGTGGTGCACATCTGGCCGCTGTAGAGGGTCAGCGTGAAGCCGAGGTTGCGGCACATGCCGGCGAAGTCGTCGGTGGAGTCGATCACCACCGTGTTCAGCCCGGCCTTCTCGGTGTAGACCGACGCCTGCCGGGCGTGCGTCTCCAGCCAGTCGCCGTACTCGGTGGACCCGGTGAAGTCGACGATCTTCACGGACCGGTGCAGGGCCAGGTCGCTGGCGAGCTTCTCGCCGGGCGCCTCGGCAGCCAGCAGGATCAGGTTCGGGTCGAAGCCGGCCTCGGCGAGCACCTCCCGGGCGTACTTCACGGTGACGGCCAGGGGCAGCACCGCGCGCGGGTGCGGCTTGACGATCACCGGGTTGCCGGTGACGAGCGAGGCGAACAGCCCGGGGTACGAGTTCCACGTCGGGAAGGTGTTGCAGCCGATCACCAGCGCCACTCCACGGGGCACCACGTGGAAGGTCTTTGTCATCCGCAGCGGGTCACCCTTGCCCGCGGGCTTCTCCCAGCCGGCCGTCTGCGGGTGCCGGGTCATCTCGGCGTACGCGTACGCCAGCGACTCCAGCGCCCGGTCCAGCGCGTGCGCGCCGCCGGCCTGGAAGGCCATCACGAACGCCTGCCCGCTGGTGAACTGCACAGCGTTGGCAAGCTCGAAGATGTGCTTGTGCAACCGGTCGAGGATCTCCAGGCAGACGCCCACCCGGGCCTGCGGGCCGGCGTCGCGCCAGGCCGGCAGCGCGGCCGAGGCAGCCCTGATCAGCTCGTCGGTGCCGGCGTGCGGGTAGCGCACGGCCAACTCCACACCGAACGGGCTCGCCTCGGTGGCGATCCGCTCACCCGTGCCGGGCTGGTCGAGGGGGAAGTCCCCACCGAGGTAAGCCTCGAAGGCGGCCTTGCCGTCGGCGGCGGCGGTCTCGCCGTACACCCGGGGGCTTGGGGATTCTGGGTACGCGGACCAGTAGCCCCGCTCCGTGATCGCGGTCAGCGCACGGTTGAGGGTGTCGGCGTGCCTGTCGTACAGGGGATGCGGGGTCTCCGTCATGCCGCCATCATGCCTGAGGACCCCGCGCGAGCAGTAGCGCCGATTGCCCGTCAGAGGGTGAGCTGCCAGTTGTTCCAGGAGTCCACGGGGCGGAAGCCGAGCCGCTCGTTGATCGCCACCATGTAGCTGTTGCTTGCCGCGTTGAAGGTGTCGACGACGCGTACCGCCGGCTCGTGGGTGAGCAGGTGATGCAGATTTTCGATCTTGGCGAGCAGGCCCAGTCGGTGCCCACGGTGAGCGGGGTCGACGATGGTGATCTGCTGGAAGGCGTGCCAGTCTGCGCTGGCGCCCACGTCGAGCAGGGTCCAGGCGACCAGCCGACCGGACGCCTCGTGCCGCATCCCGAGGTGGTAGCGCCGCCGGCCCCTGGCCTCCAACGCCCGGTCGGTGCCCCGGATGCGTTCGGCGTCGACCTGCTCCGGCTCCCACTGCACGTCGCCCATCGGCGCGTCCATGAGCAGCCGGCCGTCCAGATAGGCGATGTCCGCCAGGTACTCCGGCGGGGTCGCACCCTGCCAGGTGACGGACTGGTAGCCCTCGGCCAGCGCGTGGGCCTCGGCGAGCGCAGCGCGCAGCGCGACCCGGTCGATGCTGTCGATGTCGAGCCGGCGACGCACGTCGACAAGCGCGGCCTGGGCCCCGGTCGTGGCGGCGAACGCGTCACCCGCCGCTGATCGGGGCGGCCCGTCGGGCATCGTGGAGACGGTCATCCCAACCACCCGCTTGCGTCCGCGCTCGCGCAGCAGGCGTACCCCGTACTCGTGCAGTGCCCTGCCGACGCCGCGACGCCGCAGCTCGGGATGCACCGTCAGCTCGACTGTCGCGTTGTCGGTGTTGTCGAGCTGGGGCAGGTCCAGTTGCAGGTAGCCGGCCGGTACGCCGTCCAGCCGGGCCAGTGCCCAGAGCGACTCGGTGCCGGGCATCGGCGTGTGCAGGAGCGCGTCGAAGCGTCGCCGGCAGAACGGCGGGAAGTCCGGCAGGTCGATGGTGCTGGCGGCCGCGCCGATCCGGTACGCCTCGTCGACCGCGGCCTGGTCGGCGCCGTCGAAGGACGCGATCGTGATGCTCATGCCGGCGAGCCTGTCACCGGAAAAAGCGATCGGGCCACCGAATTAATCCGGTGGCCCGATCGGACGTGGTCGGGAGGGACACTCGCACAACGCCTCCGGCGTTGGGTCGCAAGAACTTCAAAAGTCTCCGGCGAAATGCCCTCCCGCACGGAGCATCTTGCGCCGTCCGGTTCCTGTCGTCAAGTCCGCAGCGGCGGGTTTTCTACACTCACTGCGAAAAGCCAGTTACCCGGCGGATCGGCCCGATCCCCCGTCCGGGCGATCCCTCGCCCTCGACGGACGGCTCGACGCCGCTGGATCAGAGGAGGCCGGCGTCGCGGGCAGCGCGCAGCGACGGCTTGATGTGGTGGGTCGGGCCGACCTGACCGGCCACCGCGTCGATGGTCTTCAGCCCTTCGCCGGTGTTGAACACGACCGTCTCGGCCGTCGGGTCGAGCCGACCGGACTCGACGAGCTTGCGCAGCACCGCCACTGTGACGCCGCCAGCGGTCTCGGCGAAGACCCCTGTGGTGCGGGCCAGGTCGCGGATGCCGGCGCGGATCTCGTCGTCGTCGACGTACTCCATCCAGCCGCCGGTGCGACGGACCGCCTCCAACGCGTAGAGGCCGGCGGCCGGATCACCGATGTTGAGGGACTTGGCGATGCCTGTCGGCTTGACCGGGGTGATGGTGTCGGTGTCGGCGTGCAGCGCCGAAGCGATCGGGTTGCAGCCGGCCGACTGGGCGCCGAAGACCTTCCAACCACCGGCCGGCGCCTCGACCAGGCCAATCTCGACAAGCTCGGAGAACGCCTTGTCAATCTTGGTGAGCAGTTCGCCGCTGGCCATCGGGATGACCACCTGGGCGGGGATCCGCCAGCCGAGTTGCTCGGCGACCTCGTAGCCGAGGGTCTTGGAGCCCTCCGCGTAGTACGGCCGGACGTTTACGTTGACGAACGCGGTGTCCTCGAACTCGTCGGTCTCGACCAACTCGCCGCAGAGCCGGTTCACGTCGTCGTACGAGCCGTCGATGGCGACAAGCTCGCCGCCGTAGACGGCCGTGGTGATGACCTTGCCCTGTTCCAGGTCGCTGGGGATGAAGACCACCGAGGGCACCCCGGCGCGGGCGGCGTGCGCGGCCACCGAGTTGGCCAGGTTGCCGGTCGACGCGCAGGCGAACCGGGTGAAGCCGAGCGCCTTCGCGGCGGTGAGCGCCACCGACACGACGCGGTCCTTGAACGAGTGGGTCGGGTTGGCGCTGTCGTCCTTGACCCAGAGCGGCGCGGTGATGCCCAGCTCGGCGGCGAGGTGCGGGGCCGCCACAAGGGGCGTCAGACCGGGGTCGACGGTCACCCGGGTGGCCGGGTCCTGACCGGCGGGCAGCAGCGCGGCGTACCGCCAGATGTTGTTCGGGCCGGCCTCGATCTGCTCGCGGGTGACGGTGGCGAGGGCGGCGGTGTCGTAGTCGACCTCCAGCGGGCCGAAACACTCGTAGCAGGCGTGCTGCGCGGCGAGCGGGTAGCGGGCCGAACAGGCGCGGCAGACCAGGGCGCGGGCGGGGCTGGCGGAGGTGTCGATGCCGGAGGCGGCGAGCGTCGACGTCATGTCGAGAGTCCTCTCATCTTTCCCCGCATCGCACCGTGCGGCAGGGACGGAATTGGCACCTGCCCCACGGGTCGCTCAGCGGTGAGCGCGCGGGGTGGTTGCCGGGGCGTCGTCGGGCCGTATCCCTCAGCCCCTCTGGATGAGGTATTCAGTTGTGCCGCCGAGTCTAGGCACCGCCGGCCGTCGCATCCAGCGCTGATCCCACGCTGTGAGCTAAACGACCAGGCCAGAACGGGTGATCAACGCGCGGCGCGTCGCCGGGGCCTCCTCGTCGAGGCCCCGGCGACGCGGTGAGAGTGCGGTCAGACCGATACCGACCTGGGTTCGGCGATCGGCGCGGTCGAAGTGGCGGGGCGACGCCGGGCCAGCAGCGCGTCGAGCGCCCAGGACCCTGGGCCGAGCACCGCGACCAGCAGGAAGGACCAGCAGAAGATCGCGGACAGCTCACCGCCGTTCTGTAGCGGCAGCAGGCCCTCCGGCTGGTGGACGACGAAGTAGGCGTACGCCATCGAACCCGAGGCGAGGACCGCTGCCGGCCGGGTGAAGAGCCCGACCAGCACCAGCGCGCCACAGACCAGCTGGATCAGCGCTGCCCACCAGCCTGGCCACACGCCCATGGGTATCGCCTTGCCGGTCACGGGGTTGCCGCCGAACAACCCGAAGATCGAGGACAGGCCGTGCAGCGCGAACAGCAGGCCGGTCACGATGCGGAACAGGGACAGGATCGGCCCGCCGAGCCGAGAGACGTTCATGGGACCTCCATAGATAGGTGTCGATGTTCACCCATCATGGAGCATGAATCAATCGAAGTTAATAAAATCCTTGCTAGTGGGAAAATCCCTGCCGGAACAAGAGCCGGATTCGCCTCCACCTGGTCGCCTCCCATGGGAGCGCTCCCGCAACCGACGGTACCGCCCCGCAAGCAGCCAGTACACCCTGTTGCCTCGTCGATAGTTGCGGTGGCACCTTTCCGGGATCCCACGAAAAGGTGCCATTCCGCCCGACCGGTGCCCCGCTTTCCAGGAAACCGATCGGGCGGTGGCGTCAGATGGCAGCAGCTACGACGTGATGTCCTTGCGGGTGAACCGCCAGAACGCCAGCCCCCAGAACAGCGTCGCGTAACAGATTGCCGAGATGCAGCCGCGCACCACGTCGTCGGTCTGCACCGGTGTGGAGAGCAGCCCCAGCCAGGCGGTGCTGAAGTGGGTGGGCAGGAAGTCGCGCAGAGCCCCCAGGGCGGTGATCTGGTCCAGGATGCTCGACAGGATCCACAGCAGCACGGCGCCACCGACAGCGCCGAGCGCGGCGTCCGTCGTCACCGACAGCAGGAACGCCAGCCCCGCCACCACCAGGAGTACGACCGCCAGGTAGCCGAGCACGGCGAGCAGCCGGAGCAGCCCCTCGGTCGGCTCCAGCTCGGCGGCGACAGTGCTGCGCAGCGGCGACCAGCCGTAGCGCAGGGTGCCGGCGAGCAGGGCGGTGCCGGCCAGCAGGAGCAGGGCCAGCCCCGAGTACGCGAGCGCGACCACAAGCTTCACTGTGAGCAGCCGGGCGCGGGGCACCGGGATGGCCAGCAGGTAGCGCAGACTCCCCCAGCTCGCCTCACTTGCCACCGTGTCGCCGCAGAACAGCGCGACGACCACCACCAGCAGGAACGACGCCGACACGAAGATCGAGAACAGGGTGAAGTTGAGCCCGCCCGAGGTGGCCAGCTCGACCAGGCTGGAGAACTCGTTGCGGCCGTTGTCGTCGTCGCCGCCCGAGTCGAACTGGAACGCGATCAGGATGATCAGCGGCAGCAGCACCATGAACCCGAGCGCCAGTTGGGTACGCCGCCGCGACGCCTGCCGGCGGAACTCCGCCGCGAACGGCATGGTGGCCGACGGCCGGTAGCCACGGGCCGCACCGGCCGGATCGGTGACGCCCGACGGCGTGTCGACGGAAGAGCCAGCCATCACCGGTCACCGCTTCCCCGAGAGTTCTCGCCCACCAGGGCGAGGAACGCGTCCTCCAGGCGCCGCCGGGGCACCACCCGGTCCACTCCGATGCCGGCGCGTACCAGCTCGGCCACCACCTCGCTGCGGGTCGTGCCGTTGGTGTCGACCACCAACTGACCGTCGCTCTCCGGCAGCACCCGAACGCCGTGCAACTGGTCCAGCACCGCCCGCGCCGCCACCGGGTCGCTGACGTCGAACAGCACGCTCGGCGACTCGCCCACGATCTCCTCCACCGGCCCGGACGCCACGATCCGACCCTTGTTCACCACCACCGCGTGCGTGCAGGTCTGCTCCACCTCGGCCAGCAGGTGGCTGGAGACCAGCACCGCGCGCCCGTCGGTGGCGTACCGCTGCAGGACGCGGCGCATCTCGGCGATCTGCGGCGGGTCGAGCCCGTCTGTCGGTTCGTCGAGTACCAGCAGTTCGGGCAGGCCGAGCATGGCCTGGGCGATCGCCAGACGCTGGCGCATACCGTGGCTGTAGTTCTTGATCTTCCGGTGCACCGAGTCGCCCAGCCCGGCGATCTCCAACGCCGCGTCGAAGTGCGCGTCCTCCCACGGCCGTCCGGTGGCCCGCCAGTACGCCTTCAGGTTGTCCAGGCCGGACAGGTGCGGCAGGAAACCGGGCCCCTCCACGAGCGCGCCGATGCGGGAGAGCACCGGTGAGCCGGGCACCAGCCGCCGACCGAAGACGTAGATCTCACCGGCGGTCGGCTGGGTCAACCCCATCAGCACCCGCAGGGTCGTGGTCTTACCGGCGCCGTTCGGCCCGAGCAGACCCACCACCTGACCCGGGTGCACCTCGAAGTCGACGTTCGACACGGCCACGAAGCCGTCCGCGTACTCCTTGCGCAGGGAGCGCACGGCGAGCGGCGTGTCCGCGTACTCCGGATGCACCGAGCGGTCCTGGCGGCGATGGCGGCGGCGGACCACTGCGACGACCACGACGAGCCCGATCGCGATGGCCGCGAGCAGGCCGGCGAGCACCCAACGCCACACGGTCGCGGCGGTGGGGATGGGCTCGCCGTCGATCGTGGGCAGGCTCACCGCGCCGTCCACCGCCACCGTGTAGACGGTGGGCTCGGCAGGCGTGGTGTACGCCTGGTCGGACGTGGCGACCACAAGGCGCAGCCGGTGTCCGGCCTCGACGCGGTGGACGATACCGGGCAGCGTCACGGTGACCGGGCGGGCGTCCTGCACCTGCTCCGGCAGACCGGTGAGCCGGACCGGCGCGACAAGCCCGTTCGACAGGGTCGCGGCGCCGTCCTTGTCGACGTCGTAGAGCTTGACGAAGAGCACGGCCTCGCCGGTCGGCGACGCGGCCCGCAGGGTGACGGTGGGCGCGCCCGCCACGTCGACCGCCTCGGTCAGCGGCGTCGACTCGAACCGGGCGTGCTGGCCCGGCACGTCGCCGGCCACTCCGCCGAGCAGTGAGGTGAGCCCGCCGGCGAACGGGACCGAGGAGATGGCCGCCGGATTGCCGTTCGGCGGGTTCGCGATCGGCTGCGGCGGGCCGGCGACGGTGACCTCCCGGCGGCTGTCGCCGTCCAGACCCGGGTAGTCGGTGGTACGGAAGCCGGTGGCGACCAGACCTCGATCGAGCGCGTCGAAGCCGGCGATGCGCGACCAGGTGAAGTCGTCACCAGGCGCGTCGCCTTCGCCCTTGACGTAGTGGTCGAGCCACTGGGCGGTCAGGAACTTCACCCGGTCCGAATCCGAGCGGGGGCCGGCACCGCCGTCGTGGCCGCCGGTGAACCAGGCGACCCGCACCGGGGTGCCGGCGGCGGCGATGCCCTTGGCGTTGGCGTCCGCCTCGCCCAGGGGGAAGAGCGTGTCCGCCTCGCCCTGCACCAGCAGGGTGGGTGCCGTGATCCGGTCCAGCACGCCGGCCGGGCTGGACCGGCGCAGCAGGTCCACGGCGGCCTGGTCGGCCTGGCCGGTGGTGGCGATCCGCAGGTACGCGGCGCAGATATCGGCGGCGAACCGGCCGCAGGCCGGGTCGGCCGCTCCGGCGGGTGCGCCACCCGGACCGGTGCCCGGCCCGCTGCCCGGCCCCGGGCTGGGCGGGCCGGCCGACGCGGGTGCGCCCTCCGGCTGGGCGGCGGTCGTGCCGGAGAGCCCGGCCGGGCCGCTGCCCACGTTGCCGCCCCCGCCGAAGAAGAGGCCCGCCCAGCCCTTCTTGAACACGCCCTCGGTCGGCGACGCGCCGGTGCTCTCCGGCAGGAACGCGCGGGACAGGTCGTTCCAGGTGATCATGGGGACGATCGCGTCCACCCGCCGGTCCTGGGCGGCCAGCAGCAACGCCAGCGCGCCGCCGTACGAGCCGCCGACCACGCCTACCTTCGGATCGCCGGGAGCGTCGGTGCGCACCTCGGGCCGGTCGGCCAGCCAGTCCAGCAGCCGCTGCGCGTCGCGTACCTCGTAGTCCGGGCTGTCCAGGTGGATCTGACCACCACTGCGGCCGAAGCCCCGCGCTGTCCAGGTGA
Organism: Micromonospora sp. DT41; assembly: GCF_049841715.1. Lineage (NCBI taxonomy): Bacteria > Bacillati > Actinomycetota > Actinomycetes > Micromonosporales > Micromonosporaceae > Micromonospora > Micromonospora sp. DT41. The sequence goes on along the minus strand of NZ_JBNCKU010000003.1, from coordinate 246,135 downwards.
GCACCGCGTACCCGCGTCCGGCGAACTCCTCCGCGTCGGAGCGCACCGAATCCTTTGTGCCGCCGAACCCGTGTGCCAACAGCACTGCTGGCACCTTCCGTCCGGACGAGGCATCGTCCGGCAGGTACAGGGTGGTGTCCAGGTCGACGGGCTGGTCACCGGAGGGTCCAGAGCGGACGGTGAGCATCGCGCTCTCGGTGCGCACCCCCGATCCCTGCGGCCACACCGCCCAGGTCACGGCGGCGGCCAGCAGGACGACGACCGCCGTCGCGGCGATCGCGCGACGGCGGGTGGGCAGGGCACGCCGGAACCACGCGGCCGGCGACGGCGATCTCATGCGGCACACGGTACGGCCCCAAGCCTGAGCGCTGGCTGAGATCCGCCGTACGTCCGTCCGGTTACTCCGATCGGTGATCTAGACGGGTGCGACCGCGCATCGTCCAGCGCTGGCCAGTGAGTTGAGTTCGCATCCCGTGAATTCCGATCTTCGTCGGAAATCCACCTCGATCCTTCCATGTCACACCTGCCAATGCCACGCAGCGTGTCTATAACCCGGACGAATGGTGACATCGCTCGAACTGACGCAAACCTGACTCTGCGCCAGCGACTCCACCTCGGCTGCTTCGGTTAGTTTTCCGGTCCGGCGGACGGGACTCATCGATGAACCCGAAACGCGCGTCGACCCCCGCCCGACGCCGGAGGAGACACACCATGACAGTTCCCGCGCCGCGGGCCCGTCGACGGACGTCCACGCTGGGCCGGATGCTGCCGCTGCTGCTCATCGCCGCGCTTCTGGTCCCGGTGGGCATACTGCTCACCCAGAGCTGGCAGCACACCGGCGAGGATCGCGATCAGGCCTCCCGGGCACGGCTGGGCGTGGAGTACCTGCGCGCCCTCGCCCCGATCACCGAAGCCCTCGTGGAGGCCCAGTCGGCCACCGTCAGCGGCCGGCCCGTCCCCGGTGAGCCACTGACCCGCGCCGTCGAGCAGGCCGCCGCGATGGACGCCCGCATCGGCGGCGAACTACGCAGCCAGGAACGCTGGGCCGGGCTCCGGGCCAAGCTGGAGGCGCTGCGCGACCGCCGCCCCGCCGACCCGGAATCCGCCTACACCGCGTACGGCGAGGTCACCGACCTGCTGCTCGACCTGCACGACAAGGTCCGGGAGAGCTCCGGGCTGGTCCGCGATCCCGGCGCCGACTCGTACTTCCTCCAGGACGCCGCCGGCCAGGAACTGCCCGAGGCACTGGTGGGCGCCGGCCGGCTCGCCGACCTGGCCACGCTCGTCAGCCGCCGGCCCGCCGCCGAACGGACCCGCGGCCTCATGGAACTGACCAGCCTGCGGGTGTCCGCCCTCACTCCCGCCAACGACGTGGTGGACAACCTGCGCTCGGCGGTGGACAGCTCGGAGAGCACCGACCTCGGCGCTAACGTGCTGACTCCACTCGACGCCTACCAGCGTTCGGTGGAGGCGCTCGCCGCGTACTCCGCCCCCGCCCCCGGCACCGGCGCGGTGGACCCGGGGCGACTGGCCGCCGCCGCGCTCAACTCGCGCAACGCCGCACGGCAACTTCAGCCGGTAATCCTCACCGAACTGGACGCCCTGCTCGTCGAACGGATCGACGGGCTGGACCGGGACCGCTGGACCGCAGTCGGCGCGGCAGCCGTCGCCGTCCTGCTGCTGGGCTGGCTCGCCACGCTGCTGATCGCCGCCGCCCGCCGGGCCCACCGTCGGGCGGCCACGCTGACCACGGACGTGGACAGCTCCAGCGACCTGGCGCAGAGCGACCCGTGGCAGCCGCCGGGCGGCACGGGCAGACCCGCCGACCAGCGAGCGCTGCAACCCGTCGGCGCGCCCCAGCACACGGAGATCGCGCAGTGGGGGCCCTTCGATGCTTCTCGGTAGGCTCCGAATCCGCGGCAAGCTCGCGCTGCTCGTGGTGATCCCCCTGCTCAGCATGGTCGGCCTCGCCGTGCCCGTGGTGCTCGACCGGGTTGCCGCCGCGCAACGCGCCGGCGACATCACCGACCGCGTACGGCTCGCCAGCCAGGTCGGCAGTCTCATCCAGGACCTCCAGCAGGAACGCGTCCTCTCGATCGGCTTCCTGCTCCGCCGGGTCGACCGCTCCGAACTGATCCGGAAGTCCGCCGACGTGGACGACCGGGTCGCCGACCTGCGATCCGGAGCCGGTGCGGCACCGACCGACCAGGTCGAGCGCGCCCTCGCCGCGGTGTCGGGCCTCGTCGACCTGCGCACAGCGGTCCTGACCGGCACCGCCAACCCGATCCAGGTGATGGACGGGTTCGGCCCTGTCAACACCGGGCTCATCGAGTCGCTCCGGTTGAACTTCGGCGTGGACACCGACACGCTCACCGGCCGACAGGTGCTCGCACTGGACGGGCTGCTGCGCGCCGACGAGGGTCTGGGCGCCTGCGCCACGCTGAGCCTTCTGGTCAAGGCGACAGGCGCACCGCAGGCAAGCGCGGCGTACGTGGCGTGCATCGCCGCCCTCCAGGTGGACAGTCGGCGTTTCCGCAGCCTGATCACACCCGATCAGCTCAAGGTCGCCCGGCTCCTGGACTCGGCTGTCGCCGCGCGTACCAGCCCCGACTTCCTGGTCACCAGTGCCCGGGACCCGGCCGGCGCGGTCCGCGACGTGCCGCTCGACGCGCTCTTCCCGTCCGTCCGCTCGATGATCCGGCTCGGGCAGTTCGTCGAGAAGAAGCTGGTCGCCGACGTGGTCGCCGAGGTCACCGCCGAGCAGCGGCGGGCACTTACCGCCGCGTACCTTGTCGGTGGCGCCGCGGCGCTGATCCTGGCGCTCGTGGTGCTGCTGAGCGTGGCGGTGGCGCGGACTGTCGCCCGGCCGCTGACCCGGCTCACCCAGTCAGCCGACCGGGTCGCTCGGATCGCCGAGGCGGAGTTGGTCCGGGTCACCGACGACGAGGCGGAGAGCGCCCAGTCGGTACGCCTGGAACCTGTCGACATCCGGGCCAACGACGAGATCGGCGACCTGGCCCGCGCCTTCGACAGGGTGCAGAACACGGCGGCGCAGCTGGTCGAGCGGCAGATCGCCGGCCGGCGCAACGTGGCACAGATGTTCGGCCACGTCGGGCGGCGTACGCAGAACCTGGTGGGCCGGCAGATCGCCCTGATCGACCGGCTGGAGCAGCAGGAGGCCGACCCGGGCCGCCTGGAGCACCTGTACCGGCTCGACCACATCTCAAGCCGGTTGCGGCGCAACGCCGGCAGCCTCGTGGTGCTCTCCGGTTCGGCCGGAGCCGACGCGCACACAGCGCCGGTGCCGCTGGCGGACGTGGTGCGGCTGGCGCTCGGTGAGATCGAGGACTACACCCGGGTGGAGGTGCAGGTGCCACCGGGCATCTCGGCCGCACCGGCAGTGGTCGGCGACCTCGTCCTGGCGCTTGCCGAGCTGATGGAGAACGCGACCGTGTTCTCCCCGCCGCACACCCGGGTGCTGGTGGCCGGTGAGCCGTCCGAGTTCGGTGCCCGGATCACCGTTGTGGACCGCGGCATCGGCATGAGCGAGCAGCGGCTGTTCGAGGAGAACGCACGCCTCACCCGGCGGGAACGCCTCGACCTCGCACCGACCGAGGTGCTCGGCCTCTTCGTGGTGGGCCGGTTGGCTCGCCGCCACGGCTGGACGGTGCAGCTGACCGCCACGGTGGGCGGTGGGGTGACCGCCCAGGTGGAGATCCCGTCGGCGTCGCTGGTGGTGCGCCGTGCCGACCGGGCCGGGGCCACGGTGGCCCGGGCCGCGGTGCCGGACCGCAGCCGACGCCCTTCCGCCGCCATCGACCCGGCTCCGAGTGCCCCTTCCCGTGCCGCCACCGTTGCGGCGGCCACCGCCGCGCCGGCCAGCCTGGAGACGGACCTCCTCAGCCGGGCCACGCGCAGCCTGGAATCCGGCGAGTCCTGGGACGCGTTCGGGGCCCGGGAGCCCGGCGACTCCCCGGTCACCGTCGACGCGGCGCACGCACCGGCACCGTCGGCACCGGCCGACCTGACGGACCCCAGCACAGGTCTGCCCCGTCGGCCAGCCCAGGGAACGGCGCGCGTAGACATCGGCCAACAGCGCCCGGCCACCGCGCCGGAGACCCGGGAACCGTCGGGCACCCCCAGCGGACCCCGGGTCCGGCAACGGGTACCCGGTGCCAGCCTGGGCGCCACGGCCGCGCCGGTCGGGCCGGTCGACGCCACGGCCGCCGACCCGACCGCCGCCCGGGCCCTGGTCGAGGCGGTCCAGGCCGGCGTACGCCGAGCCGAGCAGACCGTCACAATCGACCTGCCCGCGACGCCGGGCGACCCCATCCACCCGATAGTGGGCACCGGCGCCCCCGCAGACACCACACTGGACCGTCCACACCTCAACAGGCGGGTGCCCGGAGCGAACCTCGCGGTCACCCCGCCCTGCCCGCCGACCAGCCCGCACCCCGGCGACCCGGCCGAGGTTCGCAACCTCATCACCGAGTTCGAGGCGGGCGTTGCCCGCGCCCTCCGTGAAGTCAGTCCAGACCGCCGGAACGAAGAAGGATCATCACGGTGACCAGCCCCTTCCTGCACGAAAACGTCGACCAGAGCCAGCCCGGCGCCGCGGGGGACCTCAGCCCTGAGGCCCGCACCTTCAACTGGCTGCTGGACTCCTTCACCTCCAGCACGGCCGGGGTCCTGGAGGCGATCGCCGTCTCCTCGGACGGGCTGCTGATGGCCATGTCGGCCATCAAGGACCGGTCCAACGCCGAGCGGCTTGCCGCCGTGGTCTCCGGCATGACCAGCCTCGCCGGTGGGGCGGCCAGTTGGTACGCGCTCGGCGGCCTGAACCGGGTGATCGTCGACATGGCCGACGGTTACCTGCTGATCAGCGCGATCAGCAGCGGGTCGGTGCTCGGCGTCGTCGCCGACCGATCGGCCAACCTGGGCACCGTCGCCTACGAGATGACGCTCTTCGCGGGGCGGGCCGGTGGGGCGCTCACCCCGCGGCTGATCGTCGAGCTGAAGAACTCCGTCCAGCAATGACGCCGGAGGTCCCCGGCGACGATCCGGATCCGGACCCGCGGGTCCGGATCCGCCCCTACCTGCGTACGCCGCACCCGGGTGGGGGCGGCACGCCGGCGGCGCCGGAGCCGGACGACGGCCGTCCGGCGGGTCCACGCCCCTTCGTGCTCACCTCGGGACGGGTGGAGAGCGTGGACCCGGCGATCGGGCTGGAGACGCAGGTGACCCTGCGCGCCGACGACGGCCGGTGGACCGGTACGTCGACAGCCCTGCTGGCGCCGGAGCTTCAGGCGATCCTCGCGCTCTGCGCAGAGCCGATCTCCGTGGCCGAGTTGTCGGCCCGGACCCGGCTGCAATTCGGCGTGACCCGTGTCCTGGTCGGCGACCTGCGCGCCGCCGGTCACCTGGACGTGCATGTCACCGATGGCAACGACGCCTTCAACCCCGACCTCATCCTGCGAGTGATTGATGGACTCCGTGCGATCTCCTGAATGGCCGGTCGCCCCGATCGGGGGTCTCGCCGGCAACAGCGCCGCTGCCCGTTACGGCACGTCGCCGGGCACTGATCCCATGCTCGGGCGCATCGGCCCGCCGCCGACCGCGCCTCCGCCACCGCCGTACCGGCCGACGCCGAGCGCCGCGCCGTCGCTGCCGTCCGGCCGCCCGCCCGCGACGCCACCGATACCGGTGAAGATCCTCGTCGCCGGCGGTTTCGGGGTGGGTAAGACCACCACAGTGGGGGCGATCTCCGAGATCGCGCCGTTGACCACCGAGGCCGAGATGACAAGCGCGGGGATCGGCGTGGACGACCCCGGCATCCGGTCGGCCAAGACCACCACCACGGTGGCGATGGATTTCGGTTGCGTGACCATCGACCGCAGCCTGAAGCTCTACCTGTTCGGTACGCCGGGGCAGGCGCGGTTCGGCTTCATGTGGGACGACCTGGCCCGGGGCGCGCTCGGTGCGCTGGTGGTGGTCGACAGCGCCCGGCTGGACGACTGCTATCCGGCGATCGACTTCTTCGAGCAGGCCGGGTTGCCGTTCGTGGTCGGCGTCAACGCGTTCGACGGTCGACTGGCACTGGAGTTGGGTGAGATCCGCTGGGCGCTTGCCATCGGTGACCACGTGCCCCTGGTGCAGTTCGACGCCCGGGACCGGCTCTCGGTGCGGGACGCCCTGCTGGTCGTCCTGGACCGCGCGTTGGACCGGGCGACCGGGAAGGGTAGGGCCTGAGCCGACCGGCTCCGGTCGTGGCGGGAAGGGGTGATCGGGTGAGGGGCGACCTTGGCGAGACGCTGGCCCGGCTGGCCCGGCGCGAGGAGGCGCTGCGCCGCAGGACCAGTGACCGTGACGACACCTCGACGCCGCGTCCGGCGGGTGGCCCGGAGCACGGCCCGGGTGGCCGGGTCGACACCAGCGGGTCGGGCCGCCATGACGCGCGACACGCTGGGCGGGACGAACCCGCCGACGCCGCCGGATGGGGGCCGGTCGAGGCGGTGGCCGAGGCGGTACGCGAGGTCGTAAGCGCCCACCCGGGGCTGGCGGTGACGGTCCACGTCGAGCACGACGGCCGGACGTACCCGCTGCGGGTCGACTGGGACGGCCAAGACGTCACTGTCGGTCCGGCACCGGCGGCACCTGCTGTGGCACCGGTGGAGCCGCCACCGTCCTGGCCGCTGTCCGGTCGGACGGTGGCGGCCTGGACACCCGGCCCACACGGGTTGACGCCGGACCCGGCGGCCCGCCTGGCAGAGTTGATCCGGCGCGATCCGACGCTGCTGGACGAGGTGGATCCGGGGCGCTGATCGCCACGGCTGGCCGACGGCGGCTACGGTCGGGCGGTGGCGCAACCCGACCTGACTCTGATCGCGAGCCTGCGGCCCGCGGCGCTGGACGCCCGACGGGGCATCGTACGGCTGCACCCGGAGGCGCTGACCGCGCTGGGGTTACGCCCCGGTGACCCGGTCCGGCTGGCCGGCCGCCGGGAGACCGCCGGGATCGTCGCGGCGGCCGACGCGGGCGCGAGCAGTGCCCTGCTGTACGCCGATGACCTGACGCTCGGCAACCTCGGGCTGCGCGACGGCGGTCAGGTGCGGGTGTCGCCGCTGCCGTTGACCCCGGCGGGCCGGGTCACACTGGCCGGGCCTGTGGAGGTGGTCGCGGCGGTCAGTCCGGAGATGCTCCGGCTGGCCCTGTTGGGCAAGGTGCTCACGGTCGGCGACGACGTGTCGCTGCTGCCGCAGGACGTGCTGCCGGACGCCTCGGTGCGCAGCCTGGTCGAGGCGGCCCGCCGCAGCCTGTCCACAACGATCGGGTTCGCCTGGACCAGCACCCTGCTCACCGTTGTCGCCGTCGAGCCGTCCGCCGGGTCGCTGGTCACCATGGACACGCAGGTCGGCTGGGAGTACGGCCGGGCCACCCACGGCCCGACCGCCGGCCGTTCCTCCGCTCCGGCCGACGCCAGCCCGGCCGCCCGGCGTGACGCCACCCTCGCGCCGGAGACGGACGACGTGGACGACGCGCCCGACGTCGACGAGTTGCCGGGGCTGCGAGCCCAGGCCGAGGAGCTGACCGAACTCCTGGATCTCGGCTTCCACCATCGGGAGGTGCTGGGCCGGTTGGGCACCACGATCTCGCTCGGTGTGCTGCTCGGCGGGCCGGCCGGCTCCGGCAAGTCGGCGCTGGTCCGGGCCGTCGCGGCAAAGGTCGGTGCGCGCGTACACCCGCTGTGGGCGCCCGAGGTGGCAGCGCTGAGCAACCAGGCCGCCGCCGACCGGCTGCGGTCCGTGGCGACGGCTGCCCGCGCCGACGGGCCGGCGGTGCTGCTCGTCACCGACCTGGAGGCGCTGGCCCCGGCGGACGAACCCGGCCCGCTGGCCACTGTGTTCCGGCAGGTGCTCGCGGAGAGCGTCCGGGCCGGCGTCGCAGTGGTCTGCACCACAAGCCGACCGGAGGCTGTCGACCCGGCGCTGCGCGCACCCGACCTGCTGTCGCTGCGGATCAGCATCCCGCTTCCCGACCCCGCCCTGCGCCGCGAGCAGCTCGGCGTCCTGACCCGGCAGGTGCCGCTCGCCGACGACGTCCGGCTCGACGAGGTGGCCGGGCGTACCCCCGGGTTCGTCGCGGCGGACCTGGCCGCGCTGGTCCGGGAGGCCGGGGTACGCGCCGCGCTGCGGCAGAAGTCCGCCCAGACTCCTACCGTGTCGATGGCCGACTTCACCGCCGCCCTGGAGGTGGTACGGCCCACGACGATGGCCGCGTCGACCCTGGAGTTGGCCTCGGTGACGCTCGACGACGTGGGTGGGCTCGACGAGGTCAAGCAGACGTTGACCGAGTCGGTGCTCTGGCCGCTCACCTACCCGGACACCTTCGCCCGGCTCGGCGTGCAGCCGCCCCGCGGTGTGCTGCTCTACGGCCCGCCCGGCTGCGGCAAGACGTACCTGGTGACGGCTCTGGCCGGATCGGGGCGGGCGAACGTGCTGTCGGTCAAGGGCGCGGAACTGCTCTCCAAGTGGGTGGGTGAGAGCGAACGGGCCGTACGTGAGCTGTTCCGCCGTGCCCGGGAGGCGGCGCCGACGCTGATCTTCCTGGACGAGATGGACGCGCTGGCACCGGTACGCGGGCAGGCCACCGACGGGGGCACGACCGATCGGGTGGTCGCCGCCCTGCTCACCGAACTGGACGGGGTGGAGACCCTGCGCAACGTGGTGGTCATCGGCGCGACGAACCGGCCGGACCTGGTCGACCCGGCGCTGCTGCGGCCGGGCCGGTTGGGGCGGCTTGTCTACGTGCCGCCACCGGACGCGGAGGCCCGCGCGGAGATCCTGCGGGCCGCGTCCCGACACGTACCGCTGGCACCGGACGTCGACCTGGCCTCCCTCGGCGAGGAATTGACCGGCTTCTCGGCGGCAGACTGCGCGGCGCTGGTCCGGGAGGCGGCGCTCGCGGCGATGCGGGAGTCGCTTGCCGCCGCCACAGTCACCGCCGCGCACGTGGCCATCGCGCGGGAACGGGTCCGCCCGTCGCTGGACCCGGCTCAGGTGGAATGGCTCGCCAAGTACGCCGCCGAGCGGGGCTGACCGGCTCGGCGACCGGTCAGACGAGCTTCAGGGCGCGGACGACGTAGAGCTTCAGCGCGCGGGCGGCGTAGAGTCGAGGCAGATCTCGGCGTGCACCTTGCCGCCGGCCTCGCGCAGCGTCGCACCGCACTTCTGAAGGACCGCTATCGCGCCGGCGTTGTCAGGGGTCGTCTCGGCCACCACATTTCGCATGCCGGCCCCGGCCGCGGCGATGAGCAGCCCGCGCAGGGCGGCGGCGCCGATCCCCTGCCCGCGCGCGGACCTGCCGAGCCACATCCCGGCCTCCACCGTGCCCGGCTCGTCACAGCGAGTCATCCTGATCATGCCCAGCACCTCGCCGCCGACGGTGACGGCGTACATCTGCGAGCCGGTCGGGCCGTCCAGACCGCCGAAGCTTCCCCGGTGGTAGTTGCGGAACGCTTCCCGACGGGCGAGCGACCAGCCGGCGGGCGCCTCGACCGGGGGCATCACGTCATCGGGTTCGGCTTCAGCAGCCGCTACTGAGAGCAACGACTCAAGGTTCCGCTCGTCCACCGGCTCCAGCCGGACCGCACCTGGCACGTGCCGCAGTCTGCCGTTCCCATCGGCTGAAGTCCACCCCATTGGCCTTGCACTGGCGGTCCGGTCACCGGTACCGGCCGGTCGGGCGCTCGGGGTGTTCCTCCTCACGCTCCGTTGCCGCCCTTCGAGGTGACAGGGATTCAGACGGCGGACTCGAACTCGCAGAACACCACCGAGGCGTCGTCGGTCGCCTTGTGCCGGCGTAGCCGGTCGGCGTGGTCGCGCTCGGCGGCCCGGACCCGGTCGATGAGCGCCGCCGGCCCGTCGGCGCTCAACTCGTCCAGCAACCCCGGCCAGTCGGTCAACCCGAACTGCTCGACCGCGCTGGACGCGCCGTCGCTGAGCAGCGCCGCCCGGCGCAGCGCCCCCGGGCCGCGCCGGGGCACCGTCCCGGTCACCGCGTGGAACGCAGCATCCGGGTCGGCCGCCGCGACCCAGTAGCCGTGGGTACGGTTCATCCGCTCCCGCTGGACGCCCACCGCGTGCCGGAACCGGGTGACCGGGTCCGCCGGCCCGGCCGGTACGGTCGCGACCATCTGCCGCAGCTCGGTCATCGCCACCTCCAGCCGGTCGTCGGTCACCACCCTGATGTGACCGCCTTCGTCGAGCACAAGCGGGCTGTCGCAGAGCACCAGGTAGTCCACCTGGTCACCACGGTCCCGCAGCAGGCACACGGTGCTGGACGGCGTACCAGGGTGGTCGAGGTCGCACTGCCCGCCGTGGTCGGCGCGGACGGCGAGGATGGCGGCGGCCAGGTTGCTCGTCAGCCGGGCCGCCGGGCGTACCGCCTCGGCCACCGCGATCCGGGCGGCCAGGTGCCGGACGTACCACTCCGGCCCGTGCACGCATCCGGTGTCGAAGCCGTCCGGCACTGTCGCGCCGTCCAGGACGCCGACAAGCGGGCCGACCTGGAACGCAAGATCCTCGTTGACCTCGCGGCCGGGGGCCGGCGCGGACGCGGTGCGGACCCGCATCATCGGCGCGGTCCCCGCCCGGCCGACCGGGTCACCGGTGCCGGAGGTCGTCGACGGCCGCATGCGTCTGCCCCTGCACCTTCCCGGCGGCGGACCGGCCCTGCTCCCGGACCTCGGACATCCCCTGCTCGGCGGTGGACCGCACCGACTGTGCCGCCTGCTGCGCCGGCTCCCGCAGGTTGTCCCGGACCTGGTGGCCAACCTGGCTCGCCTGGTCGCGCAGCTGATCGGAGTGTTCGCTCACCATGTCGCGGGCCCGTCCGGCCAACTGCCGCTCCCGCCCGCTCGGCGGGACCAGGGACGCGGCCAGCAGCCCGACTCCGAAGGCGACCAGACCTGCCGCGAGTGGATTTCCCTGCGCCTGCTCACGGGACTGCCGCCCGAGTGACCGCGCCTCGTTGCGTGCCGAGTAGACCGCACCCTGCGACTGGTGCCCCAACGACCGGGCCTCGTCGCGCACCGAATTGGCCATGTGCGACATCCGTTCGCTGGACTGCTGACGGTTGTGGCTCGTGCTGCCCATCACCTTCTCCTTCGCTCGGGTGAACGCGCCACGCGCCTCGCCCACGCGGTCACCGGCGATCCGACGCGGGTTCATCTTGTCGGTCAACGCGTCGATATCGTTGCTCAACTCGTTGCGGGTCGTCTCGATCTCCCGCCGGATCCGATCCGGATCATTCGACATGACCTGCTCCCCTCGCGACGTGGTCACCGGCCCCGCAGGGCGTCCGGCATCTCCTGCGCGCTCTGCTTCGTCCGTGGCAGCACGGCACGCAACTGGCGCGCCTGGTTCCGCGCGTTGACGAAGAGGCCACCAGCGATGACGCCCCAGATGATCGCGACGATCAGCGCGGCCCAGCCCTCGTCCATCGTGTTGGACAGACCCCACCAGACGGCGTACGACACGAACAGCACGGCCAGGAACCCGGCCAGCCCCGCCCCGCCGAACATGCCTCCCGCCTTGCCGGCCTGGGTGGCCTCCTCGCGGAGTTCGGCCTTGGCCAGTTCGATCTCCTTGCGCACCAGCGTGGAGAGATCCCTGGTCACGTCACCCATCAGGTCGCCGACGGACGCCTGGGTCCGCTCCTTCTCCGGGGCGCTCACGGTGCCACCCCACCCGGCACGTCCCGTTCCGGCTGGCCAGGCGGCGAGACGTTCTGCGCCCGAGCCATCCCGCTGTACGGCTGCGGTCGCGCGCCGGCTGTCTCGCCCTGTGGTGGTGGCCCGCTGGACATCGCCACGCTGCTGCCACCGCCGGTCAGGCTTCGGGTCAGCCGTCCGACCAGCAGCCCGGCCACCGCCGCGCCAGCGAGAAAGGTGCCGGGATGCTGCCGGGCGTACGTCCGCACGTCGTCAAGCACCTCACCGGGCTCCCGTCCGTCGAGCCAACCGGCGGCGCGTTCGGCGGCGTCGGCTGCCCGCCGGACCGCCTGCCCGGCCAGCCCGGAGTCGCCGTCCCGTTCGGCCATGGAGTGGAACCCTTGTCCCAGGTCGCGTAGACCGTCGACGGCCCGCTGCTGCTGCGACCGGGCCTGTTCCCGAAGCTGGTCGGTGGCTTCTCCGGTCAGGTGCCGGGCCTGTTGACGCGCCTCGGCGGCCACCTGCCCACCCTGCTCGGCGGCGGTGTGGGCAACCTGGCCGCTGGCCTGGGCAGCCTGGTGCCCGACCTGGGACGCCTCCTGCCGTGCCTGTTGGGCCCTGCCGGTCGCACCTTGCGATGGCCGGCTCGGGTTGGCACCCGTCATGATCCCTCCCCCCGTCGGACCGCAGCCGCTGAGCAGCGGCTCGGTGTCCCCGGTGCCTACCCGTCGGGCCTGGCGACATGCTTTGGCCGACTGCGGCGGACCGGGCACCGGGGACGCCGTACTCAACAGGGCATTGTCGGTACGGGCGCGACGGCCGCTTCGGGGCGCGCGCGGAGGACGGATTTCCGCTCAGCGGCGGCGGTTACGGGCGCGTGACGAGCGCAGCCGGCGGAGCCGGCCGATCAGCACGGGGTCGGCCGCGAGCGCGGCCGGATTGTCCAACAGCCCGTTGAGCAGCTGGTAGTAGCGCGTCGAGGAGAGCCCGAACGTGTCCCGGACGGCCTGCTCCTTGGCACCGGCGTGCCGCCACCACTGCTGCTCGAAGGCGAGGATCGCCAGCTCCCGCGCGGTCAGTCCCGCAGCGGCCGGTTCGGCCGGTTCGGCCGCAAGCTCGTCGTCCAGCCCAATGTCGTCGTCCAGCCCGGCGTCGTCGGTGCTCTCGACCTGTGGCGCCGGCCGGGGCGTCGGAACGCTCGGCGAGCCGACGCCGGTCGTGTCGCCCGGACGAGCGTCGATGGACGGCTCGGGGGCGGCCGGGGAGGCGTCGGCGGGCATGACGTTCAGCCTAACCAGGGACGACCAAGGTCGCAGCAGCCGGCACGGCCGGCCCCGCTCGTCGGATGACCGACGGCCGGACCGGCCCCGCCGCTGTCGTCGCCTGTCGGGCTGACGCCGGTCAGGAGATGTCGCGCCGCCGCATCGCCCAGAGCGCCGCGCCGAGGATCACCACGACGCCGACCGAGAACAGCACAGACGACTGCTGCCAGGTGATGTCCATGGTGGCCGGGTTGCACTCGCCGTAGTAGTTCGCGTTGCAGGAGTTCCAGTCCTCCAGGGTGATCTTCTTGGTCATCCACGCCAACGCGTACGTGGGCAGCAGCCACGCCTCGGCGAACCGTACGCTCGCCATCGACAGCAGGATGCCCAGCCCGAACTGGCCGACCACCATGAGCGCGACGACACCACCGAGGGCCATCGCCGTGTGCCGGCCGAGCGAGGCCAGCGCGAATCCGATGGTGGTGATGACCAGCACCAGGGCCACGCCGCGCAACCCGGTCAGGGCGAACGACTGCCAGGCTCCGGAGGTCATCTTCTCGGTGCTGCCGCGGAATGTCGCTACCGCCCAGAACCCGGCGAACCAGAGCACCGCGGCGGGCAGCGTCACCGCCAGGACGCCGGTGAGCAGCGCGGCCAGCTTGGTGAGCAGTACGGTGAGCCGCTTCGGTCTCCAGAGCAGCAGGTTCATCATGCCGCCGGTGCTCCACTCGGCGCCGATGAAGGACGCGCCGATCACGAACCCGACAAGCGCGAGGATCGCCGCGAACGGAACCAGCGTCTCGTCGAACGTCTCGCGGAAGTTGAAGGTCGAGGGCAGGAACCACTTCGCCTCGATCTGGTCGCGGCTCGGCGCCGTGATCACCGAGCAGTCGGCGGGGTAGCGGCCGTCGTTCGGTGTGCCGGCCGCCTTGGCCCGCTCGCACTCGACACGCTCCTGCTCGCTCCAGCGCACCTGCTCCTGGTGCTGCTGGTCGGCCTGACGCTCGGCCTTGGCGAGCTGAGCGGCGTCGATCTTCTGGTTGGTGAAGAAGACACCGACCACCACCGCGGCCAGCACCAGCAGGCCGAGCAGCGACATGTAGCGGGTGAAGCGCCGCTTGGCGAGCCGGCGCAGCTCCGTACGATAGAGGCTCACGCGCCCCACCCTCCTGCGGCGGCGCCGGGCTGGCCCGTCCCACCGACCTTTGTGGACTGGTCGACCTGCCGGTTCTGACCGGGGACCGGCGCGGTGGCGGTGAGTTCCAGGAAGACGCTCTCCAAGTCGACCGCGATCGGAGCCAGCTCGCTGACGTATAGGTGCTGCTCGGCGAGCAGACGTGTGACGGTTGCCGGCTTGTCGACGCCGGCCAGCATCAGGTGGTCCGGGTGTGCGGTGACCCGGACGCCGGCCCGGGTGAGCGCGTCGTTGGCCGCCGGCAGGTCGCTCACCGCCTCCAGCCGGACCCGGACTCCCCCGGACGAGTGCTGTGCGAGCACCTCGTCGACCGGGCCGAAGGCGACCCGCCGCCCGAGCGAGATGATGGTGACCGAGTCGCAGATCAGCTGGATCTCGCCGAGGATGTGGCTGGACAGCACCACCGTCATGCCGTGTTCGGCGAGTGTCCGCATCAGCGTGCGCATCTCGCGGATGCCGCCCGGGTCGAGGCCGTTCGCCGGCTCGTCGAGGATGAGCAGCTTCGGGTCCTTCAGCAGGGCGGAGGCGACGGCGAGCCGCTGCTTCATTCCAAGCGAGTACGTCTTGACCCGCTCGCCGGCCCGGTCGCGCAGCCCGACCATCTCCAGTGCCTCGTCCACGCGGACGGCGGGCACCTCGCCCGCGCCGGCCAGCAGGGACAGCGTGTCGCGGGCCGTGAAGTGCGGGAAGAACTGCGGGCTCTCGACGATCGCCCCGACCTGGCTGGCGACTGTGGACAGCGCGTGGGGCACCTCGTGACCGAGCAACGCCATCCGGCCACCGTCGGGCCGGATCAGGCCGAGCAGTGTGCGCAGGGTAGTCGTCTTACCGGACCCGTTGGGGCCGAGGAAGCCGTGCACCTGCCCTGCCTCGACCCGCATGTCGAAGCCGTCGAGCGCGTTGCGGGTGCCTCGTCGACGACTCTTGTACGTCTTACGTAGACCTTCGATCTCCAGGACAGCTGGCAAGCTGCACCTCCCCCGATGGTGGGCGTGACAGCCGACACCATACGCGGTATGCAGGCGCGCGCAATACCCGGTATGCATCGACGCGCCGATCGATGTATTCCATTGACGGAGCGTGACTGCTCAGGCGCAGACGACCTGCACTCCCGCCGCCCGGAAGGCGTCCACCACCTCGGGTGCGGCACCGGAGTCGGTGACCAGGGTCTCGACCCGCTCGACCGGACAGATCCGGGCGAAGGCGTGACCACCCAGCTTTGACGAGTCCGCGATGATCACCACTCGCTTGGCGCGGGCCACCATCAGGTTGTTCATGGCGGCCTCCCCCTCGTGGTGGGCAGCCGCGCCGAGCTGCGGGTCGATCGCGTCGACGCCCAGCAACGCGACGTCAAGCGTGACCTCGCGCAGCAGCGCCCCACCCAGCGGGCCGACCAGTTCGAACGACTTCGGGCGCACCACCCCGCCGGCCACCACCACCTTCATCCGGGACCGCACGAGCAGCTCGTTGGCGATGTTCAGCGCGTTGGTCACCACTGTGAGCTGGGCGCCCTCCGCGCTGGTGTTCAGGTCCGGCCGTACGGCGAGCGCCCGGGCCACCTCGGTGCTCGTGGTGCCACCGTTCAGGCCGACCACGGTGCCGGGCGTGACGAGTGCGGCGGCAGCGGCGCCTATCCGCTGCTTCTCCGCCGAGTGCTTCGCCGTCTTGTAGCGCAACGGCAGGTCGTACGAGACCCCGTTGGCGACCGCGCCACCCCGCGTGCGGGTGATCATCTGCTGCTGGGCGAGCTGGTCGAAGTCACGCCGGATGGTGGCCTGGGAGACGTCCAGCCGCTCGGCTGCCGCCTCGACGCTTACCCGGCCGTTGTCGGTGAGCATCTCGAGCAGGGCGTTCCATCTGGCGTACCGGTCCACCGAGGGCCCTCCACTGACTGCACGAACGGTGATTGATTGCGTGCACACTAGTGCGCGAAACTAGGTGGGCGCAAAAGACAGACCTGCGCGAACGGCCGGCCGGTTGCCACAGCCACCCCGGTTCGCGCAGAATGACGCGCGAAATACGGATGTAACGAGCCGTATTGCGCACAGCTCGGCTGCGAGGGAGTTTCCCATGACGTACGTGGACGCGGAGATCGCGAGCCAACCCGACTGCTGGCGGGAAGCGGCCCGGCTGTCCGGCGTCGTACACGGCGACCTTCCGCGCCCCGGCGAGCGGGTCGCCGTCGTCGGTTGCGGCACGTCGTGGTTCATGGCGATGGCGTACGCCGCCCGCCGCGAGCAGAGCGGCCAGGGCGAGACCGACGCGTTCCAGGCGTCCGAGTTCCCCGCCGGCCGCCGCTACGACCGGCTGATCGCCATCACCCGCTCCGGCACCACCACGGAGGTGCTGGAGCTGCTCGCCGCGTTGCGCGGGGTCACCCCCACCACAGTCATCGTCGGCGACCCGGCGTCCCCGGCGGTCGACCTGGCCACCGCCGCGGTGACGATGCCCTTCGCCGACGAGCGGTCGGTAGTGCAGACCCGCTTCGCGACCACCGCTCTGGCCCTGCTGCGCGCCCACCTCGGCGACCCGGTGACCGCGCTCGCCGCCGACGCCGAAGTGGCGGTGCGCTCCCCGCTGCCGATCGACCCGACAACCATCGAGCAGGCCACCTTCCTCGGTCGGGGGTGGACGGTCGGGCTGGCCCAGGAGGCCGCCCTGAAGTGCCGCGAGGCGGCCACCTTCTGGGCCGAGGCGTACCCGGCAATGGACTACCGCCACGGGCCCATCTCGATCGCCGGCCCCGGCCGCCTGGTCTGGGCCTTCGGCGAGCTGCCCGACGGGCTGCCCGAGGACGTTGCGGCCACCGGCGCGGCCTTCGTGCACAGCCGTACGCACGGCTGGCGCACTGTGCTCGGCAGTTGGTCGGCTGGTCGTACGCCTGTCGATCCGATGGCCGACCTGATCCTGGCCCAGCGCTTCGCCGTCGCGCTGGCGACAAGCCGCGGCCTCGACCCGGACGCGCCCCGGCACCTCACCCGGTCCGTGGTGTTGGCGTGAGCGCGAGGAG
This sequence comes from Micromonospora sp. DT41, assembly GCF_049841715.1. NCBI lineage: Bacteria > Bacillati > Actinomycetota > Actinomycetes > Micromonosporales > Micromonosporaceae > Micromonospora > Micromonospora sp. DT41. Next base: position 228,958 of record NZ_JBNCKU010000003.1, on the reverse strand, counting down.
TGAGCCGGGTTTGCGAGCCCCGCAGTCGCGAACCGAGGTGGCACCGTGAGCGCGAGGAGTGAGCCGGGTTTGCGAGCCCCGCAGTCGCGAACCAAGATAGCGCCGTGAGCGCGAGGAGTGAGCCGGGTTTGCGAGCCCCGCAGTCGCGAACCGGGCTGACACCGTGACCGACGGCGTCGCCGACCGGGTGGTCGTTGCGTTGGACGTCGGCGGTACCGGCATGAAGTGCGCGCTGGTCCGGCCGGATGGCGTCGTGGTCCGCGCCGAGCGGCACCCCACCGACGCCGGGCGCGGCCCGTCCGCAGTGGTCGCCACAATCCTCGACGTCGCCGACGGGCTGGCCGCCAAGGCGCGCGCCGACGGGCTCACCCCTGTCGCGGCGGGCGTCGCCGTGCCGGGGGTCGTCGACGAGGCGCGTGGGGTCGCTGTGTGGTCGGCGAATGTGGGCTTCCGGGACGTACCGCTGCGGGATCTTGTGGCGATGCGGCTCGGCCTGCCCACGGCGCTCGGTCACGACGTGCGCGTCGGTGGCCTGGCCGAGGCGCGGCTCGGCGCCGGGCGCGGCACCGGCCACGTGCTCTTCGTGGCGATCGGCACAGGCATCGCCGCCGCCCACGTCGTCGACGGTGTGGCTGCTACCGGCGCGCACGGCGCCGCCGGCGAGATCGGCCACATCCTGGTACGCCCCGACGGCCCGCGCTGCGGCTGCGGCCGGCCGGGCTGTCTGGAGGCGTTGGCCTCGGCCTCCGCGATCGGCCGCCGGTATGCGGAGTTGGCCGGTGGAACGCCCGAGGTGACGGCGGCGGGGGTGGTCGAGCGGGCTACGGCCGGCGAGCCGCTCGCCGCGCAGGTCTGGCGGGAGGCGGTCGAGGCGCTCGCCGACGGCCTGGCCACCGGTCAGGCGCTGTTCGACGTGGCGACGATAGTGCTCGGCGGTGGCCTGGCCCAGGCCGGGGATCTGCTCCTCGACCCGCTGCGGGTGGCGTTGCGCGAGCGTTTGACCTTTCACCGGGAGCCGCGACTGGTGGTGGCGGCTCTCGGCGACGAGGCGGGCTGCCTCGGTGCCGCCCTGTTAGCCCTGGACGCCGCAGGCGTCGGTGACCCTCAGGAGGAACGATGACGGTACGGGTGAACGGCCGGGTGGTGACCCCGACCGGTGTGATCCGGCAGGGCTGCGTCGAGTGGGACGGTGAGCGGATCACCGCCGTGGCCGAGTACCCGTCGGTCCGGGACGGGCACTGGATCCTGCCGGGTTTCGTCGACATGCACACGCACGGCGGTGGCGGGCACACCTTCACCACGGGCGACGCCGACCAGGCCCGTGCGGCGGCCGGGTTCCACCTGAGACATGGCACCACCACCCTGCTGGCCAGCCTGGTCAGCTCGCCGTTTCCGGTGATGCGGGCGGCCACCGAGGCGTTCGCACCCCTTGTCGAGGAGGGCGTGCTGGCAGGTGTCCACTTCGAGGGCCCGTACCTCTCGGACGCCCGCTGCGGCGCGCAGAACCCGGAGCACCTGCGCGACCCCTCCACCGACGAGCTGGCCGAGCTGATCGAGCTGGGTCACGGCACGGTCCGGATGGTCACCCTCGCCCCGGAGCGCGACGGCGCGCTGGAGGCGATCAAGCTGCTCACCGCCGCGCGGGTGGTGGCCGCCGTGGGCCACACCGACGCCACGTACGAGCAGACCCGCGCCGCGATCGCCGCGGGCGCGAGCGTCGGCACCCACCTGTTCAACGGGATGCGGCCGGTGCACCACCGTGAGCCCGGCCCGGTGGTGGCGCTGCTCGAAGCGCCAACGGTGATCTGCGAGCTGGTCGCCGACGGGGTGCACCTGCACGACGGAATGTTGACGTTCGCCACGACGACCGCCGGCCCCGACCGGGCAGCGCTGATCACCGACGCGATGGCCGCAGCCGGAATGGCCGACGGCGAGTACGAGCTGGGCGGCCAGGCCGTCACCGTGACCGACGGGGTGGCCCGGCTCGCCCGTGACGGCGCGATCGCCGGCAGCACGCTGACGATGGACGCGGCGCTGCGGCACGCGGTGGACGCCGGCATCCCGATGGCGGACGCCGCCCGGATGGTGGCCACCACGCCGGCCCGCGCCATCGGTCTCGGCGACCGGGTGGGTGCCCTTCAGGTCGGCCTCCGTGCCGACCTGGTGGTGCTCGACGATGACCTGAACGTGGTGCGCGTGCTGCGCGGCGGCTCCTGGGTGGAGTGATCGCCGACGCGGGTGCTGCCTGCCGCGAACAGCGGGCGGGATCAGCCTGCGGTGGGAACCTCGACGCCGAGGACTGCCTGCTCGTCGGGACGGTGCACAAGCACGTCGGCCAGGTACGACTGGACGGCGTGACGCATCCCGACGTCCCGGCCGGCCTGCTCGGAGAGCAGCCACTTGTGCTCGATGATCTGCGCGAACAGCTCCTGCGGCTCCAACTTGCGGCGTAGGTGCGCGGGCACGGCCCGGACCACCGGCTCGAAGACCTCGGTGAGCCAGCGGTGCGCCGCCTGCTGCTCGTCGATCAGGTCGCTCTCCGCCCGGTAGGCGTCCAGGTCGTTGAGCAGCTTGCGGGCCTGGTTCTCCTCGGCGTCCAGGCCGGTGAGGCGCAGCAGCCGCCGGGTGTGGTAGCCGGCGTCGACGACCTTCGGGCGGACCAGGTAGCGCCCGCCCTCGATCGTCGACATGGCCACCTCGGCCACGTCGAAGCCCAGCTCGTTGAGGCGGCGGATGCGACCCTCGATGTCGTGCCGGGCCTCCCGCTCGATCGCCTGCTCGTAGGTGATCTCGTGCCAGAGCCGTTCGTAGCGCTGCACGACCTCCTCGCAGACCACCTCCGGGTCGATGGACTCGTGCAGCAGGCCGGCGGCCTGGAGGTCGAGCGCCTCACCGAAGATGTTCACCCTGGCGATTTCCAGGTCCTCGCCGCGCTGGCCGTTGGAGAGCGAGTTGTGCAGGGCGCCCGTCTCCGCGTCCACCAGGTAGGCGGCGAACGCGCCAGCGTCCCGGCGGAACAGCGTGTTCGACAGCGAGCAGTCGCCCCAGAAGAAACCGGTCAGGTGCATCCGCACGATCAGGGCGGCGAGGGCGTCCAACAGCCGGCTCATCGTCTCCGGACGCAAGGTGTGCGAGAAGAGCGCCCGGTACGGCAGGGAGAACTGAAGGTGCCTGGTGATCAGCACCGATTCGAGGGGCTCCCCGTCGTCGGTCTGCCGGTCGGCGACCACCGCCACCGCCTCCACCGACGGGAAGTCGATCCGCTCCAGCGCCCGCAGCAGGTCGTACTCCCGCTCGGCGATCCGCTCGCGGGTCTCCTTGAACGCGTACACGTAGTCGCCGAGCCGGACGAACCGGACGATGTGCCGCGAGATGCCCTGCGGCAGGGCCACCAGGTGCTGGGCAGGCCACTCTTCCAGCGGTGTCGACCAGGGCAGGTCGAGCAGCGCCGGGTCGACGAGGGCAGAGGTGATCCGCACGGGCACAAGCATGACGGTTCGCCCTCGCATCCGCCGCACATCGTGGCTCGGCCCACAGCGCTGAACACCTCACCGCACGCCGGGCCGGTAGCGTGGTCGCGTGCTCAAAACTTCGGGGGTACGACGTGAGCTGCGGTTGCGTCCCGTCCGGCCGGCCGGCTGGTGGTTCGACGCCCTGCTGCTTGCCGGACTGGTCGGGCTGACCGTCGCGCTCGCCGCCGACCAACTGTTCGGGCTGGACCGTGCGGTCGCCGACTGGGCCGACGGGCACCGGCCGACTGTCGCGTACTGGGTGGCGCGGGTGTTCAACCTGCTCGGCCAGGGCACCCCGCTGACCCTGATCGCCGCTGGGCTGGGCGTGTTGCTGGCCGTCCGGCTCCGCTCGGTACGCCCCCTGCTGCCGCCTGTCGTCGGGTTCGTGCTGACCTACCTGACGATCCGTCCACTCAAGGTGTGGACCGCCCGCGCCGCGCCGAGCGCAAGCGTCAAGGAGCCGTTCCTGCCTCCCGAGCAGACGCTGCCGCTGTTCCACGACGACCTGCCGGTCCGGTTCGCCCAGTCCTACCCGTCGGGCCACGTCGCCAACGCCATCGTCTGGTACGGCGTCATCGCTCTGCTGCTCGCCCCGCTCGCGCGCAGCTTCGGCCGGCAGCTCCCGGCCCGGTTGGTCACAGTGATCCGGGTGGTGCCGCCGCTTGTCGTCCTCACCACCACCACCTACCTGGGCTGGCACTGGCTCACCGACTCGGTGGCCGGGCTGCTGCTCGGGCTGCTGCTGGACCGGCTGCTGCACCGGGTGCCCTGGGACGACCTGCCGCTCCCCGGCCGGCTACGCGAATGGGACCGGCCGTTCACCTCGTACCCCTAGGGTCTCGGCTCGTGGATCAACTGGCGCGGCGGCTCGGCGTACCCGATGCGGTTGTCATCGGGTTGGGCTCGATGCTCGGCGCGGGCGTCTTCGTGGTCTTCGGCCCGGCCGCGGCGGCGGCCGGCGGCGCCGGGCTGCTGCCCGCGCTGCTGCTTGCAGGCTTCATCGCCTACTGCAACGCGACGAGTTCGGCGCGGTTGGCGGCCCGCTACCCGGAGTCCGGCGGCACCTACGTCTATGGACGGGAACGCCTCGGCCCGCTCGCGGGCTTCGTTGCCGGTTGGGGGTTCGTGGTCGGCAAGACGGCGAGCTGCGCGGCGATGGCGTTGACGATCGGGGCGTACCTGTGGCCGGGGCAGGCCCGGCTTGTCGCAGTCGGCGCGGTGCTCGCGGTGACCGCCGTGAACCTGCGGGGGATCGGCAAGACGGCCACCGCCACGAAGGTGCTGGTGGCTGTGGTGCTCGCGGTGCTGGCCCTGGTGGCTGTCGTCGGCGTGGCGGGCGGGCCGGTGCACCTGGACCGACTGACCGACTCCGGCGGCTCCGCGCGAGGTGTGCTCACCGCCGCCGGGCTGCTGTTCTTCGCGTTCGCCGGGTACGCACGGATCGCCACACTTGGCGAGGAGGTCCGCGACCCGCGGCGGACCATTCCCCGCGCGGTGCCGCTGGCGCTCGGCGCGGTGCTCGCGATCTACCTGGTGCTGGCAGTGGTCACGCTCGGCGTGCTCGGCGCCGACCGCCTTGCCGGTTCCGCAGCGCCCCTTGTCGACGTGGTGACCGCCGCCGGGCTGCCGGGCCTTGCCTGGGTGGTCCGCGCCGGGGCGACCATCGCTGTCGTGGGCGTGCTGCTGTCCCTGGTCGCCGGGGTCGGCCGGACCACGCTCGCGATGGCCCGCCGCCGCGACCTGCCCGGGGCGCTGGCCGCCGTGCACCGGGTGCACCAGGTGCCGCACCGCGCCGAGCTGGCCGTGGCCGCCGTGGTGATCGTGGTGGTGCTTCTCGGCGACGTACGCGACGCGATCGGCTTCTCCAGTTGCACGGTGCTGGTCTACTACGCGATCACCAATGCGGCGGCGCTGACCCTGGGCCGGGACGCGGACCGGCGACTGCCGGTCCGCGTCCTCGCCGGTCTGGGGCTTGTCGGCTGCCTGCTGCTCGCTGTCAACCTGCCGTTGGGCAGCGTCGTCGCGGGCTTCGGGGTGCTCGCCGCCGGTGTCGTCGGGTACCTGGCGCTTGGTGCCCGCCGCCGACCGGAGTAGCGCCCACTGTCAGCGGCTCAGCCGCCGGTAGCGGCGCACCGCCAGCGGCGCGAACACCGCGATCAGGACCACCGGCCACAGCACCGCCAGCAGTATGGCGTTCTCCGCCGGCCAGGAATCGCCACCCAGACCCGGATTGCCGAACAGGTGGCGGATCGCCGCCACGGTCGCCGACAGGGGGTTCCACTCCGCTATCGCACCGAGCCACCGCGGCATCAACTCGGGCGCGACGAAGACGTTGGACAGGGCGGTCAACGGAAACGCCGCAGGGAAGACGATGACGCCTACCGTGTCCGGGTTGCGAACCAGCAGCGCGAGGTAGATGCCGGCCCAGGTGATCGCGACGCGCAGCAGCAGGAGCAGCCCGACAGCGAGCAGCGCCCGGCCCACGCCGTCACGCCACTGCCAGCCGACGAGCAGGCCGCAGACCAGCAGTGTGGACATCTCCAGCAGGGCACGGATGAGATCGGCGGCGCTACGGCCCGCCAGCAGGGCGGAACGCGCCATCGGCATCGACCGGAAGCGGTCGACGACGCCCCGGCTGAGGTCCAGCGCCACGCCCGTCGCGGTGGCGCCGAGGCCGTACAGCATCGTCATCACGAAGACCCCCGGGAGCAGGAACTCCCGGTAGTTGCCGCCACCTGGCACCTGCATGCCGCTGCCGAAGACGTACCCGAACACCAGCACGAACATGATCGGCAACGAGAAGTAGAGGATCAGCTCCTCCGGCGCGCGGATCACGTGGGTCATGTTCCGCCTGGTCATCGTCCAGCCGTCGGTCACCGCCGTCGTCATGCCACAGCCGCCTCTCGTGCGGCCGACCCGCGCACCCCGTCCGACAGGTGCCCGGTCAGGTGCAGGAACGCCTCGTCGAGCGTCGCGCGACGCAGACCGATGTCCTCGACAGCGATGCCGGCGTCGTCAAACGCCCGCACCACGTCGATCAGACCGGCGACCCGGTCGGCGACCGGCGCGCTCACTCGCCGGATCTCCGCATCCCGCTCGGGCTGCACGCCGCACACCCGGGCGACGATCTGCTCGGCCCCGGCCAACTGCGCCGCGTCCCGCACCACCACCTCGATCCGGTCACCGCCGGTCATCGACTTCAGCTCGTCCGGCGAGCCCTCGGCGACCACCCGCCCGGCGTCGATCACCGAGATCCGGTTGGCGAGCTGATCGGCCTCCTCCAGGTACTGCGTGGTCAGCAGCACAGTGGTTCCCTCCGCCACCAGGGCGCGGACCAGGTCCCACACCTGGTTGCGGCTGCGCGGGTCCAGGCCTGTCGTCGGTTCGTCGAGGAACAGCACACGCGGCGTACGGATCAGGCTGGCGGCCAGATCCAGCCGACGGCGCATCCCGCCCGAATACTCACCGGCGGACCGCCCCGCAGCCTCGTCGAGCCCGAACCGTTCCAGCAGTTCGGTGGCGCGTCGACGGGCTGCCTTCGGGCCGAGCCGGAACAGTCGACCGAACAACTCCAGGTTCTGCCGGCCGGTGAGGATCTCGTCGACCGCCGCGTACTGCCCGGTCAGCCCGATCCGGGCACGCACCTCGTCGGGCTGACGCAGCACGTCGAAGCCGGCCACCGTTGCCCGGCCGGTGTCGAACCGCAGCAGCGTGGCAAGGATCCGTACCGCAGTCGTCTTTCCCGCGCCGTTCGGACCGAGCAGCCCGTGGACCGTACCGGCCGGCACTGCCAGGTCGAACGTGTCGAGCGCGAGGGTCGGGCCGTACCGCTTGCCCAGCCCCTCGGCGACCACTTCGAATGTCGTCATGCCACGACGGTGCATGGCAGCGCTGACCGATCACGCACCGTCCGCTGACGGCTGCTGTTCAGGCACTGTCACGGTGGTCTGCTCCGCCTCGGCGATCTGCGCGAGCACCAGCATGATCTCCGTACGGGTGGCCTCGCCGACGTACCAGCCGGTGAGTCCGCCGACCAGCGCCGCCTCGCAGAGCCGCCTGGCCTCGGCGAGGTCGCCGCGCAGCTGTGCCACCCGGGCGAGGCCGAGCCGGGAGGCGGACACGAACTCCGGCGCGCCGCTGCGCTGGGCGAGGTGCAGCGCGTCAGCGAAGTCGTTGTGCGCCGCCACGAGGTCACCGGCGCGCAGCCGGATCTCGCCACGCGTACGCATCATGTCGGCCCGGTCGACGACCGACCCGAGTTGCTCGGCCAGGCCCATTGCCTCGTCCAGCAGATCGCTCGCCGTGTCCGGGTCGTCCTGCCAGGCAGCGACCTCGCCAAGCGCGCCGAGTGTGATCATGGACCCCCACCGGTCTCCGGCACCCCGGAAACCGTCGAGCGCGACGCCGAGCGAGGTCCTGGCCCGCTCCCACTGACCCGTCGACATCTGCGCAGAGCCGAGCCCCATCGTGCCGAGCGCGTTGATCCAGACATCCGTGCCGGCCAGCCGCCGCAGGTGCCGCATGAGGTCGTCGACGTCCTCGACACCGCCGGCCGGCGGTCCGTTCGAGATCCCCGACAGATACAGCAGGAAGGGCTGTCGAGGCAGCCTGTCGAGGCCGTAGAGCAGCGGTTGCTCCGAGCCGAGGGACGACAACTGGCCGAACCTTCCGAGCGAGGCGTTGTAGACGCAGAGGGCGTACTCCTCGCCCAGCCCTGGCGGTGCCTCGGTGCCGAGCAGGTCGAGGACGGCAGCAGCCAGCCGGGCACCCTCACCGCGCATGCCGCGCAGCCACCAGTAGAACGACAGGGCCGCGACAAGCCCGGCCGCCTCGGCCGTGTCACCGGCAGCTGTGGCGCGACGCAGCGCCGTGTGCAGGTTGTCCCGTTCGGCGTCGAGCCGTCGCAGCCAGCGCACCTGATCCGGCCCGCGCAGGTGGTCACCGGCTTTCCAGGCGAACTCCAGGAAGTACGCGGTGTGCGCGCGCCGCAACTGCTCGGTCTCGCCGGCCTCGGCGAGGCGTTCGGCGCAGAAAGCGCGCACCGTTTCGAGCATCCGGTATCGGCCGCCGGCCAGCTCCACGAAGGACTTGTCGGCAAGACCGGTAAGCGCGTCGACAAGCTCGGCGGTGGGCAGGCCGGAGACCCGCCCGGCCGCCTCCAGCGTGGTACCGCCAGCGAAGGCAGCCAGCCGGCGGGCCAGCCTCCGTTCGTCGTCGTCGAGCAGGTCCCAGCTCCACTCGACGACCGCGCGCAGCGTCCGGTGCCGCGGTGGGGCGGCCCGGCTGCCCACCGACAGCAGCCGGAACCGATCGTCGAGGCGGACGGCCACCTCGGCGACGGGCAGCGCCCGCAGCCGCGCGGCGGCCAGCTCGATGGCCAACGGCAGGCCGTCGAGGGTGCGGCAGATACACAGCACCGCCTCGACGTTGTCGGGCGTGACGGCGAAGCCGGGTACGACGTCGGCGGCCCGCTGGGCGAACAGCCGCACCGCCGCGAAGTCGTCGACGGCCAGCGCCGGGACGTCGGGCGGCGGCACTGTGAGCCCGGACAGCGGGCACAATGCCTCGCCGGCCAGCCCGAGCGGTTCGCGGCTGGTGGCCAGGACGCGCAGCGACGGGCTGGCGCTCAGCATCTGTGCGGCAAGCCGGGCCACGTCGGCGACGACGTGCTCACAGTTGTCGAGCACGAGCAGCAGCCGTCGCTCCGCCAACGCCTCGACCAGCCGGTCGGTCGGATGTCGGCCGTGCTCGGCCGGGGCGCGCAGACCCGCGTCGCGCAGGCCGAGCGCACTCAACACCGCCTGCGGTACGTCCGACCCGTCGGTCAGCCCGGCCAGCTCGACGAAACGGATCTCCCCGCCGGCCCGGCCCGCCGCCTCGATCGCCAACCGCGTCTTGCCCGCTCCCCCGGGGCCGGTGAGGGTGACAAGTCTCCGCTCGCCGAGCAGGTCACCGACGCGCTTCAGTTCTTCTTCACGTCCGACGAACGTGGTGAGCTGGCTCGGGAGCGCCTGCTCGGTCGCCGGGCGTTCCTCACCGCGCAGCACCGCCAGATGGATCGCGGCAAGCTCCACCGAAGGATCGACGCCGAGCTGCTCGGCGAGCGTGCGCCGCGCGTCCTCGAACTCGGCGAGCGCCTCGGCCGGCCTGCCCAGCCCGGACAGGACGCGCATGAGCTGACCTCGCGCCCGTTCCCGCAGCGGATGCGCGACGACGAGCTCCCGCAGCTCCGCAACCAGCGCGCTGTGCCCGCCCAACGCCAGCTCCGCCTCGATCCGGTCCTCGACGGCGGCCAGCCGCAGCTCGTCCAGCCGTGCCGCCTGCGCTGGTGCGTTCAGCACATCGGCCAGAGCAGGGCCGTGCCACAACTCCGACGCCTCGCGCAACACAGCCGCCGCGTGGGACCAGTCACCAGCGGCGAGCGCGCGGCGCCCCGACTCGGCGAGACGTTCGAACCGGTGCGCGTCGACGTCCTCGGGATCCACCGCCAGGCGGTAGCCGGCCTGGTGAAACTCAACCAGGGCGTCCTCTGCGGGCAGGGCCTGACGCAGCCGCGACACCTGGGATTGGAGCGCGTTGGCCGGTCCACGGGGTGGGTGCTCGCCGTACAGGCCGTCGATCAGCCGCTCGGCGGGAACGATGCGGCCCGCATTGAGCAGGAGGAGCGCCAGGAGCGTGCGCAACCGAGGGCCGCCCACGGGAAGCTCTCGCCCGTCGGCAAGCAGCACCCTGGTCGGCCCGAGGACGCGGAAACGCATGCCATGGATTGTCGCTCAGTGTCGACCGGTTCCTGCGGATCGGTCAGCCGCTCAGCGCCCGGCGGAGATCCTTCATCAGCAACAGCAGGTGCATGGGGTCGGTTGGGCTGGCCTCGAACTTGGCCAGCCCTTGGTAGAAGTCGCGGGCAGCTTCTGTCTCACAGTGAATGAGCACGGCGCGTACGCCGATGACCTCGGCGGCGGAGGCGATACGCCGCAGGGCATCGACCACCAGCGCTCGACCAAGACCGACGCCCTGGGCGCTGCGGTCGACTCCGAGCCGAGTCAGGATCACCACCGGTTGGTGGTAGCGGCCGGCCCCCTGCTGTAGGCGAGGTGAGGCATCGGCGGGAGCGACACTCCCGGCAGCCAGCGCGTAGTAGCCGACCACTCGCTGATCCGGGTGCTCGTTGTCACGCACCACGTACACCCGGGACAAGCCCGCTCGGTGGCTTTGTAGGGCATGCTCGACCAGCCACACCGACTGTGCGCGGGAGCCGCAGTCGAACCCGGTCACTGCGGACTCGGCCGACAGCGGCTCGACCGCCGAGAAGCGGGATCTCACCGCGACGCACCATCTGCCGGCGGATCGAGCACCGTTGGACCGGTCAACAGCTCCCGCAGCCCGGCGACGTCCTGCGCCGGCTCCTGCAACGCCTCGTCGAAGACCCGCCAGGCGTCCTCGTCCAGCACGAACACCCGCCGGTCGGCGAGCACATCCGCCGCGGCTTCGGTCGCCGCCTTCAACACGAACGTCGACACGCTGTCCCCGGACGCCTGACTCGCCGCCTCCAGCAACGCCTTCTGCTGCTCGTCGACCCGCAGGTGCAGTCGCTCTGCCTTGGCACTCACAGCCCGAGTGTACGCACAGCGTACGCCACCGCAACTCGGGTAGCTGGACAACGTCGGCCCGGGCTCACCGGACGCCGTCAGTTCACCTTGCCGGTCCCGTCATGTCGACGGGGTCACCTCGGGTTCGTCAGGTAGACCGCCGTTGGTCGTCGAGGGCAGATCTCCCGCCGGACGAACGGGGTGCGTCGTGTCGACCCCCGCACCTGCCTGGCCCGGCACCACGGGGGCCGCCGCCGCCAGGCTGTGCACTCCGCCGTGGACCGAGTCGGCCGGCCGGGAGACCGGCGCGGGCGGGGCGCACTGACCGGTCAGCCAGTCCAGGCCGCGTCGGCGGGCGACAACTGTGAGCCGGTCACCCGCGAAGATCACCTGACGGGGGTCGAGGTCCTTCCACCAGATCGTCCTGCCCCCACCGGTCGGAGTCCGGGCGATAAGGCGGACCTGCCCGTCCCGGCTGACCGAGCTCAGGGGACGGCCGTCCAACTCGGAGCCGGCGGCGACAGGCACCTCGGCTACCGGCAGCGCGTGCCGGTCGACAGGGATCGTGGTGATGACAGCGCGTTCGGTGAGAGCACCGATGAAGGCCGGCGCGGCCAGATAGGAGACCGATCGGGACACGCCTAGGGCAAGGGTCTCCTCGACACGTGCGGCGAAGTCGCCGTCGAGCAGGCGCAGCACCACCCGCAGGTCGTCGCGGAGGTCCCGGGCGGTCAGTGCCGCCTCCAGGTTCGCCACATCGTCGGTGGACGCCACCACCAAGGCCTGGCAGTCGGCCACCGACGCGGCGATGAGCGTCTCCGGCAGGGCGGCGTCACCGACGATCAACGGCACCTCCAGTTGCCGGGCCAGGGCACCGCCGCGCGGCTCCGGGTCCTTGTCGATGGCGACCACCTCGACGTCGTACTCGCGCAGGCGTGCCATCACCCGGGTGCCGACGTTGCCCAGGCCGATCACCACCACGTGCCCCGCCCGGGCCGGCTGCTGCCGGCCGGTGTGCAGGGCCAGCCGGGCGTTGACGATGCCGTCGACCACCACTGCGGTGATCAGCGGGATCAGCGCCAGCCCGGCCAGGTTGAGCACCACCTGCATGATCTGCGCGTCCGGTGGCTTGGCGGTGTCCGGGTCGGCGCCGCTGAGCGTTGTGACAAGCGTCAGGTACAGCGCCTCCAGCGGGGAGACGTTCTCGGCGCGGGAGATCAGTGCCCCCAGCACCGCGATGAGCGCGAGCACCAGCATCACCGCGATGCCGATCTTGCGGGTGGCGAAGCCGCGTACCGCGCGCATCAGCACCGCCACCGGACGACGCCGCCGTCGGGCGCGGACCAGCCGCCGGGCGGCGACCTCGGTGCCCGGCGGCTGACCGGTGGCCTCGGCCAGCACCAGGTCCGCGCCGGCCTGCTCGGCCGGCAGCAGCTTGACGCCCTGCTCCTCGCTGACGTGGGCCAGCGCGCACACCACGTCCTGCGGGCGGACGTCGGCCCGCCGAGCCACCCGCAGCGTCTTGTCCCGGTGCTGGAAGGAACTGGGGTCGACCTCGCCGAGCGCGGCGGCCACGAAGGCCGGCGCTGCCATCTCGGCGTCGGAGAGAACCTCGACGGGCGCCTTGAGCAGTTTGCGTACGCCGTCGGCGAGGGTGCCGTTGAACATGCGCAGCACCTGGCGGACCCGCTGGTCGACGGCCTGTGCGCACAGCGCGGCGTGCAGGTTGCCCACGTCGTCCTGGTGCAGCAGGGCCAGCCCGGTCGCACCGGCCAGCCCGGCGGCTTCGAAGGTGGCCACGTCCAGCCGGTCGGAGCGGACCACCCGGACCCCGCGCAACGCTGCCACGTCCGGGGCGTTGCGGGGGTAGCGCTCCGGCACCACGACTGTCACCCGGGCTCCGCCGACCGGCAGTTCGGTTTCGAGGATCGCGTGGGCGACGTAGTAGGCGAGTGCGTCCCGGCCGCAGATCACGTAGTGCGGGCGGGGATCCCCGGCGGCCCGTAGTCGCCAGTTCCACTCGACCGCCCGTCGCGCCCGGTCCCGCCACGGCTCAGCCATGTCCGGATCGTAGTCAGCACCACCACACTGGGCGACCCCGTCCGGATCATCCCCGGCCAGGCATGCCGGCCCCACGCGGCGGGTAGAGCACTGCCATGCAGACCTTCCTCCCGTATCCGGACTTTCTGGCCAGCGCCCGCGCGCTGGACCAGAGGCGGCTGGGCAAGCAGCGGGTGGAGGCCATCCAGGTGCTGCGCGGGCTGACCCGCCCCGGGTACGGCTGGCGCAACCACCCCGCCGTGAAGATGTGGGCCGGGTACGAGGAGGCGCTCACCCGCTACGGGCTGGACATGTGCGCGGTCTGGACCGAGCCGGGTCGGGCCGACACGTGTGCCGCCACGCTGGCCGTGGACCTCGCCGCCGCCTGCGGCCCCGGGGTGATCCGTACCCAGGACGAACTGACCCGGGCCGGCGAGCTGCCGCCCTGGCTGGGTCGCGACGACCTGCACCTCAGCCACCGCTCGTCGCTGCTGCGCAAGGACCCGGAGCACTACGGCTCGATCTTCGGCCCGGACGTGCCGACGGACCTGGAGTACGTCTGGCCGGCCTCCGACAGAGAGCGCCGCTGCCTGCCTTAGGAGAGACTGGCGGGGAGAGGGAGGTGCCCGTGGCGCTGTCGCGAGTGGTGGGTCGGCTCATCGGCGTACGTCAGCACGTGGTGGACCCGGGCGGCGATGGCGCGGACCGCGTACCGCGACCGGTGTCGGCGGTGGTGGTGGGCGGCGGGATCGCCGGCATGTCGGCGGCGGTCGTGCTGGCCGAGCGGGGTGTGGCGGTGACGGTGCTGGAGGCCGCGCCGACACTGGGTGGCCGGCTCGGCGCGTGGCCGGAGGCGCTCGCCGACGGCAGCCAGCAGAACGAGCACGGGTTCCACGCGTTCTTCCGGCAGTACTACAACTGGCGGTCCATCCTCCGCCGCGTCGACGCCGACCTGGGGTTTCTCAAGCCCATTCCGGGTTATCCGATCCTCAGTGAACAGTGGCCGACGGAGGAGTTCGGCAAGCTGCCGCCGGCACCGCCGGCCAACCTGCTGGCGTTGCTGCTGCGCAGTCCCAGCCTGCGCCTCTCCGACCTGCGGTCGATGGACCGCGACGCCGCGCTGCCGCTGCTCAGCTACGACCCGGTACGCACCTACGCCGAGCTGGACGACCGCACCGCCGACGAGTTGCTGGCGTCACTGCGGCTGCCGGACCGGGCGCGGGCAATGCTGTTCGAGGTCTTCTCGCACTCGTTCTTCAACCACGAGGCGGAGATGTCGGCAGCCGAAATGGTCGCCCAGTTCCACTTCTATCTGCTCGGCAACCCGGAAGGGCTGGCGTTCGACTGCCCCGACGAGGATTACGCGACGGCGATCTGGGAGCCGCTGACCCGGCACGTGGAGAAGCACGGCGGCCAGGTGCGCGTCGGCTCCGGTGCGACTGGTGTGCACCGTGACGCCGACGGCTGGCGGGTGACGACCACCGACGGCGGCAGTCACTCGGCCGGCCACGTGGTGCTAGCGGTGGATCCGCCGGCTCTCGCCGCGCTGGTGGCGGCCTCTCCCGACCTGGTCGAGCAGGCACCGGAGTTGGCGGAGCGGATGCCCGCGTTCGGCACGCCCGGCCCGCCGTACGCGGTGGCCCGGTACTGGTGCGACGGGGACGTGTCCGCCGAGCGGGCGGTGTTCAGCGGTGTGTCCCGTCAACCAACACTGGACTCGGTGACGCTCTACCACCGGCTGGAGAACGAGTCACGCCGCTGGGCGCGGCAGACCGGCGGTTCGGTCGTCGAGCTGCACGCGTACGCCTGCGAACCCGACGTGCCTGCCGACGAGCTGGCCGAGCGGATGCGCCGCGAGCTGGTGACGCTCTGGCCGGAGGCCGCCGACCTGCGGGTCCGCGAGCTGCGCGCCCGGGTGGAGGCACAGGCGCCGGCGTTCACGCCGGGCAGCCACGCCTGGCGTCCGGGGGTACGCACCGAGGCGACAGGCGTCTACCTGGCCGGCGACGGGATCGCCACGGACTTCCCGAGCGCCCTCATGGAACGCTCCGCGGCAACCGGGATCATCGCGGCGAACCACATCCTGCGCGCCGAGGGCGCTGCTGCCGAGCCGGTGCGGTCGATCCGCCCCCGAGGGCTGCTCGCCGGGCGGCAGACCCCAAACCGACAAAAACCTACATAACCGACAGCCCGCTGCCGTACGCTCGAATGATCATCCGTCGATCGACCGGGCGGGAGGGCAGCGGAGATGTCACCACTGCACCGCGCCGGCAGCCTCCCGCTGGCCGAGGAGTCCGGCCGGGACGACGCGTACCCCCTACTGCGCGACGAGCGTGCCTGCGTCGTCACCGCCCTGCGGCTGGGCTGGTGGATGGCCGACGCGTACCACCACGGCCAGCACGCCGAGTCCTCACCCGCCGTCGCCACCCACCCGCCGGCCAAGCTCTCCAACCTGACCGAGATGTCGACACCGCGCCGGATGCGGATGTACCTGGACGGGGTCGACGTCGCGCTGGCCCAGATCGCCGCGCTCACCCGGCACACCGGGCAACTGCCCGACACGTCCGCCGCCCGCGCCCGACTCCCCGAGCTGGACCGGCTGCCCGACCTGGACCAGCCCGGACCCCTCGACCTCGAATCGCTGCTGCTCGCCCTGGACGACCTCAACGTGGAGGTGCTGCGGTGGGCGATGGCCACCAACCTCCGGATCGGGTTGGCCTACCGGCTCGGCCGGTCGCTGGCCGACACTGTCCGGCCCGGCGACGCCACCCAGTTGCTGCGCCGCTTCAGCGGCCGCCAGATCCAGCTCAGTCGCTGGCTGGACGAGCTGGCAAGCGTCCTGCCGCCGTACTCGGCTGCCGTGGTACGCCGTTCGCTGGCAGCCTGGGCGGTAGTGGTGGAGCGGGCCGGGCGGGGTGACCCGACCGAGCCCGACGCCGCCGAGCTGAGTCGCGAGCTGCGCAACCAGGGTGACCTGTGGCGCGGCGTACTCACCGGTGGCCTGCACCCCCGCGACCTGCTCGACGAGGAGGACTACGCGGTGGTCGCCCGCAACCTGATCATCCGCGACCGGCGGCTCGTGGCGCAGGCCGCCCGGGGCATCTTCTGGCCGGTGCTGGTGCCCCTGCTTGTGGTGCTGTTCGCCGTGGTCGGGGTGAGCGCCGCCGCGGCGGTCGGTTCGCCCACCACCCGGGCCGCCGTCGCACTGCTCGGCCTCGGCGCCGGCCTGGCCGCCATCTGGCGTTCCGTGTCCGGCCCGGCCCTGGCGGTCGCCGCCGAGGTCAACCGGCCTTTGCTGGACAGCGAACTCACCGCGCGGATGGCACTCCGACTGGACCGGCCGCTGGCCATCGCCCGCCGCTCGGTGGGAACCGCTCCCCGGACCCGTCGTCAGCGACGCCCCGAGTCGCCCGAGAGCCGATCGAAATACGTTGCCCCTCTCTCCCCCGCCGACCTACCGTGATCGCGCAAGGTCAACCACCACCGCGGGAGCAGGCAATGACGATGTGGCACGTCACCACCGTGTCGTCGTCGGTGCTGCCCGGCGGCGGTTGCCGAGCGGAAGGTCCCCGGGCGGGCCGGCCCGACTGACGCGTACCCGAACGCGCTGAGCCGCCCCGTCCGACAGCCGGACCGGGCGGCTCTTCGCTGTCCGGATCAGTCCGCCTCTGGAAGGAGATCCCGGTGGACGCCGTCCTCGTCATCAACGCCGACCTCGGCCCGCTGCACCGGGTCACCGTTCAACACGCCGTCCGGATGCTCTGCCGCCGGGTGGCCGAGATCCACGAGGCCGAGCCGGACCAGGTGATCGGTGTCTTCCCGATGCCCCGGGTGGTGCGGCTGGTCCGCTACGTGGTCACCCGGTGGCGGTTCGGCGCCGGGCCGGCCTGGTCCCGCGCCGGGGTGCTGCGCCGCGACAACCGCTGCTGCGCGTACTGCGGCGGCCCGGCGTCGACAATCGACCACATCCTGCCCCGCTCGCGCGGTGGCCGGAACACCTGGCGCAACACGACCGCCGCCTGCTACGCCTGCAACCAGCGCAAGGGCGACCGGACGCCGGCGGAGGCGGCCATGCCGCTGCGCCGGGAGCCGGTGACCCCGGGCTGGTCGGCGCTGGCCGCGCGGTGACCGACCGGGCCGGCGGGAACGGGGGGCCGCATCGGGGTGCGTCCCGGCGCGGCACCCGCCGGCCCCTGGTCCAGGGTGCGTGCCGTCGCTGCAGCCGCTGGTGAGGGATGCGCTCTCGGCTAGGAGGCGCGTTCCTTGACAGTCGACTTCGGACGGCCGTTGGGGCAGTGCGCCCGTATTTCGCTGCGGTTCCCGGCGGACCCCAAGCCGAGCCGGACCTGCTTGGCCGGTCCCGGGTCGTACGTCTCCGCCCGGTAGCCGGGCGCTGGCGTCACCGCGAGCACCTCGACCAGCTTTCCCACGCAGCGAACGGTTACCGTTCCGCCACGCGCCTCCACCGGTACGCCGGAGGACGAGCTGGGCGGCGAGGCGGCCCCGGTCGGTGCGGGCCCGGGGATGGTGGCGGTCGGGCTCGGGGTGGACGTCCGTCCCGGTCTGCTCGGAGGGCCGGGCCGGGGGACGGGCGAGGTGTCTCTGGCCGACGGAGCCGCAGACGGTCGAGGGTCCGTCGCAGCGGCCGATTCGGCGGTACGGGGAAACCCCACCGACGTGGTGCCCGGGCCGACGCCTGTCGGCGGCGCGTCCTGCCCCTGTCGACGATTGTTCGAGTCGCCAAGGGGCCCTGCCATCGCCACGGCGGCCATCAGCGCGCCACCGACAGCCAGGATCGCCCGCCGCCGACGCCACGCCCCCTGCCGCCCGCCCGACTCAACCCGCCCGCCCGACTCGGCTGCCGCAGCTCGCTTCGGCTCGGCGGAATCGCCGCCCTGGGCAGCAGTGGTCGACGCCGGCTGGGCGGCGCTGACAGCCGTCCCGACCGCGGCGCTGACGGGATCCACCGCTCCGGAGGCGACCAGCAGGATGCGGGCCGCCTCGGTGGCCGGCGGCCGGTCGGTCGGATCGTGGGCCAGGCACCAGCGGTACAACCTTTGGACCTCGGCTGGCACGCCATCGATATCGGGCAGCGGGTCCGGCTCGACGTGCTCGGACGCGCGCAGCATCCCGACCTGCGCTTCGGCGGCCCAGGGCAGCCGGCCGGTGAGCACCCGGTGCAGGAGCAATCCGAGGGCGTACACGTCGGAGGCCGGCAGCACCTCGCCGGCGGCCAGCCGTTCCGGGGCGAGGTAGGCCGGCGTACCGAGCAGCCGCCCTTCGAAGTCGATCTCCGGGTCGCCGATCGCGGCCGCGATGCCGAAGTCGAGCATCTTCGCCCCGGCGGGGGTGAGCATGACGTTGCCCGGCTTGATGTCGCGGTGCACCAGCCCTTGGGCGTGCGCTGCCGCGAGCGCCGACGCCACCTCGGCGCAGACCCGCAATCCGGCGCGGGGCGGCAGCGGCCCGGCGGCCAGCCGTTGTTCGAGGGTGTGGCCGTCGAGCAGTTCAAGCACCACGAACGGGACCAGGACACCGTCGAGCGGCGACTCCCCGTAGTCGTAGACGTTTGTGACGTGCGGATGCGACAGCCGGGCCGCCGCCTTGGCCTCCGCCCGGATCCGCCGCCTGCCGTGTGCACCCGAGACGACCAGCACCTTCACGGCCACGTCGCGTTCGAGCACCTCGTCGTACGCCCGGTGCACCGCTGACATGCCGCCCTCGCCGAGACGCTCCAGGAGCCGGTAGCGGCCCGCAAGCACCCGATCACGCTGCACGACGGACAGCCTGCCGTACGGCCCCGGGCCGACACCACCCGGGATCGAGGTCTTGCCATACATGAAATCGACAACGACCGTGGGGCGGTCAGGTCCGGCTGGGCTCACGCGGCCCGGCAGGTGCCCCGTCACACCCTTTGCTCTGCTTCAACCCACGCAACAGATACGAGCCGTAAGTGTTGCGTCAGTTGAAGCAGAGCAAAGGGGGCACTGACAGGTAGGCGGGCCACCCGGCTGCCGGGCCGCAGCGGCTGCCGATCAGCCGCCGGTTGGCGCTCGCCAGGCGAAGCGGGGCGTACGGCGTTCGGCGACCGCCGCCACGCCCTCCCGGGCCTCGCCAGTTGTCACCACCTTCCGGTGCCACCAGGCGATCCGCGCCGGCCCGGCACGGTCGTCGACGATCTCCTTGGCCGCTGCGACGCTCAGCGGCGAACGCTTGGCGATCGTGGCCGTGAGTTCGTCCACCCGCGCGGTGAGCCGGTCGGCGGGCAGCACCTCGTCGACCAGACCGATCCGCAGGGCGCGTTCGGCGTCGATCAGCTCGGCGGTGAACAGGAGGTGCTTGGCGGCGGACGGGCCTACCAGCCGGGCCAGCCGGCGGGTGGTGGGTGCCGGATAGACCAGGCCGAGCCGGGCCGGCGGTACGCCGAACCGGGCGTCGTCCGCCGCTATCCGCAGGTCGCAGGCCACCGCGAGCTGGGCGCCACCTCCGACGCAGGCACCCCGGATGGCCGCCACTGTCGGCTTGGCGAAACTGGCCAGGCGTTCCTCGGCGGTCACCGCGATGCTGGCGTCGCCCGCGTCCAGCAGTTCGGCCAGGTCACCGAGGTCGGCGCCGGCGCAGAAGGCGTCGCCCGCGCCGGTCAGCACCAACGCGCGTACGTCGGGGTCGGGCTCCAGCCGATCGAGCAGCTCGGGCAACTGCCGCCACATGGCCGCCGTCATCGCGTTGCGCCGAGCCGGGTTGTGGATCACCACGGTCGCCACCGGCCCGGTCACGTCGACGGTCAACTCCGCGTCCGACACGTCCGCCCCCTTTCCGCGTCAGCCGTCCGGGGGCGTACGCCGCCGATCCGACCCGCCGGCACACGGCGGTGCGGCGACCATAACGGCGCGAACCCGGCGACCGCCCGTGAGGGGTGGCCGCCGGGTCCTGGCGTGTCAGCTCAGGTCAGGAGACGTTGAGCGCCGTGTCGTCGATGACGAAGGACGTCTGCAGCGAGGAGTCCTCGGTGCCGGTGAACTTCAGGCTGACGGTCTGACCGGCGTACGCGGCCAGGGAGAAGGACTTCTGGCTGTAGCTGGTGCCCTTGTTCAGGTTCGAGTAGGTCGCCAGCGTGGCCAGCACCGTTCCGCTCGAGTTGAGCACCTGCACGTTGAGCTTGTCGTACGCGACGCTTGTGGTCGTCTCGGCCGAGTTGACGTACAGCCAGAAGCTGAGGGCGTACGACGAGCAGCCGGCCGGCAGAGTCACCGACTGGGCCAGCGTCTCGGTGCGGGTGCTGCCGTACCCGTTCAGCCACGCCTTGTACGACCCGGTGCGGGCCGGCCGGGTGCTGGAGTTGGTGATGACGCCGGAGCTGGCCGTCCAGCCGGTCGCACCGGACTCGAAGCCCGGGTTGGCCAGCTTCTGACCCGGCGCGGTGCAGCCGCCACCGGTGCCGTTCACTGTCAGCGAGTACGTGGCGCTGCGGGTGACAGCGCCGGCACCGTTGACGGTGATCGAGTAGGTGCCGGGCGGGGTGCTCGCCGAGGTGCTGATGGTGAGGGTGGACGAGCCGCCCGAGGTCACCGAGGCGGGGCTGAACGCGGCGGTCGCCCCGCTGGGCAGGCCGGACGCGGAGAACGTCACGGTCTGCGCCGTACCGCTGGTGGTGGCGGTCGCCACAGTGGTGGAGACCGAGCTGCCCGGGTTGACCGCGCCGGAGGTCGGCGAGAGCGACACCGAGAAGTCGTTGCCGGTCGAGCAGGTCGAGTCGCTGCCGGCCACGTTCACAGCGGTCCAGGCGGCCTGAACGGCCTTGTACTCGGTGGAGCAGCTGCCGTACAGATCGGTGGCCGCGCGCAGGGTGTAGGCGCGGGAGGTGTTCGCCGGGTTGCTGGTGTTGACGTACGACGTGTTGGAGGTGAAGTAGACGTCCAACGCCCGGTACCAGATCTTCTCGGCCTTGACCCGGCCGATGCCGGTCACCGCAGGAGCGGAGCCGCAGACCGGAGAGGTGCCGTACGACGTGGCGCCCGTGCCCTCGGCGAGGTTGAAGAAGAAGTGGTTGGCGACGCCGGAGGAGTAGTGCACGTCCTTGTTCCGGGTGCTGGTGGACCAGCAGCTGTCGGACGAGCCGTCCAGCGACGGGTTGTACATGTAGCGCAGCGGCGTACCGTTGCCATTGATGTTGATCTTCTCACCGACCTGGTAGTCGCCCGGGTCGCTCGGCGCGGCGGCGTAGAACTCCACCATGTTGCCGAAGATGTCGCTCGTGGCCTCGTTGAGGCCACCGGACTCGCCGGAGTAGACCAGGCCGGCAAGCGCCTCGGTGACGCCGTGGCTCATCTCGTGCCCGGCCACGTCCAGCGACACCAGCGGCCGGGAGTTGCCCGAGCCGTCGCCGTAGGTCATCTGGGCGCCGTCCCAGAAGGCGTTGACGTAGTTGTTGCCGTAGTGCACGCGGCTGGGCACGCCCTGGCCGTTGCCGAAGATCCCGTTGCGGCCGTGCACGTTCTTGAAGTAGTCGAACGTCTTGGCGGCACCGAAGTGCGCGTCCACGGCGGCAGACTGCCGGTTGGAGGCGGCGCCGGTGCCCCAGGCGTTGTCGGCGTCGGTGAACGTGGTGCAGGTGGACGTGCCGTTGTTCATGTCGCAGGTACGGCCGTTGCCGTGCGACGGGTCGATCATCTGGTACGTGCTGCCGGAGAGCGTCGTGTCGATGCTTACCGAGCCGCTGTAGATGCCCTGGCCGCTGCCGACCACCGACTCGATCTCGTCGTACGACCCCACTGCCGCGCCGGTGACGGCATCGGTGATGACGTGCAGCCGGGACGGGGTCTGCCCGTCGGGCTGCCAGCCGCTGACCACAGTTTCCCAGGCGAGCCGACCCTTGCCGGAGCTGGCGTCGACGAACAGCTCGGGTGCGCCCACCGATTCCGCCTTGCCGGTGAATTCGGCGCGGGCGGCCTTCTTTGCCGCGTCGGCGGTGACCTTGGCCGTGGTGGCGACGGTAAGCGGTGCGGCGAGTCCGACCGAACTGCCGGCGTAGGTGCCGTTGGGCGCGGTGTGGATGACGAAGTCACCGCCGTACACCCGAAGGCCCTGGTAGGTCCGGGTGTAACGGGTGTGCGCCGCGCCGGAGGCGTCCACCTTGGTGCTCTGCACCTGGTAGGACTCGGCGCTCGAACCCTGGACCGCGCCGGGGTTCGTTCGCAGGACGCTCGCCGCCTGGGCCGCGGCGGAGGCGCCCGGCGCGGGGGCGGTGGGTGGGGCCGCTTGTGCCGCGGTGGCGACACAGGTCAGCAGGCCGCTGGTGAGCAGCGCTGCGCTGACGGCGGCGACGGATCGTTTCACGTGCCCTCCTGGAAGGAGAAAGAGTGTGACGGGGGTAGTCACGCATGTAGATATAGCCATGTGTTGACGAAAAGAGAAGGGCTGAACCGTTCCCAGACATCGACATTGGCCGAACGGATGAGTGCCTTGACAAGGGAACCAACGGCAGGCATCGCGCGTCCGACGGACATGAGACCCGCCTCGACAGCCGGTGCCACGATCGCGCTCCTGGCCGCCTTCCTGGTCGGCTGCACCAGCACCGACCAGGCCGACACCCCCCAGGCCCAGCCGTCGGCCACCGCCGACGGCACCTCGGCCACCGCCGCCCCGCCGTCCGCTGTCCCCGCCACCTCGGCACCCACGCCGACCGCCTCCGGCGCCACCGACAGCTCGACCGCGCGCGTGCTGCTGTTCCGCTCCGGCGGCTTCGCCGGCCGCGGCGACCAGGTGACAGTCGAGCCGGACGGCAGGTGGACTGCGGTGGACCGGGCCGGCAGCCGGCGCACCGGCCAACTCGCCCCCGCCGACCTCGGCCGCCTACGCGGGCTCGCCGCCGACCCCCGGCTCACCACCGAGGCCCGCCAGGGAACGAGCACTACCAGCTGCGCCGACGCCTTCAGCTACCGGCTGACCGTCGGCACCATCGAGACCGGGTACGTCGACTGCCCCGCCGACCCCGCACCGCCGCCGGCAACTCGCGCGCTCGTCGAACTGCTGCTGCGCGCCACCGACACTCAGACCAGGTAGTCCACCGGCAGGCCGGTGCCCCGCAACTCCAGAGGCAGGTGGGCAACGTCGTTGACAGCGATCAGACTCGGCGGCCCCGCCGGGCCGTACCGGATCACGGTCAGACCCGCGTTGTGCAGGTTCAAACCCAGCCACCGGTGCTCCGGCGCGTCGAGGGCGTGCCGCACCAGCCAGGCGATCAGGAAGTTGTGCGTCACGACCAGCTCGCGAATCGGTTCGTCACCGGCGGCCTCCGCGCTGACCGGGCCGGCGAACCGCCGCACCGCCGCCGCCGTCACCTTCGGCCCGTCGGCCCTCTCGGCCGCCGAGAACCGGGCAAGGAATTCGGCGTACGCCTGCGGCAGGCCAGCCGGATCCGTGTCGTGCGGCAGGTGGTCACCGGCCAGCTCCGTGGCGTACACCGGGACCCCGGGCAGCGACTGCGCGACCAGCTCGGCGGTCTGCGCGGCCCGGAGCAGCGGCCCGTGGTGGACGGCGGCGAACGGGCGGCCCCGCAGCCGCTCGCCGAGCAACGCGGCCTGCCGCCGACCGCGCTCCGACAGGCCGGTGTCCGGCTCGCCCGGCCCGGTCAGATCCTGCTCGCCGTGTCGGGTCAAGTACAGCAGCCGCGTCCGCATGCCCACACCTCAACACAGCGGAGGGCGCGGGATCGCCCGCGCCCTCCGCTGTGGCTCGCCCCTACGATCGGGGGAACATCTGGCCGATGCGGATCCGGTTGCCGAACGGGTCCCGGATACCGAAGTCGATCCCGTACGGACGCTCGGTCGGCTCGTCGGTGATCTCGACACCCTTCGCCACCAGATCCTCGTGTGTCTTGCGGGCGTCGTCGGTGGTCATGAAGAGGTATCCGCCCAGGGCGCCCTTGGTGAGAAGCTCACGGACCTGCTCCGCGGTGGCCGGGTCCAGTGCCGGCGGGCCCGGCTTCTCCAGCAGGATCTCCCGCTCCGGGTCGCCGGGCAGGTTGACGGTCAACCACCGCATGAAACCGAGGTCCTGGTCGGTGTTGACCTCCATGCCGAGCTTGTTCACGTAGAAGTCGAGTGCCTCGTCCTGGTCCAGGACGTAGATCTGGGAGCGGCTGATCGCGTTCATCGTCATGCCCATGACGGTAGAGGTCGCCCCTGAACTGCTGCTTATCCAAAACTGACAGGTCTGGTCCACGCCTTGGTGAAGCAGGACGGCACGTTTGTCGGTGTCGTCCGTTGACGGAAGCTCGTGGGTGACTCCCCGACGATCTGCCGGAACGTGCGGCTGAACGTGCCCAGGCTGCTGAAGCCGACCGCGTAACAGATGTCGGTGACGTCCCGGTCGGTCTCCACGAGCAGCGACATCGCCCGCTCCACCCGACGACGTTGCAGGTAGCGGTGCGGAGTCTCGCCGAACGTGGCCCGGAACGTCCGGATGAAGTGGGCATCCGACACGTGCGCGATCCGGGCCAACGCCGGGATGTCCAACGGCTGGGCGTACGCCCGGTCCATCGCGTCCCTGGCGCGCAGCATCGCCCGGTTCGACTGCTCCACCGCGCGACTCATCGGACCCCCGTCCCGCTCGGCTCGTTGCCCGACCCCAGGCTACCGCCAGGACTGGACAGCTCGGTCAGCCGAACTGGGGCTGCGGCAGTCGGCGCTGCTGCGCGTATGCGCCGGCGGCGACCCCGCCCGGTGAGGCCAGCACCGATGACCATCAGAGCGACGACGCCGAGCAGGGCGCCGAGCAGCACCGTGCTGCGCACGCCGTGGCCCGGCAGCGCGAGACCGGCGACCAGGGCGCCGCCGGTAATGCCGACGTTCACGGCGGCGGAAACGGTGGCGGCCGCGAGGTCGGAGCGCCCTGGCGCCACCTGGAGGACGACGCCACCGAGCACAGCTGTGAATGCCGCGAACGCCAGTCCGGCCAGAGCGAGCAGGCCCACCGCAGCCGCCGGGCGGTGGCCGATCGCGTACAGCCCGAGCAGTGCCACCGACTGCAGCGCGACTGTCGCGACCAGGGCCAGCCACGGGTTGCGGTCCACTACCGCTCCGACAGCGAGGATCCCGACCACGCTGGCAACACCGCGCGCCAACAGGATGACCCCGACCGCCGAGGCGGGGAACCCGCTGACCTCGGTGACGAAGAGGGCGACGTAGGTGTAGGCGGCGATGGCACCTGCGGTCGTCAGGATCGCTACGGCCACCAGCAGCCAGAAGCGGCGGACGTCGGGTGTCGCACCTCGGGCGGCGTGTCCCTGATCGGGCGGCGCGGAGGGCAGCAGTGACGCCACCGCGACGAGCACGACCGCGCCGAGCCCGGCCACCGCCAGGAACGACACCCGCCAGCCCGCGCGTTCGCCGAGCCAGGTGCCCGCAGGCACCCCCATGACCAGGGCGACGCTGCCGCCGGCGAACACGATCGACACCACCCGACCGCGCAGCCCGGGTCGGAACAACTCGGCAGCGGCCGGCACCACAACGGCCCAGAACAACGCATGCGTCGCAGCGGTTGCCATCCTGGCCGCCAGCAGCAACGCGAACGTACTCGCGAACACAGTGATCGCGGTGCTGACGACGAAGCCGGCCAGGAGCGCCGACAGCAGTCGTCGGCGAGGAATCCTCCTGGCCAGGGCCGTCAACGGAATCGAGGCGACAACCACCACCGCGCCGTACGCGGTGACGAGCATGCCCACTTGCGACGGTGTGACGGCGAGGTCCGCGGCCATCGGGAGCAGCAGGCCGATCGGCAGCGCCTCGGCTGTGGTGTAGAGGAACGTCCCGCCGGACAAGCCGATCAGTGCCCCCACTGCTCGCCAGCGGCCCATCCACCCCTCCAACTGTTACCGGCTAAGTTCCTTACACTAGAAACAAGCTAGCGATGCCTCCGATGAGGGTCAACTGGTAAAGTCGGTTTTGATGGAAACAGCCGAGGACGTGACGCGGATGCACCTGGTGGGCGGCAACCTCGCCCTGGACTTCGTCAACACCCGCACCGGCCCACCCGTCGGGCCCTCGGACGACGACGTGCTCACGGGCTATCCGGAACTGGTCGCCTGGGGCGTGCACGCGGGCACCCTTACCCAAACTGAGGCGACAGCGCTACGCCGGCTGTCACGCAACGACCCAGAAGGCGCTCATGCTGCCTTTTCACGAGCGCTTGACACCCGCGACTACCTCGACGAAATCTTCCGATCGCTGGCCGCCGGAGGCGCACCGAGCACGGCCGCCCTGGCCCGGCTGCGGGACGACGAAGCGGACGCCCTCAGCCACGCACAGCTCGAAGGCGGGAGCACGTTCGCGTGGGTCTGGCGAGATGACCAGACGCTTGCCCGACCTCTCCGGCCGGTGGTGCATGCGGCGGTCCAACTGCTCACCGCAGGGCCGCTGGACCGGATCAAGGGTTGCGGAGGCTGCCGCTTCCTCTTCCACGATGAGAGCAAGAACCGCAGTCGCCGCTGGTGCAGCATGGACGACTGCGGCACTGCCGAGAAGATGCGCCGCTACGTCGCCGCGCGGCGGCGGCGCTCGGAAAAAGCCTGATGGAATTGGAGCCCCCGGCCGGGATCGAACCGGCGACATCTCGCTTACAAGGCGAGTGCTCTGGCCAGCTGAGCTACAGGGGCGCGTGCGTCGAGGTCAGCATAGCGACTGCCGTCCGGATATCCCGCTCGCGAGGGCTCCCGAGCACGGGAAACGTCAACAACCCGACGCCCGTACGTCTCCAGGTGGCCGATCGGACGTGTCGATTGATGTCCTACCGTGCCCGAGTGACCGGAATGCCTGACCGCTGACTCACTTCCGGCGACCCCCCATCTTGGCAGCGGGGTTAAACACGTTTACGGTGCAGTGACACGGATGACGATCAGCCACCCTCGTGGCGACCCGACGTCCGCTGACCGGTACGGCTTCGTACCGGTCGCTCCTTCACTCGGATCGTCCGGCACGTTCCTGCCGGTGAAAGGAAGCGCTTCACCATGGCTACGGTCACCTATTCCAAGGCGTCCCGGATCTACCCGGGCACCGAGCGTCCCGCCGTCAACGAGCTGGACCTCGAAATCGGCGACGGCGAGTTCCTCGTCCTCGTCGGCCCGTCCGGTTGTGGCAAGTCCACAAGCCTGCGGATGCTCGCCGGTCTGGAGGACGTCGACGCCGGCTCGATCCACATCGACCAGCGCGACGTCACCCACCTCCCCCCGAAGGCCCGCGACATCGCGATGGTCTTCCAGAACTACGCCCTCTACCCGCACATGACGGTGTACGAGAACATGGCGTTCGCCCTGAAGCTGCGCAAGACCTCCAAGTCGGAGATCGACCGGCGGGTCAAGGAGGCGGCCGGGCTGCTCCAGTTGGAGGAGTACCTCAGCCGTAAGCCGAAGGCGCTCTCCGGTGGTCAGCGTCAGCGTGTCGCGATGGGCCGGGCGATCGTCCGCGAGCCGCAGGTCTTCCTCATGGACGAGCCGCTGTCGAACCTCGACGCCAAGCTGCGCGTGCAGACCCGTACCCAGATCGCGTCGTTGCAGGCCAAGCTGGGCGTCACCACTGTGTACGTGACGCACGACCAGGTCGAGGCCATGACCATGGGTCACCGGGTTGCGGTTCTGCTCGACGGTGTTCTCCAGCAGGTGGACACCCCCCGGGCGCTGTACGACACCCCGGCGAACGTGTTCGTCGCCGGCTTCATGGGCTCCCCCGCCATGAACATCAAGACCGTTCCGCTGAACGAGCAGGGCGCCGAGTTCGCCGAGCTGCACATCCCGCTGAGCCGTGAGCAGGTCGCCGCTGCCCGCGCCGAGGGCGGCGACGGCAAGGTGACTGTGGGCTTCCGCCCGGAGGACTGCGACCTGGTCAGCCCGACCGAGGGCGGCATGCCGGTCGTGGTCGAGCTTGTCGAGGACCTCGGGTCGGACGCCAACGTCTACGGGCACGCCGCGCTGGGTGGCAACTCGGAGCGCTTCGTCGTCCGCACCGACCGGCGCACCATGCCGAACATGGGTGACACCGTGTTCGTCAAGCCGCGCACCGGCCGCAGCCACGTCTTCCACGCCGCCACCGGCAGCCGGATCTGACGTAACGCCGTACCGATGGGGGCGGTCCGCTACGGCGGACCGCCCCTTTCGTCGTACCGACGCCTGGGCCTACCGGGCCTGGACACGCGACGAGGCTCCTCCCGGCGGACCGGGAGGAGCCTCGTCCGCGTGGTTACAGCTCGACCGAGCGGCGGCGGGCCACCTCGGCGAGGGTGACCGCGGCGGCCACGCTGGCGTTTAGTGACTCCACCTCGGAGATCATCGGGATGCTGACGGTCAGGTCGCAGGTCTCCCCGACGAGCCGGGACAACCCGCGCCCTTCGGAGCCCACCACGACCACCAGCGGGCCGACGGCGGCCTCCAGGTCGTACAGGTCGGTGTCGCCGTCGGCGTCCAGGCCGACCACCATGAAGCCGGCGTCCCGGCACGCCTTCAGCGACCGGGTCAGGTTGGTGACCTGGGCCACCGGCACCCGCGCGGCCGCGCCGGCGCTGGTCCGCCAGGCGGTCGCCGTGATACCGGCGGCCCGCCGCTCGGGTACGAAGACACCCTGCGCGCCGAACGCGGCGGCCGAACGGATCACCGCACCCAGGTTGCGCGGGTCGGTGACCCCGTCCAGCGCGACCAGCAGCGGCGCCGGCTGCTCCAGGGCCGCGACGACCATGTCCTCGAAAGACTGGTACGCGAACGGCGGCACCTGCAATCCGACGCCCTGGTGCAGCACCCCGCCGGTCATCCGGTCCAGCTCGGCCCGGCTGATGTCCAGGATGGCGATGCCCCGGTCGGCGGCCGTCCGGATGATCTCGTTGATCCGGTCGTCCATGTCGATGCCCTGGGCCGTGTACAGAGCCGTCGCCGGCACCTGTGCGCGCAGCGCCTCCAGCACCGGGTTGCGCCCGACCAGCAGCTCCGGCGTGTCCTTGGCCGGGTTGGACTTGCGGCCCGGCGCGACCCGGGGGCCAGACCGACCGGGAGCGCCACCACGACCGGCAGCACCACCGCGACCGCCCGCGCCACCTCGGCCGGCGGCACCGCCCCGACCGCCCGGTACGCCACGACCGCCGCCCTTGCCCCAGGTGGTGTCCTTGCTGCCCGGCTGACCGATCTTCGGGGCACGCCCCTCCTCGGCCGCCGCGCGACGCTCCTTGTCCTGCTTCCAGGCGGTGCGCTGCGGCAGCTTCTCGGTGCCCGAATAACCCTTGTGCCAGGGCCGCTCGTCGGCGGGCAGGGTGCGGCCCCGCCCGGCCAGGGAGTCCTTGTTCTTGCCGCCGGAGCCCTTGGGGGCACCCGCCTTCGGCGTCAGTCGCCGGCCACGGCGCTGCGAGTTGCCGGCCATCAGTCCTGCTCTCCAATAGTCCAACGGGGGCCCTGGGGGGTGTCCTCGACCGCCACGCCGGCCAGCTTGAGCTGGTCGCGTACCGCGTCGGCGGCGGCCCAGTCCTTGCGGCCCCGGGCCTGCGCGCGCTGCTCCAGGGCCAGCGCGATCAGGGAGTCCACCACGGCGCGCAGATCGTTCGAACTGCCGCCACCGGTCCACGCCGGGTCGAGGGGGTCGATGCCGAGGATATCCAGCATCGCCCGTACCTCGGCCAGCGTGGTGCGGACGGTCACATCATCGCCGACGCTCAGCGCGGTGTTGCCGTCCCGGAGGTGCTGCTGCAACACCGCAAGCGCGGCGGAGGTGTTGAGGTCGTCGTCCATTGCCGCGACGAAGCCGGCCGGAAGTCCGCCGGGCTGCCCGGCGCCCACCCGCTCGGCGGCCCGCTGCACGAAACCTTCGATCCGCCGGTACGCGGTGGCCGCCTCGCGCAGCGAGTCCTCCGAGTAGTCGATCACCGAGCGGTAGTGGGCGGCGGCGTAGTAGTACCGCAGCTCGACCGGCCGCACCCCGAGCGACTCCACGTACGCCAGGCCCAGCGCGTTGCCGGCGGACTTGCCCATCTTGGCGCCGCCGATGCTGAGCAGCCCGTGATGCACCCAGTAACGGGCGAACGGCAGCCCGGCAGCCTTGGACTGGGCGATCTCGTTCTCGTGGTGCGGGAACGTCAGGTCCAGTCCACCGCCGTGGATGTCGAACTCCGGGCCGAGGTAGCGCCAGCACATCGCCGAGCACTCGATGTGCCAGCCAGGGCGGCCCAGCCCCCACGGCGACGGCCAGTAGGCATCCGCAGGCTCGTCCGGCTTGGCGCCCTTCCAGAGCGCGAAGTCACGCGGGTCCCGCTTACCCCGGTCGGGGGCGTCACCTGCCGACTGCATAGCGTCCGGGGACTGACCCGACAACGATCCGTAGGTCGGCCAGGACGCCACGTCGAAGTAGACGTCGCCGGAGCCGTCGGTCGCCGGGTACGCGTGCCCGGCGGCGATCAACTTCATGATCAGCTCGTGCATCTCGGGGATGTGCCCCGTGGCGCGCGGCTCATAGGTCGGCGCCAGCACGTTCAACGCCCGGTACGACTCGGCGAGGATCAGCTCGTTCGCGTACGCGATCGACCAGAACGGCCGACCCTGCTCCCCCGCCTTGACCAGGATCTTGTCGTCGATGTCGGTCACATTGCGGATGAACGTGACCTCGTAACCTGCCGACAGCAGCCAACGGCGCAGCACGTCATAGTTGACGCCGGAGCGAAGGTGGCCGATGTGCGGCGGAGCCTGAAGAGTGAGACCACACAGGTAGACCCCCACCTTGCCGGCTTCCCGCGGGACGAAGTCCCGCACCGATCGGGTGGCGGTGTCATACAGGCGTAGCGTCACCGTACAAGGGTAGCCGTCCGTGTCTGTCCGGGTCCGCCGGTGCCGGGTCGTACGCTGCCTGCGTGGATCCGACCGCACACCCCGGTGAGCCATCCGCCACCTCCACCAGCCCTGGGCAGGCCGAGGCAGTCGCTGGGCGTGCCGGCACGGTCGCGGGGCGGGGCGGGGAGACGGCGCAGACGCTGGACCGCGGGCTGCGGCTGCTGTACCTGGTCGCCGACGCGCCGGGCGGACTGACAGTCACCGAGGCGGCGACCCGGCTCGGCATCGGAAGGGCGGCCGTCTACCGGCTGGTGGCTCCGCTCATCGGTCACGGGATGCTGCGGCGCGACAGCGACGGCAGGCTCCGGCTCGGTGTCGGCGTACTGCACCTTGCCCGCCGCGCCCAACCACTGCTCGCCGAGGGGGCGCTGCCCGCCCTGCGCCGGCTCGCCGAGCAGGCTGGGGCAACCGCGCACCTGACAGTGGTCGAGGGCGGAGACGGAGTGGCCCTGGCAGTGGTCGAGCCGAGTTGGACGTCGTTCCACGTGGCGTACCGGACCGGGGCACGGCATCCACTGGACCGGGGCGCTGCGGGTCGGGCGATCCTCGCAGGCCGGGCAGGGGCGAGTGAGCCGGTGAGCAGCAGTGGCGAGTTGCAGTCCGGGGCGTTCGGGGTGGCAGCACCGGTACTCGGTGTACCAGGCCTTGAGGCGAGCGTCGGGGTGGTCGCGCTCGCCCCGCTGGACGTCGACACGGTCGGCCCGCAGGTGCTCGCCGCCGCCACCGCCATCTCGACCGCCCTGCGCTGACGCCGCCGCTGACGCCGCCGGTTGATCGACTCGGCTTCCTGGAAATCGGGCTGTCGCCGCCGCTCGGATACCGCGATTTCCAGGAAGGCGAGTCGATCTCCAGCCCGACGGCCATACCACGGCCGGCGAACGCCGTGGCGGCCGTCCACAGGGGCCGGCCGGGCGGCCTGGCGGGTTATCCACAGGGGTATCCGTGGGCGTCGGGCGGTCGGCAGGCTGCTCGTCATGCCACCACGTCCACATCGACCCGATGCCCTGGCTTGGCAGGTCTTCCGCGGCTCCGACGCTGTCCGGGACGGCCTGCTCACCGAACATCAGCTGCGCAGCGCCGCCTGGGTGCGGGTGCGCCACGACGTGTACGCCGACGCACGACTGGACCGCGACCACGCCCTTGCCTGTCGCGCCGTTCTTCTCCGGCTACCTCCCGGGGTGGTCGTTGGTGGCCCCTCGGCCGCCTACCTGCACGGTGTCGAACACGCCGCCGCCTTCACCGACGACGTCCACGTCCTCGTGCCCCGACCGCTGCGGGTCGGCGCCCAGCGCGGCCTCCGCGTGCACATCGACGTCGGCGTTCCGTCCCCCGAAACCAGTGCCGATGAGCGATCCGGAACCACACCTGGCAGCGCGGTGCGGGTCAGCTCAGGCGACACGCGGGCAACCGGGCCGGGCGACAGGCGGATGAGCGTCGCCAGGGTGGAGCCCGTCCGCAGGCCGGGCACGTCGGTCGCCGACTCCCCACCGGGGTGGGAGTTCCGGGGGCAGCGAGGTGCGATCCCCCGCTCCGACCCGGGGCGGGCCGCCTGGGAGACGGCAGTGTGGCTCGATCCGATCCGGGCGGTAGCCATCGTCGACACGATGCTCGGGCAGGGCCTGACCGACAGCGACACGCTTGCCGAGATGGCAGCCCACAATGCGGACCGTTTCGGTGCGCGTCGGGCGCGCTGGATCTTCGGCCTGGCCGACGGCGGGGCTCAATCCCCGCCGGAATCGCAACTTCGAGTCCGCCTGGTGCTGGGCGGGTTGCCGCGACCGGCCGTTCAACATCCGGTACGCCTGCCCAACGGGATCGTCCTGCATCCCGACCTGGCCTGGCCGGAATACCAGGTAGCTGTCGAGTACGACGGGCAGTGGCATGCGGACGCCGAACAGTTGCACCGCGACCGCCGCCGGCTGAACCTACTCGTCGGGGCGGGCTGGCTGGTACTGCACGTGACCAGCCGACGGTTGCACGTCGAGTTCCCCGCGGTGCTCCGTGAGGTACGCGCTGCGCTGGTCGCCCGCGGTTGGCGCCGGTGAGCCACCGCCCCGACCGCCCCGACCGGCCAAGAGCATCACGGGTTCCTGGAAATCGGGCTATCCCACTCGCCTCGACACCCCGGTTTCCAGGAAGCCGAGTCGATCAAGCGCCCGGCCGCCCCGGACAACCGCGGCACGGGCTGGACAACCCCGGGCCACGGGCCGGACCACGCCGGACACACGCCGGAACACGCCGGGACGCGGGTCGGGGCCCGGTGACAGGTGTCTCCGGGCCCCGACGTGGTGCGTTACGGGCGGGCGTTCGGCTTGAGCGGGGTCTTCACCGCCGCGTAGGCGTCGACGATCCCGTAGCCGTAGAAGCCGTTGAAGTTGACCCCACCGGCGCAGTACGCGTCGTAGGTCTCGTCCCGGCCCTCGTTGCGGTACTGCTGGAGGCGCGGCTCGGGGCAGGCGTGCTCCGCAGCCGTCCGGTAGAGGTGCTGCTCGACCAGGTTCGGCGACATGCCGAAGCCACCGCGACGCTCCGGCTTGCCGTGCCGGCTGACGATCAGCGCGGCGACGCCGGCGGCGTGCGGGGACGCCATCGAGGTGCCCTGGAGGTAGGTGTAGTAGCCGCACTCGCCGTTGGCCTTGCACTGCTTGAAGACCGACTCTTCGAAACCGGCGACGATGTTGCCGTCGGCGTCGACCGAGCCTTCCTCCTGGAGCACGTGCTTCGGGTACGTCGAGAGGATCATGTTGGCGTCGGTGCGGAACGTGTCGGTGCCGAAGCCGTCCCGGAACCAGCCGCCCGGTGCCGCCACCGAGATCTGCTCGGTGCCGTAGTTGGAGAAGTCCGACTTCTTACCGGACGGGCCGACCGACGACACCCCGATGACGTGCGGGCCTTCGACGGGCAGGTCCCAGCAGCTGTTGTTGTCGATCGGCCGGGGGTACGGGGCGGTGTCACCGTAGTTCGGGCTGCTGGTGTCGGTGCGCGGCGCACCCAGGTCCATGTTGCTGTTGCCGAGCGCGCCGACCAGGGTGACGCCGTTGTTGTGGGCGAAGTTCAGGGCCCGCTTCATGGCCTTGATGGTGGCCCGCTGCGCCGCCTGGTTCTCGGGGGAGTCGGCCGGGTTGGCGGTGCAGTTGAAGAGCCACGGGTCGACGTAGAACGACATGTTGACCACGTCGATGCCGGACCGGCCTGCGTGCACCAGGGCGTTGACGACCGGGTCCAGGAAGAAGTAGCCGGAGTCCTGGCCACCCTTCAGCTCGACGAGCGAGACGTTCGGCGCGACACCGGAGAGGCCGAAGCCGTTCGCGGCGGCACCGATGGTGCCCGCCACGTGGGTGCCGTGCCCGCCGTCGTCGGTGCCGACCGGGTCGAGGCAGCTCGGGACCTCGCAGGGACCGTCGATGTCGACCAGGTCCGGTGCGAAGTTGCGCGACAGCGCCCAGTTGAAGTTCGGCGCGATGTCCGGGTTGCTGGCGTCGACGCCGGTGTCCAGTACGCCGACGGTCACCCGACGGTCACCCGGCTCGACCTTGCGGGCCTTGTCGGCCCCGATCATCTTGAGGCCCCAGAGCTTGTCGTCGAGCGGGTCCAGCTTGGCGCCCTTCTTGGCCGCCTTACCGGCGGCGGCCCTGGTGGCGCTGTTCAGGTGTTCCTGCTCGACGCGGTCCAGCTTCGGCTTGCGGCCGATCGCCTTCTGCTCGGCGGCGCCAACGAGCGCGGGGGCGGCGGTCGCCTTGGCCGCGAAGTCGGCCCGGTCGCTGGTCACCTGGAACATCCCGACCTCGTCGGACCGGGACACCACGGTGCCACCGGCTGCCTTGATGGCGGCGACGGCCGTCTCGGCCGCGACACCGTCCTCGGCGACGACGGTGAAGGTTCGGGAGCTGGTAGGCGCGGCACTGGCTGGTACACCCAGTCCCGCTGCCGTGAGCGCCAGCACTGCCGCGGTTGCGACAGCGCCGACGGTGAAGCGCTTGCTCACCACATCGGATCCTCTCGTTGAGGGACGTGGCGTCATCACACAACACCTAGCGGGATTCCGCCAGACGAGCGTCCGTCATGACGGTGATTCTCTGCCGGATCCGGCCAGGTCGGCAGCCACTCCATCCTGATCGACGGAAATCGCTGGACGATCGGCCGTCAGAGCCGCAAGCCCGGCGGCTTCAACCGGCAGCGCAGGCAGATCGGCGAGCACCGTAGGCGAGCCACCCGCCACCGCGGGCAGGTCGGCGAGCACCGCCGGCAGGTCGGCCATCGTCGACACTTCGGCGGTGGGCGGGAATCCATCGGGACGAGCCCGGCCGGTACGGTTCAGCCACACCGAGCGGAGGCCGGCGGTGCGAGGTGCGACGACGTCGTGCACCCACGAGTCACCGACGTACACGATCTGACTGGCCGGGACGCCGGCCGCCGCTACCACCGCCGCGTAGAACTCCGGGGCGGGTTTCTTGGGTAGGCCGTTCTCGTGGGCGTACACCTCGAAGGTGAACTCACCGGCGAGCCCGCAACGCTCGGCGCGGCTGTTGCCGTTCGTGGCGAAGCCCAGCGTGTACCGGGAGCGAAGCATGGCCAGCGCCGGCAGTACGTCCGGGTAGGGGCGGGTGAGGGCGAACCGGCGGGCGAAGAAGAGGTCGGCGATCTCGTCCAGGTGGTCGTCAAGCCCGGCGCGGGCCAACGATCGGGCCAACGCGGCGCGGCGGATCTCCGTCACCGGGGCGGCGCTGAGCTCGCCGAAGACCGCACCCCAGTCGGATTCCAACTCCGCGAGTGTCACGCTGGCTGCGGCCGGGGTCCGCCGCCGCATGTCGTCGAGGACTGCCATCAGTCCGCCGGTCACCGCCGGTCTCAGGTCCAGCAGTGTTTCGTCGGCGTCGAACACCACGGTTGTCAGCACGCTGCCCACTGTCTCACCGCAATCGGAGGCCAGGCGCGACAGGCACGACACACCGCCTCACCGTCCGTCGACGGCCAGCGCGGGCCTGGGCGGTACGGGTAGGGCCGGCGGCGTTGCGCGCAGCTCGTCGAGGCGTACCAGCGCGACTCCGGCGATGATCAGCGTGCCGCCGAACAACTGCCAGGCGGTCGGCAGTTCGTTGAGGAACAGCCACGCGATAAGCACAGCGAAGAGCACCTCGGTCAGCCCGACGAAGGACGCCAGCCGGGCGCCGAGGATGCGGGCGGCGGCGACCCCGGTGAGGTACGCGACGACGGCGGCGATCAGTGACAGCCCGGCGATGGGCAGCAGCCAACTGGTGCGCTGTCCGGCGAAGGTGACCTCGCCGAACGTGGCGTGCAGGGGCAGCAGGCCGGTAAGCCCGACAAGCAGCAGCGCGACGGCGCCGACGGCCATCCCGCCGCTGGCCAGGGCGACGGAGGGCAGCCGGGGGTCGGCGCGGCCGGCGAGTACGAAGTAGCCGGCCAGGCCGACTGCGGCGCCCAGTCCCCAGAGCACGCCCACGGGGTGGAAGGTGCCGCTGCCGGTGACGTCCAGCACGAATGCCAGGCCGCACAGGGCTGCCGCCGAGCCGATCAGTGTGAGCTGGCGGGGGCGCTGCCCGTGCCGCAGCCACATCCACGCGACGACGAGGATGATGCCGAGGTACTCCAGCAGGAGCGCGACGCCGACTGGCAGGTAGCGCACGGCGTTGAAGAAGCACACCTGGGCCACGGCGACCCCGAGCAGACCGAACATCCCGACCGCTGTGAGGTTGCTGCGCAGCACGTGCCATTTGCCTCGCAGCGACAGCAGGGCGGGGATCGCGAGCACGAGGGCGGCGATGCCGACCCGGCAGATCACCGCGGCCTCGGCCGACCAGCCGGCGTCGATGAGCGAACGTGCGAAGGTGCCCGAGGTGGCGAAGGTGACCGCGGAGAGCACCGCCAGCATGGCGCCCGCGGCGGGTCGTTGGTGCATTTCGCTCTCCTCGGGACGGCAAAGATGTCATGAGCAAACTACCCTTGCGCTGATGACGCTAAGTGGCACCTGTGACAGGAGTCAAGTTGCTATTCGCTCATGACACGGAACACTCGCTGATCTCTGCCGCAGCACTCGTCAACACCGACGGGCGGGAGGGCGAACTTCTGCCCGACGTCGCCGCTCTCAACAACTACTTCGAACGGCACTCCTACACAGGTCGGCACGAGTGCGACGACGCCGAGTTGCTGGCCGTCCGGGACCTGCGCCCTCGCCTGCGCCGCATCTGGTACGCCGAGCCACCCGAGGTCGTCGCCGTGGTCAACAGCCTGCTGCTGGAACACCGCGCGTTGCCGCAGCTCATCCAGCACGACGACCAGCCGTACCATCTGCACGCCGTGCCCCGCGACGCACCGCTCGCGTCCCGGATGGCAGTGGAGGCGGCGATGGCGATCGCCGACCTGGTCCGGATGGGCGAGCTGAGCCGGCTGCGGATCTGTGAATACCCGGACTGCGACAACGTGGTCGTCGACCTGTCCCGCAACCGGTCGCGGCGGTTCTGCGACTCCGGCTGCGGCAACCGGGCGGCGGTGACCGCCTACCGTGCCCGTCGGGCCGCCGGCCGCCCCTGAGCCGCCGCCCAATCCTGCGCCCGCAACTCGTACTCCACCTCGCCGTGCTCGGTCCCCGGAATCGGGTCGTCCCACTGCACGTGGAAGGTGCGCACGTGGCGCAGCCCTGCCTTCGCCAGCACCCGCCGGGACCGGTCGTTCACCGCCATCGTCTCGGCCCACACCCGACGCACCCCGACCACGTCGAAGGCGTGCCGCACCAGCGCCCGGGAACCCTCGGTGGCCAGGCCACGCCCCCACGTCGCGCGACGCAGCCGGTAGCCCAACTCCGCCTCGTCACCATCGGCCGACGGGTCGAGCGCGAACCACCCCACGAACTCGCCGTTCGCCCGATCGAGCGCCGCCCAGCGGCCCAGCCCGGGGTACCTGTCGTACTGGCCCAACAGCCTCGGCAACTGCTCGTCCCGGACCGTGGCCAGCGGTGTGGCGACGCCACCGGTAAGGAACCGCATCACCTCGGGATCGCTGTCCAACTCGACAAGCGCATCCACATCCGCCGCGGTGAACCGCCGGAACCGCAACCGCTCGGTCCCCGCAGGACCCTCCAGGCCATCGCCATCCATTACCGGATCATCCCGCCGCGACGCGACGCAGGTCGAGCCGATTACCCGGGCCGCCGCCCACCCGCGCGATCCGCGCGGGGAAACCCGACCACCGCCGCGCGGCAGGCGGTCGCGTCAGCGCGGGATCGCCGCCACGAAGAGCCGCCAGGAGTACGCGTCGACGGCGAGCACGGGTCCGTCCGGGTCCTTGCTGTCACGCACCCCGACCACGTCCCCCAGATTCGTAGCCACCTCGACACAGTTGGCGTCCTGGTTGCTGCGGCTGCTCTTGCGCCAGTCAGCGCCGATCAGCTCCATGACTCGGCCACCTCGTTCATCAACTCGACGGAAGCCTGCGGGGGCAGGGCTTCCCCCAAGGTAGCCTCCCAGACCCGTTGCAACCGCGCGAGATCCGCAGGCCGATCCAGCTCCTGACCCCGAACCTGACTGTCCAGATAGGCCAGTACGGTGCCGTCTGGCAGGGCAGCGAGCGCAAATTGCCCACCGAGCCCCGGATACTCCTCTGCGGATCGCGGCACCACGTGCAGCCTGACCCGAGGGTGTCCGGTGGCGATGCTCGCCAGATGCAGCGTCTGTTCGCGCATCACCTTGCGCCCGCCCACCCGTCGGCGCAGCACCGCCTCGTCCAGCACTGCCACGATGTGTGGGGATCGCTCGCTGTGCAGCACTTCTTGACGGTTCATCCGGTCGGTCACTCGCCGGTCAACCTCATCGGAGTCGAGCAGGCCACCCGCCTCGAAGACCGCCCGCGCGTAGTCCTCCATCTGAAAGAGACCGGGCACGTAGCGGGGCTCGTACCACCGGACCGTGCGCGCCTGCTCAAGGATCGCCTGCCAGCCGCGCAGCCACGGCTGGGCCCGGTCCAGGCTGACCAGCTCGGTGGACATGCGGCCGAAGAGGCCGCCGGTGTCCAGGGCACGGTCAACGAGTTCCAGGTATTTGCCGGTGGGCGGTTGCTGGCCCAACTCGACGGCGCTGACCATCGACGCCGAGTAGTTGACCGCCTTGGCCAGCTCCTCCTGACTCCAACCGCGCCGGGCTCGCGCCCGACGAAGCTCCGCGATCAGGAACGCCGCCGCCGTCATCTGCCCATCGGCCATGCCTGCCGCCCTCCACCCCGCCGACGATCAACTCCAGTCGGCCGCCAGCGGCGGGTACCACCCGAAACAGGGCTACTACGACGACGCGACCAAACCCTTCCGACCGTAGTCGCCCGATCACCAGACTGTGAGGTGCGGCACCGCTCCCCGTCCCCCGGGCCTGTAGGCGCCGCAGGGGACCGCCCGCTCCCCGGTCGGGCGGTCCCACCCCAGACCACGCCGACCGGCCCCGGAAGAGCGTGCTCGATCGTGGATGTAGTGGGCTCCTGGCGGGCGGAGACCACTACATCCAGGATCGAGCGCGATCTTGACGGTGGCGTTCGGCTCCAAGGGAGGCCGCACCATGACCCGGAGCGCACCGGACGACCGCTCGGCTACGCCGCGCCGGCAGCACCTGCCGCTGCGTCCACTCTGGCTCTGCCGGGTCTGCGCCGCACCCTGGCCGTGCCCGGTCGCGCGGCTCACACTGCGGCAGGAGTACGCGCACGACCGGATCGCGTTGAGCGTCTACCTGTGCACGGTCCTGTACGACGCGGCCGCCGATCTGTACCGGCTCAACCCGTACGACGGCCCGGACCCCGCCGCGCTCTACGCCCGCTTTCTCGCCTGGGCGGCACCGCGCGGCGACCCGCAGGTCAGGGGTGGGTCATCCGGAGCAGGTCGAGGGCCTCGTCCAGCTGGGTCTCAGTGAGCTTGCCGGAGTCGACGTGACCTCGGGAGATCACCACCTCGCGGATGGAGGTCTGCTTGGCCAGCGCCTCCTTGGCGATCGACGCGGCCTCGTCGTACCCCAGGTGGCGGTTGAGCGGGGTGACGATCGACGGCGACCCCTCGGCGTACGCCAGGCAGACCTCGGCGTCCGCGACCAGGCCGGCCACCAGACGGTCGGCGAACAGCCGGCTCGCGGCGGCCAGCAGCCGGATCGACTCCAGCAGGTTGCGGCCCATCACGGGGAGCATCACGTTCAGCTCGAAGTCGCCCTGCGAGCCGGCGAAGCCGACCGTCGCGTCGTTGCCGATGACCTGGGCGCAGACCTGCCGCATGGCCTCGGCGACCACCGGGTTGACCTTGCCCGGCATGATCGACGAGCCGGGCTGGAGGTCGGGGATGCGCAGCTCCCGCAGGCCGGCGCGGGGGCCGGAGCCCATCCAACGGATGTCGTTGGCGATCTTGTAGAGGCCCACGGCGACGGTGCGCAACTGCCCCGAGGTCTCGACCAGCGCGTCCCGGGCGCCCTGCGCCTCGAAGTGGTTGCGCGCCTCGCTCAGCGGCAGCCCTGTCGACGCGCGCAGCCTCTCGATGACTGCGGCGGCGAAACCCAGCGGGGTGTTGATCCCGGTGCCCACGGCGGTGCCGCCCAACGGAAGCTCGGCAAGCCGGGGCAGCGCCGCCTCCAGCCGCTGCACGCCGTAGCGGACCTGTGCCGCGTACCCGCCGAACTCCTGCCCGAGGGTGACCGGCGTGGCGTCCATCAGGTGGGTACGGCCCGCCTTGACCACAGTCTCGAACTCGGCCGCCTTGCCCTCAAGCGTCTCGGCGAGGTGGGTCAGCGACGGCAGCAGATCTTCCACGATGAACTGGGTGGCGGCCAGGTGGATCGAGGACGGGAACACGTCGTTGCTGGACTGGGATGCGTTGACGTGGTCGTTCGGGTGCACCGGCGAGCCCAGCTCCCGGCTGGCCAGAGTGGCGATCACCTCGTTGGCGTTCATGTTGGACGACGTTCCGGAGCCGGTCTGGAACACGTCGATCGGGAACTGGTCGTCGTAGCCGCCGTCGGCCACGTGCGCGGCGGCGGCGGAGATCGCGGAGGCCACGTTCGCGTCGATCACACCAAGCTCGCCGTTGACCTCGGCCGCCGCACCCTTGATCTGGGCGAGCGCCTTGATCTGCGCCGGCTCGATGCCTCGGCCGGAGATCGGGAAGTTCTGCACCGCGCGCTGGGTCTGCGCCCGCCACAGAGCCTCGGCGGGCACCTCCACCTCGCCCATCGAGTCGCGTTCGATTCGGTAGCCGGTCGCCTCTGGAGTCGTCACGCATACCATCCTGCCGCGCCACCCGCCGGTGTGCAGGGAAAGTGGCGCGGCCCTCAACCCAGCTCGGCCAACAGCCGTTCCACCTCGTGCCGGTCCGGCAACTCGATCTGTTCAAACAGGGCAAGCGCCCGCAGCAGGTGGGTACGGGCCGCCGCCGGGTCGGTGGCGCGCACGCAGCGGGCGATACCCACGAGCGCCTGGGCCTGCACGTAGCGGGCGCCCAGCACGGTGGCGTCCGCGAGCACCCGCCGATACAGGTCGAGCGCGCTTGTCGCGTCGCCCTGCGCCAGGATCGCCCTGGCCAGCAGGTTGCGCGAGGTGCACTGCTCGATCCGGTCCCCCGCCTCGGTCATCGCGACCAGGGCCTTGCGGTGCAGGTCGGCGGCGCGCTCCGGCCGGCCGGCCTCGCGTTCCATCATCGCGATCTCGTTGAGCACCTCACCCTCGCC
Organism: Micromonospora sp. DT41; assembly: GCF_049841715.1. NCBI lineage: Bacteria > Bacillati > Actinomycetota > Actinomycetes > Micromonosporales > Micromonosporaceae > Micromonospora > Micromonospora sp. DT41. Next base: position 187,269 of record NZ_JBNCKU010000003.1, on the reverse strand, counting down.
GACCCGGGCACCCTCCTGCCGCCTGAGGCGCAGCGCGTGCCGCAGTAACCGACGCGCCGGCTCCACGTCCCCCATCCGGTGCCGGATCATGCCCAGGTGCCCCAGGGCCCTGCCGAAGTGGCGCAGGTCGCCGGTCACCCGGGTCAGGAACAGGTGCCGACGGCAGACGATCAGCGCCTCGTCCAGCCGGCCGTGGTACAGCAGGGTGACCGACAGGTTGTTGAGCCCGCTGGTGAGCTCCCCCATCGCCTGTAGGCGTCGCGCCAGCGCCAACGATTCGTCATAGCACTCACGGCTACGGCGGTAGTCACCGTTCAGGCCGTACACGGCGCCCAGATTGCCCAGGGCGTTGCACACCTCGCGACGCAACCCGAGTCTGCGGTACACGCCGACCGCCTGCTCCATGAGGCGGATCGACTCCGACAGGTGGCCCATCCGGAAATAGCCCGACGCGAGGTAGTTCAACATGATTCGCGTGCCCGTGTCGTCGCCCAGTTCCTCGGCGGCGCTCAGACCGAAGGTGTGCGTCTCGATCAACTCCTCCAGGTGGCCGCCGTCGTACTGGGCGTGCCAGCAGGCCCGGGCAAGCTGCCAACAGTGGCTGCGGTAACCCTCGGCGTACGCCAGCCGGACCAGGCCGGTCAACTCGGCCAGGTTCTCGTCGAACCAGGCTCGCCCCTGCTCGGCGGCCGACGCGACCAGGTCCGCACGGACCGGCTCGGGCAGTGACATCAGGGTCCAAGTGGCGGAGATTTCCCTCTTCCGGGCGATCATCGCGCCGACCTGGAGGTGATGGTCGAGCAGACGTTCGATGCCGTCCCGCCGCTCGGTCGCACGTTCCGGTGCGGCGACCAACGTGCGGGCGTACTCCCGCACCAGGTCGTGCAGTCGGTACCGGCCGGACCCCACCTCGTCCACCAGGTTCGCGTCGACAAGCTCGTCCAGCAGGTCCTGCGCATCGGGCACCGGCAACTCCGTGAGAGCTGCGGCTACCAGGCCGTCGAACCGTACGCCGGGATAGAGGCCCAGCAGCCGGAACGTGCGCTGCGCGGCGGGTGACACCTGCGCGTACGACAGGGCGAAGGCGCGGCCGACGGACCGTTCGCCCGCCTCGAACTCGGCAAGCGGATCCGGCCGCGAGGTCAGGCGCTCGGCCAGGTCGGCGATCCGCCAACGGGGGCGGTGGGCCAACCGGGCCCCGGCCAGCCGGATGGCCAGGGGCAGGTGACCGCAGCGGCGGACCACCTCGTTCGCGGCCTCCGGTTCTGCCGCGACCCGCTCCGGGCCGGCCACCCGCCCGAGCAGTTCGACAGCCTCGTCGGGGTCGAGCACCGGAAGCGACGACGGTCGTCCCTCGTCCACCCCGACGAGCCGACGACGGCTGGTGACCAGCGTCAGGCACTGCGAGCTGTTGGGCAGCAGCGGCGCCACCTGGTCGGCGGTGGCGGCATTGTCCAACACCACCAGCGCACGCCGGTCGGTCAGCTCGGTCCGCCAGAGCGCCAACCGGTCCTCCGGGTTTCCCGGCAACCGGTCCGCTGGCACACCGAGCTGCCGCAGCAGCGTGGCCGCCGCCGCAGTCGGCGTCAACGGGGTCCGTTCGCTGTGCCCGTGCAGGTCGATGTAGAGCTGGGCGTCGGGATAGTCGTCGCTGAGGGCGGTGGCGACGTGCACCGCGAGGGTGGTCTTGCCGCTGCCGGCCATGCCGTCGATGAGCTGGATCCGGGCGCCTTCGCGTACCTCCTTCACGAGGCGGGCCACAGTCTCCTGCCGGCCGGTGAAGTCGCCGATCGCCCGGGGCAGCGAGCGGACCGGGCCGACCAGCCGGGGGGCCTGCCTGGCCAGGGCCAGGTCACCGGCGAGTACGCGCTGGTGCAGCGCCTGCAACTCGGCGCCCGGCTCGATGCCCAACTCCTCGGCGCAGAACCGCCGTCCCTCCCGGTAGACGGCCAACGCCTCCGCCTGCCGGCCCGCCGACGACAGGGCGAGCATCAGTTGGCCGCGCAGTCGCTCCCGCGACGGGTGCTGATCGACGCTCTCGGTGAGTTCGTCGATCAGCTCCAGGGCCCGCCCGAGGCGTAGCTCGATGTCGACGCACTCCTCCAGGGCGGTGAGGCGCTGTTCGTCAAGCGTCTGCGCGCGTCGGCGGACGCTGCGGCAGCTGATGCCGGCGAGCGCCGGCCCGCGCCAGAGCGCCAGGGCCGAGCGGAACCACTTCGCCGCCTCGCTCAACCGGCCGGCTGCGGCGGCGCTCCGCGCGGACTCCACGTCACTGGCGAACACCTCGGAGTCGAGTTCGTCCGGGGCAAGTCGGATGCCGTACCCGGCCGGGTCGGTGACGATGGTCTCCGGTGCCATCCCCAGCTCGGCCAGGCGCCCCCGCAGCCGAGACACGCAGGTCTGCAACTGGGCTCGGGCAGTGGCCGGCGGGTGCTCCTCCCAGACCGCGTCGACCAACTCCTCCACCGGCACCATCCGACCGGGACGTAGCAGCAGCATGGCGAGCACGATCCGGTCCCGACCGGCGGTGACTGTGGATTCGCCACCACCGACGTGCAGGGGGCCCAGGATCCCGAACCGGATCTGCTCTTCCGCGTCCAGACACTGGTCGCAGGGCTGCGCGGCGGGCAGGCTGGTCCCCGTTTCCTCTGGCGGGTTCGCCCGGAGGTCGAGATCGGGGTCTTCGCGGATGATCGCCACCTCGAGGTCCCGCAGCTCGGGGGCGGGATCGAGACCCAGGTCCCGGTTGATCGAATCCCGATGCTGGCGGTATGCCGCAAGCGCGTCCTGTCGACGCCCGCACCGGTAGAGGGAGAGCATGAGCAACTTGACGAGCTGCTCGTTGAGCGGCTGCGCCTCGGTCACCCTGGTCAGCTCGATGACCGCCTGTTCGTGGCGGCCCATCTCCAGGTCCGCCGCCACACACAGTTCGAGGAGCTGCCGATGAATCTCGATCAACGGCCGGCCGACCCGGCGTCGCAGCTCGTCCGAGGCGACGTCCGCCAGCGGATCGTCGCGCCACAGCGCCAGGGCTTCCCGTCCATACCGGACGCGGTCGGCGGGTAGCTGCTCACGGCGGGCACGGTCCGCCAGGGTCCGGAAGCGCTGGGCGTCGATGGACTCGGGCTCAGTGAGCAGGGCGTAGCTCTGGCCCTCCCGGACCAGTCGGGCCGTGGACCCGGCTGAGGCCAGGCAGCCGCGCAGTCGGGCGGCGGCGGTCTGCACGGTTCCCCTCGGGTTCGAGACGTGTCGGTCCGCTGTGAGAAGTTGGGCCAGCCGGTCCACCGGAATCGGCTGGCCCGGTTCGAGCAGCAGGAGACCGAGCAGCAGCCGGACCTGCCGCCGCGGTAGGTCCAACTCCTGACCATCCACAAAGGCCCGTACCGGTCCCAGGACCAGAAATTGCACGTCCACAGGTCGTTTTCCCATCGCCGTGGTGCCGGTCGATCTAGTCAGTACCAGGTCGTTCGGGGGGCGACAACGGAAAGTCCGTCGCGTTCTGGCAACACCCGAGCCGGGCGGCGCGTCGATGACCTCGCCCGAACTGACCCTGTCCGCGGCGGCGATAGTGATCTGAGAGCGGATCGAGGGCGGCCTACCGGAAGATCTTCAGGTGGTCGGTGACGGGGCCCGACGGGGGCGGTTGCGCCTGCCCAACCCCAGCGGGGCGGGCGCACCGATGTCGGTGGGGCACCGACGACACAGGGGGTGCCGGGCGGATCGCCCGGCACCCCCTTTTCGCGTACGTGTCGGTCAGCGGCGGCCGACGGTGAGCACCGGCTTGGTGACCTCGGCGAAGAAGTCGTTGCCCTTGTCGTCGACAACGATGAAGGCGGGGAAGTCCTCCACCTCGATCTTCCAGACCGCCTCCATGCCCAACTCGGCGTACTCCAGCACCTCGACGTGCCGGATGCAGTCCTGGGCGAGGCGGGCCGCCGGGCCGCCGATCGAGCCGAGATAGAAGCCGCCGTGCTCCTGGCAGGAGCGGGTCACCTGGCCCGACCGGTTGCCCTTTGCCAGCATCACCTGTGAACCGCCGGCGGCCTGGAACTTCTCCACGTAGGCGTCCATCCGGCCGGCGGTGGTCGGGCCGAACGAGCCGGACGCGTACCCCTCGGGGGTCTTCGCCGGGCCAGCGTAGTAGACCGCGTGGTCGCGCAGGTACTGCGGCATCGGCTCACCCGCGTCCAGCCGCTCGGCGATCTTGGCGTGTGCGATGTCGCGGGCCACCACCAGCGGGCCGGACAGGGACAGCCGGGTCTTCACCGGGTACTTGGACAGCTCGGCGCGGATCTCGTCCATCGGCCGGTTCAGGTCGACCCGGACGACCGTCTCGGCGTCGAGCGAGTCGTCGGTGACGTCGGGCAGGAAACGCGCCGGGTCGGTCTCCAGGCGCTCCAACCAGACACCCGACGGAGTGATCTTGGCGACGGCCTGACGGTCCGCCGAGCAGGAGACGGCGATCGCCACCGGGCAGGAAGCGCCGTGTCGGGGCAGCCGGACCACCCGTACGTCGTGGCAGAAGTACCGGCCGCCGAACTGCGCGCCGATGCCGAAGTTGCGTGTCAACTCCAGCACCTCCGCCTCCAGCTCCAGGTCGCGGAAGCCGTGCGCGCTCATCGACCCGGAGGTGGGCAGCGCGTCGAGGTACTTGGCGCTGGCGTACTTCGCGGTCTTCAGCGCGTACTCGGCGGAGGTGCCGCCGATGACGACGGCCAGGTGGTACGGCGGGCACGCCGCAGTGCCGATGAGCCGCAGCTTCTCCTCCAGGAACTGCATCATCCGCGTGGGGTTGAGCAGCGCCTTCGTCTCCTGGTAGAGGTACGACTTGTTGGCCGAGCCGCCGCCCTTGGCCATGAACAGGAACTTGTACGCGTCGGCGTGCCCGTCCGGGTCCTCGGCGTACAGCTCCACCTGCGCGGGCAGGTTGCTGCCGGTGTTGCGCTCGTCCCACATGGTCAGCGGGGCCAGCTGCGAGTAGCGCAGGTTCAGCCGGGTGTACGCCTGGTAGACACCTCGGGAGATCGCCTCGGCGTCCGTACCGTCGGTGAGCACGTGCCGGCCGCGCTTGCCCATCACGATGGCGGTGCCGGTGTCCTGGCACATCGGCAGGACACCACCTGCGGCGATGTTTGCGTTGCGCAGCAGGTCCAGCGCGACGAACCTGTCGTTCGGCGACGCGGCCGGATCGTCGATGATGGCGCGGAGCTGCGCCAGGTGCGCCGGGCGTAGGAAGTGTGCGATGTCGTGCATCGCCTCGGCGGTCAGCGCGGTGAGCGCGGCCGGCTCCACGGTGAGGAACCGGCGGCCTCCCGGGCCGTGCACGACGTCCACGCCCTCGTCGGTGATCAGGCGGTAGTCCGTCTGGTCGGGGCCGGTCGGCAGGAGGGGGGCGTACGAGAATCCGGCGGCACTGCTCATGAGCGGCAAGCCTAGGGCAGACGGGTCGATCATTCCCACCCGCCGGGCTGCTGCTGGGACGGTGCTCTCATCCGCCGCGCCGATCGGGCTCCGACGAGGCCCTGGCACACCGCCGTTCACCCCGCCTTACGGCCGGTCGACGGGCCCGGCTCAGCCGTCCTTGCTGCCGTCGGGGCAGAGCTCCCGCTTCGGACCGCAGGTGCTGTCGTCGCCCGGCCCGCCGGGGCCGGTGCCACCCGGACCGGTGCCACCCGGACCGGGGACGCCGCCGTCGCCGGGCCGTGGAGCGGGGCCGCCGCCGGTGGCGCCGAAGCGGACGTACCCGATCTCCCGCCCCTCACCGATGATCATGCCTTGCGGGCCGACCGCGAGGGCGTTCGCGGAGGTACGCAGGACTGCCAACTCCCGACCGCTGCGGGGGTCCACCGCGACCAGGCGGGACGGCTTCTCGTCGCCGAGCACCGCCGCGTACGGGGTGAGCGCCGCGCCGGCCTTGGCGCTGGCGGAGCGGGTCCACAGAACCCGGTCGGTGCCCAGCTCACGGGACACCACCGAGCGCTTGTCGGCACTGCGGAACACCGCGTAGCGGTCGTCGACAGCGATCAGCTTGGTGGCCGCGTCGCCGACCCAGAGCAGCCGCCCGTCGTACCCGTCGATGACCGCCTCGCGGCCGTCCGCGCCGACCCCGATCAGTACGTTCCGGGCGCCCTGCGGGTCCTCGCGCTGCACGCAGCCTGCGGAGTCGGCGGTCCGCAGGTTGACCCCGGCCCGCTGCCACGCCTCCTGCCCGGTCGCCGGGTCCCGGGCGGAGATGGCGTAGTAGCAGGTGCCGTCCTGGGATCGGGCGGCGATCCGCAGCATCCGGCCGCCCACCACGGAGAGCCGCTCCTCCCGACCCGGTTCGACGTTCTGGAGCACCCGTCCGGTGGCGGTGTCCACGACGTGCACGCGGCCGTCGACCGGGAAGCCGAGCAGCGGTGGCACCGGCTCCGGCCCGGCCACCCCGTCGTCGATGCGGGTGGCGGTCAGCCGGCGGGTGCCCCGCAGGCCCGGGTTGTCGGCGAGCAGCCCGCTGTGCACCCCGGGCAGGAATGCCGTCCACAGTGGCTTGGTGCCGCGCGGGTCCCAGGCGCTCAGGGTGCAGTCGGTGGCATCCGTGCAGCGGGCGTCGAGCAGCAGGTTGCGGTACGTCCACACGGCCACCGCGTCGTCGTCGCGTCGCCGGGTCGCGCCGGTGGTCGGGTCGAGCAGCTCGTACCCCTTGACCAGGAGCTTGCCCACTGCGACGACAGGGTCCCGGTCACCGCCGGCGACCGCCGACCAGTCGGCCTTGCGCTCCCAGAGCTGGGTGCCGGTGGCCAGGCTGCGGGCCTCGACCCGGGTACGTTGCTCGACCACGACGGCGTCACCGGCGATCGTCACACTGCGCGGGGTGCCACCGACCCGCTGCTGCCAGACGACGTCCGGCTCGGAGATGGGTTCGCTGCGGTCCACCCAGTCCCACACGGCCGGGAAAGGGTTCCACACACCCGTGGCGGCGAGGGCCACGACCACGGCGAGGCCGACCAGCAGCCCACCGCGCACGCTCCCCTTCGCCACACCGCACACCGTAGCCACGATCACGGATCTTCCGTACGCCCGCGCCGCCGTGTCGCCGCGCTTTCTGGGCGTCGAGGTGTTACGTGGTGGATCGTCCGTCGGTGCGGACGGCGCTGCGCACCAGCGGAAGCGTGCGGTAGGGAATCTGCTCGGCCAGCGCGATGATCGTCGAGGCGCGGGTTATCCCGGCGGAGGACACGATCTGGTCGATGACCCGCTGGAGGTCGGTGTTGGAGCGGGCCACGATCCGGCACAGCACGTCGCTGGAGCCGGTGATGGTGTGCGCCTCCAGCACCTCGGGGATCGCCGCGAGGTGCGCGGTGACCGGGTCGTGGCCGTGCCGCTGGCTGATCTCCAGGGTGACGAAGCTTGTCACCCCGAACCCGATGGCCGCCGGTGAGATCTCCGGCCCGAAGCCGCCGATGACGGCCCTGTCGACGAGCTTGTCGAGCCGGGCCTGCACGGTGCCCCGGGCGACGCCGAGCCGGCGGGAGCACTCCAGCACGCCGATCCGCGGCTCCTCGGTGAGCAGTTCGATCAAGCGGACGTCGAGCACGTCGAGCTGTACATTCTGCTCACCATTCATGGGTTGACACCATACCGAATGCGCAACCTGACCAGCATTTATCCCAACGGTTGCTCAGCCATGGCCCACACCGCGATCCTCGCCACAAGACAGAGACCACGGCGGCCCACGAGGCCGGCCGGTACGCGAGGGAGGCCACCATGACCCAGGCGATCGACCGACCCCAGTCGACCGAGGACGTCGACATCGACCAGCTCGTCGGCGCGGTCGACCACGACATCAGCCACGACCCGTTCCCGGTGCGGGGCCTCGACCACGTGCACTTCCTGGTCGGCAACGCCAAGCAGGCCGCGCACTACTACTCCACTGCGTTCGGCATGACCTGCGTGGCGTACCGGGGTCCCGAGCAGGGCTACCGGGACCACGCCCAGTACGTGCTGACCAGCGGCTCGGCCCGGTTCGTGCTGACCGGCGCGGTGCGCCCCGACGCAGACGGCGCCGAGCACGTGGCCCGGCACAGCGACGGGGTCAGCGACATCGCGCTCGAGGTGCCCGACGTCGACGCCGCGTACGCGCACGCCGTCGCGCAGGGCGCCACCGGCATCGTCGAGCCGCACGAGGTGAGCGACGAGCACGGCACCGTCCGGATGGCCGCCATCGGCGCGTACGGCGACACCCGGCACACGCTCGTCGACAGGTCCCGCTACACCGGCCCGTTCCTGCCCGGCTTCGTGGCGCGCGGCCCGATCGTGGACCGGCAGCCGATGATCGCCGCCGGCCTCCAGCCGAAGCGCTTCTTCCAGGCCGTCGACCACGTGGTCGGCAACGTGGAGCTGGGCCGGATGGACGAGTGGGTGGAGTTCTACAAGCGGGTGATGGGCTTCTCCAACATGGCGGAGTTCATCGGCGACGACATCGCCACCGACTACTCGGCGCTGATGAGCAAGGTCGTGGCGAACGGCACCCGCAAGGTGAAGTTCCCGCTCAACGAGCCGGCCATCGCCCGCAAGAAGTCGCAGATCGACGAGTACCTGGAGTTCTACCAGGGCCCCGGTGCCCAGCACATCGCCGTCGCCACCAACGACATCCTGGCCAGCGTCGACGCGATGCGGGCCGCAGGTGTGGAGTTCCTGGACACCCCTGACTCGTACTACGAGGACCCGGAGTTGCGCGCCCGCATCGGCAACGTCCGGGTGCCGATCGAGGAGCTGAAGGCCCGCAAGATCCTGGTCGACCGCGACGAGGACGGCTACCTGCTGCAGATCTTCACCAAGCCGGTGCAGGACCGTCCGACAGTCTTCTTCGAGCTGATCGAGCGGCACGGCTCGCTCGGCTTCGGCAAGGGCAACTTCAAGGCGCTATTTCAAGCAATCGAGCGGGAGCAGGAAGCGCGCGGCAACCTGTAACACTTGCGAGCGTGACGCAGCCTCCGACGTACCCGACGCCGCCGGCCGGTGGGCCCCCGCCCGCCGCCGGCGGCTTCGCGCCGCAGCCTGGACAGATCCCCCACGGGTACGCCGTGCCGCCGCAGTACGCCCCACCCGGGTACCCGCCGCAGTGGCCGGTCGCCCCTCCGGCGCTCAGCCCGGCCGGGCAGCCGCTGGCCAGCTTCGGCGACCGGCTGATCGCCTGGATCATCGACACGGCGCTGGCGAGCGTCGTGGCGATGGTGCTGTTCATGCCGGCCTTCCTCGCCCTCTGGTGGTGGATGTTCACCGAGATGACCCAGCTCGACCCGGACGGCACGCTCGTGGAGCCCACCCCTGTCACGTTCCTCACCGGCTTCTTCCTGCCGGTCCTGCTGCTGCAGTTCACGCTGGTCGTCGTACTGCTCGGGATCTACTGGCTCTACCACGTGGAGTACCTCAAGCGCGGCGGCCAGACGCTCGGCAAGAAGATCATGAAGCTGCGTGTGGTGCCGCTCGATCCGAACGGCACGCTCGACCGGCGGATGGCCGGCCGGCGGTGGCTCGTGCAGTACCTGGCGGCCACGCTGATCCCGGGCGTGAGCTACGCGGACGGATTCTGGCAGCTCTGGGACAAGCCCTGGCAGCAGTGCCTCCACGACAAGTTCGCCGGAACCGTCGTCGTTAAGGTTGCCTCGTGAGTGAGCACAGCGAGCGACCCATCAGGCTCAGTAGCGTGGCGTCTACCTCCGGCGCGCGGCGAAGCGGAGCGGCGGCGTGAGCGTGCAGCCCGGCTGGTACGTCGACCCCGCCGACCCCGAAACCCGGCGCTACTGGGACGGTGAGGGTTGGCTCGGCGCTCCCATCCCCGTCGACGCCACCCCGCCGGACGGGCCGCCCCCGGTCGAGCCGCCTCCCGTGCCGGCCACCCAGGGCGCGCCCGCCGCGACCAACGAGGTGACCGGCGCGCAGGGCTGGTCGCCGCAGTCCGGCACGACATCACAGCCCGGCGCGACACCGCCGCCTGGCACGACACCGCAGCCTGGGCACGACCCGCAGGCCGGCCAGGGCTCAGGCTGGACGCCACCGTCCGGCCCGCCCGGCTGGGCGCCGCAGGGCGGCCCGTCGGGATGGACGCCCCCGCAGGGTGCCCCTCCCGGCTGGACACCTCCGCAGGCCGGCCCCCCGGGCTGGACGCCGGCAGGCCCGCCGCCCGGTTGGACGCCGCAGGCCGGCCCTCCCGGTTGGGCGCCGCCCGGTGCGCCGGCCGGCTGGACCGGCCGGCCACCCGAGCCGCGTCCGCACGGGCTGCCGCTTGCCGGCTACGGCCGCCGGTTCACCGCCCGGCTGATCGACTTCGGCATCGTCTTCGCCCTGAACGCGGTGGTCAACGGCTGGTTCGTCTGGCGGTGGCTGAGCGAGATGCTGCCGTACTGGCGGGAGGCGTTCCGGCGCGGCCTGGAAGGCAACACCTCCACCGAGGGGATGCCGCCGATCAGCGAGCAGACCGGGCTCCTCCAGTTGGTGATCGTCATGATCGCCGCGGCGCTCTGGCTGGCGTACGAGGTGCCCTCGATGGGCGCCAACGGGCAGACCTTCGGCAAACGCGTCATGCGGATCCGTGCGGTGCCGATCGCCGCCGACCAACCGTTGGGCCTCGGTCGGGCGTTCAGCCGGTGGAGCACGATGGGCCTGCCCACACTGCTCTGGTACTGCGCTGGCCTCGGCCTGGTGCTGCAACTGATCGGCGCGCTCTCCCCGCTCTTCGACCATCCGCTCCGCCAGGCGCTGCACGACAAGCGCGCGCAGACGGTGGTCGTGCAGCTCCCCGACCGCACCGATTCCGCCACCCCTGACGACCACCCCCAGCCCTCGGGAGACACCCCATGACCGATCCCGGACGTCACGAGCCGGCGCTGCGCCTGACCCGCGCCGACCTGGACGCGCTGCCCAACTACGTTCCCGGGCGCAGCCCCGCCGACCTGGCTCGCGAACTGGGCCTGCCGGAAGCGATCAAGCTGGCCAGCAACGAGGTGCCGTACGGGCCGCTGCCCGGCGTCGTCGAGGCGGTCACCGAGGCGATCACCGCTTCGCACCGCTACCCGGACATGGGCGTCGTGGCGCTGCGCGACGCGCTCGCCGAGCGGTACGGGGTGGACGCCGACCGGATCGCCACCGGCTGCGGGTCGGTGGCGCTCGCCGAGCACCTCGTCCGGGCCACCTGCCTGCCCGGTGACGAGGTGCTCTACTCGTGGCGGTCGTTCGAGGCGTACCCGATCATCGCGGCGACCAGCGGCGCCACAAGCGTGCGGGTACCCAACGACGCCGGGCACGGGCACGACCTGGCGGCCATGGCCGCGGCGGTGACCGACCGGACCCGGATGGTCCTGGTCTGCAACCCGAACAACCCCACGGGCACTGCGGTACGCCGAGCCGAGCTGGACCGGTTCCTCGACGCGATGCCCGACGACGTGCTGGTGGTCATCGACGAGGCGTACCGGGAGTTCGTCACCGACCCCGAGGTGCCGGACGGCCTGGACTACCTGGACCGGCCGAATGTCGCGGTGCTGCGCACGCTGTCCAAGGCGTGGGGCCTGGCCGGGCTGCGGATCGGCTGGCTGGTCGCCCAGCCGGCGGTGGCGTCGGCGATCCGCAAGGTGGCGACCCCCTTCTCCACGAGCACGGCCGCCCAGGCCGGGGCGCTCGCCGCGCTGACCCAGGTCAGCGAGATGGAGCGCCGTTGCGCGCTGGTCATCGCCGAACGGGACCGGGTCACCGAGGCACTGCGCAAGTTCGTGCCGGACGTGCCGACCAGCCAGGCCAACTTCGTCTGGCTGCCGCTGGGCGACCGGGCCGTGGCTTTCGGCAAGTCGTGCGAGGCGCGCGGCGTGATCGTCCGACCGTTCCCCGGCGACGGGGTCCGGGTCACCATCGGCACGCCAGCCGAGAACGACGCCTTCCTCGCGGTCGCGGAGACGGCACTAGCTTGACCAAGTGACCGATATGCGACATAAGTGTGGTTTGTGCAGTTCTGCGTAGTTTCTGCCCTAACTTCCGAAGTAAGCCGGTCGTGCCGAGGACGCACGCCGGCTCACTTCGAGGAACGGGGTAACGAACAGTGCGTACAGCCAAGACTTGTCTCGCCGCAGCGGCCGCCGCCGCGATGGTGGGCTTCCTCGCCGCGCCGGCCGCCGCCGCGCCCGACGACACCACGACGACCACCTTCGAGGTGCTCGCCGGCACGCTCGACGTCGTTGCGCCCACCACCGCCGATCTGGGCTCCGGCGCCCCCGGTGGCACCATCACCGGCCAGCTCGGCGACGTGACGGTCACCGACTCCCGGGCCTCCGACGACGCCTCCTGGATCGCCTCGGTGACGGCCACGGTCTTCCAGGCCGGCGGCGGCTCCCCAGCCGAGACGGTCCTCCCCGAGGAGGTCGACTACTGGTCCGGCGCGGCGACGGCGACCAGCGGCAACGGCACCTTCACGCCAGGGCAGGCCACCACCGGCGACGCAGCGGCGCTGTCCAGCGGCACCCAGCTCACCGCGTTCACCCACTCCGGCGGGACCGGCGGCAACAGCGCAACCTGGAACCCCACCCTGGTGGTCAACGTCCCGCTGGACAACATCGCGGGCACCTACACCGGCACGGTGACACATTCGGTGGCGTAGCCGCCGGGGGCGGTCGACCATCGCGGTCGCGCTCGCCCTGTTCTGCCTCGCCGGTCCGGGACAGTCGACCCGGGCCGGCGCGGCCGAACCGGCATCGGACGAGGGCAGCATCGGGATCCGTCTACTGGAGGCCCCTACCGACCGCCGCACCGACCCCCGGGCGCTGCGCTACATCGTCGACCACCTACCGCCGGGAACGACAATCAAACGGCAACTGCTGATCGTCAACCGAACAGCCGGAACCCGCCACATCGACGTGTACCCGGCTGCGGCGACCCTGAACGATTCGGCTTTCCAGTTCGGCGGGGACCGCGAAGCCAACGAGCTGACCTCCTGGGTCACCCTCGACCGCGCCGCGTTCACGCTGGAGCCCTGGGGTGAAGCTCGGGTTCGGGCGACAATCACTGTGCCGCCGGACGCCTCACGCGGCGAGCGGTACGGCGTGCTCTGGGCGGCCACCGCCTCCGCGCCCAGGGCCACCGCCCCTGCGTCCAGTGCCACCGGCGAGATCAACCAGGTCCACCGGGTCGGCGTCCGGATGTATCTCGACATCGGCCCCGGCGGCGAACCGGCCTCCGACTTCACGATCGGCGACGTACACCCGGCCCGTGGCCCGGAGGGCGAACCGTCGATCACCGCCCAGGTCACCAACACCGGCGGGCGCGCCGTCGACCTCACCGGCACTATCACCCTGACCGACGGGCCGGCCGGCAGCCGGGCCGGACCGTTCCCGATCGGGCAGGGCGTCACGCTGGCGCCGGGGCACTCCGGGCAGGTCGTCGCCCGGTTGCCGGTCGAGCTGCCCAACGGCCCGTGGAAGGCCGAGGTGAACCTGGAGAGCGGCCTGGTGAAGCGCAGCGTCACAGTGCAGGTCCAGTTCCCCGACCCCGGTCAGGTCGGCACACGCGCCAGCGTCGTGTCCCGAGTGGTGTCGGCCTGGAGCATCGGTGTGGGCATCGTGGTCGTACTGCTGAGCGCCGGTCTCGTGCTGGCGTTCCGCGTCCGCCGGCACCCTGCCGGGCAGCGCCGGGGACGCGTCGCGGCCTGGCGGTGAGAGCACCGCGAGGTTCGGTTATCGGGGACGGGCGGCGGCCAGGATCACAGCTTCGGCCGTCAGGTAGTAGCGCTGGTCGTCGCCCTCCGGATCGACCGGCTTCCGGAGCCGCTCCACAGCGACGTAGCCGTCCTCGGCGGACACCGCACCGGGCGCCCAGCCCGTGCCATCGGAGCCGACGTTCATCGAAAAGCGGGACAGCTGCCTGCCGGTCGCCGGATCCAGTGTCACCAGGTCGTTCGCCTCGGTCAGCAGGTGCACCAGGCCGGGCTGCGCCGCGAGCACTTGCGCCCCTCCGAGCGCCGGCGACCGCCACAACTCGCTGCCGTCGCGCGCCGAGCGACCTACCGCCACCCCGTCGTCGACAATTGCGACAGCCTGCTCGTCGACAAGCGTGGCACCGGCCGGGTCCAGCGCGGGAGCGGCAAGCGGCTCGCCAGCGCCCAGAAGCCAGCCCCGACCTCCCGCATCCCCGGGCCCGGCGGTCCGCAGCCCCGAACAGTCCGAACGGCCGGTACGGCAACCGAGCGGAGTCGCCACCAACTCGTCCGAGCCGCCCGGCGGTCGCCAGCGCGTACCCACCGCGCCCGTCGCCGCGTCCCGGAACTCGACTGTGGCCGGTCCGGCGCAGCCGTCCAGGCCGATCAGCTGTCCGGACGCTGTGGTGCCGATGTCACGACGGCAACCGCCGGGCAGGTCGACCCGCCACAGCACCCGTCCGCCGGCCACCTCCACGGCACCCGCCTGGGTGTCGCCGGTGGCCACCAGCACCGTACGACCGTCTGCAAGGTCGGCGAGGTAGAGCCCGCGTGGCTCCCAAACGGTGGCGGCTCCGGTCCGCCGCACCACAGTCGCGCTCTTGGCGGGCACCGGACCGTCGGCCCGCCACAGCACCCGCCCGGTGGGTGCGTCCAGCGCGACAAGTTGGCCGTCCGACCAGCGGCTGACCACCGTGCCGCCGGTGGCCACCACCCCGGTGAGTTCCGCGGGCCACCGCCGGTACGACCAGTAAGGGCTGGTGCGGTGCCGTCCGTCGACCGGCCGATCGGCATAGACCTGGCGGTGCGCGGCGTACACCCGCAGTCTTTCGTCCACGATCAGCGGGGCGACCGGCAGCCGGCCGATCACGCCGGCGGCCGGTTGGGCCGCCGCCGGATATTCACCCCGCGCCACCGTGCTCACCTCGGCCGGCGCGAGCACCCGGTGGACGATGACCGCGGTGGCCGCCGTGGCGAGCAACGCCACCACAGCCAACGCGAACCGTCGCCGACCTCTCGGGAACCCCATGCCGCACCTCCGCCCGGCACCCTACCCAGCGGAACCTGCCAAACCCCGGTCAGGTCGGCACGGTCGCACCGAGCGCGGGCGGTGCCGGCTCTCGGCTCGCGGCTGCCAAAGGCCGGCGCCCGGCGCCCGGCCCGGCTGCCGGTCAGGCGGCTTCGGCCGAGCCTGTCGCCCGCGCCGCCACGGCCAGGTCGGCGAGATCACGCCGGAGGGCCACCTCCACCGCCCGTGCGGCGAGCCCGCCGAGCAGCAGCGCCACCACCCGGCCGTACGGGTCGGTCGGCACCGCTTCCTGGGTGATGGTGACCGCTGTACGAGCCCGGCGGCGACGGCGGACCGGCCGCAAAGTCCAGGTGATGCGGTAGTCGGCACCCGCGCCGGAGGAGCAGAGCACCAGTCGCTGCGGAGCGAGCGCCTCCACCACCAGGAACTCCTCGGTGAGCGTGCCGCCGCCCGGCTGGGCGCGCTCCTCACGCCAGGCGGTGCCCGGCCCGAACGGACCCGGGGTGAGCAGCTCGACCGGCCCGGCAACGGTAAGCCGCTCCGCCCGGCCGGGCAGGTCGATCAGCAGACGCCAGACATCGACAGCGTGCGCCTCGATGAGACCGGAAACCGTCACCGTCGACATGCCACCCTCCCGTGTCGTCGACGGTACGCGCGGTGAGGGCCGGACGAGGCCCCCGGGACGGAATTTCCACCACCCGGAGGCCACGCTGTCCGTTTCGGCATTCGCTTGGGACCGGTCGTCGACCGGTACCGGCGCGCCGGTCAGCGGTCGAAGCGACCGTCCCGGATGGCGCCGATGAACGCTGTCCACCCCGGCGGGCTGACTGCCAGTGTGGGACCGGACTGGTCCTTGGAGTCGCGAACCCCGACTACGCCGAGGGCGTCGACCAGGTTGTCCGCCACCTCCACGCAGAGCCCCTGGTCGTTTGAGCGGCTGCTGGTACGCCAGATGGCTCCCGCAAGATCGTGCATCGTCGTTACCTCCGTGTGCGATGGGTTGCCCCACCGCCGGCGGTAGGGCGTAGACCCGATACGTACCGGTCGGCGGGGCGACATGATCCGCGTCACCCAACGCGGTAACGAGGCTTGGTGATCGCACAGCCGGTGCGATCACGAGTCGCATCGGCGAGACGGCCCGATGGGCGGGGAATCGGACCACCGCCAGGGCGGAGGAAGGCGCCACTCACCCACCTTTGCTCTGCTTCAACTGACGCAACAGAAAAGGGCCGCAAGCGTTGCGTGGAGTGAAGCAGAGCAAAGGAGCCGAGGCAGGGTGACAGGGAGCTCGGCGGACAGGCCCAAGCCACACGCACAGCGCGCCAGACAGCAGCGCGCCAGCCACCAAGGCAACGGGGCCGAGGCTGCCGGTGCCGCTCAGCGGGCCGGGTGGATGGTTCCGGTGACCTCGCCGAGAGCGATGGTGGTGCCGTCCGGGCCGGGCGCCGTGGCCGTGATGGTCACCGTGTCGCCGTCGGCGAGGAAGGTGCGGCTTTCGACGCCGACCTTCGCCGGCTCCGCCCCACCCCAGGTCAGCTCCAGGAACGAACCGACCTGCGTACGGTCGGGGCCGGAGACGGTGCCCGAGGCGTACAGATCGCCGGTTCGCACTGACGCGCCGTTGACGGTGAGGTGCGCCAACTGCTGTGCCGGCGTCCAGTACATGCCGGCGAACGGCGGCTCGCTTACCCGTTCCCCGTTCCACTCGACGGCCAGGCGCAGGTCCAGCCCCAGGTGCGGTACGTCGCGCAGGTAGGCGGCCACCGGCGGGTCCTGGTCGGGGGCCGGCACGAAAGCTTCGGACAGCGCGTCCAGCGGCGTCACCCAGGCCGAGACTGAGGTGGCGAACGACTTGCCGAGGAACGGGCCGAGAGGCTGGTACTCCCACGCCTGGATGTCCCGGGCCGACCAGTCGTTGACAAGCACCACACCGAACACGTGGTCGGCGAAGTCGTCGACGGAGACCCGCGCGCCCAGATCGCTGGGTACGCCGACCACGAAGCCGACCTCGGCCTCGATGTCGAGGCGTACCGACGGGCCGGTGACCGGACCCTCGGCGGACGCTCGCTGACCGGTGGGCCGGACCACCGGCGTGCCGGAGACGACGACGGTGCCGGCCCGCCCGTGGTAGCCGATCGGCAGGTGCTTCCAGTTGGGCAGCAGCGGTGGCTGGCCGGGGCGGAATATCTGCCCGACGTTCGAGGCGTGGTGCTCGGACGAGTAGAAGTCGACGTAGTCGGCCACCTCGAACGGGAGCAGCATCTCCACCACGTCCAGGGGCACCAGCAGCGGCTCCACGGCGGCGCGGTGCTCCGGGTCGGTCAGCAGCTCGGTGATCCGCTGCCGCACCGACGTCCACTGGGGACGACCGAGTGCCATGAAGTCGTTGAGTGTGGGTCGACCCAGCGCTCCGGCGGCCAGCACCAGCTCACCGGCCTCCGCTGCGGCCAGGTCGAACACCCACGACCCGATCCGTACGCCGATGCGCGCCTGCCCCCCGTCGGTTCGGAACACCCCGTACGGCAGGTTCGTCACCCCGTACGGCGAACCGTCAACGCCTGTCACCCAGGTCATGCGTCGTAGCCCCCGTTCACCAGCCCCAGCCGGATCAGATCGGTAAGTGGTTCCAGGATGCTGCACGAGCCGAAGCCGACCCAGAGTGGACGCGGCGCGTCAAGCCCCACGGTGGCGCGCTCCAGCAGCGGGCGCGGGTCGAGCACTGTCAGCAGCTCGGCGACCGTACCGAC
Source organism: Micromonospora sp. DT41 (assembly GCF_049841715.1). Classification (NCBI taxonomy): domain Bacteria; kingdom Bacillati; phylum Actinomycetota; class Actinomycetes; order Micromonosporales; family Micromonosporaceae; genus Micromonospora; species Micromonospora sp. DT41. Next base: position 169,556 of record NZ_JBNCKU010000003.1, on the reverse strand, counting down.
GCTCTCCCCGGCGGCGGCTGCCAGCGTCGCGGCCAGCACGTTGGCGTAGCCGTGGTGGGTGAAGCCGGTCTCCGGGTCGAGGTGCCGGACGGCCTGGTGCAGCCCCGCGGTGAGCTTGAACGGCAGCTCCCGGTCCCGGCAGGCGCAGATCACGGCGGCCAGCTCGGCGGGGGTGGGGAAGAGTTCGGCGGCCAGGCCACCGGTGCGGAACTTGGCGGCGATGGGCACCCCGTCGGCGCGGGCGGCGGCCAGTGCGTCGAGCGCGCCCATCAGTCCGAAGGTCAGCGGCAGTTCGGCGTAGACGGCCTCGACGCCCGGCAGCTCGTCGGTCAGCCGCAGCAGCTCGGCGATGCCGGGCAGCGGGTCCTCACCGCGCTTGGCGACGGCCACCTCCACCTGACGGGCCGTGACACCGTCCGGTGGCAGGAACGAGAGCGCGAACGGCAGGGCCGCGATCCCGGTGTCACCGATCAGGCCGATCACCAGCCCTTCGCCCGGGTCGACGACACCGCTCAGCTCACCGGCGGCGACTGTCGAGGCGGGGACGAGCAGTGGGCCGACCAGATCCGCGTACCAGGCGGCGCGGTGCCGGCGATGGGCGGTCAGCGCGTCGTGAAGCTCGGCGCTGCCCGGCGGGAAGACGGCAGCGTCGTCCACCAGGCCGTCGAGGAGTGCGGGCACCTGCGTTGACACGGAACAAGAATGTACGGGACGCTACAAGGAACGGACAACAGCGTCCGATTATCGGACGTCTTCGGCCGGTGGACGGGACTTATCGGGAGGCGAAGATGCCGTACTACCGCAGCGTCGGCGAGGTGCCGCGCAAGCGCCACACCCAGTTCCGCCAGCCCGACGGCAGCCTCTACGCCGAGGAGCTGATGGGCCAGGAGGGCTTCTCGTCCGACTCGTCCCTGCTCTACCACCGGCACGCGCCCACAGCGATCCTGGCCGCCGACGAGTTCACCCCGCCCGCCTTCACCCGGGCGCCCAACCTGCCACTCAAGCCCCGCCACCTGCGCACCCACAAGCTCGACGCCGGCAGCGCCGACCCGATCCTCGGCCGGCAGTACCTGCTCGCCAACGACGACGTCCGCATCGGGTACGTCCTCGCCGACCGCCCGTCGCCGCTGTTCCGCGACGCCACCGGCGACCACTGCCTCTACGTCGAGGCGGGCACGCTGCGGGTCGAGTCCCCGTTCGGGGTGCTGGAGGCGGTGGCCGGCGACTACGTCGTGATCCCCACCTCGACCATCCACCGGCTGGTGCCCACCGGCGAGCAGCCCGTTCGACTGCTCGCCGTCGAGGCGTCCGGTCACATCGGCCCGCCCAAGCGCTACCTCTCCGTACGCGGGCAGTTCCTGGAGCACTCGCCGTACTGCGAGCGGGACGTCCGCGGTCCGGACGCGCCGTTGCTCGTCGACGGCGAGGAGGTCGAGGTGCTGGTCCGCCACCGGCGCGGTTGGACCCGCTACGTCTACGCCAACCACCCGTTCGACGTGGTCGGCTGGGACGGGCACCTCTACCCGTGGGCGTTCTCCATCCACGACTTCGAGCCGATCACCGGGCGCATCCACCAGCCGCCGCCGGTGCACCAGACCTTCCAGGGCCCCAACTTCGTCATCTGCTCGTTCGTGCCCCGCAAGGTCGACTACCACCCCGACTCGATCCCGGTGCCCTACAACCACCACAACGTCGACTCCGACGAGATGCTCTTCTACACCGGCGGCAACTACGAGGCGCGGCGCGGCTCCGGCATCGAGCAGGGCTCGATCTCGCTGCACCCGTCCGGGTTCACCCACGGCCCCCAGCCGGGTGCGGCCGAGCGGTCCATCGGCGCGGACTACTTCGACGAGTTGGCCGTCATGGTCGACACGTTCCGCCCGCTGGACCTCTGCGACGCGGCCCGCAACTGCGAGGACGACGGCTACGCCTGGACCTGGGCGCGTCGCGGCTAGTCACCGGATCGCGGTGCGGGTGAACACTGCGAACTCGGCGATCGTGGTGACGGCGATGGCCAGCACCAGCGGCCACGGCGAGCCGACCATCGCGTACACCAGCAGCAGCACCGGCGCGGCGGCCACCGCGTAGACCGCCAGGGCGAGCGTCCGGTCCGAATGCAGCAGGGTGGGCAGGATGGTCCGGGTCAGGCCCGGCAGCCGCGCCGCGAGCTGCCAGACCACGACGCCGCCGGTGAGCGCGGCAAGGACCGCGACGATGCGCGAGAACCCGCCGTTCGCGGCGGCCGCGAACGCCACCACCACCGCCGCGACGAGCGACCAGCCGGCACCGTAGAGCACCAGCCGGTGCAGACCCTGGGCGACGGTACGGCCCGAATCCATCCGGCTGGGACCGACCGGTACTGCCTCGGCTACCTGCTCCAATGCCTGCGACCAGCGGCGCTGCTCCAACCGGAGGACACCGACGTCCTGGCGGGCGTCGGCGAGACGCGGGTCCAGCCGCAGCGCCTCGCCGTAGGCGCGCTCGGCCAGGTCGAACAACCCCAGCCGGGCGGCCACCAGGCTGAGCACCAGGTGCGCCTGCGGCTCCTGGGGTGCCAGCTCGACCCCCCGCCAGGCCGCGTTCAGCGCCGGCTGGCCGTTGCGGGCGTCGGCCAGGATCGCCGCCGCGCTGCGCTGGGCGTACGCGTCGGCCGGGCCGAGCGCCAACAGCCGGTCGGCTGCCTCGGCGGACTCGGCGTAGCGCTCCAGGTCGGCAAGCGCCATGGCCCGGACCACCAACTGTGGCAGCGCCTCCGGGGCGGCAGCAATGGCAGCGTCGGCGGCGGTGAGCGCGTCCGCAGGCCGGCCCGCGGCCAGGTGCACCCGGGCCAGCATGGTGAGCGCCTCCGGATCGGCCGGCTTCAGGGCGAGCCCATAGGTCAGCTCGGTGGCGGCCTCGTCGTGGCGGCCGAGTTCGGCGAGAAGCTGAGCCCGATCGAGGTAGCCGTCGGCGGCGGAACGGTCGGGGGCGGGGTCGCTGGACATCGCGGCGAGCCTAGGCGGCTGGCGCGTCGTACACCAGGGCCACCGCGATGCCTGTCAGCCCTTCTTCACGGCCTGTGAAACCGAGCCCGTCGGTCGTCGCGGCCGAGAGGGTGACCGGCGCGCCCACGGCGGCGGAGAGCACCTGCTGGGCCTCCTCCCGACGCCGGGCGATCTTGGGCCGGTTGCCGACGATCTGCACGGACACGTTGCCGATCTCCAGGCCGGCGGCGCGTACGCGGCGGGCCGTCTCGGTCAACAGGGCCACCCCTGAGGCGTCCGCCCATTCCGGCTCCCCGACCCCGAAGATGGCGCCCAGATCGCCCAGACCGGCGGCGGAGAGCAGAGCGTTGCAGGCAGCGTGCGCGGCGACGTCCGCGTCCGAGTGCCCGGCGAGACCGTCCTGGTCGGGCCAGAGCAGACCGGCCACCCAGCAGGGGCGGCCCGGCGCGAACGCGTGTACATCAGTCCCGATGGCAACCCGAGGAACGATCATGATCCGAGGGTACGCGTCAGCCGCCGGCGGCAAGCAGATGCTCCGCGAGCGCGAGGTCGAACGGGCGGGTGATCTTCAGGGCGTACTCCGAGCCGGGCACGCAGCTCACCGCGACGCCCTGCTTCTCGACGAGCCCCGCATCGTCGGTGAGCGCGTCGCCGCCGATGGCGTGCGCGGCGGCGAGCACGGCCCGGCGGAAGCCCTGCGGGGTCTGCACCGCACGGAGGGCGGACCGGTCGACGGTGCCGAGCACCACCTCGCCGGCACCGACCTCTTTGATCGTGTCGACGACCGGCAGGACGGGGATCACGGCGTCCCGGCCGCTGCGGACGGCCGCCGCGACGGACTCGACAAGCTCCGGCGGGGTCAACGCGCGGGCGGCGTCGTGCACCAGGATGATCGTCGGACCGTCGGGCACGGCAGCCAGCGCGGCTGCCACCGACGCCTGCCGCTCGACGCCGCCGGGCACCACGATCACCGGTGCCACCGGGGCCAGCAGGTCACGCACGGCCGCCACCTCGGCTGGCGGCGCGGCCACCACGATCGTGTGCACCGACGCGGCTGCGGCCAGCCGACGCACGGCGTGCACCAGCAGCGGCTCGCCAGCTAGCAGGCGCAGCGCCTTGGGTCGGCCGGGGCCGAGCCGTACGCCAGCGCCTGCCGCAGGCACGAGGACCGCGACGTCACCGCGCGGATTGAGCTGCGCGGTCACGTCGGGGTCCTCGGTGGTTTCTTCGCTACGAAGTGGGTACGACGATGCTGTTGACTAGGCCTCGGTGAGCACCTTGTCGAGCAGCGTCTCCGCCTCGTCCTTGGTGCTCTTCTCCGCCAGCGCGACCTCGCCGACGAGGATGTCGCGGGCCTTGGCGAGCATCCGCTTCTCGCCCGCGGAAAGGCCCCGCTCCCGCTCCCGACGCCACAGGTCGCGCACGACCTCGGCGACCTTCAGCGGGTTGCCGGAGGCCAGCTTTTCCAGGTTGGCCTTGTAACGCCGCGACCAGTTGGTCGGCTCCTCGGTGTGCGGAGCCCGGAGAACGTCGAAGACCTTGCCGAGGCCCTCTTCGCCAACCACCTCGCGGACACCCACGATCTCGGCGTTCTCGGCCGGCACCCGGACCGTCAGGTCACCCTGCGCGACCCTCAGGACGAGATATTGCTTAGGCTCGCCCTTGATGACCCGAGTCTCGATTGCCTCGATGAGTGCGGCCCCGTGGTGGGGGTAGACAACGGTCTCGCCGACACTGAAAACCATAGGTTCGAAACCCCTTTCGCTGTGTCTAGGGTAACACGCTCAGGCAACGATGTCTCACCGATGTCCTGACCGTTGGCGCAGCTCAGGGGCCCTGTGAGAGGTCTTTCTTCAGCTTGACAGGCAGTCAAGCTGATGGTTCGAACACTCTCCGTAACCGTGGGATAACCTCCCGGTACGGGTGAACGGAACGCCGAGATCAAGGGCTATGCGCTCCTCCCATGGTATCCCGCCCGGCGGGACTCCGCCCAGATGTAGCGGGAGGCGCCCCCGGTGCGGGACCCTTGAGTACGAGCCACACTCCGCTCTCGAGACGCTTCCAGGGGGTCCGATGGGCAAGCCGGATGCAGAGGGCCACGGGTCGTCCGACGGGCTGCCCGACCTGCCACCTGAGTGGGGCCGCATCGTGGTCCCCGGCGACGCGTCGGCACTCGCCGGCGAGGCAGCCCAGATCCGCCGCGAGTTGCGCCAGGCCGCCGGCCAGCACGCCGGGCACCCGACCTTCGCCCTCCCCCTGCTGGTGCTGCTCGTGGCGGTGCTCACCACGCTCGCCGGCCTCCTGGCCGTGACCTGGCCGCGCGCAACCCGGGGCACCGCCGACCGACCGGCCCCGAGCCCGAGCCCGTACCTGCCACCCGCGACGGTCACCGGGCAGGCGCTGCCCGCGCTTGATCTCGTCGACGCCGCTCAGGCGCCCGTGCCGCTGCGCGGCCTGCTTCCTGCCATGATCATCCTGGTGGACGGCTGCCCCTGCCCCGAACGGGTAGCCCAGGCTGCGGCTGCCGCCCCCGCCGGGGTCGCCGTGATCACCGTGGCCGGGCGTTCGGTCACGGCCACGCCGCAGGCCGGCGGATCAGTCCGGACGTTGGCCGACCCCGCTGGCGGGCTGCGCTCGTTCCTGGGTCAGCCGGGGCGACCCGGCGCGCTCACCGCGCTACTTGTCGACCGCACGGGCGTGGTGACCCAGGTGCTTCCCGACCTCGGGCCGGTCGAGACGTACCAGGATGAGCTGGCCGCCCTCGCCCCGTGACCGGAGCCCCGCTCAGGGCACCGTGACGAGTTGCGCCTGGACGTCGACGGGCTGCCCGGCCGTCGACACCAGCGACACCCGGATCCGCCCGCCATCGGAAACCACCACGGCCGTGGCGATCGTGCCGTCGCAGACGATGCGGGACGGGCCGCCCAGCCGGGCGCCGGTGACCGTCACAGCCAGGGAGCCGCGCCTTGTGCACTGGACCTGGAGCAGGTGGCGGGCGCCATTGTCGGCGGACTGCCGGGTCACGGCCTCTCCCGGGGTGAGCTCCCGCCGTTCCCGCCAGACCGTCTCCTTGAACAGCGGCAGGTCACCCGTGCCGAAGCTGTCGCCCGGCGGGCCCTCGACGTCAGTGATCATGCCGGTCGCCGGGTCCATCACCACTCTCGGCCTGGTCCGCACCTCGCTGACCTCGCCCGTCTCGGGATCGATCCGCACCCGCACCGGCCCGTCGGACATCCCGGAGGCCACGACACGTTCCACGGCGGTGCTGACGGACGGCCCCACGCTCGGCTCGGCCGTCGGGCGAGCCGGACCGGCCGTCGGCTCAGGAGCGGTGACCTGCCACCACCAGCCACCGACCACCAGGGCGGCCACGGCAACACCGGCCAGCACCGCCGACCGCACCCGATCGTTCGCCCCCGAATCCATGCGGCTGAGCGTACCGGCCGGGTCGTGGAGGGTCAGTCCTGTCGATCGAGCAGAGCGGCGTACAGGGTGAGGCCGGGACCGAACGCAAGCATGACGACACGCCTCGCCGCAGGCGTCGCGCGCGCCAGTCGGTCCAGGATCAACAGCACGGTCGGCGAGGAGCAGTTGCCGTGCTCGTCGAGCGTCGCCCTGCTCGCCGCCAGCGCCTGCGGCGGAAGGGTCAGTTCCCGCTCGACCACGTTGAGGATCCGCGGACCGCCCGGATGCACGGCCCAACCATCCACGTCGGAGATGGTGCCACCGTGCCGGGCCAGCAGATCGTCCACCAGAGCGCGTACGTGCCGGGAGAGCACCTGCGGCACCTTCGGCGACAGCCCCATCCGGAAACCGGCGTCGGTGACGTCCCACGTCATGTGGTCGGCCGTCGAGGTGTCGGTGACCGAGGCGACCTCACGTAACGCGTACCCCGGGCCACCCGGCACCACCACGGCGGCCACGGCGGCGTCCGAGAAGAGCGCGTGCGAGACGATCTGCTGGGTGTCCACCCGGGCGCTCGACGGCTGGATGTGCAGGCTGGTCAGCTCCGCGCACAACAGCAGCGCCGAGCGGCCCCGTGCCGTGACGAAGTCACTCGCCGCGCCCAGTCCGGGCAGCGCCGCGTAGCAGCCCATGTGGCCGACGAACATCCGCTGGGTGTCCGCCGCCATGCCGAGGTCCCGGGCGAGCAGGATGTCCAGGCCCGGAGTGGCGTACCCGGTGCAGGAGCAGACGATGAACATGCCCACGTCGCCGGCGCCCATCCCGGCGGCCGTCAACGCCCGGCCCACCGCCTCCTTGCCCAGCGGCAGCGCCTCCACCTGGTAGCGACGCATCCGGCGCTCGGTCGGCCAGTCCGAGACGTCCTCCAACAGGGGGTTGACCGCGGCCTGGCGCCGGGTCACACCCGAGTTCGCGAAGATCCGCTGGGCCAACGACCGGGTGGTGCCGGAGAAGTGCCGGGAAAAGAAGCCCTCCCACAATTCGGCCTGCGAAGCGGACGGCGGATGCGCCGTCCCGAGCCCCGCGATCACTGGTACGGGCACGATCCCCACCTCTCCTCAGACGCTGTCCTCCCCCTTGCCGTCCCACCGGCCGCCTCGGCCGGCACATCCCCCGCGCCGAACCCGCACAGCCGGCTCACCAACGTGGCGCCGATCCGTCACGATCCGGGTCGCCGCCCAACGCGGCGATGCCCAACCAGTCGGCGCAGACGTCCGACGTGGCCGGGTGCAGCGAGCCGCAGCGGGCGTCCCGGTAGAGCCGCTCCAACGGATGGCCGCGCCGGGTCGCCGAGGTGCCTGCCGCCTCCAGCATCGACGCGGCCACCTCGGCAGCCGTGGTGCCCGCCAGCAGCTTCGCCCGCCACACCCAGCGGTTGGTCTCCGCGTCACCGGGCGCGTCGTCCACCCTGCGGGCCGCCTCGGCCACGACCAGTTCGGCCGCCGCCGTGGCCGCGTCCGCCCGGCCCAGCCGCACCCGTACCGCAGGCAGGCTTGCCAGGTTGCGGGCGTTGAGATGCTCGGCAGCCGCGTCGATCGACGCGCGGGCCACTCCCACGTACACGGCGGCATAGCTGGCCACCAGCCAGTGCGGCATCAACTGGGCGACCACCAGGGCCAACCCCTCCACCCCGCCCAGCAGCCGGTCGGCCGGCACCGCGACGTCCAGGTGCAGATCGTGCGACGAGGTGGCACGCATGCCGAGCGCGTCCCAGGTCGGCTCGACGGTCAGACCATCGCCGGCCGGCACCAGGAACTGGGAGACCACCGACTGGTCGGCGGAACTGCGCGCGGCCACCAGATAACCGTCGGCGTGCCCGGCGCCGGAGCAGAAGGTCTTGCTGCCCTTGAGGCGCCAACCGTCGTCGGTCGCCTCGTAGACGGTGCTCAACTGGGACAGCCGGGCCCCCGCGCCGCGCTCGCTCATCGCCACCGCGTACCAGGAGCCCTGCGCGGCTGCCGTGAGCAGCCGGTCCCGGGCGGCCAACGCCTCGTCGGGCACACCGAGCGCCTCGGCCAACTCCTCGGTCACCGCGCCCAGCGCGCCGGTCACCGAGGCGTGCATGTTGAACACCAGGGCGGTAGCGCCATTGCCCCGGGCGAGCTCGGTGGCCACTGCCGCGTACTCGGCGAAGGTGGCACCCATACCTCCGAGCGCGCGCGGCACCATCAAGCCGAACAGGCCGGCCTCACGCAGGTCACGGAAGTCCTCGACCGGAAAGGAGCCGTCCCGGTCGTGCTCCGCCGCCCGCGCGGCGAACCGCGGCGCCAACCGGCGGGCCGCCTCAAGCGCGTGCACCGTCATATCGCCCCCTCCTCGGCGTCCTTACCCCCGCCACGGACCGACTATCCGTTACGGACACCCCAGCCCTGGTACAACACGGCCGTCGACCGGATCGGCACGATGCGCGGGGCACGGCCGCCAGGCGCCACACCCGCCGTCCGGGTCGCCCGAACGCGGCGCCACAACCAGGCGACCAGACCGCCGACCTGTGGCCGCACGCCCTGCACGCGCAACTCGACGCCGTGCCTGGCGCACTCGGCGACCAGCTCACGAGCGTCCACGAACAACCGTGGATCGTGGATGCCGCGCGGCACCGTCGGCAGTCGCTCGCCGATCCGTACCGCGACCAACCGGGCCAGCGCCGTGTCGTTGAGTGTGTCCAGCACCAGCAGGCCACCCGGCCGCAGCAGCCGGCACGCCTCGGCCACCACCTGTCGCCACGCCGGCACATGCTCCAGCAGCTCACCCGCCGAGACCACGTCGGCGCAGCCGTCGGGGAGCGGCACCGCCGTGGCGTCGCCCTGCACCACCCGTACGCCGTGCTCGGCTGCCTGCATCAGCGCCGAGCGGGTCAGGTCGACACCGATGTGCCGGTAACCCTTGCCGGCCAGATGCGGCGCGAGCAGCCCGGCGCCGCAGCCCAGGTCGACGAGGACCACGCCCGGACGGTCAGCCGGTGGCACCAGCGCCGCGCGGGCCTCGGCCAACCAGTGCAGCATCGCGAACGCCCCGTCCGGCCGCCACCACTCGTCGACCAGGTCGTCGTACTGGCGCGGATCGTTGGGCGGCAGCACCCGGGAGCTGGTGGACGCCGCGGCCGCAGCCACGTCTCGCATGGGACCGAGCGTGGCACGACTGCTCGGTAACGACCAGACTTCCCTTATGTCGTCGAGGGTGTTAGGGCTGGTCAGAGCGAGCCATCCGGAGCCGGCCGCCGCGGTGACCACTGTCGCCGGTCTGCTCGCCTGGGGAGTCGGGCACCGCCCGGCCGGAATCGTCTCGGTGGTGCTCGCCGTACTCGCCAGCCAGCTCGCCGTCGGCTGGACCAACGACGCGCTGGACGCCGAGCGGGACGCCACTGTGGGACGTACCGACAAGCCTGTCGCCGCCGGCGCGGTCGGCCGGCGCGCCACGGCCTGGGCCGCGGCGGTGGCCGCTGTGGCCTGCCCGCTGCTGGCGCTGACCACGAACGCCACGGCGGCGTTCTGGCTCACTGTCGCGCTGGTCTCCGCGCTGCTCTACGACTGGCCGCTGAAGGCCACCGCCTTCTCGGTGGTGCCGTACGCCGTCTCCTTCGGCGCGCTGCCCGCCTTCGTGGTGCTGGGGCTGCCCGGCCAACCCACCCCGCCGGCCTGGCTGCTGGTGGCGGCGGCGTGCCTGGGGGCCGGCGCGCACTTCGCCAACGTGCTGCCCGACCTGGCCGACGACGCCCGGACCGGGGTACGCGGCCTGCCGCACCGGCTCGGCGCGGCGGGCAGCCGGGCAGCCGCGGCGGGCCTCCTCCTCGCCGCGACCGCGGCCCTGGTGCTGGGACCACCCGGGCCGCCGTCGGTGGTCGGCCTGGCGGCGATCGCCACGGCCGCCGTGGTGCCGCCCCTGAGCTGGTACGCCGGGCGCTCGGCGGCCCGCGCCGGCCGGCGGCCGGTGTCCGCTTTCCGGGCGGTGATGCTCGTGGCCCTCATCGACGTGGTTCTCCTGGTGGCGAGCGGTCGGGTGGTGTGAGGGACACCCGGGAAGGTGGCATTGCCGGGTCCCTGTGCGGGCCTCGATCAGCTCCAACTACCCTGGAGCGCGGTCTGCGCGGGTATGGCCACCGTGCCCGGCGTGCGGCCGGGTGGGATCGCAACGAGGAGGACCGACGTGACGCGCTCGATCAGGGGATCCCGGCGGGCGGCCCTGTTGCTGTCCGGTATTGCGGCTGCCAGCCTGCTGGTGTCCGGATGCGGCACCGGTCAGATCGCCGAGACGGCCGAGAAGGAACCGTCGGTCCAGGGCGTCAGCCTCACGACCGCCAACGGCGCGTACGCGGTTCGTGGCCTGCTTGTCGACTACCCGGGCACCGAGGGCTACCAGGCCGGCCAGGACGCCCTGCTCAACGCCGTGATCTACAACGACTCGAAGAGCACCGTGACGGTCACGATCACCACCGACAGCGCCCGCGAGGTGGTGATCTCGAGCGGCTCGGCAAGCGCCACGCCGTCGGCCGAGGCTTCGCCCTCCGCCAGCCCGTCGGAAACCGAATCCAGCACGGCCAGCCCGTCGGCCACCCCCTCCGCCACCGAGTCGGCCTCGGCCGCCCCGTCCACGCCTTCCGCCCCGGAGTCGGCGCGGGCGTCCGGTTCCGCCAGCCCCGCCGCCCCCGGTCAGCCGGCCCGGATCGAGCTGGCCCCGCAGAGCTACCTCCAGCTCAACTCCGAGGCGACCAGCCAGCTCCGGCTGGTCGGCCTGAAGGAGGCGCTGCGCAGCGGGCAGAACGTCTTCGTGACCTTCGACTTCGGCAACGGCAACACCGTGACCGGTCCCGCCCCGATCGCTGTGCCGTTCACCGCCCCGCCGGTTCCCTCGCCGATCATCGAGCGCGAGGGTGGCTACGACGAGGGCGGCACCGACCACGAGTGACAGGCTTTGACATCGACGAACACCCCGGCGTGGGAACCACCACGCCGGGGTGTTTTCGTCGCACCGGGCGGCTAGCGTCCTGATGTGACCACCTCCCGATCGACCTCACCGCGCGGCGGCACGGCAGGTGCCGCCCGCGGTCGGTCCGCCGCCCGCGAGCCGCGCCCGGCGTACGAGTGCGACGCCTGCGGCCACCAGCCCCCCAAGTGGGTGGGTCGCTGCCCGGAATGCGGCGAGTGGGGCTCGGTGGTCGAGTCCACGGTGACCGGCCCGACCGTCTCCGGCCGGGTGGTCAGCTCCCGGCTACCGGCCGAGCCGGCGCGGCCGATCGCGACCATCAGCGCCGCTCCGGCCCGCGCCCGGCCCACCGGCGTGAGCGAGCTCGACAGGGTGCTCGGTGGCGGGCTGGTTCCCGGCGCTGTGGTGCTGCTCGCCGGGGAGCCCGGCGTCGGCAAGTCGACCCTCCTGCTGGATGTGGCGCAGCAGTGGGCGGTCGGCGCCGGCAGCCCCTCGCTGGTGGTCAGTGGCGAAGAGTCGGTAAGTCAGGTGCGGCTGCGGGCCGAGCGGATGGGCACGCTGCACGACAAGCTCTACCTGGCGGCCGAGAGTGACCTGGCCTCGGTGCTCGGGCACCTCGACGCGGTCAAACCGGGCCTGCTGGTGCTCGACTCGGTGCAGACCATCTCCACAACCGGCACCGAGGGCGTGCCCGGTGGGGTGACGCAGGTCCGCGCGGTCACCGCCGCGCTGGTCTCGGTCGCCAAGGAGCGGGGCATCGCCACAGTGCTGGTCGGGCACGTCACCAAGGACGGCCAGGTGGCCGGGCCACGGGTGCTGGAGCACCTTGTCGACGTGGTGCTGCACTTCGAGGGCGACAAGCACTCCTCGCTGCGGCTCGTGCGCGGCGTCAAGAACCGGTTCGGCGCCGCCGACGAGGTCGGCTGCTTCGAGATGCACGAGGGCGGCATCAGCAGCCTGGCCGACCCGTCCGGCCTGTTCCTGACCCGCTACTCCGAGCCCGTCCCCGGCACCTGCGTGACAGTGGCGATGGAGGGGCGACGTGCGCTTGTCACCGAGGTGCAGGCACTGATCGGCGCGACGGTGGCCGGCTCGCCCCGTCGTACGGTCTCCGGCCTCGACTCCGCCCGCCTGGCCATGGTGCTCGCGGTGCTGCAACGGCGCACCGAGCGGTTGACGCTGCACGACAGGGAGGTCTTCGCGGCCACCGTGGGCGGCATCCGGGTGGTGGAGCCTGCGGCCGACCTGGCCGTCGCGTTGGCGGTGGCGTCCGGCGGTCTGAACCTGGCCATCGCGCCGCACCTCGTGGCGATCGGCGAGGTGGGCCTGACCGGCGAGGTGCGCCGGGTGGGCGCGGTGCCGCGCCGGCTCGCCGAGGCGGCACGGCTCGGGTTCAAGGTCGCCCTGGTGCCGCCGGGTTGCGGCCCGGCCAGCACCGGCGCCGGGCCCGAGCAGATGCGCGTGACCGAGGTCACTGACGTACGTTCGGCGCTGCACCACGCGGCCCGCGCGTCCGCCGAGTGACACACCGTGTCGGCGCGGACGGCTATACCGGACAGGGACGGCGCAAGCGGAAATGCGTGGAAGGGGCAGCATCGTGACACATCACAGTAACCACGACAGCACCCACCGCACGGCAGTCCGTAGACTGTGCCCGTGCCGATCGACCGCGATACCACCAAGCCTGCCGGGCCACCGCCCCAGGCCCGCACCGGCGCCGTGGGCTCACCGGCCCGCCCGATCAGCGTGAGCGTGTCCGCCGCTGCCGGGGGCGCCGGGGATCCGCTGCGCGCCAACCTTGCCCTGATGGCACCCGGCACCGCGCTGCGGGACGGGCTGGAGCGCATCCTGCGCGGGCGTACGGGCGCGCTCATCGTGCTCGGTTACGACAAGGTCGTCGAGGGTCTCTGCACCGGCGGCTTCCCCCTCGACGTGGAGTTCTCCGCGACCCGGGTCCGCGAGCTGTGCAAGATGGACGGCGCCGTGGTGCTCTCCAGTGACGGCACGCGCATCGTCCGGGCGGCCGTGCACCTCATGCCAGACCCGTCCATCCCCACCGAGGAGTCGGGCACCCGGCACCGCACCGCCGAGCGGGTCGCCCGGCAGACCGGCTACCCGGTCATCTCGGTGAGCCAGTCGATGCGGATCATCAGCCTCTACGTCAACGGTCAGCGGCACGTGCTCGACGACTCGGCGGCGATCCTGTCGCGGGCCAACCAGGCGCTTGCCACCCTGGAGCGCTACAAGCTTCGGCTGGACGAGGTCTCCGGCACCCTGTCGGCGCTCGAAATCGAGGACCTGGTCACCGTGCGGGACGCGGTGGCGGTGGTGCAGCGACTGGAGATGGTTCGCCGGATCGCCGACGAGATCGCCGGCTACGTGGTCGAGCTTGGCACCGACGGCCGGCTGCTCGCACTCCAGCTCGACGAGCTGATGGCCGGTGTGGACGCCGACCGGACGCTCGTCATCAGGGACTACCTGCCCGTCGGCCGCAAGTCCCGCACGCTGGACGAGGCGCTTGTCGAGTTGGATCTGCTCGGTGCCACCGAGCTGATCGATCTGGTGTCGGTCGCCAAGGCGATCGGCTATCCGGCCGCCTCGGACGCGCTGGACGCCGCCGTCAGCCCGCGTGGCTTCCGGTTGCTGGCCAAGGTGCCCCGCCTGCCGGTGGCCGTTGTCGACCGTCTGGTGCTGCACTTCGGCAGCCTCCAGCGGCTGCTGGGCGCCACAGTGGAGGACCTGCAGGCCGTCGAGGGCGTGGGCGATGCCCGCGCCCGAGGTGTCCGCGAAGGGCTGTCCCGGCTCGCCGAGGCATCCATCCTGGAGCGGTACGTCTGATCCGGCTCAGCCGGTGATGGTGAGCTTCACGGGTGCGCTGAGTTTGGTGCCGACCCTGGCGAACACCTGGTACGTCCCGACCGGCGGGAACGGGCCTGCGGCCAGCCCGCTGCCGTCGCACCTTGTGGCGTCCCGCCCGTTCCAGCCCACCTGGTAGGAGCGCTCGAACCCGGGCGTGAAGGACTGCACGTCCGACCCCTGGGCCTTGCCGCAGGTGTCCGACGACCACACCTTCTCGGCACCGGACTTGATGAAGATCTCCTGGAGGTCGGCACCGACGTTGCGGCTACACGTACGGTCCGACGTGTTCTTGATCTTCAACTGGAGGTCGACGACCGTTCCGCGCTGCACCGAGGTCGACCGCACCACCGAGGTCACGCTGATCTCCGCGTCGGTGCAGGTGCCGTCGTCCGACGAGCCGCCCGAGTTCGCTGGCGGGTTGTTGCTGGTGATCTCGGGGGTCGGCTGCGAGGCCTCCGGAGCGGCCGACTCCGACGCCGGCGGCACCCCCGTCTGCGGGGTCAGCACGGGACCGGCCGGCCCCGGGCTCCCAGCCGACGGGCCCGCTGTCGACGTCGGGGTCGCCCCCGCCTCCGGTTGTCGACCGCCCGAGCGACCCGAACCGGTGCAGGAATAGAGCAGGACAATCAGGAAGAGAAGCCCCGCTCCGAGTACGACGGCGCGACGCCGCCAGTACACGGCGGGTGGCAGGGGGCCGACCGTCAGACGCATGATGCCCCCCACCGTAGCCGCGCCGCGCCCACCAGCCCGACGCGACGCGCCGGAACGTCATCCCGACGACCCACCAACAATCCACTAGGGACGGACACTGCGGTCGCCCACGTCCCGCTCAGAGGTAGACCTTCCGCTGGTAGACGGCATGCGCGCCAGCCACCCGGTCCAGGAAGAGCAGGCCCGCGCAGTGGTCGATCTCGTGCTGCAACGCCCGCGCCTCGAAACCGTCCGTCACCAGCCGGACCGTCGCGCCGCTGCCCGGCAGCTCACCCTCCACGACCAGTCGACTGGCCCGCTTCACGTCCCCGGTCAGATCGGGCACCGACATGCACCCCTCACGGCCCGCCTTCCACCGGGTCGCCTCGACCACCCGGGCGTTGCAGAGCACGAACGTGCCGTGCACGGTGACCGCCTTCGGATGCCCGGTCACATCGACAGCGAACACCCGGGCACCAACACCCACCTGCGGCGCCGCCAAGCCCACACAGCCCGGCGAGACCCGCATCGTGGCGACCAGGTCGGCTGCCAACCGGACGGTCTCCTCGGCCGTCGGATCGACATCGCCGCCGGCCTGGCTCAACACCGGGTGCGGGGCGGACACCACCGCCCGCACCTCACCCGGCACGGCCAACGCCTCCGGTGTCCAACCACAAAGGCCGGCGTACGCCTCGACGTCCGGGCCGGTGACCGGCCCCTGCTCGCCGCTCACAACAGGTCCGGGTCCGCCGGCCGGAGCGTGACCTCCACGCCCAACTCGACGGCCGTCCGTTGCAGCCGCTCGACAAGCGTGTCGGCGACACCAGCAGGCAACTCGACCTCAGCCAGCACCACGTAGAGCGAACCCGCCAACCGGGTGCTCAGATCCGTGACGTTGCCACCGGCGTCCACAAGCACCCGGGTCATGGCCGCAACGATGCCCATCCGGTCCGACCCGTGCACCGCCATCACGTACGGCTCCCCCACCGGAGCGACCTCGGCGTCGGGCGTGACAGCACGTACGGTCGCCAGCAGTTGGCCCTCGGCGGTCAGCGCCACCAACGCCGCCTCGACCTCGGCTGCGGCCGGCCCAGTGCAGATGAGGGTCATCGCGAAATGCCCCCGAAGCCGGGTCATCGTGCTGTCGGTGAGGTTCGCGCCGAGACGGGCCAGGACCTCGGCGACGTCGGCAACGATGCCCGGCCGGTCCCGGCCGATGACGGTGATCGCGAGCTCGTTCATCCGCGCATTCTGCCCGATCCGCCCGCCGCCCCGACGACACCCCGCCCGAGCCGCCCACTCAGCGGGAATACATCGCGTGACATCATCGACGACGCCATGACTCAACCCGATTTCGCCGCTCTGGTCAGCCGATGGTTCCAGCAGCACGCCCGTGACCTGCCGTGGCGCCAACCCGACGTCACCCCGTGGGCGATCCTCGTCAGCGAGGTGATGCTCCAGCAGACCCCGGTGGTCCGGGTCGTGCCGGCCTGGCACGCCTGGCTGGCCCGCTGGCCGGAGCCCGCCGCGCTCGCTGCGGACACACCGGCCGAGGCCATCCGGATGTGGGGACGCCTCGGCTATCCCCGTCGGGCCGTCCGGCTGCGCGAATGCGCTGTCGCGATCGTGGAGCGGCACGGCGGCCAGGTGCCGGACCGACTGGACCAACTACTGGCGCTGCCCGGCGTGGGCACGTACACGGCGCGGGCCGTGGCCGCGTTCGCGTACGGCCAACGGCATCCGGTCGTCGACACCAACGTACGGCGGGTGGTCTGCCGGGCCGTTGCCGGCGAACCGGACGCCGGACCGGTCACCCGCCCGGCCGACCTGGTCGCCGCCGAGGAGCTGCTGCCAGCGGAGCCTGCCGCGGCGGCCCTCGCCAGCGCCGCGTTCATGGAGCTGGGAGCGGTGATCTGCACCGCCCGGTCGCCGCGCTGCCCGGCCTGCCCTGTCGAGTCGATCTGCGCGTGGCGGGCCTCCGGGCAGGAGCAGCCGGCGGGCCCAACCCGCCGTCCCCAGCGGTACGCGGGCACTGACAGGCAGGTACGCGGACTGCTGCTCGGCGTGCTCCGGGAGGCCACCGGGCCGGTACCGCACCAGCGCCTGGACCAGGTCTGGACGGACGACGTGCAGCGCGCCCGCGCCCTGGCCGGGCTCGTACAGGACGGACTTGTCGAACCGGTCGACGCGGACTCCTTCCGCCTCGTCGGCGACGGCCCACCCCTCCCAACCACCCCAATCGTCTCCTGACCACCCCGCACCTCGCGCTCCTGCCCCCAGCACATCGCGGCCCTGGCCGTCGCGCGCGCTCATGCCCGCGCCGCGCCGCGCCGCGCCGGGCCGGGATCGCGCTCGATCCTGGATGTAGTGGCCTCGACGTCGAGGGAGACCACTACATCCAGGATGATGCGCGATCTTGCGGGCGCGTCGGCCTGGCGGGCGGGCGGGTGAGGCGGGCGCGCGGACGGCAGGCGGGCAGGTGGGTGGCACCGGGGTTCGCGAGGTGTGGCTTGTGGGGGTACGGAAAAAGGCGGGGCCCCGGTGGCTTTCGCCACCGGGGCCCCGCCTCTTGCTGCTGGTTCTACTACTCGTCCGCGCCTGCGGCGGCGGTGCCACCGAGGTCGGCCGGCACGGCGTCCGGAACCTCGACCGGCTTCTCCGCACCCCGGAAGACGAGCTTGGACTTGTCGATGTCGTTCGGGTCGCCTTCGCAGTCGACAACCACGATCTGACCGGGGGTCAGCTCGTTGAACAGGATGCGCTCGGACAGGTTGTCCTCGATGTCGCGCTGGATCGTGCGACGAAGCGGACGGGCACCGAGCACCGGGTCGAAGCCCTTCGCAGCCAGGTACTTCTTGGCGTTGTCGGTCAGCTCCAGACCCATGTCCTTGTTGTGCAGCTGGGTCTCGATCCGCCGGATCATGATGTCCACGATCGAGAGGATCTCGGTCTGACGCAGCTGGTGGAAGACGATGGTGTCGTCGATCCGGTTGAGGAACTCAGGCCGGAAGTGCTGCTTGAGCTCGTCGTTGACCTTCTGCTTCATCCGGTCGTAGGTCGACTCGGAGTCCTCCGACTGCTGGAAGCCCAGCGACACGGCCTTGGCCACGTCACGGGTGCCCAGGTTGGTGGTCAGGATGATGACCGTGTTCTTGAAGTCCACGATCCGACCCTGACCGTCGGTGAGCCGACCGTCTTCCAGGATCTGCAGGAGCGTGTTGAACACGTCCGGGTGGGCCTTCTCGATCTCGTCGAACAGGACCACCGAGAACGGCCGACGTCGCACCTTCTCGGTCAGCTGCCCGCCCTCGTCGTAGCCGACGTAGCCGGGAGGGGCACCCACGAGCCGGGACACCGTGTACCGGTCGTGGAACTCGGACATGTCCAGCTGGATGAGGGCGTCCTCGCTGCCGAAGAGGAACTCGGCAAGCGCCTTGGACAGCTCGGTCTTACCGACACCGGACGGGCCGGCGAAGATGAACGAGCCCGAGGGGCGCTTCGGGTCCTTCAGGCCGGCCCGGGTACGCCGGATCGCCTTCGAGACGGCCTTGACCGCGTCCTCCTGGCCGATGACGCGCTTGTGCAGCTCGTCCTCCATGCGCAGCAGGCGCGAGGTCTCCTCCTCGGTCAGCTTGTAGACCGGGATGCCGGTCCAGTTGCCGAGAACCTCGGCGATCTGCTCGTCGTCAACCTCGCTGACGACGTCCAGGTCACCGGCCTTCCACTCCTTCTCCCGCTGCGCCTTCTGACCGAGGAGCTGCTTCTCCTTGTCACGCAGCTGGGCGGCGCGCTCGAAGTCCTGCGCGTCGATCGCGGACTCCTTGTCACGACGCACCTGGGCGATGCGCTCGTCGAAGTCACGCAGGTCTGGCGGCGCGGTCATCCGACGGATCCGCATCCGGGCGCCGGCCTCGTCGATCAGGTCGATCGCCTTGTCCGGAAGGAAGCGGTCGGAGATGTACCGGTCGGCCAGGGTGGCAGCGGCCACGAGGGCGGCGTCGGTGATGCTGACGCGGTGGTGCGCCTCGTAACGGTCGCGCAGGCCCTTGAGGATCTCGATGGTGTGCGCCAGCGACGGCTCACCCACCTGGATCGGCTGGAAACGACGCTCGAGCGCGGCGTCCTTCTCCAGGTGCTTGCGGTATTCGTCGAGCGTCGTGGCGCCGATGGTCTGCAGCTCACCACGGGCCAGCATCGGCTTGAGGATGCTCGCCGCGTCGATCGCGCCCTCGGCGGCACCCGCACCCACCAGGGTGTGGATCTCGTCGATGAACAGGATGATGTCGCCGCGCGTACGGATCTCCTTGAGCACCTTCTTGAGGCGCTCCTCGAAGTCACCGCGGTAGCGGGAACCGGCGACCAGCGCACCGAGGTCGAGCGTGTAGAGCTGCTTGTCCTTCAGAGTCTCGGGCACCTCGCCCTTGATGATCTTCTGGGACAGCCCCTCCACCACGGCGGTCTTACCGACGCCGGGCTCACCGATCAGGACCGGGTTGTTCTTGGTGCGGCGGGACAGCACCTGCATGACCCGCTCGATTTCCTTCTCGCGCCCGATGACCGGGTCGAGCTTGCCCTCCCGGGCGGCCTGGGTCAGGTTACGGCCGAACTGGTCCAGCACCAGGCTGGTCGACGGCGCGGCCTCACCCGGCGCGGCGCCAGCGGCGGCCGGCTCCTTGCCCTGGTAGCCCGACAGCAGCTGGATAACCTGCTGGCGGACCCGGTTGAGGTCGGCGCCGAGCTTCACAAGCACCTGGGCGGCGACGCCCTCACCCTCACGGATCAGCCCGAGCAGGATGTGCTCAGTGCCGATGTAGTTGTGCCCCAGCTGAAGCGCCTCGCGCAGCGACAGCTCCAGCACCTTCTTGGCCCGCGGCGTGAACGGGATGTGCCCGCTCGGCGCCTGCTGGCCCTGGCCGATGATCTCCTCGACCTGCTGACGGACGCCCTCCAGGGAGATGCCGAGGCTCTCCAGGGCCTTGGCTGCCACGCCTTCACCTTCGTGGATCAGGCCCAGCAGGATGTGTTCCGTACCGATGTAGTTGTGGTTGAGCATCCGGGCCTCTTCTTGGGCCAGGACGACAACCCGTCGCGCTCGGTCGGTGAACCGCTCGAACATGCCCTCGTGCTCCTCACGTGCCGTGCGCCTTGATGGTCAAGATCTTGGCGGGGCCGGTGCGCGAACGTCCAAGACGGGCGTCCGTGCCTCCTTACTCTATCGTCGCTGACCGACTCAGCTGAGGTCGTGTGTCTCTGGTCTGGGTCAGTTCCGCGTCGTTTTGCACAACCGTCCGCGCTCAGGAGGTGTTCCGGTACCCCTGTCGCTACGCGCAGAGCGAAATCCGACCGGCGCGACGGAAGCCTTCTCCGGGCCCTCGGAGCGTCTCCGGGGCCCACGGAGGGCGGGCCGGCACCGGCGACGAACGCCGCACGCGGCCCTGTGGGAGGTCGTCCACAGGCTGTGGATATCTTCTCCACCGGCTGTGGACAACGCCGGTCCGACCCGAAAGCTTCCCGGGGCCGGGGACAGCGCGGAGACGGCGACGCCGGCCCGGAGAATCTCCGGCCCGGCGTCGGTGTCGCCCTGCGGCGGCCAGCGGCCACCGATTGCTGAACGGGTCAGCGCTTGGCGTGGTACTCGTCGACGATCTCCTGCGGGATACGACCCCGATCCGAGATGTCCTTGCCGGCCTTCTTGGCCCACTCCCGGATTGCCTTGTTCTGCTCCCGGTCAGCGGTTGCGCCGCCCCTGCCGCGGGCAGCCCGACCGCCGATGACCACGCCACCGCGACCCACCTTGGTGCCGGCACCCACGTACGGCGCGAATACGTCGCGCAATTTCGCGGCGTTGGCACCGGACAGGTCGATCTCGTACTGAACGCCGTCGAGCGCGAACTTGACGGTCTCGTCAGCGTCCCCACCGTCCAGGTCATCGACCAGCTTGTGAATGATTTGCTTGGCCACGTCCCACATTCCTTTCGAGCAGGGTCGTCCTGCTAACGAGAGCACAATAACCCGTGCGCCGCTTGGCCCGTCAATAGGATGCGGTTACGGCACGCTGAGAGCCAGCTGAGACTACTCAGGGCGAACCAACGGGAACAGGATGGTTTCCCGAATTCCGAGGCCGGTCAGGGCCATCAACAGGCGGTCGATTCCCATTCCCATACCGCCCGCCGGCGGCATTCCGTACTCCATCGCCCGGAGAAAGTCCTCGTCGAGACGCATCGCCTCGTCGTCGCCGCGGGCGGCGAGCTGCGCCTGGGCCAGCAGCCGCTCGCGCTGCACCACAGGGTCGACCAACTCGGAGTACGCGGTGCCCAGTTCGAAGCCGAGGACGTAGAGGTCCCACTTCTCCGCCAGGCCCGGCTCGCTGCGGTGTGCCCGGGTCAGTGGGCTGGTCTCCTCCGGGTAGTCCCGCACGAAGGTGGGCGCCTCCAGGCCGGGTACGACCAGTTCCTCGAACAGTTCCTCGGCCAGCTTGCCCGGACCCCACTTCGGGTCCACGGCCAATCCCACCTTGTCGGCGTACTCCACGAGGCGGGACCGTTCGGTGCGGACCGTGACCTCCTCGCCGAGCGCTTCGGAAAGGACTCCGAACAGTGTCACCGAGCGCCACTCCCCGCCGAGGTCGAACTCGCGTCCGTCGGCGTGGGTCACCACCGTCGACCCGCCGACCGCGATCGCCGCCTGCTGCACGAGATTGCGCGTCAACTCGGCCATCGTGTCGTAGTCGCCGTACGCCTCGTACGTCTCCAGCATCGCGAACTCCGGCGAGTGCGAAGAGTCGACACCCTCATTACGGAAGTTGCGGTTGATCTCGAAGACGCGGTCGACGCCGCCGACCACTGCGCGCTTGAGAAACAGTTCCGGGGCGATTCGCAGATACAGATCGGTGCTCAACGCATTGCTGTGGGTCACGAACGGTCGGGCCGCCGCTCCACCGTGCAACAGTTGCAGCATCGGAGTTTCCACCTCGATGAAACCCTGCCCGTGCAGTGAATCGCGGAGGCTGCGTACGGCTGCGGCACGGGTGCGGACCATCTGCCGGGCCTGCGGCCGGACGATCAGGTCGACGTAACGCTGCCGGACCCGCGCCTCCTCGGAGAGCGGCTTGTGGGCCACCGGCAGCGGGCGCAGCGCCTTGGCGGTCATCTCCCAGCTGTCGGCAAGCACTGACAGCTCGCCCCGGCGGCTGGTGATCACCTCGCCGGTCACGCCGACGTGGTCGCCGAGGTCGACCAGGCGCTTCCACGCCTCCAGCCGCTCCGGCCCGACCCGGTCCAGGGAGAGCATCGCCTGCAACTCGGTGCCGTCACCGTCGCGCAGGGTGGCGAAGCAGAGCTTGCCGGTGTTGCGTACGAAGATCACCCGGCCGGTGACGGAGGCCTGGTCGCCGGTCGCGGTGTCGGTCGCCAGGTCGGCGTACTTCGCGCGGATCTCGGCGAGCGTGCTGGTGCGGGGAAAACCGATCGGGTACGGCTCGACGCCCTCGGCGAGCATCCGGTCCCGCTTCTCCCGGCGGACCTTCATCTGCTCCGGAAGGTCGTCGGCGGGGTCCACTGGCACGGCGTTCTGCTCGCTCACGGCACGCTTCCTCGTCACGAAGACTACTGGGGGTCAGGCCCGAGCGTACTCAAGCGCTCAGGTGCCCGTTACCGGATAGCCTGCCCGCCATGGCGGATCACACTCAGGCACTCTCGTTCGGTATGGCCGCAGCCGACTACGACCGGTTCCGGCCCCGCTATCCGATCGAAGCCGTGCGGTGGGCGCTGGACGGGCTCAGCGGCTCCGCCCGGGTCGTCGACCTGGGTGCGGGAACCGGCATCCTCACGCGCAGGGTGCTCGCACTCGGCCACCGGGTGACCCCTGTCGAGCCGGACCCGGAGATGCGCGCCCGGCTGGACGCCGCCACGCCGGGCAGCACCGCGTTGGCCGGCGGCGCCGAGTCGGTGCCGCTGCCCGACGGATCCGCCGACGCCGTGGTGGTGGGGCAGGCGTACCACTGGTTCGACAGGGAGCGGGCGCACGCCGAGATCGCGCGGGTGCTGCGACCGGGCGGGACGTTCGCCCCCATCTGGAACCTCCGGGACGATCAGGTGGGCTGGGTCGCCGAACTGGGACGGATCGCCCGTCTGGGGGACAACGCCGGCGACGTGATCGAGAGGTACACCGACTTCGGCTCCGCCTTCGGGGCGATCGAGCTGGGCGAGTTCACCCACCGCGCCACGCTCACGCCGGATGAGATAGTCGCCATGCTGCACACCCGCTCGTACTGGCTCACCGCCCCGGCGGAACAGCGGGCGGCGATCGACGAGGAGCTGCGAGCACTCTTCGCCACCCATCCGGACCTGGTCGGGCGCGCGACAGTCGACCTGCCGTACCGCACGATGGTCCTGCGCGCCCGGCGGCGCTGACGCCCGGCGGGGTCAGCGGTTGCGGTCGTAGACCATCCGCAGGCCGATCAGGGTGATCATCGGCTCGTGGTGGGTGATGCTGCGGCACTCGTTGATCACCAGGGAGGCGAGGCCACCGGTGGCGATAACGGCTTTCACCTCGCCCAGTTCCTCGGTCATCCGCTCGACGATCCGGTCCACCTGCCCGGCGAAGCCGAAGTACAGGCCGGACTGGAGGCACTCGACGGTGTTCTTGCCGATCACCGAGCGGGGCTTGGTCGCCTCGACCTTGCGCAGCTGGGCGGCCCGGGCTGCCAGCGCGTCGAAGGAGATCTCGATGCCCGGGGCGAACGCCCCACCGAGGAACTCGCCCCGACCGCTGATCACGTCGAAGTTGGTGGTCGTGCCGAAGTCCACGACGATCGACGGCCCCCCGTAGAGGGTGTACGCGGCGAGCGTGTTCACCACCCGGTCGGCGCCCACCTCCTTCGGGTTGTCGATCGCCAACTGCACGCCCGTCCGTACTCCGGGCTCGACGATCACGCTCGGCACGTCGGCGTAGTAGCGGCCGAGCATGGTCCGCAGCGACCGCAGAGCGGCCGGCACCGTGGAGCAGGCGGCCACACCGGTGATCTCGACGTTGTCCCCGGCGAGCAGACCCCGGAACTTCAGGCCCAGCTCGTCCGCCGTCGAGCGGGCATCGGTCTTGATCCGCCAGGAGTGCACCAGCTTGTCACCGTCGAAGGTCGCCAGCACGGTGTTTGTGTTTCCGATGTCGATGCAGAGCAGCACGCACGCAGCCTAGACAACTACTCGGAGCGCAGGTCCAGCGCGATGTCCAGGATCGGCGACGAATGTGTGAGCGCACCTACCGAGAGGAAGTCCACGCCGGTGGCCGCGTACCGGCCAGCCACCTCCAGCGTGAGCCCGCCGGTGGCCTCCAGCTCCGCCCGGTCGCCCACGGCGGCCACCGCCTCGGCCAGCGCCTCCGGCGTCATGTTGTCGCAGAGCAGGAAGTCCGCGCCGGCCTCCACAGCCTCCAGAGCCTCGGCGACGCATGTCACCTCGACCTGCACCGGCACCTCCGGGAACGCCTCCCGCACCCGCCGGTACGCGGCGGTGATGCTCCCGGCGGCCAGCTTGTGGTTGTCCTTGATCATGGCGACGTCGTAGAGGCCCATCCGCTTGTTGGTGCCCCCGCCGGCCCGCACCGCGTACTTCTCCAGCGCCCGCAGGCCCGGCGTCGTCTTGCGGGTGTCCAGGACCATCGCCTTGGTGCCCGCCAGGGCGTCCGCCCAGGCGCGGGTGTGGGTGGCCACCCCGGACATCCGGCAGAGCAGGTTGAGCGCCGTCCGCTCGGCCGTCAACAGCAGCCGGGTCGGGCCGGTCACCGTCGCCAGCACGTCGCCGCGCGCCACCCGCTCACCGTCGCGGGCCAGCTCCGACACCTCGACGGTACGCCCGAACGCGCTCACCTCGCCGACCAGCTCGAACACCGCGGTGGCCACGGCCAGCCCGGCCAGCACACCGTCCGCTCGCGCCACCAGGTCGGCCGTGTCGCTCTGCTCAGCCGGGATCGTCGCCACGCTCGTGACGTCGAGGAAATCCGGTCCCAGGTCCTCCACGAGCGCGTTCTCGATCACCTGCCGCACCTGCGCCGGATCCAGTCCGGCCGCCCGCAACGCCGCCTGCGTCGACTCCGTCATTTCCGTCTCCATTCGCGACTGCGGGGCTCGCAAACTCGGCTCACTCCTCGCGCTCACTGCCGCCCCTCCCATTGCTGCGTCAACCCGCCCTGCCTCCCGACCGACCCGACCAGGTGGCCCAGCCACCGCTCGTCGACAGTCGGGAAGTCCTCCCGCCAGTGACATCCCCGCGTCTCGGCGCGCGCGTACGCGGCGGCCACCAGCGCCGACGCCACAGTGAGCAGGTTCGTCGCCTCCCAGTCGGCGGTCCTCGACCAACCACGGGCGGTGCCCAACTCGGTAAGCGTCCCCGCCGTGCCGGTCAGCGTCGCGGCCGAGCGGAGCACCCCGGCGCCCCGCGTCATGGCCCGTTGCAGGGTCGGCGTCGCTTCGGCCGGCAGCAGCCAGCCCGCACTGCCGCGCCACGCGCCGACGTTCGCCGGTTGCGCCTGCTCGGGTAGCCCGGCGGCGATGTCGTCGGCGATCCGCCGGGAGAAGACCAGCCCCTCCAGCAGCGAGTTGCTGGCCAGGCGGTTGGCACCGTGCACACCGGTGCAGGCGACCTCGCCGCAGGCGTACAGGCCGGGGATGGAGGTGCGACCGCGCAGGTCCGTGCGGACGCCGCCGGAGGCGTAGTGCGCGGCCGGCGCGACAGGGATCAGGTCGGTGGCCGGGTCCACGCCGATCGCCAGGCAGGACGCAACGATTGTCGGGAACCGGCTGGCCAGGAAAGCCCCGCCCAGGTGCCGGGCGTCGAGGAAGACATGGTCGGCGCCGCTGGCCAGCAGCACCCGGTGGATGCCCTTGGCCACGACGTCGCGGGGAGCCAACTCGGCCAGTTCGTGCTGGCCCACCATGAACCGCTTGCCGTCGGAGTCCACCAGGTGCGCGCCCTCGCCGCGCAACGCCTCGGAGACCAGCGGCTGCTGCGCGTGGCCGGCGCCGGGCACCCCCGCGCCGGGCGGGGTGATCAGGGCGGTCGGGTGGAACTGGACGAACTCGATGTCGGTGACCGCCGCGCCGGCCCGCATCGCCAACGCCACCCCGTCACCCGTGGACACGGCCGGGTTGGTGGTGGCCGCGAAGACCTGCCCCATTCCGCCGGTGGCGAGCACCACCGCCCGGGCCAGCAGCGCGCCGACACCGTCCTCGCTGCCCTCGCCCAGCACGTGCAGGGTGATCCCACAGGCCGGGCCGAGGCCGTCCGGGCCGTCGCCGGGCGCCCGCAGCAGGTCCAGCACCAGGGCGTGCTCCACCAGTCGGATCCACGGGTCGCGCTGCACCGCCGCGTGCAACGCCCTCTGCACCTCGGCGCCCGTCGCGTCGCCACCGGCGTGCACGATCCGGTCCGCCCGGTGCCCACCCTCACGGGTCAGCATCAGCGAGCCGTCCGGGTGGCGGTCGAATTCGGCGCCGATCCGCATCAGCTCCCGCAGCCGGGTCGGACCCTCCTCGACAAGCGCCCGGACCGCCGCCGGGTCGCAGAGCCCCACCCCGGCGATCTCGGTGTCCCGGGCGTGCGCCGCCGGGGTGTCGGCCGGGTCGAGCACGGCGGCGATGCCACCCTGCGCCCACCGCGTCGAACCGTCATCAATGTTGACCTTGGTCACGACCGTGACGTGCAGACCCGCCTCGCGCAGGTGCAGTGCGGCGGTCAACCCGGCCACCCCGGAACCCACCACGATCACGTCGGTGGTCTCCACCCAGCCGGGCGCGGGCGCGGCAAGCAACGGCGGCAGGGCCGGCAGATCGACGGTCGGAAAATCCATCCCCCCAGTCAACCCGAACCATCCTCGTCCGGGGGCGACGGGGGCGGGACAAGTGGTTTGGGCTACCCCGTCCGGCGGTCGCCCCGCCGCGCCGACCGGCCCCGCTTGTCACTTCGTCCGGACCGGCAGGCCGGCAGCGCCCGCGCCGCGCAGTGAGGCGGTCACCGTACGGTCGCTGAGCCACAGGTAGCAGCGGACGCCTCGATCACCGACCCGCCAACGGCCAGCACCCGGTGGCCGCACCACCACGCCGCTGCGAAACCGCAGGTCGGCGTCGTCCGGAACGCCGACGTACCGGCCGAGGATGCTGCGGCAACCGTCGTAGAGCGGCACCCAGTCGGCGTCCCGGGTCGGGTACGGCCGGTCCGGTGCACGCCACACCCCGACGAACTCGGCATCGTGCTGCTTGCCGCACTCCACCGGGACCAGGGTCTGCACACCTCTGCCCGCGCCGCCACGGGTCTGCTGGCAGCCCAACCGCAGCCCGGAGGGCGCCTTCAGCGCGTCCCGCAGACTGCCCGACCGGACCACCACGGTGGCCGCCGCCTCGACAGTGGTCAACTCGGTGAGGTCACATCGGAACCAACGGGAGCCGGCCGCCCAACCCGGCCCGGACGGCAGCGCCACCGACAACCGCAGCCGCCCGGCCCGCCAGTCGTCGCCCACGTACGCGGAGGCCCTGGTGTCGCACTCGGCGAACGCGCCGCGCAACTCGGTCGACCCGTTGGCCGGGACGGCGGCCCGCTCGACCGGAAACGCCCCCACATGCGCGGTCTCCACCCGGTGCGGGCCGGCGCAGTCGATCGGCTGGTAGCTGGCCAGGGTGACCACCTCGGTGAAGTCGGCGGCCTGGCACACACCGGCGGCCGGCGTGAACGCCGTGGCCGGCGGCAACGCCGCCCAGTCGTCGGTCAGGTCACCGTCCAGGTCACCGGACGCACCGCAGCCGACCAGCAGCACCGCCGCGACGACAGAGGCGAGCACAGGCGTCATGGCACGGCGCATCGCGGCCTCCCCCAGCACCGACCGTCTTCCGACGGCGTGCCAAGGGTAACCGGAAATGACCTTCCGGTGACAGACCGGAATCGCGTCGCGTGGGGTCAGACGCCGGACACGGCTAGCGGGCTGGGCACCGGGTCGCCGGCCGTGCCCGGGGCCACCGCAGCCGGGTCGGCACCCAACTCGATCACCCGGTTGTCGGCGTCCACGTGCACGACCCGGGGCCGGTACGACCGGGCCTCGGCGTCGTCCATCTGCCCGTACGAGATCAGGATGACCAGGTCACCGGGGTGCACGAGGTGGGCGGCGGCACCATTGATACCGATCACGCCGCTGCCCCGCTCACCCGGGATCACGTACGTTTCCAGCCGGGCGCCGTTCGTGATGTCCACGATCGCGACCTGCTCGCCGGGGAGCAGGTCGGCGGCGTCGAGCAGGTCCTCGTCCACCGTCACCGAGCCGACGTAGTGCAGGTCCGCCTGGGTCACAGTGGCTCGGTGGATCTTCGACTTGAGCATGGTCCGCAGCATCGGGGCTGGCCTTTCGAAAGGTGGTGGAGGGGTGCGGCCGGGTCAGGAGCGAGGGGCGAGGTGGACGGCCGCGTTGTCGATCAACCGGGTGCTTCCCACCCAGGCGGCGATCACCAGTCGCGCCGGCCCGGACACTGGCCCCGGCTCCAGCTCGGGATCGGTGAGCACCAGGTAGTCGAGCTGAGCGCCGGGCGTACCGGCACCGAACGCGGCGTGCGCGGCGGTAAGCACCGCCCCCGCGTCCAGGCCGTCGTCGGCGGCCCGGGCACCGGCACGCAGCGCGGCGGACAGGCTCAGCGCCGCAGCCCGCTCGGGCTCGCTCAGGTAGCGGTTGCGGCTGGACAGCGCCAGGCCGTCCGGCTCCCGCACGGTCGGTACGCCGACCACCTCGACCGGCACGTCCAGATCCCGCGTCATCCGCCGGACCAGGGTGAGCTGCTGATAGTCCTTCTCACCGAAGAACGTCAGGTCGGGCCGGGTGAGCTGGAGCAGCTTGAGCACCACGGTGAGCACACCGTGGAAGAAGCCGGGACGACTGGCGCCCTCCAGCTCCGCGCCGAGCGGCCCCGGATCGAGGCGCACCCGGGGCTGACCGTCCGGGTACATGTCCGCCACCGACGGGGCGAACACCAGATCGGCCCCCGCCCGCCGGCACACCTCCAGGTCAGTGTCGAGGGTGCGCGGATAGCGGTCGAAGTCCTCGTTCGGCCCGAACTGCAGCGGGTTCACGAAGATCGTCACCAGCACGTGGTCGGCCCGTTCCCGGGCGGCCCGCAGCAGCGTCTCGTGCCCGGAGTGCAGGGCACCCATGGTCATCACCACGCCGACGGTGCCCTTCAGCGCGGCCCGCGCCTCGGCCAGCTCGGCCCGCGTGTGCACAAGCTGCGTCATGCCGCCACCTCCCGATCGCTGTCGGCCAGCACGCCCAGCAGCGACTGCGCGTCCACAGGCCGCAGCCGGCCTGCGGCGATCGCCCGATCGGCGGTACGCCGGGCCAAAGCCAGGTAGGCCGGGACGGACTCCGGTGCGGTGGCCGCCAACCGGGCCAGATGCCGCTCGACAGTGCCGGCGTCGCCCCGGGAGACCGGGCCCGTCAGGGCGTCGTCACCGAGCCGCAGCGCGTTCTCCAGGGCTGCCCGCAGCAGCGGGGCGAGCACCTTCTCCGGCCGGGACACCCCGGCGTCACGCAGCCGGTCGGCCGCCTCGTTCACAAGGGTCACCAGGTGGTTCGCACCGTGTGCCAGCGCGGCGTGATAGAGCGGGCGGTCCGTCTCGGCCACCCACTCGGGCACGCCACCAAGGTCGGCCACCAGCCGGGCAGCCAACGGGCGCAGCTCGGCCGGGGCGGTCACCCCGTACGAGATGCCGGCCAGGCGGGCCAGGTCGTCAGGCGTACCGGTGAAGGTCATTGCCGGGTGCAGGGCGAGCAGGCGGGCGCCGACCGCGGCGGCCGGGGCCAGCACGGCCAGCCCGTGCGCGCCGGAGGTGTGCGCGACCACCTGGCCCGGGCGCAGCGCGCCCCGCTCGGCGAGGTCGGCGACCACCCCGGCCAACGCGTCGTCCGGCACGGCGATCACCAGCAGGTCGGCGGCGGCGTGCGCGACGGCGGCGGCCGGGCGGCGGGGCACCTCGGGCAGCAGCAGGGCGAGCCGGGCGCGACTGGCACCTGATTCACCCGTGACGGCTGCCACCCGGTGCCCGGCTGCGGCGAGGGCCGCGCCCAGCACGGCACCGACCCGGCCGGCGCCGACGACGCCAACGGTCAGCAGGCGGGATGTGGCGGGGGCGCCGGTGACGGCGCGATCCCACGGCACGGCGGGCCCAAGCTGGGCGGCCGGACGCGGGCGCAACGGTGCGCTCATGGCGACGATCCAGTCCTCGAGAAGGGGTACCGGTCGATCGCAAGTATGCTCCCGCGCCGCAGAACCCAAACAGGATGTGTGAAAACGTTCACCGCCTCAGGTCGTAGGGTCGGCACGGTGACGCACCCTGACCCCGGAGTGAACTGATGTCGATCCGCTGGCGGGACGCCATGGACAGGGCCCTCTACGGGCCGGGCGGCTTCTTCGTCTCCGGCACCGGCCCGGCCGACCACTTCCGCACCAGCGTGCACGCCTCCCCGGCGTTCGCAGCCGCTCTGCTGCGCCTTCTCTCGCAGGTCGACGCTGCTCTCGGCCACCCTGCTCGGCTCTCCGTGGTCGACGTCGGCGCCGGGCGGGGAGAACTGCTGCTCACCCTGCAGAGGCTCGTCGAGGCCGTCGGGGTTGCGGTGGGGGTTTCCGGGGAGCCCACCCACTCCGGGCGGTCAGGCTTGATCCCTGCGTGGGCGGGCTCCCCGGAAACCCTGACTTCCACGGCCTCCGCCCGCCGGTCACCCGGCGATCCGTCATTCGCCGCTGCTCGTACGTCTCTCGCGGAGCGGGTGCGGTTCACGGCTGTCGAGTTGGCACCTCGACCCGAGCACCTGCCTGAAGAGATCGAGTGGGTGTCCGAGATTCCGGCGGGGATAACCGGACTGTTGATCGCTACCGAGTGGTTGGACAACGTTCCGCTCGACGTGGCGGCGCTCACCGGGGATGGCTGGCGATACGTGCTGGTCGACCCGGACAGCGGCGCCGAGACGGTTGGTGAGCTGGTCAGCACTGCTGATCTTGAGTGGCTGACAACGTGGTGGCCCCTGCCCTCGGACCCACCGTCATCAGGTGCGGACAGCGACCCGGATCCGGCCTCGACCTGGACCGACGCGACAAGCGGAAGCGAGTCGGGTTTCCGGCCAGCCCGGCCGGCGCAGGGATCAAGCCTGACCGCCCGGAGCCGGCCGGGCTGCCCGGAAACCCCCAACGGCAACGCACGCGCAGAGATAGGTAGGAGCAGGGACGAAGCCTGGGCGGCAGCGGTGCAGAAGATCGAACGTGGGCTCGCGGTCGCTGTCGACTACGGGCACCTGCGGGAGAGCAGGCCGGTGGACGGGACGTTGACCGGGTATCGAGGTGGGCGGCAGGTGCCTCCGGTGCCGGACGGGTCGAGCGATGTGACAGCGCACGTGGCAATGGACTCCGTCGCATCCGCTGGCGCGGCTGTGGCTCTGTGCGCGTACTCCCTGGTCTCGCAGTCCGAGGCGCTGCGGGCGCTCGGGGCCGACGGCGGCCGACCGCCGCTGAGCCTGGCCGGCACCGACCCGGCAGGGTACGTGCGGGCGCTGGCCGCCGCGTCGGCGGTGGCCGAGCTGACCGACCCGGCCGGACTCGGCGGGCACTTGTGGCTGCGCCAACCGGTCGGCATCGAGCTCGCGCCGGCCGTGGCACGATGACGGGCATGACCACCGACGCCGGGGACCTCCGTGAACTGACCGTCGGCACCGGGGCCGGCCTGGTCGCCGGGACCGGCGGTGAACAACTCGGTACCGACATGGTGCTGAACATCGGCCCGCAACACCCGTCGACGCACGGCGTGCTGCGGCTCAAGCTGGTGCTGGACGGCGAACGGGTGATCGCCTGCGAACCGATCGTCGGCTACATGCACCGGGGGGCCGAGAAGCTCTTCGAGGTCCGCGACTACCGGCAGATCATCGTGCTTGCCAACAGGCACGACTGGCTTTCGGCGTTCTCCAACGAGCTGGGCGTTGTGCTCGCTGTGGAACGCCTCATGGGCATGGAGGTGCCGGAGCGCGCCACCTGGCTGCGGATGGCCCTCGCCGAGCTGAACCGGGTGCTCAACCACCTGATGTTCCTCGGCTCCTACCCGCTGGAGATCGGCGCGATCACGCCGATGTTCTACGCCTTCCGGGAACGGGAGACCATCCAGGCGGTGATGGAGGAGGTCTCTGGCGGCCGGATCCACTACATGTTCAACAGGGTGGGCGGCCTCAAGGAAGAGGTGCCCTACGGCTGGACCGGGCGGGCACGGGCGGCCATCGGCGAGGTACGTCGACGACTGCCCGACCTGGACAACCTGATCCGACGCAACGAGATCTTCCTGGCCCGCACAGTGGGCGTGGGAGTGCTGTCCGCAGCCGACGCCGCCGCGTTCGGCGCGTCCGGCCCGGTGGCCAGGGCCTCCGGGCTCGACCTGGACCTCCGCCGCGACGACCCCTACCTGGCCTACGACGAGCTGGACGTGCCGGTGGTGACGAAGACCGCCGGGGACTGCCACGCCCGCTTCGAGGTGCTGCTCGACCAGGTGTACGCGTCGCTGGACCTCGCCGAGCAGTGCCTGGCCCGGGTGGACCAGCTCACCGGGCCGATCAACACCCGGCTGCCAAAGGTGCTGAAGGCTCCGGAGGGCCACACGTACGCGTGGACCGAGAACCCGCTCGGCATCAACGGCTACTACCTGGTGTCCCGGGGTGAGAAGACGCCGTGGCGGTTGAAGTTGCGCACCGCGTCGTACGCCAACGTGCAGGCGCTCGCCACCCTGCTCCCCGGCTGCCTCGTGCCGGATCTGATCGCGATCCTCGGCTCGATGTTCTTTGTGGTCGGCGACATCGACAAGTGACCCGGCGGCCGTTGTGGCTGCTTGCGGTTGCGGAGTCAGCGCCAGCGGTCGGTGACCGGGGCGCCACCTGCGCGTGGCACGTCGTCCTGCGGCGGGTAGCCGTACCGCTCGTCGACCCGCCGCCGACCGGCCCGCTCGGGTGCGGGTTCCGGCTCGTGGCCACGCTGGCGGGGCGGGCGCCACTCGTCCGGGACGGGCACCCCACCTGCCGGCAGCGCCGCCCGTCCCGCCGGCTCGCCCCGGCGCGGGTCGTCCTGCCGGCGCGGGTCGTCCTGCCAGCGTGAGTCGTCGGACCAGCGTGAGTCGTCCGGCCGGCGTGGGTCCTCGCGACGGCTCGGGTCCTCGTGGCGGACGGAGGCCCAGCGGTCGGCCATCCGGTACTCGGTGCCCGTACCGTCTGCGTGCACCTCGGCCCGGCGCTCGCCGACGTGCAGCTCACGGCCGTGCTCGTCGTCGCGGACGGCCGCCCACCGATCGCCGGCACGCAACTGCGACCAGTACTCGCCGGTGTCGTCAGCCCGCAGGGGAGGACCGGACTGCGGTGCCGCGGCACCGGCCCGGCCCGGCTGGGGGGACTGCGTCCAGCCACTGTCGTCGCGCTGCGACCGGGCACTCCAGGCGGGTTCCTCCGGCTGGGCGTAGGCGTCGCGCGGATCGGTCCACTGCGGCTCGTCGCGGCGGGGAGCCGCCTCCGGGGCCGGTCCCCAGCCGTCCCGTACGCCCGGTCGGGCCGGCTCACCACGGGTCACCGGCTGCCCACCCCAGGAACGGTCGTCGGCGGGACGGGCGTGGTCGTCCGCGTTCCAGGCGGCCGGGGCGGCACGGGGGCGGTCGTCGTCGTACGCGGGCCGGGGGTTCTCCTGGTCGCCCCACGAGTGCTCGGCCGACCGTGCACGCCCCTGCGCGCCGCCACCGCCCCGGGTCCATTCCTGCGCCGGCGGGGTCCACTGGCCTGCGTACCCGCTGCCGTAGCGGCCGTCCGGCTCGGCCTGCCCGCCGTCGACAACTGTGTGCCGGGTGGTGACGTGGACCGTCTCGGTGTGCCGGACCACACCGACCGGCCGGGGCGCCGGCTCGAGGCGTTCATGCTCGCGGGGGCGGTCATGCTCGCGGGGGCCGGGGACCGAGCCGTACCCGGTGCGCGGCTCTGCCCCGTGCCGGCCGGCGGCGGGCTGCTCGGGGCCGGCGTCCGCGGCGGCGCGGCTGCGGTACGCGGGCTCGTCGTCGTCGGGGCGCTCCTGGCCGCCCCAGCGGGCGGGGGCGTCGTCCGCTACCGAAACCCGGGCCCGAGCGGCCGGCGCGTCGGCGGGAACCGAGGCCCGGCTGCGGGCGGGCGGTGCCTGGTCGACGGGGTCGGCGGCAGGCACCCGCGCACGGCCCGCGCCTGCGGGTTCGGCCGCCGGGGTGGCACCGGCTAGGGCGGCACCCGTGGCGTCGAGGCGACGGCGGACCGCAGCGACGCCCTCCTGCGCACGCTGCGCCTGGTCGAGAGCCTGGTTGCCGCGCTGGGCGGCGGCGACGATCTCGGCGCGTAGTTCCCGCCGGACCTCCTCGATCTCGTCCAGCAACTCGTCGGCCCGCGCCGAGGCGCCAGCGTTGTCCGGCCGCAACGCGATGGAGAGACCGATCAACACCACGGCCAGGATGGCGAGTACCGCCGCGAAGCGCAGAGGACCGTTACCGTCGGCGACCAGCAGGATCAGCGCAGCCAGCGGGGCGAGGCCCACGCCGGCCCAGAAGAGCACGGTCAGCAGCAGCGGTTGACGCCGGGCGTCGGAGGTGGCCGGGGCTGACATGGATGTGCAGCCTACCGACGATTTCCACCAGATGGAACGGGCCCTACCGGACGGAGAACGCCCCCGGCCCGAGTGGGACGGGGGCGTCGCCGGCACGCCGTAAGTGCGTCAGCTGGTGGCGAAGGCACCGTCCGACGAGAAGATCAGACCAACGCTGATCTTGCCCTCACGCAGCGCGTTCTTGGTCAGCGGACCGCCCTGGTCCAGCGAGGAGAACGAGCCCACCGAGAGCCCGTACGTCTTCTCCAGGCCCGGCTTGCAGAACGGACGCTGCTGGCACTCCGGCGGGCCACCCAGCACAGTGGCGTTGCCCGAGCACTTCGTGGCGAACTCGGAGAGGGTCCGCACGCCGTACTTGTCGGCGAACGCCTGGGTCACCGCGAAGGCGTTCTGGTCCTGCGCGGCGGCCGGTGCACCGAACGTGAGGCCCACCTTGTCACCCTCGGCCTTGAGCGCCGTCACCGTGGCGTTGATGTCGGGCGAGGAGACCGGCTGGGCGTTCGGGCCGTTGGCCTTGGTGTTGAGGAACTCGGCCATCGTCGCCGCGTACTCCGGGACGACCTGGACCTCGCCCTTCTCCAACGCCGGCTCGTAGAGCTCCCGGTTACCGATCTGCTGCACCTTGACCTGGTAGCCGGCCGCGGTGAGCGCGACGCGGTACAGCTCGCCCAGGATCTGGCTCTCACTGAAGTTAGCGGCGCCGACCACGATCTCGCCGCCCGGGCCCTTGGCGATGCCCGCGGTGATGTTGTTCGCGGCGGCGAACTCCTCCGCAGCGACCTTGGGAGTCTTGCGGTCGACGTCGACGGCCTTGTTGAGCTGGACCAGCTTCGGAGTGTCGAGCGCCGCGGAGACCTTGTCCAGAGCGGCGATCAGCTCCGGGGTGGCCACCTTGGTGTTGACCGCCGGAATGACGTTGTCGGAGTTCTGGAGCTTCTTGTCGTCCTCCAGCGCCACGAGC
Source organism: Micromonospora sp. DT41 (assembly GCF_049841715.1). Lineage (NCBI taxonomy): Bacteria > Bacillati > Actinomycetota > Actinomycetes > Micromonosporales > Micromonosporaceae > Micromonospora > Micromonospora sp. DT41. Next base: position 134,014 of record NZ_JBNCKU010000003.1, on the reverse strand, counting down.
TGCTGGCCGGCGACCGGGGCGCACCCTGCGCCGGACGCGCTCGTCTGCGGCGCGTCGGTGCCGGACGAACCGGCATCACCGCAGCCGGTGAGGAGCGCTGCTCCGGCGACGGCGCCGATCGCGCCCATCGCCAGACGTGTACGTGCGCGCATGTGCCCGCCTTCCGTGTCCCGGCGCGACCCGTCCCGGGCCGGCCGCGTGTCCGACGGGCGATCCTGACTGTCGGCCGCCCGCGACTATCCACCCAACATGGTCCGCAACCGACCGACAACCTGAAATGGGCATCGTCACCGCATCGTCACCGAACGTCCCGCCGGCGGTCGCCGCTTCGCCTTCTGCTCACTCGGACGGGCCACCGGCAAGCGGGCGTCAGGCGCGGCCGGTGGCGTCGGCAGGCAGGGGCCGACCGGCGCGCTGCCGCCCACGCCGCAGCGGGCGTGGGGTGACCAGCCGTTCGACGATGCCGAGGAGCAACTCGGCAAGCAACGCGAGCCCGGCCACCAGCACACCACCGGCCAGGATCTGACCTCCGCCGGCCGCGATGCTCAGCCCGAACCCGGTGCGGATGATCTCGCCGAGGCCGCCACCGTTGACGAACGACGCCAGCGCCGCCGTGGCGATCACCTGCACGGCGGCGGTGCGGAAGCCTGCGGCCAGGTACGGCACCGCCAGCGGCAACTCCACCCGACGCAGCACCTGCCCGCCGGACAGACCCATTCCGCGGGCCGCGTCGCGCGCCTCGGCGTCCGCCTGACGTATGCCGGTGTAGGCGTTTGCCAGCAGCGGCGGGACCGCGAAGACGGCCAACGCCACAACCACGGGTGTACGGCCGAAGCCGAGGAACGTCAGCGGCAGGATGGTCAGAAGCGCCAGGGTGGGGATGGCCAGTGTGGCGTTGGACACCAGCACCACGAGGCCGCCGCCCCGCCCGGCGTGCCCGAGCCACAGGCCGACAGGCCAGGCCACCAGGCAGCCGAGCGCCACCGCCAGGGCGGAGATCGTCAGGTGCTCGCCGAGCCGGTCCAGGATGCCGCCGGGGTTGGTCCAGTTCAGCGGGTCGTTGAGCCAGAGCACCGCCTGGCGTACCGGGTTGGCCGCGGCGCTCACCGGGCACCCCGGGCGGACCAGGGGGTGACGAGCCGGCCGATGAGCACCAGCAGCAGGTCCAGCAGCACCGCGAGCGCCACGCAGAGCACCGTGCCGGTCATGATCTCGGCTTTGTAGAGGTTGTTCTGGAAGCCCGCGAATATCAGTTGGCCGAGGCCGCCATGCCCCACCAGCACCCCGACGGTGACCAGCGCGACAGTCGAGACGGTGGCCAGCCGCAGCCCGGTCAGGATGCCCGGGATCGCCAGCGGCAGATCGATCCGGAAAAGCCGCCGCCACCGGCCGTAGCCCATGCCCTCGGCGGCCTCGCGGACCTCAGGTGGCACCTGGTTGAGTCCGGCCACCACGTTGCGGACGATCAGCAGCAACGCGTACAGGACCAGGCCGACGAGCACTGTCGTGGTGCCGGTGCCCAGGTACGGCGCGATGAACGCGAACAGCGCGAGCGACGGGATGGTGTAGATCACGCCGGTGATGCCGAGGATCGGGCCGGCCAGCGGGCGCACCCAGTACGCGAGCACCGACAACGGGAGGGCGATCAGCACCGCGATAAGCACCGCGCGCCCGGTGAGGGAGGCGTGTTCACGCAAGGCGGCGACGATCGTGTCAGAGTTGTCCCGCACGTACTGCCAGGAGAACCAGGGGTTACCCGGGTCTGCCCGGTAGCTCAGGCGGAAGGACATACGTGGACGTTACCCCGGAGGCCCCCGGCGTGGCCGGCTCCCCTCGCGCGGCATCGATCTCCCTGCAGGGCATCCAGAAGCGCTACCCGAACGGCACCGAAGCCGTCCGTGAGCTCAGCCTGGAGGTCAAGGCTGGCGAACTGGTGGTGCTCATCGGGCCGTCCGGCTGCGGCAAGTCGACAGTCCTCCGCATGATCAACCGCCTGATCGAGCCGACCGCAGGGCGGATCATGCTCGGCGACGAGGACGTCACGGACGTCGACCCGGTGCGGCTGCGCCGCCGCATCGGCTACGTGATCCAGAACGTCGGCCTCTTTCCACACCAGACGGTACGCGCGAACGTGGCCACGGTGCCGGGCCTGCTCCGCTGGTCCCGCGAGCGGACCCGGACCCGGGTCGACGAGTTGCTGGACCTGGTCGGGTTGGACCCGGCCCAGTTCGGCGGTCGCTACCCGCACGAGCTGTCGGGTGGTCAGCGGCAGCGGGTCGGCGTGGCCCGCGCGCTCGCCGCCGACCCGGTGGTGCTGCTGATGGACGAACCGTTCTCGGCAGTGGACCCGATCGTCCGGGCCCGACTGCAGGAGGAGTTCCTCCGCCTCCAGGCCGAGGTCCGCAAGACGATCGTGCTTGTCACCCACGACCTTGACGAGGCCGTACGGCTCGGCGACCGGATCGCGGTGCTCTCCGAGGGCGGGCAACTGGAGCAGTACGACACGCCCGCCGCCCTGCTCGGCGCACCTGCCACCCCGTTCGTCAGCGAGTTCGTCGGCGCCGACCGGGGCATCCGCCGGCTGGCGGTCACCCAGCTCGACAGGGGTGCGTTGGAGCCGGTGCCCGGCGACGCCGACACCGATCTGCCCACCGTGCCACTGGACGGCACCGCGTACGACGCGCTGGCGGTGCTGCTCACCTCGGGACGGGACCACCTCGTGGTGACCGACGGCGGCCGACCGGTCGGCGCGCTCAGCCGGCAGCGTCTGCTCGACCTCGGCCGCCCGACGAGCTGACCCGCAGCGGCGCACTGCCGCAGCGACCGCCGGTCGGGTCAGGCACGACCACCGAGGCTGGCGGTGCCGATGATCCAGCCGGTGAGGAAGCCGTAGCCGGCACCCACGCTGGCGCCCTGCAACGCGCCGAGCATCGACGGGTCCGGGCCGAGCAGCGCCGCCAGCACGGCGGCGAGTCCACCGGCGAGCACGTACGCGGCCCAGCCGGAGAAGAACTGGCTGATCGAGCCCGGCACGCGGGCGACCTGCGCGGCGGGCAGCAGATACAGCAGCGCCACGGCGAGGATCACCAGTAGGACGGCCCGCAGGTTGGCGGCGAACAACCCGCCGGCCTGCCCGTCGGCGTCCACCGACCAGGCCGGCCACGCGAGGAGGCGGAGGTAGTAGCCGCCGGCCGAGTCCGGGCTGTTGAGCGTGTCGGCGGCCCAACCTGTGTACGCAGGGCTGCCGCAGATGCCGACAAGCAGCAGGACGGCGAGCGCCCCGGTGCCTGCGGCCGTCCCGTACCGGCTGACCGGGCCGGAGCGGCTGACGAGCCCTCTCATCCGCCCAGGCCCGGAACCTGCCGGTCGGGTGGACCTGGGCTGCACCGAGCGGCTCAGTGCTTCATCAGGTAGTCGATGAAGGCGGCCCGCAGCAGCGGCGCCGACTCCTCGTAGCCGTGCCCGGTCAGCTCCCGCCACAGCGCGTTCGCCTCGTCGATGGTCGGGCCGATCGAGTTCGGTGCGCCGTCCAGCACCGTGGCCTCGTCCGCGTTCGGCAGGTGTCGCAGCACCGACCAGAAGAAACCCACGTCGCGACGCTCCCGGGCCAGGGCGAACGCCCGTTCCCGTAGTTCCTCGGTGGACAACGCGTCGAGTTCTTCGAACGAGGATCCGCCTGCGGTGGCGGCAGGTGTGTCGGTCATGCCGCCGAGCCTAACGGTCGAGATCAGCTTCGGCTCGACGGACGGCGTGGCTCACCTGTCGTCGGTGTCCCAGCGGCGCGGGCCGTCCTCCCAGCGCGGATCCCGCCACGGGTCGACAGGTTGCGGCGCGGGTGGCGTCGGCAACGTCGGGGGCCAGTTGTCGGCCGGCTGTGACCGGGCCATCGTCCAGCCCGTGCTGATCGTGCCGTCGCCGACCGGCTCGAGCTTGTCGACGTTGCCCGGCCGGGGCCGCCCGAACGTCTCGACAAGCCTTGTCACCACAAGTCCGACGCCGAACGCCACGCCGCCGACCGCCCAGAGGCTCACGGTCCAGCCACGCTCCGGCGCGTACGCCAGGAAGACGGTGACAAGGCTGACGGCAAGCACGGTGCCGAACACCCCACCCCGGCGGCCGTACGCGCTGGTGCCGCCCAGCAGGGACACCCCGACCGCCAGCAGGGTCCAGTCCAGTCCGGAATCGGGTGTCACAGGCCCCGGGTTGTTGGCGGCCAGCAGCGTGCCGGCGAGCGCGGCCAGCACGGTGGAGCAGACCAGCGCGAACGCGGTGATCACGGCGGCCAGCGCGCCCCGGCGGCGGGCCGGATCGGCGACCGGCCGGTAGCGGCCGACCAGCTTGCGGATCGACCGGATCGCACCGAACACCCCGCCGAGGACCGCGACGGCGGCGAAGCCCGCGAACAGGTAGCCGGCCGACCGTGTGGGCTCGTAGTCCCCCTGCACCAGCACCGGTGCCGAACGACGTTCGATGTACACCACCACGGCGGCGGCCCCCGCCAGGCTCGCCGCCCAACCGGGTACCTGCAACACCACAACGGCAAGCGCCAGGACGAGCCCACCCAGCGCGGCGACCACGGCGGCTGACCCCACTGACGCCGTCAGGCCCCGGTCGCCCTGCTCCGCGTAGTGCAGCGCGGCGGCCACCGCCACCGGACCCACTGCCAGGTTCGGGGCAGCGGTACGCAGGCTCAGACCGGCGGATAGAGCGAGCAGGCCGAGCCCGACCGCGTTGACAAGCAGGGTGCGCAGGGCCGCGCCCCGCAACACGTCCGGGTCGGCCCGCCAGAGCAGCCAGCCCAGGGCTGCCAGGCCGGCCAGCAACAGGAACTCCCAACCCACGTGCACGCCGAGGCGGTCCCGGCCGGGCTCACCGTGCGCGGGGTCGTCGAAAACGTTCTCCAGGACGGCTGCGGGAACCCCGGATGAGGGTTCGACCGGCCGGTCCCGGCCCGATTCTTCGTACGCCATGGCGCCGCCTCCCCAGTGGCCGGCCGTCCTCGGTCCCGCGCACGGACGGATCGGCGGCGGCCATTGCTCTCCGATCGCAGGCACCGTACCCGCGCCCGGAGCCGGGCGTAACCCCTCGGCTCAGCGCTGGTTTGGGTGACTCTCGCGCTGGTCGGGCTCGTGGTCGTCGTCCGGCCGCTTCGGTACCCGGCAGGAACGCTCCAGCCAGAGCGCGGCACCGACCAGCGCCAACGACGCCAGCATTCCGCCCGCTGCGGCCGGGCGATCCTCCGTGGCGGCTCGGGTGTTCTCGACGAAGAGCCATCCGGTGAGGCCCGCGTAGAAGCCGGCGAAGATGGCGCCGGCCAGCGCCGACGCCTTCGCCAGCACCACGAACCGGGCGACCAGCAACGGGTTGACCGGATCCCGGCCAGGCTTACGGTCGATGCGACCCCGGGTGTTGACGGCGGCATACGCCTCCAGCACCGCGAGCGCGGCAAGTGTCACCACCGGCAGCCAGGGCAGTTCGGGGATGCTGCTGTAGTAGAAGGAGCTGATCAACAGCCAGGCCACCGCCGCCGCAGCCAGGGCCGCCACGACCAGTGTCGAGATGCGGGTGGGGCCCATCCGTGACCGGTCCTGGCCGGGCCCGCCCGGTGGTGGGGTCTTCGCCTGCGTCATGCCGGCCGGCTCCACTCGGTCATGCCGTCGACTCTAACGCCAGTTCCGGCCGGGGGCGCAGTTCCAGCGCGTCGTCGGCGACGGGACCGGCGGTGAGCAGGTCTGTCAGCCAGCCGTGACCGGGCAGCCGCCCGTACGGCTGGATGTCGATCCACGGCCGCAGCACGAACGCGCGCAGGTGCGCCCGGGGGTGCGGCAGGGTCAGGTCCTCGTCGTCGCTGAGCACCGGTTCGCCGTCGTCGTCCCAGACCGCGATCACGTCCACGTCGAGGGTGCGCGGCCCGAACCGCCGCTGCGGGTCACGGACCCGGCCTGCCGCGCGCTCCGCGGCCCGCGCCCGCTCCAGCCAGTCGCGCGCTGTGGCGGCGTCGTCCTCGGCCAGCAGCACCGCGTTGAGGTACGCGGGCTGGTCGGCGTCTCCCCACGGCGGAGTCTCGTACACGCCGGACACCACCAGCACCGCGTCGCCGAGCGCGGCGACGGCCGTGCGCAGGTGGTCGAGCCGGTCACCCAGGTTGCTGCCGAGAGAGAGCACTGCCCGGGTCACGGGGTACGTCTCCGGGTCATGGTGACGGCCACGTCGGTGAACGTGTGCGGCACCGGCGCCTCCGGCTTGTGCACGGTGACCGTGGCGGTGGTGACCCGCTCGTCGGCCAGGCAGACCGCGAGCAGCCGGTCCGCGAGTGTCTCGATCAGGTTGACCGGCTCACCGGTCACCACCGCGACCAGCCGCTCGGCCAACTCGCCGTAGTGGACCGTCGCGGCGACGTCATCACTGGCGGCTGCCGGGGCCAGGTCCAACTCCAGGACGGCGTCGACCACGAAGTCCTGGCCCTGCGCCCGCTCGAAGTCGTACACCCCGTGCCGGCCCCGCGCCCGCAGGCCGGTCAGCTGGATGCGGTCGCTCATCACTTCCCCTCTCGCCGGCCGGCCATCCGACCGGTCGGTGCCACGGCGGCACGTGGGCTCCGCCGAACCCGCTCATTCGGGCCGCCCGTGGCTGGTCTGTGTCGCGACGAGTCGCGGGCGGCCGGTGGCGGCCCAGACGGCCAGCGCGTCGGCGGTGGCCCGCACGTCGTGCACTCGTACTCCCCAGGCGCCCGCCGCAACCGCCAGCACGCTTGTGGCGACGGTGGCCGCCTCCCGCTGCGCGGTGGGTCGCGGCGTGCCGTCCCCGGCGGCGAGCAGCCGTCCGAGGTACGACTTGCGGCTGGCACCGAATAGCAGCGGGTACCCGAGCTCCAGCAGCTCCGGCAGGCGGGCGCTGAGTTCCCAGTTGTGGGTGGCCGTCTTGGCGAAGCCGAGGCCGGGGTCGACGACGATGCGGTCCGCCGCCACCCCCGCGGCGAGCGCCTCGTCGATCCGCTTGCCCAACTCGGCACGGACGTCGGCAACCACGTCGGTGTAGCTGGCCAGCTCGCGCATCTGTCGTGAGTGGCCACGCCAGTGCATAAGCACCCAGGGGCAGCCGGCGTCCCGGACCACCCGGGCCATGTCGGGGTCGGCCAACCCTCCGGAGACGTCGTTGACCACCGCCGCGCCGGCTTCCAACGCGGCCTCGGCCACCCGGGCGCGGCTGGTGTCGATGCTGACCGACACGCCGGCGGCGACCAGCTCACGGATGACCGGCAGAACCCGGTCGGCCTCGGTCGCCGCGTCGATCCGCTCGGCACCTGGGCGTGTCGACTCGCCGCCGATGTCGACCAGGTGCGCTCCGGCGTCGCGCAGACGGACGCCATGTCCGACAGCCGCGTCGAGGTCGGCGTACCGTCCGCCGTCGGAGAAGGAGTCCGGCGTGACGTTGAGGACGCCCATCACCACCGGGCCCGGAGCCCGTACCAGATCGGTCACGACTAGACGGTACCGGTCGCGGCGGCGGTGCCCTCCGGCCCGGGTGATCCCCCGAACCACCACCCCTGACGTGCGCATTGGAACAGGTGTACGATCGGTCGTCCGGGCAGAATCAGGCAGCCCCTTCGCGCTTGTCGCAATCCGGGGCGGCCCGTACGCTTTGGAATTGGCCAGCATCGAGATGGCGAAGCCTGGAGGGAGGGCCGAAGCGGGGAAAAACCGCCCAAAGCTCGCCACTCTCCGTGGTGAGTAACGAACACAGGGTCGAGTTCGCTGCGCCCTGTGAGCACATTTCCCGCAGGCTTGGCTACTGCACCGCCGCGGCACGGCCGGCCGCGATATGGGGAGGTTCCAGTGATCGCCTTTGAGCTCATGGAGACGGCGTCGTCCGGCGTCGCCCACGCGCTCTCCACCCTGGCGTCGGCTCCGCTCGCCGAGCCGGCACCGAAGGGGATCGACACCAACGGTGTGGTCACCTTCTTCGCCAGCAAGATCGCGCCGATCCTGCTCGCCGTGCTGGGCGTCATCTTCATCGGCCGCGCCAGCCGTGGCGAGATATCCAAGGTGCTGACGAGCTCCGCCATCGCCATCGTCGGGCTGGCCTTCATCGCAGGCGCAGCCACGCTGTTCTTCGTCGGCGATTACCTGATCGATCTGATCTTCGAATAGGCGCGTTCACCAAATGCGGCTGCGCACCGACGACGACATCTACCGGGCCCGCCTGGTCTACCTCGGGCCGCCCGGCTACACCCTTCCGGTCCACCTGCCCTACGCCCAGTACGGGCTGTTCATGCTGCTCGTCCCCCTCTACATGTTCATCCACTGGCTGTTCACGCTGACGGTCGAGCTCTTCCCGGCCTGGGAGATCGCGCTCGCCATCGTGACCACGTCGTTCATCTTCCGGCACGTCGACCCAGATCGGCCGGCGCGAGTGGTCATCCGCACCGCGCTCACCGACTGGCGACGTACCCGGGAGCCGGCGGTCGAGCAGCGTGACCCACGCCTGGTCGGCAGCCGGATCAGGATCCGGGAGGAGCTGGCATGACCGGGCGTACGCCGATGGGTTTGTCACACGTTGTGGGTGAGGCTGCCGCATGAGTCGCTCTTCCACGCCGGGTTCCCCGGCCGGCCGCCCGGCCGTGCCGGCTGGTCACCGTACGCAGTCATTCGACTACACCGACGCCGAGGACGAGGTGGCGCTCGATCCTGCGCTGGTGACCTCCCCTGGTCACGGGGCGGTCGGTGTTTTCCAGGCTCCCCGGCCGGTCACCCGCCGTACGCCACCCGCCGAGCCCGCCGAGGTGTCGGCCGGCGAGAACGCCGACATCGACTCACCGTTCCTGGATCTCTTCGGCGCGGCCCGGCCCGGTGCGGCGCGGGCCGTGACGGCCGGCCCCGCCGTTCGGGAGCAGCCGGCGGTTCCGCAGCAGCCCGCCGCCCTGGGGCCAGCGCCCACCCGACCGGCTCAGAGGGTGCCCGACCGCGCACCCGATCTGGAAGCACCGTGGACCCCCGAGGACGAGCCCGACGGCCGTCCGGTCGAGCCACGGCGCGAAGATGCCGGCGCGGCGCGGCGCGGGGCTGCCGCTGAGGCGCGGCGTGGAGATGCCGTCGAAGCGCGGCGCGGCGCGGCCGGCCCGGCCGTCGAGTCCCGGGTGCCGCACCAGGCCGGCGACCGGCTGCCCATGCTTCGCCCACCGAACGAGCCCGCGCCGGCCACGGGGCACACGCCGGCCCCGACCAGCGCGACAGGTGCCGCCATTCCGACCGCCGGGTCGACGGCACCGTCCGACCGACCAGCAGGCCCATCGAAGCGGGCGACGGCAGCGGGCCCGGCCGTCACTGCCGATCGGCCAGCACTGGAGCGATCCAGGCGGCGCACCCCCGAACCCGACGCGGAGCGACCCGGATCCGTCGGCACCGAGCCGGCCGGCCGGGAGGTCGCCACGCCCCGACGCCGCGCCGCGAACCGCCCGGACCAGCCGATCCGACCGACGCGCGTCCGCGCACCAAAGATCAAGTTCGGCGACCGGGATCCGTCGGTCGAGCTGGCCATCACCGAGATCGCCGGCCACCTGACCTTCACCCCCAACACGGTCACCGCCTGGTATTGGCTGCCCGAGGTCCGCTGGGCCTTCCGCCCCGACGCCGAACGGGAAGCACTGCTGTCGGCGATCTCCGAGCAGTACGCCGGTCTGGCCGGCTTCCGGCTGCACCTACGCCGCACCACCCGGCCCTTCCCCGCCGACGAGTGGGCGCGCACCATCGACGCGCACACCCCCGCGCCGCTCGCCGACGTGCCCGGCACCACCGGCTGGGCCGACCACCTGGTAGCCGCCCAACGGCACCTCATGGCGGTCAACCACGCCGAGGGGCAGACCTACCTGGGCGTCACCTTCGCCCGGCGCTCACTCGGCGACTCGCTCACCGAGCGGCTGCTGCGCACGTTCGGCCGGGGCACCGCCGAGGGCGAACGCCGCAAGCTGGGCCGTACCGTCGAACAGTTCGACGAGGTGCTCGGCGCGTTCGGCATGCGCGGCCGACGGGTCACCGCCCAGGAGCTGGAGTGGCTGCTCTACCGCTCGGTCGCGCTGTGCATGGCGCCCCCGGGCCGGCTCTCCCCGGTGACCGACGGGCACTGGGAACGCGGCGACCTGCTCGCCCTCACCGAGCAGGTCGAGCGCTACCGCACCCCGTACGGCTCGACTCTCAAGCTGGTCAACCGGATGACCGGCGAGGAACGACACGTCGCGGTGCTCGCCGTCGGTCGGATGGAACCGCTGGAGATCCCCGAACGGCACGAGCCCTGGCTGCACTTCCACGAGCGGCTGCCCTGGCCCATGGAGATCTCCACGCGGGTCGACATCCTCGGCTCCGGCGACTCGTTCCGTAATCTCGAACACCGACTGCGGATGATCCGCTCTCAGCAGCTCGACTACGCCGAGCACGGCATCGACGCGCCCCCCGAGCTGGAACGGCTCGCCAAGCGGGCGCTGGTGATCGGCGACGAGATGACCACCGGGCTGCCCGTCGACTCGGCACGCGCCCACGGCTGGCACCGGATCGCCGTCGGCGGCCGGACCAGGGAGGAATGCCTGGAGCGGGCCCGCCGGCTCATCCAGCTCTACTCCCGCGAGCTGCGCATCTCGCTCCAGCACCCGAAGAACCAGGACTGGCTGGCCCGCGAGTTCATCCCCGGCGAGCCGATCGCCAACACCGGCTACGTCCGCCGGATGCCGGTCCCGCTACTCGCCGCCGCACTCCCGCAGGCCGCGTCCAACGTGGGCGACAGGCGCGGCGACCTGATCGGCCGGACCGCCGGCACCTGCCGCCGCCCTGTCTTCCTCGACCTGCACTTCCCCATGGAGGTCCGCGAACGCTCCGGGCTCGCGGTCTTCGTGGCCGAACCAGGTGGTGGTAAGTCGACCCTGCTCGGCGCCCTGGGTTATCTGGCCGCCCGCCGGGGCGTCCAGGTGACCCTGCTCGACCCGTCCGGGCCACTGGCTCGGCTCTGCGCCATGCCCGAGCTGCGGCCGTACTCCCGGGTGTTGAACCTGACCGGTTCGGAGCACGGCACCCTGGCGCCCTACTCGCTCATCCCCACGCCCCTGCGCAGCGAGTTCGCCGCCGGGGCCGCCGGTGACCGGGAGTTCGAGATCGCGGTCTCCAACGCCCGCGCCGAGCGGCGGATGCTCGTCCAGGACATCTGCATGATGTTGGTGCCGCCGCAGGTGGCCCGGGAGGCGTCGACCGCCACCCTGTTCCGGCACGCGGTCCGGCAGGTCCCCGCCGAGGAGACGTCCACCCTGGACGACGTGGTGAGCTGCCTCGGCCGGCTCGACGACGATGCCGGCAAGGAACTGGCCAACCTCCTGCTGGACACCGCCGAGATGCCGTTGGCCATGCTCTTCTTCGGCAGGCCACCGGAGGGCCTGCTCGGTGCCGACGCGGCGCTCACGGTCATCACAATGGCCGGGCTACGACTGCCCGATCTCAAGATCGAACGCGAGTACTGGTCGGCCGAGGAGGCACTCGCCCTGCCGATGCTGCACACCGCGCACCGGCTCGCCGTCCGCCGCTGCTACGGCGGGTCGATGTCGTCGCGCAAACTCGTCGGTCTCGACGAGGCGCACTTCATGGAGGGCTGGCGCTCCGGGCGTTCATTCCTCGTCCGGCTCGCCCGCGACTCCCGCAAGTGGAACCTCGCCGCGCTCGTCGCCTCGCAGAACCCCCGCGACATCCTCGGCCTCGACGTGCAGAACCTCGTCTCCACCGTCTTCGTCGGCCGGATCGCCGAGGACGCCGAGATCGCCTCCGAGGCGCTGCGGCTGCTACGGGTACCGGTCAACGACGGGTACGAGGCCACCCTCGCCTCGCTCTCCGCCGCCGACACCAACTCGGCCAGCCGGCTCGGCTTCCGCGAGTTCGTGATGCGCGACGTCGACGGCCGCGTGCAGAAGGTCCGGGTCGACGTCTCGTACGTCGACGGCCTGCTGGAACACCTCGACACGACGCCCGCCGCGATCGCCGCGGCGGCCGGAGTGCTCCCGAGCATCCCCCTGCCGGACCTGGAGGCGTGACATGGCGAGGGCCTGGGCACGGATCGCGTCGTTCCTGCTCGCCCTCGGCGTACTGGCCGGGGCCAGCCTCTCCTGGCCGCTGATCGGCGCGGAGGCTGCCGCCGCCGCACCGTCCGCCGCCACACAGCCCGTCGCCCAGGCCCGCGCCGACCTGTGTACGACCCCGGAGTGGCAGGCCGACTTCCGGGCCTGTGTCGCAAAGCTCCAGGCGGTCAGCGAGGACGAGATCACCTGCCGCAACGCCCCGACGCCCGGCACCCCGGACTCCGGCCTCGCCGGCTGGTTCGCCGGCCGGCCGGACTCCGCCAAGGAGCTCGGGCCGAAAGGGCTCTACAGCGATTACGGCTACGCCGGATACAGCTATCCGACGTACGACATCCCTGGCGGGTGCGCGTCGTCGGTCCTGCATCCCGATTACAAGTTCACCACCACTGTCGCGAACGGCGAGTTCATGGTCGCCACCGCGATCGTCGGCGCCTCGAACGCCCTCCGGGAGCGAGCCTGGGATCCGCGGTCGATGTGGGGCTGGGCGGATCCGCTGGTCGAGCAGGCGACCAAGGCTGTCTACCAGAAGGTGTTCAGCGTCTTTGGCATCGTCACTCTCTGCGTGGTGGGGCTCTACCTGCTCTGGCGGTCCCGTCAGTCGGATATGAGCAACGCGATGACCACCGCCGGCTGGGCTGTGCTCGTCATGGTCGCGGTCACCGCGCTTGCCGCCTGGCCGGTCAAGTCGGCAAACATCGCGGACGGCACGCTCGTCACCACGCTGGGAGTGGTACACGACGCAGTGGGTCCCGCAACCCGAGACACGCCCCCGGAGCAGTGCGACGATCCCAATCCCGAAGCTTGCAAAGACAACCGGCCGCCCGCCGTTCGGGCCAGCGACACTGCCACCGAATCCATGCTCTACCGGAATTGGCTACGGGGGGTGCTCGGCTCCGCCGACAGTGAGACCGCGCGGAAGTACGGCCCTGCGCTCTACGACGCCAAGGCGCTGTCGTGGGAGGAGGTCGAAAAGCTCCGCGCCAACCCGGCTACCCGGCAGGGGACCATCAAGGCGAAGCAGCAGCAGTGGGCGCGAGTGGCCCAGCAGATCCAGACCGAGGATCCGGAGGCGTACGAGTACCTCCAGGGAATCCGGGACATGGACCGGGTCGGCGCGGGCTTCATCGCGGTGTTGGCCTCGATCCTCTTCGCCATGTTCGATCTCACCGCGTCGCTGCTGGTGCTACTGGGCTTCCTTGTCTTCCGGTGGGCAGTGATCGCGGCACCCATCCTCGGCACCGTCGGGCTGCTCCGACCAGCCAGCGCCGGCCTTCGAAGGCTTGCGAACGCCGTGGTCGCCGCTGTGTTCAACATCGCCATCTTCGGCACCGGGGCGGCCATCTACCTGTTCGCGGTCGACCTGATCATGAGTACGCCCACCTTGCCCGGCTGGCTCCAGGTGGTGCTGGTCTGGCTCTGCGGAGTGGTCGGTTGGTTGCTGCTGCGGCCGTACCGACGGATCACCCAACTGGGCGGCAAGGACAGCAGCGAGGCGGTCAGCTCGGCCGGCTCCTGGCACCGCCGGTTCTTCCGGGACATGCGGGTCGCGGCCCGGCTCGACATAGCGGAGCCCGGGGGTACTGCGGAGCCGGTGGGTGGACGCCGCCGGTCGCCGGACGCGGAGCAGACCCGGCTGCGCCCGGAGGCACGCAGGGAGGATCCGGTGCCGACCTCGGCCGCCCCGCCCGAGGGCCAACGCACCCGCAGCGCACGGCCCGATGGTCAGGAACGCGCCGACGAGACGCCAACAACGGAGACGGACGGCAAGCGTCGACCGGTTCCGCCCCAGCCTCGACGGCGACAGCCTGCGACCTGGACCGAACCGGACGTGCCGGCCGAGAATCCGTCGTTCGTGGTCTACCGGCCGGGCTCCACCGAACGTGCGCCGGATCGCACCGGACCGCGGGTGCGTTCAGAGGCCCGGTGACAGCGATGCGACGTGCCCTGGAGTTCCTCTTCACCCGGGCGCTGCGGTCCCGGCTGGGGGTGGCGCTGCTGATCGCGGTGCTCGTCTTTGGCGTGATCGGGGTTGCCCGTCTGGCCTCCGGTCCGCTCGACCCGACGGACGGTCTGAGCAGCCGACCGAGCCGGCCGATCACCACCGTGGACCCGAAGGCCGGTGACGATGGCGTCCTCGCCACCGAGGCACCGCCGTCGCCGGTCACCCCGGTGGGTGCCCGTACTCCTGAGCAGACCGCCGACCGGTTCGCAGCGGCCTGGCTCGGCCGGCCCGGAATGACCGCCGAGGAATGGCACGCTGGGCTGCGGCCGTTGTCGACGCCGACGCTTACCGAGAAGCTGGCCGGTGCCGAGCCTGCCGGCGTTCCGGCCGAGAAGGTGACCGGCACGTCGACGATGCGGGCAGGCACCGAGACGTTCGTCGAGGTGCTTCTGCCACTCGACAACGGCCGGCTCCGGCTCGAGCTGGTCATGGCCGACGGCGGCTGGCTGGTCGACGTCCTGGACTGGGAGCGGCAATGAACGCCGGCAGTGCCTCGGCAGCCGTCCGCCGGCCGATACGGATCGGACTGATCGCCAGCATTCTCACCGGTGTGCTGCTCCTGCTCTGCTGCACGGGCGGCACGGCGGCGTTCTTCCTCAGCGGGCTCGGCGGCGAAGCGGAGGACGGGGAGAGCTTGGCCGGGTGGGGCTGCGGCCCCGTCCGGCCGGTTGACATCACTGGGGAACTGCCCCGGTTTGCCGAGTACGGCGACACGCAGATCCGTAACGCCGCGATCATCATCAAGGTCGGCCAGGACATGGGAGTGCCCTCGCGTGGCTGGGTGATCGCCCTGGCCACCGCGATGCAGGAGTCCGCACTGCGCAACCTCGCGAACTCCGGCGTACCCGAGTCTCTCGCCCTGCCGCACGAAGGTGTGGGCGCCGACCACGACTCGCTCGGCCTCTTCCAGCAACGGCCGGGGTGGGGCTCCGTCGCCGAGCGGATGAATCCCGCCTACACGGCTCGGAAGTTCTACGAGAAACTCGTCAAGGTACGGAGTTGGCAGCGCCGACCGCTGACCGTGGTGGCGCAGCAGGTCCAGATCAGCGCATATCCGGACGCGTACGCCAAGCACGAGGAGTTGGCCAGCACGATCGTGGATGCCCTGGCCGGCGGTGCGGCCCGGACCGTCGAGATCAACGGCAAGGCGGTCTGCAACGCCGCCGAGCGTGGTGAGATCGCCGCCTCCGGCTGGACCGCGCCGATCCCCGGCGACGTCGGCTCCGGCTTCCGGACCACCGAGCGGCCCAGCCACAACGGGGTGGACATCGGTGCGGCCAAGGGCACCGATATCCGCGCCGCAGCCGCCGGTCGGGTGCTGGTCGCCCGTTGCGACCCCGACGACCGAGGGCGGCAGAGCTGTGACGTGGACGGCTATCCCGGCAAGGGCGGCTGCGGATGGTTTGTCGACATGCTGCATGCCGGCGGCTACATCACCAGGTACTGCCACATGGTGACCCGCCCTCGCGTCGCGCGTGATCAGATCGTGGCAGCGGGCGAGGTCATCGGGCAGGTCGGCAGCAGCGGCAACTCGTCCGGCCCGCACCTGCACTTCGAGGTGCACCGGCGCAACGACCGGTCCAGCCGCGGTGCGATCGACCCGGTTCCGTTCATGCGGCAGCGGGGTGCCCCGCTGCGCGCTGCGGAGTGAGGTCACCACGGGCATGACCGGGCCAATGCCGGACCCCTTCGCCGACCAGCCCGACTGGGCACCTCGGCCGCCTCGTCCGCTGGCCATCGTCTCCGCTACCGAGCCCGTGGAGCTACGCGGGCGGCGGGTCCTAGTCGGCCTGCCAGGGCTGGGCTGGCGAGGCGATCTGCGCGCCGACGACCGGGTGGTGCAGGGCGCACGCACCTACGTGCCGGTGATCCCCGAGCACGAGTGGTACCGGGCCGAGGCCGACCAGGTCGAGGTGTTCGCGCCGCTGATGCCGGTGGAGCGGGTATGGGTGGAGGTGGTGGGCGAGCGGCCCGTGGCGGACAGCAGCCGGGAACCCGGGATCCGGCTGGTGTCACTGGACGGCCCGTCCCACCCGTCGCCCACCCCCATCTTCGAGGCGGACGCGGTCACCGGTCGCCGGGTCGTGCACGTCGAGGACGGCGTGGAACATCGAGACATGCGGGCGGTCACCGAGACCTACTCGGGCGCCGAGGGCGACATCTGCGTACGGATCACACCCGAGGTGGAGTGGTACCGCTGGGCCTGGCGCGGCCAGTCACCCACCACCCTGGAGGTTCCGGTCCATCTGCTGTGGATCGAGTGACGTCAACTCGCCTTGGCGCCAGCGCATACACGCCAGCCCTCATCATCTTCGATCACCACGAACGTCCAGTCCTCCCGCCGGCTGCTCCTGGGGACCCCATCCGCGGAGCCGGAAATGGTGAGCGTCGTACCGACCGACTCGCCGTCACCGGATGGGTTTCTGGTTAGCGGTCCCCACGTGACCCGCACCGTGACGTTGAAGTTGGACTCGCGCTGCTGCATTTCAAGACGGAGCTCCCGCAAAGCCTGGAGGTCCGCGCCGTCCTTGCAGGTGAACTGGTCCGCCCGTACGTCGTTGCGGTCGACGAGGAAGGCCCGTAGATAGTTGTCCACCACCACGTCGGGTGCGCTGCGGTCCGGGGCAGCAGCCCGGTTGTACCAGACGAAACCCGTGATGGCAGCGCCCATGCCGACCAGTGCGAGCACCCCTCCGACCACGATGAGCACAGTCCGCAACCGGCGGCGTGGCGGCTGCGGCGTCGGCGCTGGCTGGGCCGGCGGCAACTGCTCGGACGGTGTCCGCTGGGCCGGTACGCGGGAGACCTGGGAACCGGCGGGGGGCTGCACTGATTCCACCTCCTGACGTTAACGGCTGGACGCTCCGGAGCCAATGCCTCAGATCGAGCGGATCGTGACGGACCGCTGCCCACTGGTGAGATCCGCGACAACACCGGCGCACCGCCGTGGCACATCCCGGTGGAGCGGCCCTGGCTGGGATACCGTCTCTGCTCGGGAGGGGTTGCCAACCTCGGGCAGAGGGGGTGGACGCGGTGGCCGGTCCGAAGGCACGCACGAACCGCGCCGCAGCGCTGCACCGCCGGGCCGCAGCTGTCGTGACCGCCGCGGCAGGCATCCTCGACGAGACCCGCCCGGCCCCCGCTGATCAGCGTCGCCAGTACGAGCTGGCCGACCGTCTACGGGTGGTTGCCGAGCGCTTGGCTCCGGGTTGGTCGGGCACCGCCCTGGATTCGCTGACCGCGGATTCTCCGGCAGGTGACGGCCCGCCGCCGTTCGTGCGGGTGGGTACGGCTGCGCCGTTGGACGACGCCCGTTTTCCCGCACTGGTACCGCTGGTCGGGGCGGGGCACCTCAGTGTGGACGTCGACGCCCGGGAACCCCGGGTGGCGGGGCTCCTGCGGGCCGTGCTGTTGCGGCTGCTTGGTGCGGCGCCGGCGGGTTCTCTGCTTGTGCGTTCGGTGGATGCCACGGGTGCCGTGCTCAGCCCGTTCGGCGCGCTTGGCGATGCGGGTCTGCTGCCGCCGCCTGCGGTCGACGTGGCGGGCTTGCGCGCGGTGCTGACCGAGGCGGAGCAGTGGGTGGCCCCGGGGGCGAGTGGGCGGCGCCGGCACGACCGGACGCTGCTGTTGGTGATCGCGGTGCTGCCGGAGCTGACCGGTCCGACGGATCTGGCGCGGATCGAGGCGCTGGCGGAGCAGGGTCCGGCCGCTGGGCTGCACCTGGTGGTGACGGGTTGGCCTCCGGCCGGCCCGTACGCGGCTCGGGCGCCACTGCCGCGGGCCACTCCGTTGGTGTTGCGCAACGCGTACGCGCTGCTTGGTGATCCGCCGGGGACGTCGTTCGCGAGCCCCGGTGCCGAGCCGCCGGGTGGGTTGAACTCGCCTGTCTTCGTCGAGGCGGACCCGCCGGCCGACCTTGTTGACGCGGTGTGCAGGCGGCTGGCCGAGCAGGTGGAGGCGGGTTCCCGGTTGGCGCTGGCGGATCTGCTGCCGGCGACTGGTGAGCTGCTCTGGGAGGCGGATTCGGCCGACGGGCTGACCACGATGGTCGGTGATGCAGGGGGTCGGCCGGTGCCGCTGGGGTTCACGGAGCTGACCCCGCACTGGCTGGTGAGTGGTCGGTCCGAGGCGGGGCGTGCGGCGTTCCTGACCACGGCGTTGCTCGGGCTTGCCGCCCGGTACGGTCCGGACGATCTCGCCCTCTATCTGGTGGATCTCGGGGACGGTGAGTCCTTCGTGGAGTTCCTCCAGACCGAGCGGGACCGGTCCTGGATCCCGCAGGTGCGGGCGGCGGCGATGGCTGCCGACCGGGAGTACGTGCGGGATCTGCTCGAACAGTTGACGGCCGAGGTGCGGCGCCGGACGGAGGCGGCCGAGCGGGCGGGTGGTCAGCGCTTCGCCGAGTTGCGCCAGCACCGGCCGCTGCCACGGATCGTGTGTGTGGTGGACAATCTGCCGTCGGTTTTCGCCGAGCGGGACCGGCTGGCCGCCGAGGTGGCCGCCCTGTTGGACGGGCTTGCCCGGTCCGGTCGGGCGTACGGTGTACACCTGGTGCTTGCCGGGGCGGGTGAGCTGGGGTTGAGCGCCCGCTCGGACGGCGGGCACCGGGATTCGGTGCTCGGGCAGTTTCCGGTACGGGTGGCGCTGCCGGGCGGCAGCCCGGTGCTGGAGCCCACGAACGATTCGGCAGCAGGGCTACCGGTCGGCAGCGCGGTGGTGAACACCGCCGGTGGGCTGGGCGGCCCTCGGGGCGCTATCCGTGGCCACGAGCGGCTGATCCGGCACCCCGATCCGCAGGACCATCCGGAGGTGGTGGAGCGGCTGCGGCACGAACTGTTCGCCGCCCGGCCGGCGGGATCGGCCCCGCCCGTGGTGTTCGCCGGCTACGCGAGGCCACTGCTGGGCAACGATCCCCGGCACCGGGCCGCACTGGCGGGGCAGGCGCACGGGCCGGCTGCCCTGCTCGGCCGGGCTGTTGACGTGGCCCGCACGACTGTTGCCGTACCGCTGGGGCCCGCGGCCGGCCGCAACCTCGCGGTGCTGGGGTCGGGTCCGGCGGCGGGTGGGCTGCTGGCGACGGCGGCCCGGAGCACTGCGGCCCACCACCCGCCGGGCACGGCGCGGTTCCTGCTGGCGGCACCGGACCCGGGTGCCCGGCCGCTTGTGGAGACGCTGACGGCCGAGCTTGCCGATCGTCATCCGGCCAGCATTGTGGACCTGCCGACGCTGCTCGCGGATCCGGACGACGAGCTGCCGACGTACCTCGTGGTCTTCGGGTTGGATCGCCCCGGTCCCCGGGAGCTGCCGGCGGATCGGCTGCGTGCGCTGCTGCGGGACGGCCCGCCTGCGGGCCGGCACCTGTTGGGCTGGTGGCGGGCGGTGCCGCCGTTCGCCGCGCTGCTGGAGCCGGACGGCGAGGTGGACAAGCTCGCCGCCGTAGCGGTGCTGGATGTGCCGCCGGCGCAGCTCGCGGCCGTCTTCGGCCGGCCGGTGGAGTGGCGGGCGCGTCCCGACCGGGTGACGCTCTGGGACGGTCCGGGCGACCGGGGCACGGTGCTGGTGCCGTTCGCCGACGAGGCGGGGTGATCCGGCGGTGCGCGCGGGAGGTGCGGGGATGAGCGCGGAGGCGACGGTGACCGGGCCGGTCCGGCAGCGGACGGTCGGGCCGGACGATGCGCGGTCGGGTGGGGAGCCCGCCAACGCGTGGTCGGAGTACCTGGCGGCGGCGCGTCAGCTGGACGGGGTGCGGCGCGGCGCGGCTGCGGCAGCCGGCGAGCAGGCCCGCTCGGCGGAGGCCGCCCGGGAGGAGCTGACTGTGGTCCGCACCGGGCTGGCGAGCCAGCAAGAGCGGCTGCGGGAGCTGGGCGTGCCGGCGATCTCGCTGGTGCCGTCGCCGCCGGAGCTGACCGAGGCGGCCCGGTCGATGGCCGGCGGCCCGGCGGCCGTGTTGGCGGCGCTGCGGGCCGCGCGGGGTCGGGCCGAGGCGGCGGACGCGGCGCTGGCCGCCCGCCGTGGGTTCCGGCCGGGTTCCTGGCCCGCGCGGGCACGCAACCTTCTGGTGTACGGGCCGCTTGCGCTGCTCGTGCCGCTGATCCAGGTGATCGTGTACGCGTCGACAGGGGCGGGCGCGGCAAGTGTGGCGGCGTTGATCTGCGGGCTGCCGATGCCTGCGGTCGCGTTCGTCGCCGGTTGGGTGGGCGTCGGGAGGTTGTTCCGCGCCGGCCCCGGTGAACGACTGGACCGCACTGCGCGCTTCGGCGCGCTTGTCTGCCTGGTGCCGGCGGTGTTGGTGACAGCGGGTCTGCTGCTGGCCCTGCTGGCCGGCTGACCGGCCGCGAACAGCGGGGTTGGTCGGCCGACCAGCAGCGTACGGGTCAGCGGGGAATGATCAGGGCCATCGCCTCGGCCCGCGACTTCGAGTCCGTCTGCAGGATGCCGCGCACCGCCGAGGTGATGGTCTTGGCACCGGACTTCTGGATGCCGCGCATCGCCATGCACATGTGCTCGCACTCCAGCACCACGACGACGCCCCGAGGTGCGAGCTTGCTCATCAGCAGGTCGGCGACCTGCGCGGTGAGGCGTTCCTGCACCTGCGGACGGCGGGCGAAGACCTCGACCAGCCGGGCCAGCTTGGACAGGCCGGTGATCCGCCCGTCCGGGCCGGGGATGTAGCCGATGTGCGCGCTGCCGCGGAACGGCAGCAGGTGGTGCTCGCAGAGGCTCATCACGTCGATGTCCCGGACGATCACGAGCTCTTCGTGGTTGGCCTCGAACGTGGTGCTGAGGACCTGCGCCGGGTCGACCCGAAGACCGGCGAAGAGCTCGGCGTACGCGCGTGCGACCCGGGCCGGGGTCTGCTGGAGCCCGTCACGATCCGGGTCCTCGCCGACAGCGATCAGGATCTCCCGGACCGCCTTCTCGATCCGGCCGAGGTCGATGGCGTCCTCGACCGGGCGGCCGCTGAGCCTGCCGCTGATCAGTCGGGCGGCCACGTAGTCCAACGCGTCGTCGCCGTCGGGTTCGGTCGCGGAGACGGCCAGCTCCCGGTTGGGGGAGCTGGCCGTCGGGTCGTTGCTCAGTGCGTACCGTCCGAGTTGTTGGACGGTGTGCCGCCACCGACGGACGCCTGCGCGCCGTCGGCCTGGGCCTGCGCCTTGAGCGCGTCCTTTTCCGCGGGGGTGAGCACGGGCGGCTCGGTGGAGGGCTGGCGCTTGCCGAAGCCGTTGTACGGCGCCAGCGGCGGGCGCTTGACCACCCGGGCGCAGATCCGCGCCATGTCGGCGGTGGAGAGGGTTTCCTTCTCCATCAGCTCGAGCACGATGTTGTCCAGGACGTCCCGGTATTCCACCAGGATCTCCCAGGCCTCGTCGTGCGCCAGCTCGATCAGTGCCCGCATCTCGCCGTCGATCTCGGCGGCCACGGAGTCCGAGTAGTCCCGCTCGTGGCCCATGTTGCGGCCGAGGAACGGCTCGTCCCCGCTGGTGCCGTACTTGATCGCACCGAGCTTCGAGCTCATGCCGTACTGGGTGATCATCGCGCGGGCCAGTTGGGTGGCCTTCTCGATGTCGTTGCCAGCGCCGGTGGTGGGCTCGTGGAAGACCAGTTCCTCAGCGGCCCGGCCGCCCAGCGCGTACGCCAGGGTGTCGATCATTTCGGCCCGGGTCTGGGTGTACTTGTCTTCGGTCGGTAGCACCAGGGTGTGGCCCAGCGAGCGGCCACGGGACAGGATCGTCACCTTGTGCACCGGCGCGGCGTGCGGCAGCGCCCAGGCGACAAGCGCGTGCCCACCCTCGTGGTACGCGGTGATCTTCTTTTCCTGGTCGCTCATCACCCGGGTCCGTCGCTGCGGACCGGCGATCACGCGGTCGATCGACTCTTCCAGCGAGTCGTTGGTGATCGCCCGCTGGTCCTTGCGGGCGGTGAGCAGGGCCGACTCGTTGATCACGTTGGCCAGGTCGGCGCCGCTGAAGCCCGGGGTACGCCGTGCCACCGCGTCGAGGTCGACGTCGGGGGTGAACGGCTTGCCCTTGGCGTGCACCCGCAGGATGGCCTTGCGGCCCTCCATGTCGGGGGCGTCCACCGGGATCTGCCTGTCGAACCGACCGGGACGCAGCAGCGCCGGGTCGAGGATGTCCGGCCGGTTGGTGGCCGCGATCAGAATGACCCCGCCCTTGGTGTCGAAGCCGTCCATCTCGACGAGCAACTGGTTGAGCGTCTGCTCGCGCTCGTCGTGGCCGCCACCCATGCCGGCACCACGGTGCCGGCCGACGGCGTCGATCTCGTCGACGAAGACGATCGCCGGGGCGTTCGCCTTGGCCTGCTCGAAGAGGTCGCGGACCCGGCTGGCGCCGACACCGACGAACATCTCGACGAAGTCGGAGCCGGAGATGGAGTAGAACGGCACCCCGGCCTCGCCGGCGACCGCGCGGGCCAGCAGCGTCTTACCGGTTCCGGGCGGGCCGAACAGCAGCACGCCCTTCGGGATCTTGGCGCCCAGGGCCTGGTACTTCGCCGGGTTCTGCAGGAAGTCCTTGATCTCGTGCAGTTCCTCGACGGCCTCCTCGGCACCCGCGACGTCCGCGAAGGTCGTCTTCGGTGTGTCCTTGGTGATCATCTTCGCCTTGGACTTGCCGAAGTTGAGCACCCGGGAGCCGCCGCCCTGCATCTGCGACATGAAGAACAGCAGCAGGAGCACGAGCAGCGCGATGGGCAGCAGGTTGACCAGCAGGCTCACCCAGATGCTGTCCGACGAGACCTCGACGTCGGCCGGGCCGGTGACCCGGTTGGCCGCCTTGGCGTCCAACACCTCGTTCCAGATCTGGTCGCCAGCCTGGTACGGGAACTGGGCCTCGATCTTGTCGGTCTCGGTCTTGCCGAACTTCGTCTTCTCGGCCAGGTCGAGCTGGAGCGTCTGCTCCTTGTCCTGGAAGACGACTTTATTGATCTTCGCGGTGTGGAGCTGGTCGAGCGCAACGGAAGTGTCCACGCGGTGGTAGCTGGGACCACTGGTGAACAGCTGACTGAGCACAACGGCGCCGAGGATGACCAGGATGATCCAGACCACCGGTCGGCGGAAGAAACGCGTACGTTCCATACTGTTGTCGAGCGCCAAGGCGCCCGCATCCTCCTGATCGACGTCCTGACCGTCTGAATGGTGTCGCCGCGTGAGCGGCGGCCGGAGCCGCCGTGCGGGCCGGCCTCGACCCCGAAGCGCGAAAACTGCCGCGCCGCGGTCATTCGACGGTACACCGTGTACGCGACGAGTGAGCTCGCGAGCCCCGCACTCGGTGCACCGTCGCCATCGACGGCGGGCACCATGGGCGGCCTCGCCAGCCCCACACCGAGGTCGTACGGCGGGTCCCGGGCAGAAACCGGCGTGGCGGGAATTCCGGCCCGAACCACCCGAACGCCCGGTCACGCGGTCGAGGGGACGGGCGCGAGGGTACTTTTCACGCCACCGGGCTCCACGGTAACCGGAAGAACTGAGAGCGCGCTGAACGTCGGCTTGACGAACACCGATGCGAGTTGCGCTCACGAACCCGGGTGGACCGGGCCGGCCGACCTCAGGACCGGGCGTAGACCTCGGGCTTGAGCACCCCGACGTACGGCAGCTCGCGGTAGCGCTCGCCGAAGTCCAGGCCGTACCCGACCACGAACTCGGTGGGGATGTCGAAACCGACGTACTTGACCGGGACCGGCACCTTGACCGCGTCCGGCTTGCGGAACAGCGCGACCACCTCGACGCTCGCCGCCGAGCGCGACTCCAGGTAGCGCAGCAGCCAGGAGAGCGTCAGCCCGGAGTCGACGATGTCCTCGACGACGACGACGTGCCGGCCGGCGATGTCCCGGTCGAGGTCCTTGAGGATGCGGACCACCCCGGAAGAGGTGGTGCCCTGGCCATAGGAGGAGATGGCCATGAAGTCGAGTTCGGCAGGGGGGCCGTTGCGGCCCAACGCCCGGGCGAAGTCCGCCATGAACATCACCGCGCCCTTGAGCACGCAGACCAGCAGCAGTCCGTCACCCACGTGGGCGTAGTCGGCGGAGACCTGCTTGGCCAGTTCCGCCGTCTTCTCGCGGATCTGCGCCTCGGAGATGATCACGTGGTCGATGTCGGCGTCGTACCAGGAGCCGTCAGCCATGTCTCCTAGCCTGCCGTACGTCGCATGGCCTCCGTCGGCGGGGCCGCACCTTTCGGCGCGGTCCCGCCCGGGATTTTCAGGTCAAAGGGCATCAAAAGCATCAGCTGGTACGGGACTGCCACCGGCGGCCGTCCTCAGTGGGCTTCCAGTCGGCCGAGTCGCGGCTGTCCGCAGTGAGGCCGGCCGCCGAAGCGGCGACGAGCAGGGCGAGGAACAGGAGGAAGAACAGGAACTCCATGGCGGCGCTCACTTTCGCGTGTTTGCTGTCGTTTTCGCCGCCGGTGCGCACCGGACTGAGTCAAGTCTGCGACGGCCCACGCCTACCGAACAGTGGCAGTCACGACACTGATCATCGATTTACTGCCACGGCTCGGGTTACCCTCGTCACATGCTCAGATCCGTCGCCGTCCTCGTCCTGGACCAGGTCGCCCCCTTCGAGCTCGGAGTGCTCGCGGAGGTGTTCGGCACCGACCGCACCGCCGACGGTTTCCCCGCGTACCGCTTCGACGTGTGCGGCCCGGACGGCGCCCCCGTACGCACCTCGGCCGGGTTCCACCTCACCCCGAACGCCGACCTCGGGCCGCTTGAGGACGCCGACCTGGTGGCCGTACCGGCGCACGCCCAGGGCACTACCGTTCCGGGCCCGGTCCTGGACGCGCTCCGGCGAGCCGACGCACGCGGAGCGCACCTGTTCAGCGTCTGCTCCGGCGCCTTCCTGCTCGGCGAGGCCGGGCTGCTCGACGACCGCGAGTGCACCACCCACTGGCGGTACGTCGACGAGCTTCAGGACCGTCACCCGCGTGCCCGGGTCCGCTGCAACTCGCTATACGTCCAGGACGGTCGGCTGCTGACAAGCGCCGGCACCGCGGCCGGCATCGACGCCTGCCTGCACCTGGTCCGTCAGGAGCACGGCTCGGCCACCGCGACCCGCCTGGCCCGCCGGATGGTGGTCCCGCCGCACCGCGACGGCGGGCAGTCACAGTACGTCGAGGCGCCCATTCCGAGGGTGCCCGAAGCGCCGACCCTGGAGCCGGTCCTGGAGTGGCTCATGGGGCACCTGGATCGCCCCATCACCGTCGAGGAGTTGGCCGCGCGCGCCGGCATGGCCCCGCGTACGTTCGCCCGCCGGTTCCGCGCCGAGACCGGCACCACCCCGCACGACTGGCTCACCAACCAGCGGGTGCTGCTCGCCAGGCGGCTGCTGGAGGAGACCCCGCTGAGCGTGGAGGCGGTGGCCGACCGGGCCGGATTCGGCGACGCGGCGGCGCTGCGCCACCACTTCAACCGCCGCGTCGGCGCCACCCCGCACAGCTACCGGACGACCTTCCGGGACCGCGTGCACACCGTCTGACGCAGGCCCGACGCACGATCCGGCAGGCAGGGCGGGCCTGTGACGCAGGCCGGGCGGCGCACGGTTCGGAGAGCCTTTGCTCTGCTTCAACCCACGCAACAGTTGAGCGCCGTTTCTGTTGCGCCGGTTGAAGCAGAGCAAAGGAGGTCGGTCAGGCGGGGTCGACCGGCGCCAGCCGGCCGGCGCGGCGCAGCACCCGGATCCCTCCGGGCAGGTCGACAGGGCCCTGACCGTGCCACTCGGTGACCAAAGCGTCCAGCGCGTTGACGTGCCGGTACGACAGGGCAGCCGGTAGGGCGCCCAACTCCCGCGCCCAGGTGTGCAGCACCCGGCCACGCACGGCGGGCACCAGGCCCGCCAACGCCGCCACGGAGAGCCCACCGTCGGTACACCGGGCCGCAGCCAGCGCCGCCACCGCCAACTCGTCGAGCGCGGCGTTGTCCGCCGCCACCAACCGGGCGGTACGCGCGAGGTTGTCCACCACGCCCGGCCCGAGCGCCCGTACCAGTGCCGGCAGCAGGTCGGCCCGCACCCTTGAGCGGGCGTACGACGGGTCGGTGTTGTGCGGATCCTGCCACGTGTCGAGGCCGAGCGCCGCACAGGCGGCGCGGGTCTGCTCCCGGCTGATCTCCAGCAGCGGGCGCAGCAGCGGCACCCCGGCCAGGTCCCGTCGAGCCGGCATTCCGGCGAGCCCGCGCGGGCCGGCCCCCCGCGCCAGCGCGAGCAGCACGGTCTCCGCCTGGTCGTCCCGGGTGTGCCCGGTGAGCAGCGCGACAGCCCCGTGCTCGCGAGCCGCCTCCGTCAATGCCTGGTAGCGGGCCTCCCGGGCTGCCGCCTCCGGGCCGCCCGGACGTCCGGCCACCTCCACCCGGGCCACCGCCACCGGAGCGAGGCCGACCTCATGTGCCCAGGCCGCCACTGCCTCCGCCCGCTGCGCCGAGCCGGCCTGAAGGCCGTGGTCGACGGTCACCAGCCCCGCGGACCGGCCCACCCGGGGTGCCACGAAGGCGGTCGCCGCCGCCAGGGCGAGCGAGTCGGCGCCACCGGAACAGGCCACCAGCACCGGACCACCGGGCGGCAGGTCGTTCAGCGCGCGGCGGACCGCCACCCGGATCGCGGCCACCTGCGGGGCGAGCGCGGCCACCTGCGGATGGTCAGCCAGCGGCCGGGATGGGGCCGGCCGGTCCGTGCACCCGCGCCACCCAGGCGTCCGGATCGCCAAGCTCCGACAACCGGGGCAGGGTGAGCGGAGAGTTGAAGATCGAGTTGAAGCCCTCCATGCCGACCCGCTCGACCACGCCGTGCACGAACTTGCGGCCCTCGGCGTACTGGCGCATCTTGACGTCCACCCCGAGCAGCCGGCGGATCGCCTTCTCCAGCGGATTGCCCGCCTCGCGACGCCTGTTGAACGACGCACGGATCCGCTCCACGCTCGGGATCACCTGCGGGCCGACGCCGTCCATCACGAACTCGGCGTGCCCCTCCAGCAGGGTCATCAGCGCGGTGAGCCGGTCCAGTACGGCCCGCTGCCCCGGGGTCTGCACGATGTCCAGCACGCTGGTGCGGCTCTCCGGATCGCGGACCGCCTCGGACAGCGTCGCCACGCCACGCCGCAGCCGCTCCACCAGGTGCTCGCCGCCGTTGGACGAGGCGTCCACGAACGCCTGCACCTCGCCGAGGAAGTAGCCACGCATCCACGGCACGGCGGTGAACTGGGTGCGGTGGGTGACCTCGTGCAGGCACACCCAGAGCCGGAAGTCGCGCGGGTCGGCGCCGAGCTTGCGCTCCACCTCGACGATGTTCGGCGCGACAAGCAGCAGCTGGCCCGGTTCGGCGGAGAAGACCTCGTACTGGCCGAGGACCCGGCCGGACAGGTAGGCCAGCACGGTGCCGGCCTGCACCCCGGTGAGCCGGGACCCGATGGCCTCGGTCAGCACACCTGGCTGCTTGTCACCGGATAGGCGGCTGACCAGCGGAGTGATCACCTCACGCAGCCCCGCGATGTTCGTGGCCGCCCAGTCCCGGCGGTCCACCACCCGCACCGGCGGATGCGCCACCTGCGCCCGTAGCCCCGTGTAGTCGGCCACGTGCCCGGCCGCCTCGTCGGTAAGCCGACGCAGGTCGCCGACCACGTCGGTGGCCTCGGCGTACGTCACCCGAGGGCCCGACTTGCTCAACGCCCCCGCCGTAGCAGCGGCCAGATCCCAGTCCACGAACTGCGCCATGGACCCACCGTACCCGCGCCGCGACACCCCGGCCCGGGGTCGCGTCGGCGATAGACGCCGGTCGCGGGCTTCCGCACTCGACGTTCACAGGCGTCAGCGGCGACGGTGGACGGCTCTCGACAGGTCGGTCAGCGGCAGCCGCAGCCCGCCAGCGCGGCGGCGATCCGGTCCAGCGCCGGTTGGGCGGTGTCCGTGCCACCGGGCACCTTGTCGGTGAGCACCGCGAAGGTGAGCAGCCGACCGTCAGCCGTGGTGACCAGGCCCGCGATGGCGTGCACGCCGGTCAGCGTGCCGGTCTTGGCCCGGACGGCGCCAGCTCCGGCGGCGGTGCCGGGAGCGCCTCGGTAGCGGTCGTCCAGGGTGCCGGACCAGCCGCCCACCGGCAGGCCACCGAAGACACCCGCCAACTCCGGGTGGTCCGGGCTGGCGGCCAGCCGGATCAGGTCGGTGAGCAGTGAAGGGCTGATCCGGTTGCTGCGGGACAGCCCGCTGCCGTCGGAGAGGGTGATCTCGTCGGCGGGCAGGCCCAGCGCAGCCACCTCCGCGTCCATCGCGGCGGCGGCGCCGTCGAACGAGGCCGGCTGACTGCGGGCCAGCGCCACCTGACGGGCGAGCGCCTCGGCCAGCAGGTTGTCACTCTCGCTGATCATGATGTCCACCAGCCGGATCAACGGCGGGGACTGCACCGTACCCAGCTCGGTGCCGGGAGGTGGGGTGCCGCCCGCGGCAGCGGCAAGGGCCGGAGCCGTACCCCGCTTGACGGTGCCGGCGGGCACTCCGAGCAGCTTGGCGAACGACCGGCCCGCGGCGAGGTCCGGCTCGGTGACCCGTTCGGCGCCACCGGAGTCGGCTCCCGGGTCGCGCCGCGCACCGTCGGCCATCAACGCGGTGACAGCACCGCCGTAGCCGCCGGTGGGGATGTCGGCGTCCCAGCCGGGGCCGTACACCGGGCCGGAGTAGATCGTCCCGTCGACGGTGACGCTCGTCGGGGCCGTGCCGCCGAGCGCGGTACGCACCTGCGCGGCCAGGTCGTCAAGGCGTGCCGCGCCCGGGTAGTAGCCCTTCTTGTCCACAGCGAGGGTCGGGTCACCGCCGCCGACGAGCACCACCTCGCCGGGCTTGTCGCCGGCTACGGCCCGGGTGGGAATCCGGTAACCGGGGCCACGGGCGGCAAGCACTGTCACCCCGGTCGCCAGCTTTGTCACCGAGGCGGGCACCGTCCCGTCGTCGGCGCCCTTGGCGAAAAGTGTCTGACCGGAGGTCACGTCGGCCACCGAGACGTTCACCCGGTCACCAAGGGCTGCGGCACCGACAAGCGGGCCCAGCGCGGCCTTGACCCCGTCCGGGGTGGGCAGCGGAGCGTTGGCGTCCGGCCCGGCCAGCACCTCCGACGGGTCGGGTTCCGGTGTGGCGCCGGCCGCGACCTGCGTCGACGCGTCGTCCTCGCCCAGCCAGCCGGCCACCGGCCCAGGTCGGGCCACGACCACGCCGACGCCGGCGACCACAATCAGCAGCACCGTGGCGAGCACGGCCAGGAGCCGTCCCCGGCGGCGCGGGCCGGCCGGTGTGGTGGGCGGCTCGACGCCGGCCGGAGCTGGAAGCGCGGAGATCGGTGGGCCCAGCGGCGGTACGCCTCCGGGGGCGGGCGGTCGATCACCGGCAGGCGGAGGGCCGGCCTGGGCAGGACCACCCGAGGCTGGCGCGGCACCACCCGAGGCCGGCGCGCTGCCTCCCGAGGCCGGCGCGCTGCCCCCCGAGGCTGGACTGGTCGGCACCACGGCACGGCCAGCCGCCGGGGCGCTGGGCCGGTCGCCACCGAGAACCGGGAAGCGGCCGGTGTTCGGGCCGGCGGCCACCGATCCGGGCGGGCTCCACGGCAGGGGCGCCTGCCGATCGGGGACCGACCCCGGTGCCGGAGATGTCGGTTCGGGAGGCTGCGGGAGGTGGGCCTCGGGCACCGGCACACGCCCGGTGGCACCGCCGGAGCCGGATCGTCCGGTACCGCGTGCAGCGCCCCCGTCCGGGCGGTAGTGTGAATCTTCCCTCCCCACGACCCCCTCCTCCCCCAGCGAAAACCGGCTTGGGTGACACTACTTCGGTCCGAAGACTATGCGGCGGCCGGCGTCGGCGGGTGGGCATTCACCTGTCCGGGGAGCCGCCAGTGGTTTCCGTTAGCCAGCGTGGGCAGACGAGGGAGCGTGCAGATGGATTTCGACGTGACGGTTGAGATCCCCAAAGGTCACCGGAACAAGTACGAGGTGGACCACGCGACCGGCCGGATCCGGCTGGACCGCACCCTCTTCACGTCCACCCAGTACCCGGCCGACTACGGGTTCATCGAGGGCACCCTGGGCGAGGACGGCGACCCGCTCGACGCCCTGGTGCTGGTCCCCGAACCGACCTTCCCGGGCTGTCTGATCCGGTGCCGCACCATCGGCATGTTCCGGATGACCGATGAGAAGGGCGGGGACGACAAGGTCCTCTGCGTGCCCTACGAGGACCCCCGCCAGGAGCACCTGCGCGACATCCACCACCTGGGCGAGTTCGACCGGCTGGAGATCCAGCACTTCTTCGAGGTCTACAAGGACCTGGAGCCCGGCAAGTCGGTGGAGGGCGCGACCTGGGTCGGCCGTACCGAGGCCGAGGCCGAGATCCACGCCTCTTACCAGCGTGCCCGCGAGGCTGAGGCGCGCGGCGAGACGCTGCACTGACGCACCCTTACGCACAGGGCCCGGGAGCCGCTCAGCCGAGCAGCCCTCGGGCCCTGTCGTACAGGTCGAGCACCGCGCAGGCGACCGGCACCACGGCGACCACGAGCGCCGTGTCGGTGAGGTCCGCGACCCTTCCGAGGTACGGCGAGACCGGCCGACGGGCGTATCCGGTGCCGGCGGCCACGGCCACCAGGCCCAGCACCGCACCGCTCACGGCCAGCGCCAGCCGCCCGGTGTCGTCGGCCCGATCGACGAGTACGACGCCGAGCACCGCGTAGCCGGCCAGCCCGGCGAGCACCGTCGGCACCCGGTGCCGCAGCGCCACGAACAGGCGCGACCGCAGCAGCAGCACTGCCGAGACCACCGCCACCAGCACCCGGCCGGCCGTACCACCGGCGGTCCCGAGCACCGCCGCCGCGGCAACCACGAGCAGTGCGTGCCCGAGCAGCATCCCGGTGAGCATCTCCTCGGTACGGGCCACGGCCGCGTGCACCCGGCCCCGATCCGGCAGGTCCCGGGCCCGCTCCGGCTCGCCGCCGGACGCGGTCGCCGGCAGGGTGATCGGCGGCAGCGGCAGCTTGCCCAACCGGATCGCCAACAGCGGGATCGCGCCGACGGCGAAGGCCAGGGCGCTGAGCAGCACCGCTGCCGTGCCGGCCGGGGTCAGCAGCAGCGCGCCGAGAGCCGCACCGGCACCGACAAGGCCGACGGTGACACCGGCTACGAAGACCCGCAGTCGACTGGCCACCCCGAGCAGCCCGAGCAGGGCCACCAGCAGCAGCGCCACCGACCCGGCGAGCAACTCGGGAGCGCCGACCCAACGTGCCAGCCCCAGCGGCCCGACCGGATCGCCCGAGCCGACCGCGAGGGCACCGGCGACGAACGAGTACGGCAGGGCGTACCCGCCGAGTGTCGCCCCGGCCGCGCCGTCGCCGTTGGCCCGGGAGGCGACCGCGCCGGCAACAGTGAGCAGCAGTGCCACGATCGCCGCCGCGAGCCAGCCGCTGCGGAGCATCGGGCCGCTGACGAGCAGTGCGAACAGCCCGACGGCGAGCGGCACTACCGCGCCGGCCAGACCGGCGACCCGGGTAGCGGTAGGTGACCAGGCACCGCCGCGACGCCGGGCTCCGTCGGCGATCGCCTCCACCACGTCGTCGTACTCAAGCTCGGGCCAGTGCGTGTGGGCCGGTACGAGGTGCAGCACCTCACCGTCGCGTACGCCCTGTGGCAGCAGCGCCTGAGCCGTCGCCAGCAGCGCGCCGTCGGTGCGCCGCAGCACCCAACCGCCGTGCCGCTCGCCGTCGTCGGCCAGGCCTTCACCGGCGTGTCGAAGCACGTCGGGCAGCAACTCCGCCAGCGGCGTCTGCTCCGGCAGTGCGACGTCCACCCGACGCTGCGGCGCACTGATGGTGACGCGGGCCAGCCCTGTTGTCATCGACTGATCTCCATATCGAGGGGGATCGGAGGCTGCGCGGACGACAGGACTTTACCTACCATGAGCCAGGCTCGGGTTACCCAGCGCAGTCAGGAGGCCGAGTGTCCACGGTCATCATCAAGCGACCGCCGCGCCGGCCGGCACCGGAGATCCCCGCCGGTGACCTGCCCGTCGAGGCGCCGCCGGAGATCCCCGCGGTCACCGGTGGACGCTGGCAGCAGATGCTCATGCTGCTGCCCATGCTGGGCGGCACAGTCGCGATGGCGATGATGTTCGGCCGAGGTGGCGGCGCCTACTCGTACGTGGTGGGCGGAATGTTCGGGCTCTCCTCGCTGGCGATGCTCGTGACGTCCTGGGGCAGCGCCTCGGGCATGCCGAAGAAGTCGGAGATGATGGCTGCCCGCCGGGAGTACCTGCGCCACCTGGCCACCCTGCGTCGCCGGGTCCGACAGACGGCCGGGCAGCAGCGGGCAGGGCTCTACTACCGGCACCCGGATCCGTGCCGCCTCTGGTCGACAGTGGACAGCCACCGGGTCTGGGAGCGGCGTCCCGCTGACCCGGACTTCGCGGTCGTACGGGTCGCCGTCGGGCCGCAGACCCTTGCCACCCCGCTGGTCCCACCGGTGACCCGGCCGCTGGAGGAGCTGGAGCCGATGACCGCCGGTGCGCTGCGCCGGTTCCTGGACGCGTACTCGGTGGTGCCGGAACTGCCGGTGGCCCTGTCGTTGCGCAGCTTCGCCCGGGTGCACGTGCGCAGCGGTACGGGCAGCACGCCGGCTACCAGCGGGCCGCACACCGGCGACCCGGCGGCGCAGTCCCTGGTCCGGGCCGTTCTGACCCAGTTGGCGGTCTTCCACGCCGCCGACGAGTTGCTTATCGCGATCTGCGCGGGGCCGGAACGCCGAGCCGAGTGGGAGTGGGTGAAGTGGCTTCCGCACGCCCACCATCCCGTCCGCACCGACGCGCTCGGCGCGGTACGGCTGGTCACCACATCAGCGGTCGAGCTGGAACGGCTGCTCGGTGACGTGCTGGCCAGCCGCTCCCGGTTCAGTCCGGCCGGTACGGCCACCGACGGCCCGCATGTGGTGGTGGTCCTCGACGGCGGCGACCTGACCGGTGCCAGCGACCTGACCGGCGACGGCGGCATCGACGCGGTCACCGTTCTGGATCTGGAAACCCCGCCACCCCGACTGCTCGACAGGTACGCGTTGCTGCTGGAGCTGCGCGGCCGGCGACTGCACTCCCTGTCGATCGAGGGTCATGCGGAGGTGGGCGTCGCCGATCAGCTCGATCTGACCGATGCCGAGGCGGTTGCCCGACGGTTGGCTCCGCTCCGGCTTGCCGGCACGGCACGCGGTCCCGACGCGCCGCTGCAGGCCGAGCTGGGCCTGCCGGAACTGCTCGGTCTCGGCGACCCGGAGAGCTTCACCGCCGAGCAGGGCTGGGCACCCCGCTCGGCCCGGGACCGCCTGCGGGTGCCGATCGGGGTGGGCGCCGACGGGGGTGCCATCGAGTTGGACCTCAAGGAGTCCGCGCAGGACGGGATGGGACCGCACGGCCTGCTCATCGGTGCGACCGGCTCCGGCAAGTCCGAACTGCTCCGCACGCTGGTGCTGGGGCTGGCGGCCACGCACAGCTCCGAGCAGCTCAACTTCGTCCTTGTCGACTTCAAGGGTGGCGCCACCTTCGCCCCGTTCGGCAGACTGCCGCACACCGCCGCGGTGATCACCAACCTGGCCGACGCGTTGCCACTTGTCGACCGGATGGTCGACGCGATCAACGGCGAGCTGGTACGCCGGCAGGAGCTGCTGCGCCGGGCCGGCAACTTCGCAAGCGTGCGCGACTACGAGCGTGCCCGTGCCGCCGGCACCCCGCTCGCCCCGCTGCCGTCGCTGCTGCTGATCTGCGACGAGTTCTCCGAGCTGCTCTCCGCCAAGCCCGACTTCATCGACCTGTTCGTCCAGATCGGCCGGTTGGGTCGGTCGCTCGGCGTGCACCTGCTGCTCGCCAGCCAGCGCCTGGAGGAGGGCCGGCTGCGCGGCCTCGACACCCACCTGTCGTACCGGATCGGGCTGCGCACGTTCTCCGCGCTGGAGTCCCGTACGGTCCTCGGCGTGCCGGACGCGCACGAGCTGCCCCGCTCACCGGGCCACGGCTACCTGCGCGCCGGCACCGACCCGCTGGCCCGGTTCAAGGCCGCGTACGTCTCCGGCGCGGTCCGTCGTCGGGCCGCGTCGGCGAGTGCCGTAGCCGGGGCGGGTGCGCGTCTGCTCACCTTCACCACCCACACGGTGCCGCTGCCGGAGCCGGCCACTCTGGCGCTGCCCATGGTGGCCGAGGACGAGAGCAGCCGGGAGACCCTGCTCGACATGCTTGTCGACCGGCTCGTCGGGCAGGGTCCGCCAGCGCACCAGGTGTGGCTTCCGCCGCTCGGTGAGCCGCCCGCCCTTGACGAACTGCTCGGCCCGGTCGAGGTGGATCCGGCGCGCGGGCTCACAGTGGGCAACCCCGAGCTGCACGGCGCGCTCGGCGTGCCGGTGGCAGTGGTGGACCGTCCGTTGGAGCAGCGCCGCGATCTGCTCTGGCTGGCGCTGGACGGCGCGGCCGGGCATCTCGCGGTGATCGGCGCACCGCAGAGCGGCAAGTCCACAGCACTGCGGACGTTGATCTGCGCGCTGGCGCTCACCCACACCCCGGCCGAGGTGCAGGTCTACTGCCTCGACTTCGGTGGCGGTGGCCTGGCGGCACTGCGGGACCTGCCACACGTGGGCGGGGTGACGGGTCGCGCCGACCCGACCGCCGTCCGGCGAACCGTCGGCGAGATGACCACGTTGTTGGCCGAGCGGGAGCGCCTCTTCGACGAGCTGGGCGTGGAGTCGATGGCGGCGTACCGGCAGCGTCGGGCAGCAGTGGGCGCGGCGAGCCAGCCGGGTGCCGACCCGTTCGGCGACGTGTTCCTGGTGATCGACGGCTGGAGCACCGTCCGTGGCGAGTACGACGACCTGGAACCCCTGGTCACCGACCTGGCCACCCGCGGCCTGTCGTACGGGCTGCACGTCGTCGCCACGGCACTGCGCTGGCTGGATTTCCGTCCGGCGATCCGGGACCTGTTCGGCTCCCGGCTGGAGCTGCGCCTGGGCGACCCGGCGGATTCGCTTGTGGCGCGGAGGGCGGCGGCGAACGTGCCGGAGCAGCCCGGGCGGGGTGTGACGGCGGAGAGCCTGCACTTCCTTACCGCCCTGCCGCAGCTCACCGCCGAGGGCGGGGACACCGCCGATCTGGTCAAGCGGGTCGCCGACAGTTGGACCGGCAGTGCGGCGCCCCGGGTGCGGGTCCTTCCGCCCGTGTTGCCGTACACCGAACTGGATCTCGCCGCGGCGACCGGCCTGCGGCTGCCGATCGGGATCGCCGAGGCGGACCTGCGTCCGGTGCTGCTCGACTTCGCGACCGAGCCGCACTTCGTGGTCTTCGGCGACGCGGAGTGCGGCAAGTCCTCGTTCCTGCGGGCGTTGGCCACCTCGATCATCACCCGGTTCACGCCCGAAGAGGCCCGGGTGATCCTTGTTGACTACCGGCGCAGCCTGCTGGACGCGATCGAGACGCCGCACCTGATCGGGTACGGCACCGCCGCGGCGCACACCGCCGACCTGGTCGAGTCGGCGGCAGGCTATCTGGAGCGGCGGGCCGCCGGCCCGGAGGTCACTCCGCAGCAGTTGCGCGACAGGTCCTGGTGGTCGGGGCCGGAGCTGTTCGTGCTCGTCGACGACTACGACCTGGTGGCGGCCGGTCCGGCGAACCCGTTGCGGGCGTTGGAGGAGCACCTCCCACACGCCCGGGACGTCGGGCTGCACCTGGTGCTGGCCCGCCGCACGGGCGGGGCGGGCCGGGCCCAGTACGAGCCGATCGTGCAGCGGCTGCGGGAACTCTCGACAGCCGGTCTGGTGATGGCGGGCAGTCCGGACGAGGGCGCGCTCGTCGGGCCGGTGCGGCCGGGCCCGCTGCCGCCGGGCCGCGGTCGGCTGGTCACCCGGCGGGAAGGTGTACGCCTCGTTCAGCTCGCCCACCTGCCGCCGCCATGACGTGTCTTCGCGGTTCCTCCCGAGACGGGTGGGGAAACCGGTAATCTCCGATCGTCATGGTTCCGTCGGGGTGAATGGCTGGGGATGTGACTGGGGTTCGGCACAGCTGTCCGGCTGCGGCCCGGCGGGTCGCCGGCCGGGCGCTGCTCGGCGTGGTGGCGGCCCTCGCCGTCGCGGCGCCGACCGCCGTGCCCTTCGCCGCGGCTGTCGAGGCTTCCACCGCCGGCGGACAGCTCGCCGGCGCGCCGATGGCGTTCGCTCCCGGCGATGTCGTCACCCGCACCGACCAGGTCCGCGACGAGCAGTGGCAGCTCGATGAGTTGCGCGCCGAGACGGCCTGGCGCACCTCGACCGGCCGGGGCGTGACAGTCGCGGTGGTCGACTCCGGAGTGGACGGCTCTCATCCTGACCTGGTCGGCCAGGTGCTGACCGGTGTGGACCTGGTTGGTCCCGCAGGCGGCGCCGGCCCTGACCCGGTGGGGCACGGCACGACCGTCGCGGGCCTGATCGCCGGGCGCAAGGACGACAAGCGGGGCGTGGTAGGCCTTGCGCCGGACGCCCGGATCCTGCCGGTGCGGGTTCTCGACGAGGACAACCGCTACGACGACGCGCTGATCGTCGCCAAGGGGGTCCGGTGGGCTGTCGACAACGGCGCCCGCGTCATCAACTTGTCACTCGGTGGCAGCGGCGACAGCCCGGCCTTGGCGGCGGCTCTCGACTACGCGTTCGCCCGCGACGTGGTGGTGGTCGCCTGCACCGGCAACCTGGCCACCTCGACCAACTCGAAGGTCTGGTACCCGGCCCGCGAGCCCGGTGTGATCGCGGTCGCCGGCCTCGACGGGGGCAGCGACAACCTGTGGTCCGGGTCGATCACCGGTCGGGCGACGGTGCTCACCGCCCCCGCGACCGGCCTGGTCGGTGCCCGACCTCCGACGGGCTACTGGCGGGTGCAGGGCACGAGCTTCGCCGCACCCCTGGTGGCGGCCACCGCCGCGCTGGTCCGGTCCCGCTATCCACAGATGCCCGCCGGTGAGGTGGTCAACCGGTTGCTGGCCACCGCCCGGGACCTCGGCCCGACCGGCCGCGACGACCGCTTCGGGTACGGGGTGGTCGACCCGGTGGCCGCGCTGACCGCTCAGGTGCCGCCGGTGACCGCCAATCCGCTCGACGATCAGACGTCGCCGGGTGTGGTCGGCTTCGGCCCGGCGCCGGGCACCGCCGACGACGACCCGGTGGAGGGCGCCGGCAGCGACCCCCTCGGATTCACCGCCCCGCGGCAGCAGACGGGCTGGACGGCCCGACCGGCGGGTCTGGCCGAAGACTCGCCGCCGGAGCAACTGTGGACGGGAGCTGTGCTGCTGGCCGCCCTGGTCACCGGCGCGGCCCTGATGGTGCGCCGGTTCCGTCAGCGCACCCACTGATCGTCGCCGACGGTAGGCCTGACGGGCCGGCCGGCTGGGTAGAACCGACTCCATGAGCGCGCCCGACGCCGGTACCGCCGACACCGCCCGACATCCGTCCTGGCGGCGCCGCCGCCTCGACCCGGAACACTCCCTGGGTCTGCGGCTGACCTTGGCGGTGACAGCGGCGTTTCTGGTGCTGGTGCCATTCGCACTGCTTGCGCTGCTGGTGCTCGGGGCCTGGGCGCCGCTGCACCGGCTGGACACTTCGGTCACCGAGGCGCTGCACGGTTACGCGGTCGACCATCCGGCCTGGGTCACGCTGATGCGGATCTGGACCGAGGTGTTCGCGCCCATGCCGCTGCGGGTCGCCGTCCTGCTGGTGGTGGTCTGGCTGCTGCACCGCAGGGCGCGGCGACTGGCCCTCTGGGTGACCACCACGATGGTGGTCGGCGGGTTGATGGGCCCGCTGCTCAAGCTCCTCGTCGGCCGGGACCGGCCGTCGCTGCTCGACCCGGTGGCGCGGGCCGCCGGCTACTCGTTCCCCTCCGGGCATGCGCTCAACGCCGCCCTCGCCGCCGGGGTGCTGCTGCTGCTGTTCCTGCCGTACGCCGGGCGGACGGCGTCGCGGGTGGCGCTCTGGGTCGCCGCCGTGCTGGTCACCGTGGTGACCGGGTTGAGCAGGGTCGCGCTCGGCGTGCACTTCACCAGCGATGTGCTCGGCGGCTGGCTGCTGGCCGTTGCGGTGGTGGCGGCGACCACTGCCGCGTTCACGAGTTGGCGGGCGCAGACCGGCCTGCGGTCGATCCGGCCGGCCCGCGACGGCGTCGCTCCGGAGGTCGAGCGGCAACCCGGAACGACCTGAGGCGTGACGAGGGAGCCGAGCGGGTACTGGCCGGCTCATGTCCGACACCGTGGTCCAGATCATCCGGCGGGTGTTGCTGCCGGTGTCCCTCCTGCTCGGCGTCATGGTGCTGCTGGGGGTGCTGGTCACCCGGGCGTTCGCAAGGACCTGGCCGTTCACCGTGGAGGACGCGGTCAATCGGGAACTCGCCGGCGACCGCACCGGCGGTTGGAATGACGTCTCGCTGGTTTTCAGCACCCTGGCCAGCACCCAGATGATCGTCGTGGTCACCGTTCTGGTGGCGCTGGCGCTGCGGCTCTGGCTGAAGCGCTGGCGGGAGCCGCTGTTCCTGTGCGCGGCGGTGACCGCCCAAGCGCTGGTGTTCCTGCTGACCACCCTGGCGATCGACCGGCAGCGGCCGGCGGTGGAGCACATGGACACGTCGCCGCCCACGTCCAGCTTCCCGTCCGGGCACACCTCGGCAGCGGTGGCCCTCTATGTCGGTATCGCCGTGCTGATGGCGTTGCGGGCCCGCAGCACCGGCGCGAAGGTCGCCTGGTGGGCGTTGCTGCTGGTGCCGCTGGGTGTGGCGCTGACCCGCATGTACCGGGGAATGCACCACCCGAGCGACGTGGTCGCGTCGTTCGTCAACGGCGGCACCTGCGTCCTGATCATGGCGCGGGCGGTGCTGGACCGGTCCCTGCAGTGGGGCAGGGCGAAGCTCCCCGCCGCCACCCCGGCACGTACCTGACCCGGCGCGCGCCGCTCAGGTGCACTCGCCGGTGGAGACGGCCCGGTTGCGCTCGGCGCCGGCCAGCGCCACCGGACGAGCCTCGGCGGCGGTCACCGCGAAGCCCGTGTTGGGATCGTCGGCTGCCGCCGCGAAGATCACACCGAGCACCAGGCCGTTGGCGGAGAGCAGCGGGCCGCCTGAGTTGCCGCTGCGCACAAGCGCCCGGATCGTGTAGACCTCCCGGGTGACGTCGCCGGAGGAGTAGATGTCCGGTCCCTTGATCTTGTCGACGTCCCGGATCCGCGCCGACTGCGCGTTGTACGGGCCGTCGAGCGGAAAGCCCAGCACGATGGCGTCCGAGCCGCTGCCCGCGTTTCCGGCGGCGAACCGCATCGACGGGCCGGGCAGCCCCGGCACCAGCAGCACTGCCAGGTCCCGGTTGGGGTCGTAGACCACCACCTGACCGTCGTACCGCTCCCCGCCCAGCTCCACCGCCACCGAACGGGTGCCGGCGACCACGTGCGCGTTGGTCATGACCCGGTCGTCGGCGTAGACGAAACCGGAGCCCTCGATGCGGCGCGAGCAACTGGGCGCGGAACCGAGCACCTTGACCACCGACCGCTGGCCGTTGACCACCACCTGGGAGCCGGCCAACGCCGGGTCGGGCGGGTCGACCTGCCGGGCCCGGGTGGGCGCGAGGTCACCGAAGACGTCCGGGAAGCCGTCGGTGTCTACGGTGTCCTCGAGCGCCGTGGAGAGCCGGTGTGCCTGCTCCGGCAGGACCCCGTTCACCACCGTGATCACGGTGCTGTTGCGCACTGCGGCCGCGAGCCAGGGAACCGAGGACGAACCGAGCGGTACGGCGACCAGCCAGGCGAGCAGCAGTACAGCGAACAGTGAGACGAACGCCCCACCGACGTCGTCGATCCGCCTGCCAACCTGGCTGGTGATCGTCTTGCGCAGGTGCGAACCGAGCCAGCCGGCGAGCGCCTGACCGATCACCGCCAGTCCGAAGATCGCCACCAGGGAGACCAGCACCCGGGTGCCGGCATCCACGAACTGCCGGGCGAACAGCGGGCCGACCTGGAGGCCGAGGAGCAGACCCAGGAAGAATCCGGACAACGACGTGACGCCGATGACGAAACCCTGGCGGTATCCGCTGATCGCGAACACGAGCATGAGCAGCAGTAGGACGAGATCCACGACGGACACGGGTCAAGCGTACGGGCAGTGCGCCCGCCAGATGACCATCGCTTGCGGAAGGTGACCGCGTGGTCAGCGCAGGGCGGTTTCGTCGACCTCGTCGGTGCCGGCCGACGGCGCCGGTGTCACCCCTGTCGGCGGCAGGTCCACCACCCGGTTTCGCGGCCACGGGCGGGCCCAGCCGCCCATCTCCAGCAGGGTGGCAAGCACCCCGGCGGTGAAACCCCAGACGAGCATGCCGCGCGCCGAGAACGCCGGGCCGATCCAACCGCTGGAGTGACGCACCCGCATCCGGTTGGCCGGGTCGACAAGTTCGCTTACCGGCAACCGGGCCACGTGCGCCACCTCGGCAGGTTCCCGAGGGTGCACCGGGTGCGGATCGTGCCACCAGGCAAGCACCGGGGTGACCACGAAGTCGCTCACCGGTATCCACAGCTTCGGCAGCTCGGCCAGCACTGTCACGCTTGTCGGGTCCAGGCCGACCTCTTCGTTCGCCTCGCGCAGCGCGGTAGCGCGTACGTCGGCGTCCTCCGGGTCGGCTGCGCCGCCGGGAAAGGCCGGCTGGCCTGCGTGATTGCGCAGGTTGGCGGCCCGTTGCAGCACCAGCACGTCGGGCCCCACACCGGGCTGCTCACCGAGCAGCACCAGCACGGCGCTCTCCCGACCACCCTCGGCGGGGGTGGTCAGCCGGGTGAAGTCCTCCGCGCGGGCGGTGCCCAGCCGGGTCAGCAGCGGCTCGATCCACTCGGGGGGTCGACGGGTCACGCCGACACCTTCAGGCCGAGGTGCTTGCGGACCAACGTGGCGAGTTGGGCGTCGTCGAGCGCGCCCGTGGCGTCGATGTGCCGGATCCGCCGGTCGGCGTCGACGAAGAGGGTCAGCGGGAAGGCGTTGCGGTTCAACTCCCGTTGCAGGGCGTCGCCCTGGTCCACAAGGATCGGGAACCGTACGCCGTAGTCCTCACCGATGGACTGGGCACCGCGCCGGCTGTCCCGGGTGTTGACCCCGACCACCTGGAGCTGGCCGCTGGCGCGTTCGCTGAGTCGCTGGAAGGCGGGCAGCTCCTTGCGGCACGGCCCACACCAGGACGCCCAGATGTTGATCACGGCGGGGCCGGCGACGGACCGCAGCTCGACCGGAGCGCCGCCGGTGAAGCAGGCCAGTGTCAGCTCCGGCAGCACCGCACCGCCAGGTGCCGCCACCGTGCCCGAGCCGGGCGACGCGGAGTCCGCCGTGCCCGAGCCAGGCGATGCAGAGGCAGTCGTGCCCGAGCCAGGCGATGCAGCGGCCGTCGCGCCAGAGGCCGGCGACGCGGAGGCCGTTGCACCGGGGCTCGTCGTGCCGGCTCCGGGCGATCCGGCCCCGGGCGGCGTGCTCAGCGCCGCGCAGTCCTCGAACGGCGACGGGCGCTCGGCGGCGGCCGGCCTCGGCGCAGGGCTGTCGTCGGTAGTGCCACTTGTGCAGCCGGCGACGGCGAGCAGCAGCGGCACAGCGAGCAGGGCGAGACGCCGGTTCACGGCACCTCCGCAGCGACCGCCTGGGCGGGCACCAGCTCCGGGTCGACGCCGGCGGCCACCGCCAGATCGCGTGCCCGAGGGCCCTTGAGCAGCTTGGCTGCGGCAGCCGGCTCGGTCGGGCCGGTGCCGTACGAGGGGCAGAGCTTCGCGAGCGTGCACGCGCCACAGGCGGGCTTGCGGGCGTGACAGACCCGTCGCCCGTGAAAGATGATCCGGTGCGACAGCATCGTCCAGTCACGCTTCTCGTACAGCGCGCCGATCGCGTGCTCGATCTTGACGGGGTCGGTCTCGGCGGTCAGCCCCCACCGGTGGACCAGCCGTTGGAAGTGCGTGTCGACGGTGATCCCGGGGACGTCGAAGGCGTTGCCGAGGATGACGTTCGCGGTCTTGCGACCGATCCCGGGAAGCGTCACCAGGTCGGCGAGGCGGCCGGGGACCTGGCCGTCGTACCTGTCGACAAGGGCCTGCCCGAGCTTGAGCAGCGAGTCGGTCTTGTTTCGGTAGAAGCCGGTGGGCCGGATCAGCTCCTCCATCTCGCCCCGATCCGCGCCGGCGTACGCGGCTGCGCTCGGGTAGCGGGCGAAGAGCTTCGGGGTGACCTCGTTGACCTTCTTGTCGGTGCACTGCGCGGAGAGGATCGTGGCGACGGCCAACTCCAGGGCATTGGAGTGGTCCAGCTCACAGTGCGCGTCAGGGTGCGTCTCGGCCAGCACCCGGCCGACCTTGCGGGCACGGCGTTTGCGCCCGAGGTCGGTCTCGCTGGCACCGGGAGGGCTACTGGTCACGACGGCCAGCCTACGTCGCCCCCCGGACGTTCCTGCTCGGGTCAACCGGCGGTCGGCGCGGAGATCTTGCCGTCGGTGTCGAACCGGGCGCCGGTCTTCGGGAAGTCGGTACGGCTCAGTTCGGTGATCAGGCCCAGACCCCTGTCGTCCGGGTCCATCGTCGGCTTGCCCGCGGAGTTCATGTAGGTCGAGATGAACGTGCCGCCGGCCCAACTGCCGTCGGGCTTGAGCGACACCTTCAACACGCCGCCCCAGCCGAGGCGCCCGGCGTTGCTCAGCGAGTTGCCGCCACCGGCGAAGTTGCCCAGGCTGTAGGCGATCAGGCGCCCCTTGTAGAACTCCATACCGCGCAGCACGTGCGGCCCGTGTCCGACGATCAGATCCGCACCGGCGTCGATCATGGCGCGCGAGAACTTGACCGGGTCGCCCCGGTTCTCGCCGAGGAACATCTCGGTGCCCGGCTTCACCCGGGTCTTGTCCGCGCCCTCGCCGCCCATGTGCACCTGCACCACTACCAGGTCGGCCATGGTGGCCGCCTTGGCGACGACAGTCTTCGCCTTGGCGATGTCGACGAGGCTGTTGGACCAGACGTACGACGAGAAGCCGGCCACCGCCACCTTGACGCCCTTGACGTCGACCACGGTGATCTGGTTCGGCGCGCCGGTGTGCTCCAGGTCGTACTTCTCCAGCGCCTTCTGGGTGTTCTCGTAGCCCTTCGGGCCGTAGTCGTAGCCGTGGTTGTTCGCCTGGTTGAGCAGGTTGAAGCCGGCGTCACGCAGGTGGGCGGCGTACTCCGGCGGAGCCCGGAACTGGAAGCACCGCGTCGAGTTGGCGCCGCACTTGCCGGTGCCGGTGTCCACGGTCAGCGGCTCCTCCAGGTTGCCCATGACGAGGTCCGCCTTGAGTGCCCGGGTCACCGAGTCGAAGAAGCCCTTACCGCCACCGGCGGGCAGCCGGTTCGGCGCGTTGCCCATGATGATGTCGCCGGTCGCGGACAGCGAGATCGCGTCCTCACCGGGTGCCGAGGTGTCACCGCTGGCCTTCGGACCGGCCGTTGTCACCGGCGCTCCGGTGCCACCGCCGCCGACGCCCGGCTGCCAGACCGGGGCCTCTGCGGTCTCGGCGCAGCCGGCTACG
This sequence comes from Micromonospora sp. DT41, assembly GCF_049841715.1. Lineage (NCBI taxonomy): Bacteria > Bacillati > Actinomycetota > Actinomycetes > Micromonosporales > Micromonosporaceae > Micromonospora > Micromonospora sp. DT41. Next base: position 90,347 of record NZ_JBNCKU010000003.1, on the reverse strand, counting down.
AGAAGAGCGGCCAGCAGCGCGGCGAGGCCGAGGGCGACGCGGCGGCGTGGGCGGGGCGCGAGGGGGGCGGAAGCGTACATCGTCCGCGAGGCTACCGGCCCGTAAACTCGCAGACGAGGGCCGATCGGTCGGAATTTCAGCCCGTCAGCCGGTCTGACCAGGGCACGACGGGCCGGTCACCGCCGGCACGCACCGCAGCGTGGACCGCTCGGGCCAGCGGGGCACCCCAGGTGGAGCGCGGCCCGCCGTACGCGGCCTCCGGCCCGTCCACCGGGCAGAGCACTGTGACCGCGTCGGTGGGAGTGCCGGTTCCCGCCAGTCCCAGCTCGCTTATCGCCTGGGTCTTCGCCTCGGTGGCGGTGGCCACGGCGTTCACCAGGGCGGAGTCGGCGAGCCGCGCCGGCACGTACACCACGATGTTGACGGTGCCGACGTGCTGCGCGAGCGCGGTGGCGGCCGGCGCGGCGGCGGGCACCGGCGTGCCGAGCCCGACGGTCGCCCAGGCCCGCACACCGGTGTCGGTCCGGGCCACCACCTCGGTCACGTCCACGCCGGTGAGCAGACCGACCCCGGGTCCGTCGAGGGCCAGGTCCGCAGCGAGCGCGGTCAGGTGCGCGGCAGGGTCATCCCGGTCGTACGACATGGGCACTGTCGCGTTCAGCACCCAGTGCCGGACGCCGATGCCACCGCCGAGCGGGCCGCTGCTGACCGCTCGCAGCGGGCCGTCGGCGCGCCAGACGAGCAGCGGAATATGCCGCCCGTCCTCGGGGCGGCTGGTCAGAGTCGGCTCGGTCAGCACGTCGGGCAGGTTACGCCCACCGCTCAAGATTCCAGGGGCGACCTCTGATTCATGCTCATGTGCGCCTAGACTTGGCGGCGCGCGAGGGGATCAGCGGACGGCGGACCCGGCCGACGGACGGCACGCGCAACCGGAGGTGCGCGATGGATGAGGTACTGGCCCGCAGCGGGATCTTCCAGGGTGTCGACCCGGAAGCTGCCGAGGCGCTCGCCAAGGAGATGGAGACGATCGAGGTCCGCAAGGGCGAGATCGTCTTCAATGAGGGCGAGCCCGGTGACAGTCTCTATATCCTGCTGTCCGGGAAGATCAAGGTTGGCCGCCGTGCGGCTGACGGCAGGCAGAACCTGATCGCGGTGATGGGGCCGTCGGACATGGTCGGTGAGCTGTCGCTCTTCGACCCGGGTCCGCGGACGGCGACCGCCACCGCGGTGACCGACACCCGGCTGGTACGGCTGCGCAAGCAGGCACTGCGGCCGTGGCTGAACAACCGCCCGGAAATCGCCGAGCAGCTGCTCCGGGTGCTGGCGCGGCGACTGCGCCGGACCAACGACTCGCTGGCCGATCTGATCTTCACGGACGTGCCGGGCCGGGTCGCCAAGAACCTGCTCCAGATGGCCGGCCGGTTCGGCACCCGCGACGGTGGCGTCCTGCGGGTGACGCACGACCTCACCCAGGAGGAGATCGCCCAGCTCGTCGGCGCCTCCCGCGAGACGGTGAACAAGGCACTCGCCGACTTCGCCTCGCGCGGCTGGCTGCGGCTGGACGGCAAGAGCATCATCATCCTCGACCCGGAGCGCCTGGCCCGCCGCGCCCGCGTCTGAGCGACCGCCGGGCACGCCCCGGCATTGACGGACCTTCCGGCCCGGACCGCCCCGTGCGGTCCGGGCCGCGACGCGTGGCCGCATCCAGGTGCCTGACGTCCGGGTACGTCGTCTGCCCGTCGCAGAAGTCCTGGACTCGGCGGGCCGTCAGCGCGAGGGTGGGGCCATGCTGAACCGTGTCGCCGTGCTCTCCGACATCCACGGGGTGCTGCCCGCGCTGGAGGCCGTGCTGGCCGAGTCGGACGTCGCCACCGCCGACCTGATCGTGCTCACCGGCGACATCGCGGCAGGTCCGCAACCGGTCGAGGTGCTTGACGTGCTCGCCGGCCTGGGCGACCGCGCGTGCTGGGTGGGCGGCAACGCCGACCGCGAGCTGGTCGAGGCGCGGGCCGGCCGGCCCGCGTCGATCGAGGTGTCGAACTGGGCCGCCGCGCAGCTCCGCGACGACCAGGCGGCCCGGCTCGCCGCGCTTCCGCCGACGGTGACGCTGGAGATCGACGGCCTCGGCCGGACGCTGTTCTGCCACGCCACACCTCGCGACGACGAGGAGGTCGTGCTCGTCGACTCCCGGATGGAGCGCTGGGCGGAGGTCTTCGCCGACCTCCCGGCCGAGGTTTCGACAGTGGTCTGCGGCCACACCCACATGCCGTTCACCCGGCTGGCCGACCGCCGCCTGGTGGTCAACCCGGGCAGCGTCGGCATGCCGTACGGAGGTGTGGGCGCCTGGTGGGCGCTGCTCGGGCCGGGCGTGCAGTTGCGCCGTACCGCCTTCGACGTGGACGCGGCCTGCGCCCGGGTAGCAGCCGAGTCGGCCTTCCCCGACGCTGCCGCCTGGGCCGACGAGTACGTGCGCTCCCAGCACAGCGACGCCGATGCGCTTGCCGTCTTCGGCCCCCGCGACGGCCGCTGACCCGGTCAGCCCCGACCAGGTAACGGGCCACGGGCCACCGCCCACGGGTCGCCGGGCCACGCTCAAGGGCAGGTCGAGCACAGGGAATGGTCCTCGCTGCCTGTAGAGCTGCCCCATATCTGGGGCGACGCGATTCAGCCGAGATGGCCGGGAGCATCGCCAGTAACCGTTGACGGACTGGCTCCCTCACAAGTCCATGCGGTCGTGTCCAAAGGTCGTGAACACCGACACCTCGAGACCACGGCAGGCCGGTCACGCTGGCCGACAGGCCCCTGAGTACGACTGGGTGGGCAAGGACGACCAGAACCTTCGCCTGAAGGCAGGGCACACCCTCCGCCGGTGACGTCGGCACCTGCCCCATCCGTGGGGCAGCTCTACAGCAGGTGCCCAACCCAGGCGCCCCACGCCGACGCCCCACCCAGGCGCCCCACGCCGACGCCCCACACAGACACCCCGCATAGGCGCGCCTCAGACGCACCGCCCCGCTCCAGTTGGCACAGAAAAAGTCAGTCTTGACTGTTTGTTTCTGAGCCGGCAGGCTGTGGCGCATGTCCGCCGCATCGACGCGCGTCCCGCAGCAGGAGCGCAGTCGCGCCACCCAGGCCCGCCTGCTCGAGGCGACGGTCGACTGCCTGATCGAGCACGGCTGGTCCGGCACCACGACCACCGTCGTCGCAGCCCGAGCCGGTGTCTCACGGGGCGCTCAGCTGCACCACTACCCCACCAAGGCAGCCCTGGTCACCGCCGCTGTCGCCCACCTCGCCGAACGCCGGGCCGACGAGTTGCGCACCGAGGCGGAGGCGTTGCCCGCCGGCCCGCAGCGGCTGGACCGGGTGATCGATCTGCTTGCCGCCGCGTTCACCGGGCCGCTCTTCGTGGCCGCGCTCGAACTCTGGGTCGCCGCCCGTACCGACCGGGAGCTTCGCGACGCCCTGATGCCGCTTGAGGCGATGGTCGGCCGGGAGATGCACAGGCTCACCGTCTCGCTGCTCGGCGTCGACGAGCGCCGACCCGGCGTCCGGGAGTCGGTACAGGCCACCCTCGACCTGCTCCGCGGGCTCGGCGTGGCCAACCTGCTCAGCGACGACTCGGCCCGCCGCACCGCGCTCCTCGTCACCTGGAAGCGCCAGCTCGCCACCCTGCTCACGCCCTGACCACCGGCCGCACCGGCCCGCACCGACCGGAGGCACAATGGTCGACCTCACCGACCTGCTCGCGGATCTTGCCGACGAGTCCGCCCACCTGGACGCCCTGGTGGCCCCGCTGCCGGCTGTCGACTGGGCACGCCCGACCCCGGCGCCCGGCTGGAGCATCGGCCACCAGATCGCCCACCTCGCCTGGACCGACCACGTGGCGGTGTTGGCCGCCACCGACGCCGAGGCGTTCTACGCGACGGTGATGAACGCTCCGGACCCGTCCCGCCTGGTCGACGACGGCGCGGAGGAGTTCCTCGCTCCGCCCGACGACCTGCTCGCCCGCTGGAGGGCCGGCCGGGCCGCGCTCACCGACGCGCTCGCGGCGGTCCCGGCCGGCGAAAAAGTGCCGTGGTACGGCACCCGGATGTCGGCCACCTCCATGGCGACCGCCCGGATGATGGAGACCTGGGCGCACGGCGAGGATGTGGCCGACGCGCTCGGTGTGGTCCGCCCCGCCTCCGACCGGCTCCGGCACGTGGCACACCTCGGTGTGCGTACCCTCGGGCACGGCTTCGCCGCCCAGGGCCGACCGGTGCCGACGGCGCCGGTCCGGGTCGAGTTGGCCGGCCCCGACGGCGACACGTGGGTCTGGGGTCCGGCGGACGCCGCCGACCGGCTCACCGGTCCCGCCCGGGACTTCTGCCTGCTCGTCACCCAGCGCCGGCACCGCGCGGATCTCGCTCTCCTGGCCACCGGCCCGGTCGCCGACGAGTGGCTCGACGTGGCACAGGCATTCGCCGGCCCGCCCGGCGCAGGCCGCGAGCCGGCCGGCCGGAACGGAGCCGCCGCGTGATCCGCATCGGCAACGCCTCAGGCTTCTACGGCGACCGGTTCACCGCCTGGCAGGAGATGATCGACGGCGGCGACCTGGACGTGCTGACCGGCGACTACCTGGCCGAGCTGACAATGCTCATCCTCGGCCGCGACCGGCTGCGCGACCCCGACCTGGGATACGCCAAGACCTTCCTGCGCCAGTTGGAGACCTGCCTCGGCACGGCCCTCGACCGGGGCGTACGGATCGTGACGAACGCCGGCGGGCTCAACCCGGCCGGCCTGGCAGCCGCCGTCGAGACCCTCGCCGGCCGGCTCGGCGTGCCGGTGAAGGTCGGGTACGTCGAGGGCGACGCGCTCCAGCGGCCCGACGCGCTTACCGCGAACGCCTACCTCGGCGCGTTCGGGATCGCCGCCTGCCTCGACGCCGGGGCGGACGTCGTGGTCACCGGTCGGGTGACCGACGCGTCGCTTGTGGTCGGTCCGGCCATCGCGCGGTACGGGTGGGGTCGCGACGCCTTCGACGAGCTGGCCGGGGCGACCGTCGCGGGGCACCTCCTGGAGTGTGGCGCGCAGGTCACCGGCGGCAACTTCAGCTTCTTCACCGAGCTGCCCGACGGTGGTCGCCGACCCGGTTTCCCGATCGCCGAGGTGCACCCGGACGGCTCGGCGGTGCTCACGAAGCACCAGGGCACCGGCGGTGCTGTCACCGTGGAGACGGTCACCGCACAGCTGCTCTACGAGGTGGGCGGGCCGGCGTACCTGGGGCCGGACGTCGTCACCCGGCTGGACTCGGTGAGGCTGAGCCCCGACGGGCCGGACCGGGTCCGCATCTCCGGTGTCCGGGGCACTCCGCCGCCGGCGACGCTGAAGGTGGGCGTCAACAACCTCGGCGGCTTCCGCAACTCGATGACCTTCGTCCTCTGCGGGCTGGACATCGAGGCCAAGGCGGCCCTGGTCCGGGGGCAGATGGTGGAGGCGGTGGGCAAGGAAGGGCTGGAGTTCACACTGGCCCGGACCGACCACCCGGACGCCGTCGACACGGAGGCGGCAAGCGCCCTGCTCCACGTACACCTGCGCGACACCGACCGGACGCGGGCCGGGCGGGCCTTCTCGGCCGCCGCGGTGGAGCTGGCCCTGGCGTCGTACCCGGGTTGCACGCTCACCACCCTGCCGGGCGACGCGACACCGTACGGGGTCTTCACCGCCGACACCGTGCCGCAGGACGAGGTGTCGCACGTGGCGGTGCTGCCAGGAGGCGAGCGGGTGCCGATCGCTCCCCCGAGTCACACCGTCCCCGCGCCGCCCCCGGATGGGGAGGCTTCGCCAGGCGACGCGGTGGCGGGCCACGGCCCGACCCGACGAGGCGCGCTCGGAGAGCTGGTCGGTGCCCGCTCCGGGGACAAGGGCGGCGACGCCAACCTTGGTGTCTGGGCACGCTCCGACGACGGGTACGCGTGGCTGCGCGGCTGGCTGACCGTCGAGCGGCTGGCGGAACTGCTTCCGGAGACGGCGTCGCTTGTGGTGCGGCGGTACGAGCTGCCGAACCTCCGTGCTGTCAACTTCGTGATCGAGGGCCTGCTCGGAGCGGGTGTGGCCGCGTCCACCCGGTTCGACCCGCAGGCCAAGGCGCTCGGTGAGCTGCTGCGCTCCCGGCTCGTCGACCTGCCGGCGGGCGTGCCGGCAGGTCCCCCGGCAGCGGACAGGGAGACGGCGGCATGAGCATCGTGGACACCCCGGAGCGGCGGCAACTGCGCGAGCTGACCCGGTCGTTCGTGACCCGGGAGGTGCTGCCGCACCTGGACGACTGGGAGAAGGCCGGCGAGGTCCCCCGGGCGCTGCACGCCAGCGCCGCGAAGCTCGGACTGCTCGGCATCGGCTTCCCCGAGTCGGTCGGTGGCAGCGGCGGTGACCTGCTCGACTCGATAATCGTGACCGAGGAGGTGATCCGCTCCGGCGGGTCGTCCGGCCTGATCGCGGCCCTGTTCACGCACGGCATCGCGCTGCCGCACATGGTCGCGGCGGCAGGCGTGGGCATCGGCGGCTCGCTGGGCGGCATGCTCGGCGGCACCTCGACGCCCGGTGACGACGACCTGGTTCAGCGGTACGTCCGGCCGACGCTTGCCGGCACGATGATCGGGGCGTTGGCGATCACCGAGCCGGACGGCGGTTCGGACGTGGCGGGTATCCGCACCACAGCCCGCCGCGACGGCGACCACTACCTGGTGAACGGGTCGAAGACGTACATCACCAGCGGGCATCGGGCCGACTTCGTGACAACTGCTGTGTGCACCGGTTTCCCCGGCAGCGGCTCGATCTCCCTGCTGGTCATCGACAAGGACAGCCCTGGGTTCACCGTCGGCCGTCGACTGGAGAAGCTGGGCTGGCACTGCTCGGACACCGCCGAGCTGTCCTTCGTCGACGTGCGGGTGCCGGTGGCGAACCGGATCGGCGAGGAGGACACCGGCTTCCTGGCGATCATGCAGAACTTCGCCGCGGAACGGCTTTCGCTCGCCACCCAGGCGTACGCCACAGCGCAGCGCTGCGTCGAGTTGGCCGTGCGCTGGTGCCGGGACCGGGAGACCTTCGGGCGTCCGTTGACCAGTCGGCAGGTGGTCCGGCACCGGCTGGCCGAGATGCACACCCGTGCCGAGGCGGCGCGGGCGTACGTGCACGAGGTAGCGGTCCGGGTGGCGGCCGGCGAGCCGGTGGTGACCGAGGTGGCGATGGCCAAGAACGTGGCGGTGGCCGCCTGTGACCAGGTCGTCGACCAGGCATTGCAGCTGCACGGAGGGTTTGGCTACATGCGTGACGCCGAGGTGGAACGGCACTACCGCGACGCCCGGCTGCTCGGCATCGGCGGCGGTGCCACCGAGATCATGAATGAGATCATCGTGAAGGGGATGGGCCTGTGACCACACTGGACACCTCGGTCGACCCGTCAGCGCCAGGCTTCGTGGCGAACCGGGCAGCGCTGCTGGAGCGGCTCGCCGAGTTGGACGCGGCGCTGGATCAGGCCCGCGGGGGCGGTGGCGAGAAGTACGTGACCCGGCACCACAAGCGGGGCAAGCTGCTGGCCCGGGAGCGGATCGAGCTGCTGCTCGACGCGGACAGCCCGTTTCTGGAGCTGTCGCCGGTGGCGGCGTACGGCACTGACTTTCCGGTGGGCGCCAGCGTGGTCACCGGCATCGGCGTGGTCGAGGGCGTGGAGTGCCTGATCGTGGCCAACGACCCGACCGTACGCGGCGGCGCCGTCAACCCGTGGTCGCTCGCCAAGACCCGGCGGGCCGGCGAGATCGCCCTCGCCAACCGGCTGCCGATGGTCAACCTTGTCGAGTCGGCCGGCGCGGACCTACCGACCCAGGCGGAGATCTTCATTCCGGGCGGGCGGGTGTTCCGCGACCTGACCCGGCTATCCGCGGCGAAGATCCCCACTGTCAGCGTGGTCTTCGGCAACGCAACTGCAGGTGGCGCGTACGTGCCGGGGATGTCCGATCACGTGATCATGATTCGGGACCGGTCGCAGGTCTACCTTGCCGGGCCGCCGCTGGTGAAGATGGCCACCGGTGAGGTCACCGACGACGAGTCGCTTGGTGGCGCGGCGATGCACGCCGGCACGTCCGGGCTGGCCGATCACCTGGCCTCCGACGAGCGGGACGGCATCCGGTTGGCCCGGCAGTGCGTACGCCGGCTCAACTGGCACAAGTCCGGCCCGTCGCCGCGTACGGCAGTGCCGCAGCCACCGAAGTACGACCCGGAGGAGCTGCTCGGCATCGCCAGCGCCGACCTGAAGGTGCCGTTCGATCCCCGCGAGGTGCTGGCCCGGATCCTGGACGGCAGCGACTTCGACGAGTTCAAGCCGACGTACGGGGACGCGCTTGTCACCGGCTGGGGCGAGCTGCACGGCTACCCGGTGGGTGTGCTTGCCAACGCCCGGGGTGTGCTGTTCAGCGAGGAGGCGCAGAAGGCGGCGCAGTTCATCCAGCTCGCGAACACCTCGAACACCCCGCTGATCTTCCTCCAGAACACCACCGGCTACATGGTGGGCACTGAGTACGAGCAGCGCGGCATCATCAAGCACGGCGCCCTGATGATCAACGCGGTGTCCAACTCGACGGTGCCGCACCTGACTGTGAACCTCGGCGCGTCGTACGGGGCCGGCAACTACGGCATGTGCGGTCGCGCGTACGACCCGAGGTTCCTGTTCACCTGGCCGAACGCGAAGTCGGCGGTGATGGGTCCGGCGCAGCTCGCCGGTGTGCTCTCGATCGTGGCCCGGCAGGCGGCTGCCGCGCGGGGGCGCGACTACGACGAGGAGTCCGACGCGGCGATGCGGATGATGGTCGAGCAGCAGATCGAGTCGCAGTCCGGCGCGCTGTTCCTCTCCGGCCGGCTCTACGACGACGGGGTGATCGACCCGCGCGACACCCGTACAGTCCTCGGGCTCTGCCTCTCGGCGATCCACAGTGCACAGGTGAAGGGCGCCGACGGCTTCGGCGTCTTCCGGATGTAGCCCCGTGAGCATGAGGAACGCAGCGAACCGCAATCCCGCACCGGCGAACGAGAGGCAGGCTCAGCCAAAATGATCAACCGATTGCTCGTCGCCAACCGGGGGGAGATCACCCGCCGGGTCTTCGCGACCTGCCGGGCGCTCGGCGTGGAGACGGTCGCCGTGCACTCGGACGCGGACGCCGACGCGCCGTTCGTCGCCGAGGCCGACCAGGCAGTCCGGCTGCCCGGTGACACGCCGTCCGAGACGTACCTGCGGGTCGATCTGATCCTGGACGCGGCCCGGCGCAGCGGCGCGGACGCCGTCCACCCGGGTTACGGCTTCCTGGCCGAGAACGCCGAGTTCGCGGCGGCGGTGACCGACGCGGGGCTGACCTGGGTGGGCCCGCCGGCCAAGGTGATCGCCGCGATGGGCGACAAGCTGGCGGCGAAGTCGCTGCTCGCCGAGGCGGGCGTGCCGATGCTGCCGAGCTGGACCGACGCCGCCGACGTCACCGATTTCCCGGTGCTGGTGAAGGCGTCCGCCGGTGGCGGCGGCCGGGGCATGCGGATCGTCCGGGACACCGCCGGGCTGGCCGAGGCCGTGGCGTCCGCGCGCCGCGAGGCGGCTGCGGCGTTCGGCGACGGCACTGTCTTCATCGAGCGGTACGTCGAGCGCGGCCGGCACGTCGAGGTGCAGATCTTCGGTGACACGCACGGGACGGTGGCCGCGCTCGGTGTCCGGGAATGCTCGATCCAGCGCCGACACCAGAAGATCGTCGAGGAGGCACCGGGGGTCATTCCGGCGGACGTGCGGGAGCGCCTGCACGAGGCGGCGGTGGCGGCCGGCCGGGCTGTCGACTACGTGGGCGCTGGCACTGTCGAGTTCCTGCTGGCGCCGGACGGGGCGATCTACTTCCTGGAGATGAACACCCGGCTCCAGGTCGAGCACCCGGTCACCGAGCTGACCGCCGCCGGAGGGCTGGACCTGGTCCGGCTGCAACTGCTTGTCGCCGAGGGCGCGGCGTTGCCGGAGGAGGCCAGGTCTCCGTCCGCGCAGGGCTGCGCCATCGAGGTACGCCTCTGCGCCGAGGAACCGGCTCAGGGGTTCCGCCCGGCGACAGGTGTCCTGCACCGCTTCGCCGTCCCCGGTGTCGACTGCGAGTTCGGTGGTCTTCAGCGGGCGGGTCTGCGGCTCGACTCGGGTGTGGTGGACGGTTCCGTTGTCGGCGTCCACTACGACTCGATGCTGGCGAAGCTTGTCGCCTGGGCACCCACCCGCGCCGAGGCGGCCCGGGCTCTCGCGGGCGCGCTCGCGCGGGCCGAGTTGCACGGTGTGGCCACGAACCGGGATCTGCTGGTCCGCGTGCTGCGCAGCCCCGAGTTCGGCGCGGCGGACGTCGACACCGGGTTCCTGGACCGGCACCCGGAGGTGTTCACGGCGCTGCTTCCCGCCGACCGCCTGCCGCTTGCCGCGCTGGCTGCGGCGCTCGCGTCGGCCGCTGGACGCCGTGCGGGCGCGACGGTGCTGGCCGGGCTGCCGTCGGGCTGGCGCAACGTGCCTGCCGTCCCGCAGGTCGCCCGGTTCACCGGGCCGGACGGCGAGATCGAGGTCCGCTACCGGCTGGACCGCCGGGGCGGGCTCGCCGAATGGTCGACCGATCCCGCCAACACCGACCCTCCCGCTGTGGCACTGGTCGAGGCCACCCCGGACCGGGTGGTGCTCGACGTCGACGGTGTGCGGGGCGCGTACCGCGTACACCGGGTGGGATCGGAGGTCTTCGTGGACGGCCCCGACGGGTCGGCGAGCCTCACCGAGCTGCCGCGTTTCCCGCTGCCCACGGCGCAGCTTGCGGCCGGGTCGTTGCTCGCGCCGCTGCCCGGCGCGGTGACCCAGGTGCACGTCGAGGTCGGCCAGCGGGTCGCGGCCGGCGACCTGCTGCTCACGCTGGAAGCGATGAAGCTGGAACATCCCGTGCTCGCCCCGACCGACGGTGTCGTCGCCGAGCTGCCGGTGCCCGCCGGCGGTCAGGTGCGCACCGGTGCCGTGCTGGCTGTCATCGACGGCGTCGACCCCGCGCCGTCGAACCCCGAGGAGGACCCCCGATGAGCTTCGACCTCACCCCCGAGCAGGACCAGTTGCGCGACGCCGTGCGGGCGTTGGGCCGCCGGTACGGCCACAGCTACTTCGTGGAGAAGGCCAAGTCCGGCGAGCACACCACCGAGCTGTGGGCCGAGGCCGGCCAGCTCGGCTACCTGGGGGTCAACATCCCCACCGAGTACGGCGGCGGTGGCGGTGGCATCACCGAGCTGGCAATCGTCTGCGAGGAGCTGGCGGCGGCCGGTTGCCCGCTGCTGTTGCTCGTGGTGTCCCCCGCCATCGCGGCCACGGTGCTCCACCGGCACGGCACCGAGGAGCAGCGCAAGCGGCACCTGCCCGGTCTCGCCGACGGCTCCGAGAAGATCGTCTTCGCGATCACCGAGCCGGAGGCAGGCTCCAACTTCCACAGGCTCGCCACGGTGGCCCGCCGCGACGGCGACGACTGGCTGCTATCCGGCCGCAAGTGCTACATCTCCGGTGTGGACGAGGCAGGCCACGTCCTGGTGGTGGCCCGTACTGAGGATTCGTCCACCGGCAAGCTGAAGCCGGCGCTGTTCCTCGTGCCGACCGATGCCCCCGGGCTGACCCGGTCCAAACTGGACATGGAGATCCTGTCCCCGGAGAACCAGTTCCTGCTCTACCTGGACGACGTACGGCTGCCCGCCGACGCGCTGCTCGGCGGATCGCTGGACGCCGGACTGCCGGCGCTCTTCGCCGGGCTCAACCCGGAGCGGATCACGGTGGCCGCGATGGGCGCCGGCACCGGCCGGTACGCCATCGAGCGGGCCACCGACTACACAGCCACCCGCAAGGTCTGGGGCGGCCGGACCATCGGCTCCCACCAGGGCGTGTCGCACCCGCTGGCGCACGCGGCCGTGCAGGTGGAGTTGGCTCGCCTGATGATCCAGAAGGCGGCCACCCTGTACGACGCCGGCCGCGACCTGGAGGCGGGCGTGTCCGGCAACATGGCCAAGTACGCCGCCGGGGAGGCCGCCGCGCTCGCCGTGGACACCGCCGTCCAGGCTCTCGGCGGGGCCGGAATGACCACCGAGTACGGGATCGCGACCCTGCTCGGCGCGGTCCGGGCGGGTCGGATCGCCCCGGTCAGCCGCGAGATGATCCTCAACTTCGTGGCCCAGCACGTCCTGGGCCAGGACAAGTCCTACTAGATCAACTCCGCGGCGGGCGCGGGCCGGCTTCGACACGGCGAGCAGGGCACCGGGAGTAGCGACCCGGGCCCACCGCGTGTCGGTCCGGCCCGCCCATGTCGGGCCAACCGGCCAGATCGACGCGGCGGAATGCCATCTCCGGTTGACAGCCGGCCAGGTCAAGGCATGCTTGGGGGGTGAATCGACTGGTCAGGCCCGACCCGCGCATAGTGGCGGCGGTCGCCGCGCTGGGCGCCCTCGTTTTGCTGGTCCTACTGGTCGTGTGGCGCCGTCAGGATCTCCTCGGCGTGGTCCTCGCGCTGCTCGTCGTACTGCTGACGATCATCGCCGGGGTGGCCGTGTCCGCCGCCCGGCAGCACGACGAGCCGGAGCCGCCGGACCGGTCGGCCGGGCCCGCGGAGTTGATGCCGTACGGGATCGACGCCGACACTCTCGACGCCCTGGACAGCCGGGCCGCGTTGCGCGCGGTGCGGGACCGACGCGGGACGCCCAGCGGCTTCAGCGACCGGTGAGTGTGGGGCCGGCGAGCGCGTCGACGCCCCGCCCGGCAAGGCACCGGTAGGTCCGGTCGACGCTGCCGTCCACCGGCGGCAGCACCTCCAGGCGCCATCCGGTCGCCTCGTTGATACCGGTGGTCACGCGGAAGGTCGTCGCGCCGCACACCTGCCGGACGGGCTCGGCGCTGACCACCTCGTGGTGGGGGGCGCCGACGAGCGACACCGGCAGGATCCCCTCGGCGTACGTCTCCCAGGTGTGCCGGGCATCGCAGGGAACCCGGACGGCCTCGGCCCGGTCGCCGCGGATCCGGATCGGACCGAAGCACTCCAGTTGGGGCAGGCACCGGGCACCGCTGGGCAGGGCCGCCGGCGCACCGGCACCCGTCGTGCAACCGGGCAGCGCGCCGGTCGCCGGGGCTCCGACCTGGGTGACCTGGGGAGACGGGCTGGGCGGCGGGGCGCTGCTTGCCACCCACGCCCCGGTGGTCGCCGAGGCGGCGAGCGCGAGCACTCCCGCGCCACCGAGGAACCAGCGCCGCCGCCAGCGCCGGCTGTCGGGTGCAGTGGGTTGGGTTTCCTCGACCGGCGGCCGAGGTATCGGCTGGCCGGCGACGTACGGGCCGGGCCGCGCCGCGCCGCCGCTGATCGGGCCGCCGCTGATCGGGCTCCCGCTGATCGGGGCGCCGCTGACCGGTTTCGGCGGCGAGCCGAACGGCAGGTGGGTGAGCAGGTCGTGCAGTTCGAGGGCGGAGGGCCGCTCGGCCGGGTCGTTGGCCATGCCGGCGCGCAGCACGTCGATCAGCTCGTCCGGTACGCCGGGCAGGCTGGGGATCTGCTGGTTGAACATCTCCAGCACAGTGACCAGGCTTGGGTTGCGCTCGGACTGCCAGCGGGGCGGCCGGCCGTGCATCACCGCGTAGAGGGTGGCGCAGAGCGCGTACACGTCGACGGCCGGCGACGGTGGGCTGTGGCTGAACATCTCCGGTGGCGCGTACGCCGGGGTGAGCACCTCAAGGGTGACTGTGGGATCCCGGTGTTCCGCGAGCACGGCCAGCCCGAAGTCGGCGAGCACCGCCGAGTTGAAGTGCGAGTAGAGGATGTTTGCCGGCTTGACGTCGCGGTGCAACACCCCTGCCGCGTGCGAGTGGGCCAGCGCGTCGGCGATCTTGATGCCGAGATCGCGGGCCTCCACAGCGCCGAGCGGCGAGGTACGCATCCGCTCGGCGTACGACCCGTCGCACAACTCCATGATCAGGTAGGGGTGCTGGTCGACGGTGACCCCGACATCGAAGAGGTCCACCACGTGCGGGTGGGACGACATCCGCCCGGCGGCCCGCGCCTCACGCAGGAACCGGGCCTGGTCGCGCTCGCTGTCAAGCGTGCGGTTCTCCACCTTGACGGCGACCTCACGCCCCACCGAGATCTGGGTGGCCTGGTAGACGGTCGCGTACCCGCCCCGGGCAAAAACTCGTAAATCGGTCAGGCCGGGCACGATCGGCACCCGCGAACGGCCGGTCGGGGTGTCGGTCACTGCTCGAAAATACCCAACCCGGCCGGCGGCTCAGCGCGCCGCGTCCGCCGAAGCGGCACCGGCTGCACTTCGGCGGGCGTCGACGCGCAGGCCGATCGCGGTGGCCAGTGCACCCAGGCCCTCCCAGGCGGCAACCCCGAAGAACCGGTCCGGGGCGATGTCGGCGAGCACGGCGATGGTGAACACGGTGAAGGTGACCAGCCGGAAGACCACTGTGAAGCGGTAGAACGCCCGCCACTCGGTGACAGTGGCGAGCAGGTAGTAGACGCCCATGTTGAACGACGCCATCGAGGACGCCAGCAGGAACGTGCCCGTGTGGTCGCCGGCCGTACGGGTCGACGGCACCTCCAGCCCGAGCATGCTCAGCAGCGCCTCCGGCCAGAGCAGCCCGACCGCACCCATCAGCAACGCCAGCACACCGAAGACAGCGATGGTCCAGCCCGCGATGGAACGCGGCAACTTCATGATGGCCCTCCCCGGCACGGCGACGGCTTCACTGTGGACCGGCGCACGGTGGTGACACGCTAGCCGGTCGCTCCGACAACCACATCCCCGGAACCGGCAGAACCGGACGGGAAGCGGCGATGGCTAGACCTGAGCGGCGATCCTGGCCCGCAGGGCGTCGGCGGCGGCGCGTTCACTGCGCTGCTCGGTGGCGTACGCCAGACGGACCGCCTCGTCCGCACAGGACAAAGCCTCCACCTGCCGACCGCAGGCCGCCAGCGTCTCCGCCAGCACGCCGGCCGCGATCACCTGACTGCGGACGTCCTCGGCAGGCACCGTGACCGCACGCTGGGCCCAGTCCAACGCCTGCTCCCGCTGACCGTGGGCGAGCAGCGCCGACGCGTACCGGGCCATCGTCTGACGGCGGGAGAACAGCAACGACGGCGCGTTCGCGGCGGTGGTCGCCACGGGCGCGAGCAGCCCGACGGCAGTCGCCGGGTCGCCGGCGGCCAGCCGGGCGGTGGCCAGCAGCACCCGGGGCGCGACCTGCGCCGGCGCCTGCGGGTTGTGCGGTTCGACGGCCGTCAGCACCCCGCGCGCCGCCCGCTCGGCAGTCTCCCAGTCGCCCATGTCCAGTGCCACGAACCCCCGCAACGTGCCAGCCATCCCGGTGAGCAGCGGGTGCGAGGTCCGCTCGGCGTCCGCCAGGGCGTCGGTGAGCAGATCGGCAGCGTGTTCCGGCTCGCCCAGGCCCCGCGCCACAACAGCCCGGACCACAAGCGCGAACCCGCGACCCCAGTCGTCGGACGCGGCGGCGAACTCGCGGTACGCCCGGCGTGCCCCCTGGTCCGCCTCGGCCAGCTCACCCAGCTCGGCAGTGGCGTACGCCGCCACCGCCCGCAGGGTGCCCACCGCCCACGCCTCCCCGACCCGCTCCCCGAAGGGCAGGAACACCTGCGCCATGCGACACGCCTCGCGCAGCCTTCCGGCAAGCAGCCGGGCGAACGCCGTGGTGCCCCGCAGCCAGGCCCGCCCGTACGGGTCCTTCAGCTCGGCGAACAACCGAGCAGCCCGGCCGAGCACCGCGTCGGTGCCGGCGAAGTCACCCCGGGTGGTGGTCACCCACGCCAGGTTCTGCAACGACCACGCCTGCCCGCGCCGGTCCTGCGCACCGAGACTGACCTGGTACGCGGCAGCCAGCCGGCTGCTCGCCTGACTCAACCGTCCGCCCACGAAGTCGGCCATGCCGAGCCGGCGCATCGCGGACGCCCGCAACGTGGGCAGCCCGGCGGCAGTGGCCACCTGTAGCGCCTCCTGCCAGGCGGTCACCGCCCGCCCCTGGTCACCGAGGGTCTGCTGGGCCTGCCCGGCGAGCAGCAGGGCGCTGACCCGGGTGGCCTCCTCCCCGGCGTTCGCAGCGATCTTCTCGGCGTAGGCGAGCGCGTCGACGGCCCGACCGATCTGGAGCAGCGCCCTGGCGTGCACCACCCGATCGGCCGCCGGCACGCCGTCGCGGGCCAGTTCGGTGGCGCGTTCGGCGTACTCGACGGCGAGCGCCGGCTCCCCGGCGGACAGCGACCGGCGGGCGGCCCGGCCGAGCGCGGCGACCCCGAGCGGGGCCACGGCGCGGGCCGGGGCGTCCGGGCGCAGCTTCACCGCATCGGAAAGCCGGGCGGCCCGCTCGACGTGCATCGCCACGAAGTCGTCCCGGGCCTCGTCGGTGAACCCGCCCAGGGTCGCTGTCGCGGCGTTGTTCTCGGGTGCCGCCCACTGGGCAAGCGCGGCGTGCCGCTCAGCCAGCTCCGCCTTGCTCACACCGGCGTACGCGGCCTCCCGCATGAGCGGGGTGGCGAACGCGTAGCCGGTGCGGGTGCGGTGCAGCATCCGGCGTTGCAGCAGCTCCTCCACCGCCCGGTCGAGTTCCACGGCGACCACGGCCGAGGGCCGCCCGTCGCGGCCGGCGCGCTTGTCGAGCAGCGCCTCCAACGCGCCCTCGGGCACCGTGTCACCGACCACCGCGGCGTCCCGCAGCACCGAACGGGCGCCCGGTGGCAGCGCGTCGATACGCGCGGCGAGCACCGCCGCGAGATCGCGGGACAGCAGCCGGCTGCCCAGCGAACCGGGCACCAGCCGCCAGCTCGCGGTCGAGCTCTGGTCCCGCTCGCCGGGGGCTGGTCGGACACCGCGACCCGGTTCGACTGTCGTGAGGGCACCGCGCTCGATCAGCAGGGTGACAAGCTCGGCCAGGTAGAACGGGTTGCCCTGGGCGGTGGCCAGCAGCCTGTCGGTGTCGGTCTGGGGCAGTTTCCCGCCGCCGAGATAGCTGGTGAGCAACCGGGCCGCGTCGGCTCCGCGCAGCGGCGGCAGGGAGTGCACCTCGGCGTCCGCGACGCGGGTCAGCGCACCCGCGGTACGGACCAGCTCGGGGCGGCCGAGCAGCAGCACGAGGACCGGGCCGGTGAGACGGGACAGGGCCAGCCCGAGCGCACGGATCGTCTCGGCGGTGGCGTCGTGCAGGTCGTCCACCACGATCACCAGCGGCGCCTCCGAGGCGAGGCCGCTGAGCAGGTCGGCGACGGCGTTCGGCACCGCCTCGGCATCGGCCGCCGTGGCAGCGGCACTGCCCCACTCGCCGTTGTCGGTGCCGGTGTGCGCGGGGAGTTCGGCATAGCCGAGCAGTGCCAGCAGTTGGTCGGTGACGATCGGCGGTTGTTCGGCGCCGGCTCGGGCGAGCCGCTGGCCGAGCCGGCGCAGCCGCTCCTCGACCGCAGGACGGGTGAGCGCTGTGGACGCGTCACTGGGCAGGCCGACGGCGGCGCGGACCAGGTCGGCGAGCGGCGCGAGCCGGCGGCGCTCACCGAAGGCGGCGCAGCGCACCGAGAGCACCCGGGCTCCTGTGTGCGCCGCGTACCTGCCGGCGCCCACGTCGTATCCGGCGGCGAGGCGTTCGACCTCGGCGGCGAACCGGGACTTGCCGATGCCCGCCTCGGCAGTCATCAGCAGCACCCGGGGGTCTCCCTGGTCGATCACCTCGGCGAGCCGGCCGGCGACCCGGCCGATCTCGGTCTCCCGGCCCACGTAGGGCGCCTCGTCACCGAGACCCGACCGGGTGCCCGGCGCGTCGAGCAGACCCAGCAGCTCGTACGCCTCGACGGGCTCACGCTTGCCCTTGAGCCGCAGCGGGCGCAGCGCCCGCCAGGAGGCCACGTGCCTGGTGGCGGCGGCGGTACGACCACCGGCGTAGACGGCACCGACAGCGGCGGCGTCGGCCAGTCGGGCGGCGGTGTTCACAGTGTCGCCGATGACCGTGTATTCGATCGCGGCCTGGATGCCGGCGATGACGTCACCGGTGTTCAGCCCGACCCGCAGCCCGAGCGGCGCACCGCCGCCCCGCTCGTCGTCGAGCACGCGGCGGACGGCCCGCTGCATGGAGAGGGCGGCCCGGACGGCCCGCTCGGCGTCGTCCTCGTGTGCCACCGGCGCCCCGAAGACCGCCATGATCCCGTCGCCGGTCAGCTTGTCGACGTGCCCGCCGAACGTCTTCACCGCCCCCGCGAGGGAGGCGAGCACCCGGTCGGTCACCGCGCCGACCCGCTCCGGATCGAGATCCTCCGACCAGGAGGTGAATTCGGACAGGTCGCCGAAGAGCACCGTTACCACCCGACGCTCGGCCGCCGGCAACGTCGCGGCGGCCGGCAGCGCGGCTCCGCAGTTGTGGCAGAACCGCGCGCCTGGAACGGCGACGGTTCCACACACGGGGCAGGTCACATGTGCTCCAACCCACTGACCCCCGGCTCGGATTCCCCGGTGTCGACACCCAGATACTCCAACTGGGCACGGACCGACCAGCCGGCCGCCCACCAGAGCGAGCGGTCCACGTCCGCGTAGACCGCGGCGACCACGTCGTCGGGCGTGCGGGCACCGGCGGCGACCGCCTCCCGGACCTGGTCGAGCCGGGCCCGCCGGTGGGCGAGGTAGAAGTCGGCCGCCGCGCCGCAGTCGGCGAGCGCCGGGCCGTGCCCGGGCAGCGCCGTGATTCCCCGGTACGTCGACAGCAACTCCAGGCTGCCCAGATAGTTGCCGAGGTGACCGTCCGGGTGCGCCACCACTGTGGTGCCCCGGCCGAGAATGGTGTCGCCGGTGAGCACCACCTGCTCGTCGGCGTGCTCCACCAGGAAGCAGGCCGAGTCGGCGGTGTGCCCGGGGGTGCTCAGCAGGCGGATGTCGAGGCCGAAGCCGCCCAGGTGCTCGGCCGGCTCGGTGAGGGGTTCACCGCCGATGGTGTGCGCCGGGTCGACGGCCAGGACGTGCGCCGCCCCGCCGAGGAGTTCGCTCAGCCGGGCCGAGCCCTCGGTGTGGTCCGGGTGCCCGTGGGTGATCAGCACGAGCCCGACGGGGCCGGCGGCGGCGATCGCGGCCAGGTGCCCCTCGTCGGCCGGCCCGGGGTCGATCACCACTGCCGGCTCGCCCGGTGCCGCGCGCAGCACCCAGGTGTTGGTGCCGTCGAGGGTCATCGGCCCCGGATTGGGCGCACGCAGCAGCGTCACCCAGTCCGGCAACTCAGCGGCGAGTGCCGCCGCCGGTGCCGTCATGTGCCCGCTCATGGCTGCGATCGTACGACCCGGCTCGCCACCCTCCGCGATCTTGCACTTTCGGACCCTGATTCGTCCCTCTTCAGGGCTTTGATCCGGGCACCAAGTGCAAGATCGCGGGGCGGGTCAGGCGACCTCGACTATGACTTCTACCTCGACCGGGGCGTCCAGGGGGAGTTCGGCCACGCCTACCGCGCTGCGGGCGTGGCGGCCTGCCTCACCGAAGACGGTGCCGAGCAGGTCGGAGGCACCGTTGATCACGGCGGGCTGGCCGGTGAAGCCGGGCGCGGAGGCCACGAAACCGGTCACCTTGACCACCTTGACCACGTTCTCCAGGCCGACAAGCGAGTCGACGGCGGCCAAGGCGTTGAGCGCGCAGCGCTGGGCCAGGTCCTTGGCCTGCTCGGCCGAGATACCGGCGCCGACCTTGCCCGTCGCCAGCAGCTTGCCCTCGGCGATCGGCAGCTGGCCAGAGACGTACACGTGCTGCCCGGACTGCACGGCCGGCACGTAGCTGGCCACCGGCGGCACCACCTCGGGGAGTTCGAGCCCCAACTCGGCGAGCTTCGCGTGCGGGCCGTTGCTCATGCCTTGGGCCGCTTCAGGTAGGCCACCAGCTGGTCCGGGTTCGGGCCGGGGACCACTGCGACGAGTTCCCACCCGTCCTCACCCCAGTTGTCGAGGATCTGCTTGGTCGCGTGGACCAGCAGCGGGACCGTGGAGTATTCCCACTTCTGCATCGCTGGAGGGCTCCCTCTCGGTGCGGACGGCGTCGAGGTACAGCCTACGGTCCGCTCGCCGGGCGAGGTGCGGTGCGCTGTTCGGGCGGTGCCGGCAACTCCCCGCAGGGGCCTTCGTGCCCGTACCTCTGGGGGCACCGCGACCGGTCGGGTTGCAGCAGGTCGCAGAAGACGCGGTGCCTGTTGTTCTGGTCGTCGGCGTTCGACACCGTGGTCTCGCCCGCGTCCAGCTCCGGCAGGAACCCCAGGGACACGGCGACGCGACCGGCAAGCGTTGTCGCCGCTCCCAGGTCGGCCACCCGGATCGGCAGGTGGATGACGAAGCCCGGCTCGTCGTCGTCCCGCCGCTCGACGGGTCGGCTCGGCGTGCGCACCACCTCGGGCGGTTCCGGAACCCGACGGTACGACCGCTCGTTGACCGGCGGGTTGCCGAACGGTCCACCGGCAGCCTCGCCCATCGACCCGGATCGGCGCAGCCGGTCGTTGGCCGGAAACTGGGTGCGAGGGATGTTGTCCGCGTCGCGCATGCACTTCCTCCGGTGGTACCTCTCGGGTGACGCCTCCGGCCGGCCCGGCCATCCTCTCCGGCCCCCGCACCGGGACGAACGTAGGTGCGTGGGGGCGGTCCCGCCAACAGGACGCGCACATCAAGCCCGAAAGTCACATATACGACAGATCGTATGCAGTGACCCAACGGTGTCCGCCCTGTCGCCCACTGGCCAAAATCCACGCTCCGGGCGGCGCGATACGGGCGACACCAACACGGTGGTTGACCGCTACCCTTCCCGTCGGACGGTCGCGAGCAGCGCCCGGCCGCCCGCTCGATCACGCTCGGCGCCCGGGGTGGCGGCCGGGCGCCGCACACTCGGGGGAACGAGATGACCCAACCGCCCAGCGGTGACCAGACCGGCCCGCGCGCCCTCCCGGCGGGCCACCCGGATCCCGCCGGTCAACCCGGCGATCCAGCCGTCCCCCCGCAGCCCGGCGCACCCACAGTGCCCGGCCAGCCGGCCGGCACCGCGCAGCCGGGGAGCACCTCGCAGCCCGGCCCGCTCGCTCTTCCCGCACAGCCCACCCCGGCGGCGCTGCCCGCGTCGGCAGGTGTGCCCGCGCCGGCGGGTCTGCCCGGCCAGCCCGACAGCGCCAACCAGCCCGCGAGTGCCCCGCCGTTCGCAAGCGCCCCGCCGTTCGGCAGCCCGACGGGCGACCCGGCGACGCAGGCACCGGGCGCAGTCGGGACCGAGACTCCGGGGGCGATCCCGCCGCCCCCGCCCGGCTACCCGCCCTACCCGGGTTCGGCCGAGCCGAAGAAGAAGCGTGGCCTGCTGATCGCTGCCATCGCTCTCGTCGTGATCATGGTGCTCTGCGTGGGTGGCGGCGTGGTGACGTTCCTGACCCTGCGCAACGCCGAGTCCGGCGAGGGCGCCAAGGAGCCGGCGGTCGCCGTCGACGAGTTCCTCACCGCCGTCTACAAGGATCGCGACGCCACAAAGGCGGCCAACCGCGTCTGCGCCGCCTCCCGGGACGACAAGAAGATCGCCGCGAAGGTGGCCGAGGTGCAGAAGTACGCGGCCGAATACCAGAACCCGCGCTTCAAGTGGACCACCCCGAAGGTCGACAACCAGACCGGTGACCGGGCGACCGTCTCCGCCCGCGTCACAATGACCACCGCCGACGAGAAGGTGGCCGACCAGGACCTGCGTTTCACTGTGGTGCAGAAGACGGGTTGGTGGGTCTGCGAGGTCGCCTGACCCCCGAGCCTGGATAGGCTCGACGGGTGCGTGCAGCTGAGCGGCCGTCCGACCCGGCCGGTACCGGATGGTCGGCCCGCCTCCACGTCGTGACCGGCAAGGGCGGTACCGGCAAGACAAGCGTGGCGGCGGCGCTGGCCATGGCGCTGGCCGCCGGTGGCCGGCGCACCCTGCTGGTCGAGGTCGAGGGCCGGCAGGGCATCGCCCAACTCTTCGGCATCGACCCGCTGCCGTACGAGGAGCGACACCTCACCGACGTGCCCGGCGGCGGTGAGGTGCGAGCACTCGCGGTGGACGCCGAGGAAGCCCTGCTCGAATACCTCGACATGTTCTACAAGCTGGGTGCCGCGGGACGGGCGCTGCGCAAGCTCGGTGCGATCGACTTCGCCACCACCATCGCCCCGGGCCTGCGGGACGTGCTGCTCACCGGCAAGGTGAAGGAGGCCACCACCCGCACCTCGGGGCAACGACGCGTGTACGACGCGGTGGTGCTCGACGCTCCGCCGACCGGGCGGATCGGCCGTTTCCTCAACGTCACCGCCGAGACGGCCCGACTGGCAAAGGTCGGCCCGATCAAGACCCAGAGCGAGGGGGTCGCCGCGCTGCTGCGCTCCCCGATCACTGCGGTGCACGTGGTCACGCTGCTGGAGGAGATGCCGGTGCAGGAGACGGTGGACGCCATCGCCGACCTCACCTCGCTCGGCTTCGGGGTCGGCAAGGTGATCGTCAACGGCACCCGCCCGCCGCTGCCGGCCGGCCGGGCGGTCAGCCCTGCGGAGTTGAAGCGCGGACTGGCCGCCGCCGGGTTGCCGACCGATCGGGAGATCGTCGCTGGCCTGCACGACGAGGCACGTGACCAGGCCATTCGGCGGGAGCTTGAGGATTCGCTGCGGGCCGAGCTGGTGGAGCTGGGGCTCCCGATCGTCGAGTTGCCACTGTTGCCCGAGGGGGTCGACCGGGCCGGACTCACCACCCTGGCGCAGGCCCTCGTGCAGGCGGATTGACGCGCACCTCACGTCGGCACAGGCGCACGGACCCAGCCGGCCCGATACGCTCGATTGGTGCCTTCCGAAGACGCGGCGCCGCAGCTGGACGTCGACCAGATCCTCGCCGACCCCGGCGTGCGGATCATCGTGTGCTGCGGTGCCGGCGGGGTGGGTAAGACGACCACTGCCGCGGCGCTGGCGCTGCGGGCCGCCGAGCAGCATGGGCGGCGAACGGTGGTGCTCACCATCGACCCGGCCCGCCGGCTTGCCCAGTCGCTGGGCCTGACGGAGCTGGACAACACGCCCCGCCAGGTCAAGGGGATCGACGTCGAGGCCAGCGGCGGCGAGCTGCACGCCATGATGCTGGACATGAAGCGCACCTTCGACGACGTGGTGCTTCAGCACACCGATCCGGCGAAGGCCGCGGAGATCTTCGCGAACCCCTTCTACCAGGCCATGAGTTCGACGTTCGCCGGCACGCAGGAATACATGGCGATGGAGAAGCTGGGCCAGCTGCACGCCCGGGGCGAGTGGGACCTGATCGTGGTCGACACCCCGCCGTCCCGCTCGGCGTTGGATTTCCTGGACGCGCCGGCACGGCTCTCCCGTTTCCTCGACGGCCGGATGCTGCGGCTTCTGCTGGCACCGGCACGCACCGGCGGGCGGAGCATGTTCAGCCTGGTCACGGCCTCGTTCGGCATGTTCTCGAAGGTGGTGCAGAAGGTGCTCGGCGCGCAGCTGCTCACCGACCTGTCCGGCTTCGTGGCCGCCCTGGATTCGATGTTCGGGGGCTTCCGGCAGCGCGCCGAGCAGACGTACCGCATCCTGCAGGCACGGGAGACGGCCTTCGTGCTGGTGGCGGCCCCGGAGCCGGACGCGGTCCGGGAGGCCGCCTACTTCGCGGGCCGGCTGCGGGAGGAGAAGATGCCGCTGGCCGGGCTGGTGCTCAACCGGGTGCACCGGCCGGCGGTTCCGGAGTTGGACGCGGAGCAGAGCCGGGCCGCCGCGGAGCGGCTGACCGAGCTGGGAGGGCACGAGGCCACCGCCGACGTGCTGCGGGCGCACGCCGCGCTGGCCCGCCAGGCGGTACGCGAGCAGCAGGTCGCCGCACGGTTCACCGAGGCGTTCCCCGGGGTGCCCACGGTGTCGGTGACGGCGCAGCCCGCCGACGTGCACGACGTCGACGGGCTACGAACGATCGGCGCGGCGATCAGCCGGCCGTGACCGGCGTCAGTTGGCCGCGCTGACCAGGATTTTGTCCTTGGCGGCCTTGTCCTTGCTGTTCTTCTTCATCGCCGCCTCGAACATCTTGCGCCAACTCGTCACCTGCGGGTGACGACGCAGCAGCGCGCGGCGTTCGCGTTCGGTCATGCCGCCCCACACACCGAACTCGATCCGGTTGTCCAGCGCGTCGGCCAGGCACTCGTACCGAACTGGGCAGCTCCGGCAGATCCGCTTCGCCACGTTCTGTTCGGCGCCCTGTACGAACAACGCGTCCGGGTCCCCGTTCTGACACGCCGCCAGCGACGGCCAGTCAGTGATCATGCCCATGTGTACACGTCCCCCCTTGCATACCTACCGACCTCGTTGCACGGCAGCCGGCAATTCCCCCCGGTCGCCCGGCCTGCCTTCCCCAAGGCGGCACGAACGACATGTGGCGCTGTCGCCGCCATCATCATGCTCTGTAGTCGACCGATTACGCAACGTTGTCGGCGAAATCCATCATTCCGGACACTCCCGGCTTCCCGGGCCTTCGACCGCCGGTTACCCCGCCGAGGTCCGTGAAAACGCTGCGCCGTTCCCTCCAATCGGAGGAGACTCACGCCAGGTCACACGCAACCTCGTACGGGGGGTCATGCGTTTAGCACAACGAGGGCAGCGCACGCAGGAAATGGGGAAAGAACGCCCCAGCGCCCCTCGTTCCCTACTCGCGTACCCTGTCGAGGTGACCTGGATGCGGAAACGTGACCACAATGTGCTGACCAATGCCGCATCGCTGCTCGTATGTGGCCTGTTGGCTGGCGTGGTGGTCGCTGCGGCGGCCTTCCCCGCGGTGGCGATGTCCGGCCTTGCCGCGAAGGCCGGCGCCGAGACATTCGGCGCCCTGCCCACTGAGTTGACTGTGGCCCGCGCGCCACAGATCAGCTATCTGCTTGCGTCGGACGGCAAGACACCGCTCGCGACGATGTACGACGAGAACCGCCGCGACGTGAAGCTCGCCGACATCTCCCAGCCGATGCAGAAGGCCATCATCGCGGCCGAGGACCACGACTTCTACAAGCACAACGGCGTCGACATCAACGGTGTCGCCCGCGCGTTCGTCAACAACCAGAACGAGAGCGCCGGCCGTCAGGGCGCCTCGACGCTGACGATGCAGTACGTCCGGCTGGCCATCGCCTACTCGGCCACCCACCCGGCCGACGTGGTCGCCGCGACCGAGGACACCAGCGCCCGCAAGCTCCGCGAGATGCGGCTGGCCCTGCAGGTCGACAAGGAGTTCTCCAAGGACGAGATCCTGACCCGCTACCTCAACCTCGCCTCGTTCGGCAACGGCGCGTACGGCATCTACGCCGCCAGCCAGGTCTACTTCGGCAAGCCGCCGAGCAAGCTCAAGATCGAGGAAGCGGCGCTGCTGGCCGGCATGGTCAAGGCTCCGACGACCAACGACCCGACCACCAAGGCGGGTTACCCGCTCGCGCTGGACCGGCGCAACTACGTCATCGACAACATGGTCAAGACCAAGGCCATCACCCAGCAGGAGGCCGACGCGGCCAAGGCGACCAAGCTGGTCGTGAAGGACCGGCGCACCCCGAACGGCTGCGTCGCCGCCAACGTCAACAGCTGGGGCTTCTTCTGCGACTACTTCTACCGCTGGTGGATGCAGCAGGAGACGTTCGGCTCGACGTCGTACGACCGTGAGCGCCGGCTCAAGAGCGGTGGCTACACAGTCGTCACGTCGATCGACGTCCAGGCGCAGAAGGGTGCGGACAAGGCGGTCCGCAAGGCCAAGAGCGAGAACAGCAAGGAAGCCGCAATGGTCGCGGTGGTCGAGCCCGGCACCGGTCGGGTCCGCGCGCTCGCCGTCAACAGGCAGTTCAAGCTCGACGACCCGAAGAACCCGAAGAACAAGATCTCCAGCGATCCCGCCAAGAGCAAGAAGAAGATCCGGGGCAACTACCCGGCGACCGTCAACCCGCTGCTCACCGGCGGCGACGGCATCACCGGCTACCAGGCCGGCTCGACGTTCAAGATCTTCAGCATCCTGGCCGCGCTGGAGAAGGGCATCCCGCTCAGCTACCCGTTCAACGCGCCGCAGCAGTTCAAGTCGGAGTACATCGTCGAGGCGGGCAGCAGCGCCGCCTGCCCGGGCACCAACAAGTACTGCCCGACCAACTCCGGCCTGAAGGCCGGCGGAATGCAGAACATGTGGAGCGCCTTCGCGCAGTCGGTGAACACCTACTTCGTGCCGCTTCAGCAGCAGGTGGGCGCGGAGAACGTGGTCGACGCCGCCAAGCGGGCCGGTATCAACTTCCGGGTCAGCAGGGAAAACGAGTGGGCCAACAACAAGGCGGCCGCCCACGACTGGGGAGCGTTCACCCTCGGCGTCTCGTCGGTCACCCCGCTCGACCTGGCCAACGCGTACGCCACCCTCGCCGCTGACGGCAAGTACTGCGAGCCGATCCCGGTGCAGGAGATCCGCGACCCGGAGGGCAACAAGCTCGACATCGCCAACCCGCGCTGCGAGAAGCGGTTCAGCACCGACGTGGCCCGCGCCGCAGTGGACGCCGCCCGCTGCCCGGTCGGCGACAACTCGAAGACCAGCAAGTGCGGCAGCAGTCGCACCGCCGGCAACGTGAAGGGCTTCGTCGACGCGCCGGTGGCCGGCAAGTCCGGCACCACCGACTCGGAGAAGACCGCCGCCCTGGTCGCCATGACCAAGCAGTACTCGGTGGCCGGCATCATGGCCGACCCGGACTGGCCGCAGACCAACGTCAAGATGAAGCACAAGGAGCGGGACGGCATCAACCCGCCGGTGTACGAGACGCTGCGGGACGCCATGAAGGGCAAGCCGCGGATCAACTTCGAGCCGCCCGGTCAGAAGATCTCCGAAGGCGACCAGCGCAGCATCCCCGACGTCAAGTGCCAGCCGATCGAGACCGCCAAGTCCCGACTCAAGGGCGCTGGCTTCCTGCCCGTCGTCTCCGACACGAAGGTGACCTCGAGCTGCCCGGCGGGCACCGCCGCCGGCACCAACCCGGGCAACCGCCAGATCAAGGGCGGTGTGGTGTCCATCGACGTCAGCAGTGGCGGCGGCACCTCACCGGGCACGACCACGCCGGGGCAGCCCGGCGGGCCGGGTAACGGGCCCGGTCGACCCGGCGGCGGCCGTCCGGGCGGCTGAGACGCCAGGTAGAACACGCGAACGGGCGGTACCCCTCGGGGTGCCGCCCGTTCGCGTGTACGGACTATCGCTGAGCCATCCGGCTGACGCGCGGACCTGTCAGAGGCCGAGCTGACGACGTACCTCGGCGGCCACCCGGCCACCCTCGGCCTGGCCGGCCACAGCGGCCTGGGCCGCCTTCATCGCCGGGCCCATCTGGGCCTTGCCGGTGAAGCCGCCCGCAGCGAGCGCCCCCGAGACCAGCTCGGTCAGCTCGGCATCGGAGAGCTGCTTGGGCAGGTAGCGGTCCAGCACCTCGCCCTCGGCGGTCTCCTTCGCGGCCTGCTCGGTGCGGCCCGCGTCGGCGAAGGCGGTGGCCGCCTCCCGACGCTTCTTGGCCTCCTTGGTGAGCACCGCGAGCACCTCGTCGTCGGTGAGCTCACGCTTGGCCTTGCCAGCGACCTCGGCGGTGCCAACGGCGGCCAGAGCCATCCGCAGCGTGGAGGTGGTCAGCTCGTCGCGCGCCTTAAGCGCGGAACGCATGTCGGCAGTGAGGCGGTCCTTCAGCGTGCTCATGGACGGTGAAACTACCCTGAACGCCATGCGAAAGCGCACACTATTCCGGCTCGCCGCCGGAACCGCCACGATCGGCGCGGCAACCCTCGCGTACGCGTCGCTCATCGAGCGCAACATGTTCACACTGCGGCGGTACGACGTGCCGGTGCTGCCTGCCGACTCGGAGCCGCTGCGCGTGCTGCATCTGTCGGACCTGCACATGATGCCCGACCAGGCACGCAAGCAGCGCTGGGTGGCGTCACTGGCCGCCCTCGACCCCGACCTGGTGGTGGTGACCGGCGACAACATGGCGCACCCGGACTCGGTGCCCGGTGTGCTGCGGGCCATGCAACCGCTGCTGGACTATCCAGGGGCGTTCGTGTTCGGCTCCAACGACTACACAGGCCCGGTGCTGAAGAACCCGTTCACCTACTTCCTGCCCGACCGGGAGTACACCGAAGGCGCCGAACTCCCCTACGAGGAGCTGCGGCAGGTGTTCACTGGCGCCGGCTGGGCCGACCTCAACAACGCCCGGACCACAATCAAAGCCGGCGGCCGCCAGATCGACCTCGTCGGCGTGGACGACCCCCACATCGACCGGGACGACTATCCCTCGGTGGCCGGCGAGGTCTCCTCCTCGGCCGACCTGTCCATCGCGCTGTCGCACTCGCCCGAGCCGCGGGTCCTCGACCAGATGGCCGCCGACCGCTTCGGGCTCCTGCTGGCCGGGCACACCCACGGCGGGCAGGTCTGCGTGCCCGGGTACGGAGCGCTGGTGACCAACTGCGGCCTGCCCCGCTCGATGGCGCGAGGGCTGCACCGGTGGCCCGGCTCGGACTCCTGGCTGCACGTCTCCGCCGGCCTCGGCACCCACCCGACCGCCCCGATCCGCTTCGCCTGCCCCCCGGAAGCAAGCATCCTCACGCTGATCCCCCGCTGACCCTGGCTCTTCGTCCCGCCTGCCTTTCAAGATCCGCACAACTTCCGGGATGTAGTGCCCTCCGGGCGCCACGAGGCCACTAGATCCCTGAAGTTGCGCGGATCTTGGCTGCTCCGGGAGCGGGGGTACCGAGTTTGACCATCGGGGCGGGTGGGCTACTATTTGTCGGCACGCCTCGGGGTGTGGCGCAGCTTGGTAGCGCGCTTCGTTCGGGACGAAGAGGTCGTCGGTTCGAATCCGGCCACCCCGACCAGAGGTAACAGCAGGTCAAGGCCCCTCCACCGAGGGGCCTTGATTCGTTTTCGGCGCTCCCCAGCTTGGTCACCCACTCCTGAACGGGCGAGTGATCGATCGTCACCAGCGGTACTGCACCCCACCTCGGCACGACGTGATTGCCCATGATCGAGGCATCGCGGGCGACGGTCGCCCTCTCGTCGTTGCGGTTGCTCAGCCAGCGTTGCGCGTAGTCGCCGAAGCGGAGGCTGCCGGCGTCGGGAGCGACTACGAGACCGGCACCCCGGCCGCCGACCGTGAGCTGCTCGGGATCACCACGCACCGGGTGGGCGGCGGCGTCGTGCTCTCCATGCGCAACGACGTGACCAGCTACTGGAACAAGGCTCTCGGCTTCGGATTCACCGAACCGGTCACCGCCGACCTGATAGACGAGATCATCGGCATCTACCGCGCAGAGCGGGCACCCGTGGCGGTGCTCCAGATCGCCCCCGAGGTACTGCCAACTGACTGGGCCGACATCTGTGCGGCGCACGGACTGCAGCCCGGTGGCCGGATCGCCAAGCTCGCCGCCCCTATCGAGGACGTCGTGATCAAGGGCAAGACCGACCTGGGCATCGTCCCGGTCACCGCCGACCTCGCCGACGCGTGGGGCCGGTCCATCCTCACCGCCTTCGGCATGCCACACGACGGCCTCGCCGGCATGTTGAAGGCGAGTGCCGAGAAGCCCGACTTCCACCTGTACGCCGCCCTGTCCGACGACACCGTCGTCGGTGGCGGTGCCCTCTACGTCAACGACGAGGTCGCGTCGCTGAACTCCGGTGCCATCCTGCCTGGATACCGGCGGCGCGGCGGTCAGGGGGCGCTCATCGCCGCCCGCCTGGTACAGGCCCGCGCACTCGGCTGCCGGTACGTGGTCACGGAGGTCGTGCAGCCGGGCGAGGGTCAGGTCAACCCGTCTCTCAACAACATGCTGGGCGCCGGGCTGACCCGCCTGTACGTACGGCAGAACTGGTACTGGCGTCCGTGATGCGGGCGAGGTGGGGGCGGGCAACCAGAGGCTAAGAGGGCACATCCGATCCATGGATGTGCCCTCTGGTGTTTTCCCGTGAGGTTATTCGAACTGGTCGGCGAGCTTCGTCAGCTTGGTGACGTACGCCGTCCAGTCATAGCCGTCGGGGACACCGAAGTTCTCCCGCCGCATGCCGATCGTCGTGTCGTGCTGCTCGCGCATGATGTCGGCGTGCCCGGCGTGACGGGCGAGGTCGCACGTCACGTGGATGATGACCCTCTGCAGCGTCACGGCCTGTGCTTCGGGCGGCCACCACGACACGTGCCCCGGCGCGTCGAGCGGCAACTCCTGGATCGTCTGGTCGGCGAACGCCCCGACACGGCGATACAGGTCGACAAGCCCGTCCTTCGTCTCGTCCTCCCGCGCGTACCAGTCTGCCTGTGGGTCCTCGTCGAACGCCTGCAGGGGAACCAGTTCCTCGGGGGTGGGGAATTCGCGTCCGAAGGTGGGCCCGAAGTACCCGGCCTCGACATTGAGGCAGTGCTTGATCACACCCAGCAGGTTGTTGCCGGTCGCGGTGCGGGGCAGCCTGGCTTCGCGTTCGCTGAGCCCGTCAAGCTTCCAGATCAGGTTTTCGCGAGTCTGCTGAAGGTAGTAATGCAGCGCGATTTTCGCATCGCTCTGGTCAGCCATGCCGGCCAGTGTTCCCCATGCGCGGAATCCCCGCGTGCCCCTGCCGGTCAGTCGTGCCGTTCGGTGCGCTCGATCTCGACGAACGCGGCAGCCAGATAGCCGTCGATCGGCTGGCCGGAGGCCGACAGCAGGTCGGCGATGAGCAGCGGGGCGTGTCGGGCGACCGCCGCCGGGCCGGGCGGGTTGTCGTCGTCGCCCGGGTCGTACACGCCGAGCGCCCCGGCGAGGAGCACCAGCACCACGTGCGGATCGACGTCGGCGCGCCATTCGGCCGCCGAGCGAACGCAGCGTTCCAGCACCTGACGGACGTCGTCACCGTCGAGCCCGTCCGGATGGGTCTGCTCCAGCAGCAACCGGACGACGACGCCGAGCACCAGGCCGGACCGGTCCGCACCGGTCAGCCGCTCGACCGCCACCTCGTACGTCGCGGCGTCGCGCTGCTGGACTGCAGCGACGGCTTCGCCGGCCGCGTTGGCGATCTCACGGGCCGATGCGGGCAGATGCCGCCAGGTCACACTCACCGAGCCAGCATGGCAGAGCACACCGACAGCCGCCGCGCCCCGCCGGCCGACCTTTCCGAGGTACGACAAGCGCTCCCTCCCCGAACGATCAGACTCGATCCTGGTTGTAGTGGCCTGCACACCAGGTCGAGACCACAAAAACCAGGATCGAGCACGACCCGACGAGCACGCCGGGCAGGAGCAGGCGCAGGGACGGGTCGGGCCCTGGAGCTGCTGCTCCAGGGCCCGACTGTCGAGAGGCCAGCCGTCAGGCGGCGGGGACCTCGGCGGTGGTGCGGATGCGGTCGAGCGTCGGGGCGGAGACCGGCGACTGCGCGGTCAGGTACGCCACGAACGCGTCCAGGTCGATCTGGCCGGTGACCAGGTTCGTCCCGCCGGTGAGGGCGCTGAAACCGTCACCGCCGCCGGCCAGGAAGTTGTTCACCGTGACCCGGTACGTGGCGGCCGTGTCGACGGCGGTGCCGCCGATGGTGAGGCTGCCCCGGACCACGCGGGTGCCGGCGCACGGGTCGGCGACGGTGCCGGTGGTGCCGGCCGGGTCGACGACGTAGCCGACTGTCGACGACGGGTACAGCGTCCGGCCGGTGACGAACTGCTGCTCCAGTACGCAGTAGAGCTGCGCGCCGGTCAGGTCCAGTGTCACGAGGTTGTTGGCGAACGGCTGCACTGTGAACGCCTCCTCGTAGGTGACCGGGCCGGCGTCGAGGTCGGCCCGGACTCCACCGGGGTTCATGAAGGCGGCGACAGCGTTCTGCTCGTCGTCGGTGGCGGCGAGTTGCGCGTCGGCGATCAGGTTGCCCAGTGGTGACTCACCCATCGTCGTACCGAAGAGGGTTTCCTGGCTCCGGGTGATCGCCGTTGTGGTCTCGCCGACCTGGCGGCCGGCGACCGGGCCGAGCACCGTCTTGTAGCGGTCGATGAGGGCGGTCTGCTTCGGGTCCTTGGCGACGTCGCGGGTGACCACCATGTTCTCCGCCTTGGCGGAGATGATGTCACCGGAGTGACGGTCGATCTTCAGGTCGATGTCGGTGACAAGGCGACCGAACGAGCTGGCGCTGGTGACCAGCTTGCCGTTGATGTCGCAGTTGTACGCCTGGTGGGTGTGGCCGCTGACCACCACGTCGATCGACGGGTCCATCCGGTTGGCGATGTCCACGATGGGCCCGGTCATGCCGACGCAGTCGTTGATGCCGCCTGTGGCGGCCTGGGTGCCTCCCTCGTGCAGCAGCACGACGATCGCCTCGACGCCCTTGCGCCGCAGCTCACGGGCGTACCGGTTGGCGGTGTCGGCCTCGTCGGCGAAGGTGAGGCCGGCGACGCCCTGCTGGCTGACGATCTCCGGGGTGCCCTCCAGGGTCATCCCGATGAAGCCGACCTTGACGCCCTGCACCTTGTGGATCGCGTACGGCGCCAGCAGCGGCTTGCCGGTGGCGGTCTTGAAGGCGTTGGCGGACAGGTACTTGAAGCCGGCGCCCCGGTACGGGGTCCCGTCGGCGCAGCCGTCCACCGGGTGGCAGCCGCCGTTCTGGATCCGCAGCAGCTCGGCGGCGCCCTCGTCGAACTCGTGGTTGCCGACGCTTGCGTAGTCCAGCCCGGCCATGCTCAGCGCCTCGATGGTGGGCTCGTCGTGGAACGCGGCCGAGAGCAGCGGAGACGCGCCGATCAGGTCACCGGCGGCGACGGTGATGGTGTTCTTCTTCTTGGCGGCGGCGCGCAGCTCGGCCAGGTGGGTCGCGAGGTATTCGACGCCGCCCGCGGTCTGCCCGGCGATCGTGCCGCTGGACCCGCTCGGCGGTTCGAGGTTGCCGTGGAAGTCGTTGAGTGCCAGCAGTGTGACGTCGACCGGCTTCGGTCGCGCGTCCGCCTGCTCGGGGGTGGTGGCGACCGCGCCGAGCGCTGCCACCGCGAGCGCGGTCAGGCCGGCGGCGGCCCGACGCATCCCGGGTATGGACATGGGACTCCTCGTGAGAATCGGCGCGTGTGCGGTGCCTGGCCTGTGGGTCGACCGGGTCGCCGACCGACGCCGTCGGAAGTGTCGATCGTGGATGGCGGCGCATCGGGGGTCGCCGCTCTCCGACAGCCTCTCATCCGAACGCCGACCGGTCGAGCCGGGCGCTCGGCGCGACCCGCGCGGCCCGTCACGGTTGTGCGGAAGCGCCGGTCAGTCGGCGGTGAGCGCGTCGGTGACCAGGGCCGCGACGGCGCCGGGCGTCCAGCCTTCGGCGACCCCGGGTCGCTGTGCCAGGTAGCCGGCGATCCGCTCTGCCGACCAGCCGTACGACTCGCGCAGCCCCCGGGCGATCATGCCGAGGTAGATCGGCGCGGGTGGCCGGCACCGTACTGCCGACGACGGCTCGGGAGCGGTGAAGGTGAGCAGCGGGGCTCCGGCGAGGTGCCCCGGGCAGATCAGCGTCTCGTAACGGCCGGGGCCGAGCGCGGCCCGGCCGTCGGCGACGGCAGTGTCGACGGCCTCGACGGTAGCCGGGAGCAGGCCGGCGTGGTCGCCCGCTGGGCGGTACATCTCCTGGGCCGCGATGTCGGTGAACTGCTCGATCGTGACCAGGTACGCCCTGGCGGCGGCCACCCCGGGCAGCTGCGGGTCGTAGAACGCCATCCCGCCGGTCCAGGCGCCCGACTCGCCGGCGAAGTAGATCCCTCCGGGCAGGGACACCGGCACCGACCGTCTGGGCGGGCGGGGATTACGACAGCCCGGGTACGTCCGCCGGCCGCCGGGCGGGCAACCACCACCGATGTACCACGCCAGCCGGGCGGCGTGCATGTTCGAGCCGTACGCGACGTACCAGACAAGCCTTTCCTCGGCGGTGACCCCGACGGGCGCCGCGGGCGGGACGGCGCTCGGGTGCGCGGACATTGTCGCCTCCTCGGTGCCGGGGTTCCCACGCTAACGAGGTCCGGCGGCCGAACCCACAGGCCGCGTCCACAGCCTGTGGATAGAACGTGTGTACGAAGGTCGTCGACCGTCGCCGTGAGTACCCTTGATCGCATGGCTCGGCGGCCGGCCGGACCCTCCCCTACCTGGAACGACGTGCGAGTGGATCATCAGCGAGTCATCCGTGACGTCACCGTCCGCCTGACGATGGCGTCGAGCGTGCCGGAGGCCTGTCGGTGGACGGTAAGCGCCCTCTCCCAACACACCTCGGCGACCATCTCCGTGCTGCTCGACGTCCATGACCGGCTGCGCTGCGTGGCGGCGACCGGCGCCTGGCAGGTCTTCGCCACGGTGCCGGCACGCACCGGGATCGTCGGCCGGGTGTACGCCACCGGGGCCACCGCCGTGGTCCCGGACGTCACGGTCGACCCCGACTACCTTCCGGTACGCCCGGACGTGACAACGGAACTGTGCGTGCCGGTACTGGACCCGGCGGACCGGACGGTCGGCGTCCTGGACCTCCAGTGGAGCGGGCCGGTCGACCTGGAGCCGTGGCGGGAGACCGCGGAGTGCCTGGCAGCCCTGCTCGGTGCGCGGATCGCCGCACTCGGCGGCCCTCCGGCGGAGAGCCGCAGCGAGAAGCTGCTCCGGCACGCCGCAGCCCTCTCCTCGGCCGAGACCGAGGAGGCGGTGATGAGCGCGGCGACCTGCGCCGCGCGAGAGGTCTCCACCCTCTCCACCGCGGTGCTGCTGATCGGCGGGCCCGACGGCGCGCGGCTCGGACCATCCCGGGCGGCCCCCGGTGAGCTGGAGACCCGCATCCGGGCGGAGCTGACCGGGGCGGGTCCGGAGACGCTGGGCCGCATCGTGGAGCGGGCACACCGGTACGGGGCCGGCTACACGCTGGGCGAGGTGGGACATCCTCCGACGGAGGACTACCAGACACTGACCCGGGCCGGGGTACGCACACTCATCGCCGTTCCGGTCGGCCCGTCCGACGCGGGCGGGGCGCTGCTCGTGGCCGACGCGCGGGTGCTGCGCCCGGATCCGACCACGGTAAGCCTCATGGAGCTGCTCGCCGGGCAGGCGTGGACCAGCCTGGACCGGCTGCACACACTCGCCCGTCTACGGGAGCAGGCCAGCTCGGACCCGCTGACAGGACTGCGGCACACCGGCCCGTTCGGGCAGCGGATCGCCGCGGCCACCCCGGGGCGTACGGCGCTGCTGGCGATCGACGTGGACGGCTTCAAGACTGTCAACGACACGTACGGCCACCAGGCCGGCGACCGGGTGCTTGTCGGGCTGGCCCGGGCGCTGGAGGGGGCGTTGCGGCACGGGGACGAGCTGTACCGGATCGGTGGTGACGAGTTCGTCGCGGTGATCGAGGTGAACCGCCCGGAGGAGGCGGTCCGGATCGCCGAACGGCTTGCCGAGGCTGCCCGCCGCATCGGACGCACGATCAGCGTGGGCGTTGCGCTGCCCCGCCCCGGCGAGTCCCCCGACGGCACCCTGCGCCGAGCCGACCAGGCCCTCTACGCGGTAAAACGCCAAGGCCGAGACGGAGTCCACCTAGCAGCCGCCTAGCCCCCTCTAGCCCCGCTGCTCCGCGCGCCCTCCCTCCCGCCCGCCCCCGCAGTGGTCGATCATGGAGTTGTGGTGCCCCGCAAAAGGGGCACAGCGCCACTATCCGCCCACCACAACTCCATGATCGACGGAGTGGGGCGGGGCGGGGCAGGGCGGGTTACGGGGTTTTTAGCTCTTTGGCTAGTAGTTCGGCTATCTGGGCCGTGTTGAGGGCTGCGCCTTTGCGGAGGTTGTCGCCGGTGACAAAGAAGTCCAGGGCGCGCGGGTCGTCGAGGGCGCGGCGGATCCGGCCGACCCAGGACGGGTCGGTGCCGACCGCGTCGATCGGCATCGGGAACTCCCCGGAGGCGGGGTCGTCGACGAGGATCACGCCGGGGGCGTTGCGTAGCGCCTCGCGGGCGCCCTCGGCGTCCACCTCGGTGGCGAAGACGGCGTGCACTGCCACCGAGTGGCCGGTCACCACAGGCACCCGGACGCAGGTGGCGCTGACCTTGAGGTCGGGCAGGCCGAGGATCTTCCGCGACTCGTTGCGGATCTTCATTTCCTCGGACGACCAGCCGTCGTCGGCCGGCGAGCCGGCCCAGGGCACCACGTTGAGCGCCAGCGGGGCCGGGAACGGGCCGAGGTCGTCGCCGACGGCCTGACGGACGTCGCCGGTGCGCGAGCCGAGCGCGCGATCCCCGGCGACCTTGGCGAGTTGGTCGTGCAGGATGTCCACCCCGGCTTTGCCGGCTCCGGAGACCGCCTGGTAGGAGGCGAGCACCAGTTCCCGCAGGCCGTACTCGCGGTGCAGCGGGGCGACCGCGACGATCATCGCGAGGGTGGTGCAGTTGGCGTTCGCGATGATGCCCCGGGGCCTGTTGCGGACGTCCTCGGGGTTGATCTCCGGAACGACGAGCGGGACGTCCCGGTCCATCCGGAAGGCGCCGGAGTTGTCCACAGCGATCGCGCCACGGGCGACGGCGATGGGTGCCCACTCGGCGGAGACCTCGTCGGGCACGTCGAACATCGCCACGTCGACGCCGTCGAAGGCCTCCGGTGTCAGCGCCTGGACGACGAGTTCCTCGCCCCGGCAGCGCACCCGCTTCCCGACCGAACGCTCGGAGGCGATGAGCCGGATCTCACCCCAGACGTTGCGACGCCCGGTGAGCAGCTCACACATCACGGTGCCGACGGCACCTGTCGCTCCGACCACGGCGAGGGTGGGCAGCGCCGTCATCGGGCGTTACCTACCCGTCCCCGCGTAGACCACGGCTTCGCTGTCGCCACCCAACTCGAACGCGTCGTGGATGGCGCGCACCGCGACGTCGAGGTCGGTGTCCCGGCAGACGACGGAGACCCGGATCTCGGAAGTGGAGATCATCTCGATGTTGACACCTGCCGCGCCGAGCGCGGCGAAGAAGCCGGCGGCCACGCCGGGGTGCGAACGCATGCCAGCCCCGATCAGCGAGACCTTGCCGACGTGGTCGTCGTAGAGCAGGCCCTTGAACTTGACCGGCTCCTGGATCTTGCTGAGGGCGGCCATCGCGGTCGGGCCGTCGGCCTTGGGCAGCGTGAACGAGATGTCCGTCCGGCCGGTGCCCTCGGTGGAAACGTTCTGCACGATCATGTCGAGGTTGATCTCGGCACCGGCGACGGTGTCGAAGATCCGCGCGGCGGCGCCCGGCTCGTCGGGCACGCCGACGATCGTGATCTTGGCCTCGCTGCGGTCGTGCGCGACCCCGGTGATCAGTGCCTGCTCCATGGAAAGGTCCTCCATCGATCCGGTGACCATCGTGCCGGTGTTGGTCGAGTATGACGAACGGACGTGGATCGGCAACCCCGCCCGGCGGGCGTACTCCACGCTACGAAGGTGCAGCACCTTGGCGCCGCACGCGGCCAACTCCAGCATCTCCTCGTAGGTGATCTGCTGGATGTGCCGCGCGTTGGGCACGATCCGCGGGTCGGCGGTGAAGATGCCGTCGACGTCGGTGTAGATCTCGCACACGTCGGCGTGCAGGGCGGCGGCGAGCGCCACCGCAGTGGTGTCCGAACCGCCCCGGCCGAGGGTGGTGACGTCCTTGGTGTCCTGCGAGACGCCCTGGAAACCGGCCACGATCACCACAGCGCCCTCGTCGAGCGCGCCCTTGAGCCGCCCGGGGGTGACGTCGATGATCCGTGCGCGACCGTGCACCGAGGTGGTGATCACGCCGGCCTGCGAGCCGGTGAACGAGCGGGCTTCGTACCCCAGGTTGTGGATCGCCATGGCCAGCAGGGCCATCGAGATCCGCTCCCCGGCGGTGAGCAGCATGTCCAGCTCGCGGCCCGGCGGCAACGGGCTGACCTGATTGGCCAGGTCGAGCAACTCGTCGGTGGTGTCTCCCATCGCGGAGACCACCACCACGACGTCGTCGCCAGCTTTACGGGCGGCGACGATGCGCTCGGCCACCCGCTTGATGCGCTCGGCATTGGCGACGGAGGACCCGCCGTACTTCTGCACCACGAGTGCCACGACGGTGCACTCCCTCCCAGCGTCCCTGAGCGTGCCGACGCCGCCGGAACCGGGGCCGGCGGCGCGTGTCAGACCTCATGAGGGTATCCGGCGGGTCAGGACGGCGGGTTGTGTGATCCCACCATCCGGCCCGCGCGGGCCACCGGCCAGCGCGGGTGACCAGGTCCGCAAGCCCGTCCGGTACGTCCGCACGCCGCGCCCGACACGCCGAGGATCGGCCGCGCGCCGCTCCCCCGCGATCCTGCGGCACCCAGCAGAATGGGCCGGTGCCCGTCCTCATCCGCTCGGCCCTCCGCGTGCTCGGGTCGCTCGTGTTCGCCCTGCCTGCTGTCCTGGTCTCGTGCACCAGCGAGCAACCCGCGCCCCCACCGCCTGCCGATCCCGGGCCGGTAACTGTGGATGCCGCCCGGGACGAGTTGGCCGCCCTGGCCGCCGCCGCGCAGGATCGCCACCTCGTGGCGCAGTACGTCTTCAGCCAGCCCGGCCGACCGGACCGCAGCATCGTGTTCACAAGCGCGAACGACGGCAGTTGGCGGGTCGACGTGCCGGGTGGTGCGCTCGGCGGCACCGTCGACGTCTCGCTGGCGGCCACCACCGACGGGCTGTTCCAGTGCGCCCTGCCGTCGAGCGCTCGACCGGAGCCGGCGCACTGCGTACGCCTCGGCGATCGCGACGATGCGCTCCCGCGCCGGCTGGACCCTCGCGTCCACCATCCGCTCACCGACTGGCTGGCTGTGCTTACCGACAGGCGTGCGCCGTTGGCGGTGGCGCCGGCCAGCCCACCGGAGGGCGTCACCGGCGCCTGTTACTCGGTGGAGTCCACCTCGGCTTCGCTGAACGCCCCGTTGGACGTCGGCATCTACTGCTACGACCGGGACGGCACACCGACAGGTGTCCGGACGGCGGCCGGGACGCTGCGACTGGCCGCCCCGCCCGGCACCGCGCCGGCGAGCGTGCAGTTGGCCGGGCCCGTGGTGGTGGACGTGGAGCCCCTGGGTACGGCGGCGCCGCCGACCCCTGACCCGTCGGACAGCCCGGGCGCGGGAACGTCTTGACCTTCGTCCCGTTACGGGTGTCATTGACCACATTTGCGGGACCCATCCTGAGCGGCGAATCACCCATACAGGACGATTGCCGACATGGCTGACCTCACTCCGCTGCTCGCCTTCCGCTGGAGCCCACGGGCCTTCGACCCCCGCGCCGAGCTGACCCCGGACGAGGCGGCCTCACTGCTGGAGGCCGCGCGCTGGGCGCCGTCGGAGGAGAACGGGCAGCCCTGGCGGTTCGCCCTCGGTCACCGGGACAACGAGAACTGGAAGCGGATCATGGTCAGCCTCCCGGACGACGACCAGTGCTGG
The DNA here is from genome assembly GCF_049841715.1 of Micromonospora sp. DT41. Lineage (NCBI taxonomy): Bacteria > Bacillati > Actinomycetota > Actinomycetes > Micromonosporales > Micromonosporaceae > Micromonospora > Micromonospora sp. DT41. Next base: position 50,895 of record NZ_JBNCKU010000003.1, on the reverse strand, counting down.
GCCCGGCACGCCGCGACCCTCGTGGTCGGCGCGTACACCGGCGGCGACGCCGAGCGGGCCGCGTACGACCTCGGTCAGGCGATGGCCCACCTGACCCTGCAGGCCACCGCGCTCGGTCTGCACGTGCGTCAGCTCACCCGCTTCGACCAGGTCAGCCTCGCCACCGAGCTCAACCTGCCCGTCGGCGTACGCCCGCTGGTGGTCGCCGCCGTCGGCCGTCTCGGGGACCCGTTCGCCCTCCCGGCCGACCTGCGCGCCCGCGAAACCGGCCTCCACCACCGCCGCCCGGTCACCGACCTGCTGCTCTGCTGACCGCCTTCGGGTCACTCGCCGCGGCTGGCCCGAAGCAGGACCTTCGCGGCCTCGGTGTTGCCGTAGAGGACGTGCCGGCCCTGGCGAACCCGGTGAACCAGGCCGGCGGCGTGCAGCGCGGCCAGGTGCTGGGAGACGTTCCCGGCGGACATCCCGCTGAGTCGGGCCAGACCGGTGGTGGTGGCCGCGGCGTCGAGCAGGTACAGCAGCGCGGCCCGGCCCGGGCCAATAACCCGTGCAAGCGAATCACCTGGCGGCGACGGGGTCGCCTCCCAGAGCGTTCCGACAGCCCGGACCGGGTACGCGCCGGCCGGCAGCGAGTCCTCCAGCAGGTTCCACAGCACCCGCCGCTCGGTGAACACCGTCGGGTTCAGCGCCAACCCACGACCGCGCAGGTCGAAGTCCCTCTCGAAGGGATCGTCGCTGACCACCCGGTCACCGAGCCACCGCAGGCTCGGGTGGAGCTGCTCGAAGAACCGACCGGCACCGCCCTCGGCGAGCTGAGCGGCCCGGTACGCCACATCGGCGTCGAGCAGCGCGCGCATCCTCGGCCAGTCCGGGGCGATCGCCTCGTCGTACCAGACCTGCACGGCGTCGACGAGCTGCGGCAACAGCCCGCGGGGGTCGGCGAGAAGCGCCAGGCCGAACGGGCTCAGCGGCCGACGCGGGGTGGTCGCCAGCAGGTCCTGGACCACCACGGCCGGCGGCGTCGCGCCGATCTGGTCGAGTTGCTCGGCCATCTCCACGTTCGGTCGGGCCGCCGGGGTGAGGAAGTCGGGCAACCAGCAACCTGCCCGGGCCAGCTCGACCAGCGGGCGAACCCGGGCGGCCACCTCGGGACGGCGCACCGTCACCCGGGCACGGTCGATCCAGGGCAGGTGCACCGCGTAGCGGACCGGGCTGGCAAGCGCCCACATGCTCATGACCGTCTCGTTGACCGGCGACACGGCGAGCCGCACTCCCGCGACGTCGGCCAGGCTGAACCGCAACTCCGACACACACACCCCCGCACGATTCGGCCCAGCCTAAAAGGCTCGACCGGGACCGTGGGGGCACGATTCACTCACCGGCCATGGGGGCCAGAGACACCATCCGCAGCATTGTCCGAAACGTCGTACCGCCGGCCGGGCTTACCCGCGCCCTGGCCGTGCAGGCAATGGTCGGAGCCGTCGGCAGCGGCCTGTTCCACGCCGGCAGCGCCGTCTTCTTCACCCGGGCGCTCGGGCTCAGCGCCGCCCAGGTCGGGCTGGGGCTGTCCATCGCGGCGGGGGTGTCGCTGCTGGGTACGGTGCCGCTGGGCGGGCTCACCGACAGGTACGGACCGCAGCGGGTCTGGATCGTCGGGCTGGTGCTGGACGCGGCACTCTTCGCGACGTACCCCTTCGTGGGCAGTTTCGCCAGCTTCCTCGCAGTAGTGGTGACGCTGGCCGCCGTGGAAGCCTCGACCGGCGTGGCCCGGCAGGTCTACTCGATAAACGCGCTCCCCCCGGCCGAGCGGGTCACCGCGATGGCGTACCAGCGTTCGTCGCTGAACGTTGGATTCGGGCTGGGTGCGGTGATCAGCGGCCTGGTGCTGGCCGTGGACACGATCGGGGCGTACCGGGCGATGGTCTGGTTCATCTCCGGGGTCTTTCTGGTGACGGCCCTCTTCGTACGGCGATTGCCAAGGCTGCCCCAGGTGGCCCGCACCGCGGAACCGATGAGCCGGCTCGCCGTGCTGCGGGACCGGCCCTTCATGGCGGTGTCCCTGGTGTCCGGGCTGCTCACCGCTCACGGGGTGCTGTACCTGACGGTGATGCCGCTCTGGATCCTCGCCCACACGGATGCCCCGAAGACGGTGATCGCCGCTCTGGTGCTGCTCAACACGGTGCTGATCGTGCTGCTCCAGGTACGCGTCAGCCGGGGCGCCGACACCGCTGCGGGCGCGGCGCGGGCGTCGCGCCGGGGCGGCCTGCTGATCGCCGTGTTCTGCCTCGTCCTGCCGATCTCCGGCGTGACCCGGGGTGGGCTCACCATCGTGGTGCTCGTGGGCGCCGCGACGCTGCTGATCCTCGCCGAGTTGATCGAATCTGCGGGCACCTGGGGGCTCACCGCCACCCTGCCACCAGCCGACCAGCGCGGCGCCTACGTGGGGGCGTTACGCCTGGGCACGCAGGTGCAGTACCTGATCGCCCCGGCCGGGCTGACCGCGCTCGGGGTGACCACCGGCGGGTGGGGCTGGTTACCGATCGCAGCGATCTTCGCGCTCGTGGGGCTGGCGATCGTGCCCGTTGTGGCCTGGGCCGAACGAACGCCGAGGCTGGGCGCCGTGCCCGTGGAACAGAACATGACGTCGGTCCCATAGTCCGGACGTATCTTTCCACCCCCAGTTCCATCACGTAGGGTGACCTGGTCATGTGGCAGGCGCTTCTTCTCCTTAGCCGCCGCGACGAGGCCTAACCGGCCGGCACCTCGTCGCGGAGTCGCATCGCGCCGTCCAGCACATCCGAGCTTCTTATCGGCAGTCGCGTGGGCATCGTCGCCCGGCGCCTCGCCGACACCTTCCGATCTGCTGACGCCACATGTTCCAGGGAGCACTCTGAGATGGCTCAACCTGTCACCGACGCTGAGACCGATCCCTTCGCCCGGCAGCGCCCGAGCGGAATGCCGTACCGCCGCTACCAGCCGTACCAGGAGCAGTTCCGCATCGACCTGCCGGATCGCACCTGGCCCACCCGCCACGTCGAGGCCGCGCCGCGTTGGTGCGCTGTGGACCTGCGCGACGGCAACCAGGCGCTTATCGACCCGATGTCGCCCGAGCGCAAGCGCCGGATGTTCCAGCTGCTGGTGCAGATGGGCTACAAGGAGATCGAGGTCGGCTTCCCGTCGGCGAGCCAGACCGACTTCGACTTCGTCCGGCAGCTCATCGAACAGGACATGATCCCGGACGACGTCACGATCCAGGTGCTCACCCAGTGCCGGGAGCACCTGATCGACCGGACGTTCGAGTCGCTGCGCGGTGCGAAGCGGGCGATCGTGCACTTCTACAACTCGACGTCCACGCTCCAGCGCCGTGTCGTCTTCGGCCTGGACCGCGACGGCATCGCCGACATCGCCACCACCGGCGCCCGGCTCTGCCAGAAGTACGCCGAGATCCACACCCCGGACACCGAGATCTTCTACGAGTACTCGCCGGAGTCCTACACGGGCACCGAGCTGGAGTACGCGCTGGAGGTCTGCTCCCGGGTGATCGACGTGATCGACCCGACGCCCGACCGCCCGCTGATCATCAACCTGCCGGCCACCGTCGAAATGGCGACGCCGAACGTGTACGCCGACTCGATCGAGTGGATGCACAGGCACCTGCCGCGCCGGGACAGCGTGGTGCTGAGCCTGCACCCGCACAACGACCGGGGCACCGGTGTGGCCGCCGCCGAGCTGGGCCTGCTGGCCGGCGCCGACCGCATCGAGGGCTGCCTGTTCGGCAACGGCGAGCGCACCGGCAACGTGGACCTGGTGACGCTGGGGCTCAACCTGTTCTCCCAGGGCATCGACCCGATGATCTCCTTCTCCAACATCGACGAGATCCGGCGGGCCGTCGAATACTGCAACCAGCTGCCCGTGCACGAGCGCCACCCGTACGCGGGTGACCTGGTCTACACCGCCTTCTCCGGCTCCCACCAGGACGCCATCAAGAAGGGCTTCGACGCCCTCAACGCCGACGCGAAGGCGGCCGGCGTACCTGTGGACGAGCAGACCTGGGCGGTGCCGTACCTGCCGATCGACCCGAAGGACCTGGGCCGCACCTACGAGGCGGTCATCCGGGTCAACTCGCAGTCCGGCAAGGGCGGCGTCGCGTACATCATGAAGAGCGAGCACCAACTGGACCTGCCTCGGCGGCTCCAGATCGAGTTCTCCGGCGTGGTGCAGCAGGTCACCGATCACGACGGTGGCGAGGTCGAGCCGGCCGCCATGTGGGAGATCTTCGCGACGCACTACCTGCTCGACCACCAGCCCGACCCGGCGGTCCGGCTGGCCGGCTACACGATCGGCACCACCGACGGCAAGGTCGAGATCGAGGCCCAGGTCGGCGTGGGCGCCGAGGAGCGGTCGCTCACGGCGGTCGGCAACGGCCCGATCGACGCGTACGTCAACGCGCTCCAGTCGATCGGCGTCGGCGTCCGGGTGCTCGACTACCACGAGCACGCGTTGTCCTCCGGTGGGGATGCGCAGGCCGCCGCGTACGTGGAGTGCGAGGTGGACGGTCACACGGTGTGGGGTGTCGGCACCGACGCCAACATCGTCACCGCCTCGATCAAGGCGGTCACCAGCGCCGTCAACCGCGCCCGCCGCTGAGCTGTAAGGAAGGGCCCCTTATTAACGCCTGGCGTTAATAAGGGGCCCTTCCTTACAGCGGGGCGTTCCATACACCTGCGGCGTTTCCTTATCGCGGAGGTGTCGCGGCGGGCATCGAGTGGCACGGCTGAGACGGCGGGGCAGCCCGGGGCGGTCGGTGGACCAGCACGAGCGCCAGCACGGCACCGGCCAGCAGCAGTCCCGCACACCACAGCAACGAAGCACGGTACGCGCCGGTAAGCGCGGTCTTCTGCTCGTACCCGCCGCCGGAGAGACCGACAAGCAGCGGCAACGCGGCCACCGCGAGCAGACCACCGGCCCGGGATGCGGCGTTGTTGAAGCCGCTGGCCACCCCGGAAAACCGGTCCTGCACCGCCGCCAGCACCGACGCGGTCAGGGGCGCAACCACAAGGGTCAGCCCGAGACCGAAGAGCAGCACCCCCGGCAGTACGTCCCGCCAGTACGACGCGCCCGGCCCGACGCCGCGGAGCAGCAGCAGACCGGCAGCGGCCACCACCGGCCCGACGGCAAGCGGCAGCCGCGGGCCGATCCGCGCGGACAGCGCGCCGGCCCGGGCCGATCCGAGGAGCAGCAGCACCGTCATCGGCAGCAGTGCGATACCGGTGCGGAAGGCCGACCACTCGACGACGTTCTGGAGGTAGACGGCGAAGAAGAAGGTGAAACCGCCGAGCGCCGCGTAGACCACCACTGTGAAGATGTTCAGCACCGAGAAGAGTCGGCTGCTGAAGAGCCCGGTGGGCAGCATCGCCGTGTCTCCGCGTCGCCGTTCCAAGAGGACGAACGCGACTGCGGCCAGCACTCCGACGAGCACCGCGACAAGCACCGGGGCCGAGATGTGGCCGCGCGCGGGCGCGTCGATGAGGGCGTACGTGATGCCAGCGAGAGCGAGCGCGCCGAGCAGCGCCCCGGCCACGTCGAACCGGCGTCGGGTGTGCCCCGGTCCCTGCGTCCGGGAGACGTTCTCGTCGCGGCTCTCCGGCACCCAGCGCGCGGCGGCCAGCACCACGAGCACGGCGAGCGGCAGGTTCAGGAAGAAGATCCACCGCCAGGACAGGGCGTCGATCAGCCAGCCGCCGATGAACGGGCCCAACGCCGTGGAGACACCGGACAGTCCGGCCCAGGCACCGATCGCCCGCCCCCGGTCGTCGGGGTGGAAGCTGGCCTGGAGCACCGACAGGGACCCGGGGGTGAGCAGCGCGCCGCCGATGCCCTGGAGGAACCGGGCCGCGATGAGCGCGCCGGTGCCCTGGGCCAGCCCGCACAGCACCGAGGCGACGGTGAACCACACCACCCCGATCAGGAAGACCCGACGCCTGCCGAACCGGTCCCCGAGTGCCCCGCCGAGCAGCACGAACGCCGCAAGCATCAGCAGGTAGCCGTTGACGGTCCACTGAAGATCGGCCACATTGGCATCGAGATCCTGGCCGAGTTTCGGCAGTGCCACGTTGACGACGGTGCTGTCGAGGAAGACCATTCCGGAGGCGAGGACTGCGGCGAGCAGCGTCCCCCGACCGGCGACGGTGCCCATCCGCAGAGCGGGCGCGGGTGCGGAGGCGGTCATCTCACCAATCTGCCTTGCAGGATGTGGGAGACGCCACGAAACGCCGAAACCGTGCCCAGGTACTGTGCGCAATCGCCGGGAGCCCGCAAGCTGGAGAGGTGTCGTCTGTGCGTACCAGATCAGGATCGCGCGCGGCGGTGACCGCGCTCGTCGCGGCGCTGGCGCTTGGCGTTGCCGGTTGTGTCCCACCGGATGAGCCGGAGGCTGCCCCGTCGGGTGGCGGCGGCAACGCGGCGCAGCAGTTGGGTGAGCTGACCGTCGCCGAAGCAGGCTCGATGAAGGGCTACAGCCGGAGCCGTTTTCCGCACTGGCGGAACACCGGCAAGAACTGCGATGTGCGGGACACCATCTTGCAGCGCGACGGCGAGGACGTGAAGCTGTCGGGCTGCAACGTGGTCGGTGGTCGCTGGGAGAGCGTGTACGACGGTCGCAGCGCCGCCGACCCCTCCGACGTGGACATCGACCACATGGTGCCGTTGGCCAACGCGTGGCGTTCGGGCGCCGACGAGTGGGACGACGCGAAGCGTGGCGATTTCGCAAACGACACCACACGACCGCAGCTCTTTGCGGTTTCGGCGTCGTCGAACCGGTCGAAGGGTGACCAGGACCCGTCCCAGTGGAAGCCGGCGAACCGGTCGTACTGGTGTCAATACGCGGAAGACTGGGTAGCCGTCAAGCACTACTGGCGACTGACGGTGACCAGTGCCGAGAAGTCCGCTTTGACCGACATGTTGGGGGGCTGCACGGTGGGGAGCAATTCGTGACAGAGGCCGAGGGGGCCGGTGACAAGACCCCGGCCACAGCAGGCATGACCGCCGATGGTGCCGCCGAGACCCCCGCCGCCGTGCCGGGGGCCGGCATGGTCGCGGATTCCGACGGTGCCGGCGGCGCGCAGAGCCGTACCGCCGACATCGTGCCGGGGCCGGGCGGGGTGATGACCGACGAGGTCGGAGTGGTAACCGGCGAGCTGACCCTGCGCACCGATTACGCGGATGGCAAGGTCACGCTGCACGTGCAGTACAAGGACGCCGACGAGTGGTACGCGGTGACCGGCGGGTCGGTCCCGCTGGCCGACCCGGCGGGGCTGGACGCGGTGCACGGCGTCGCGGTGGCCCTGCTGCACCGCCCGGAGGGCTGACCGCGCCGGCAGACAGTGATGCCTCTGAGTCATCAAGATGACTCAGAGGCATCACGCTCACGAGGCAACGGCCCCGCGCCCCGTCAGACGTACGAGCCGGGCTCGCTGGGTACGGAGACCACGCCCGGCGACTCGCCCTCGCCCTCGGGACGGACGATCTGCACGCTGACCTTGTGCGGGCGCAGTTCCCCGCTGGCGATCTGCTCGGCGAAGTGGCAGGCTACCCGGCTGGTGCCGATCTCCCGCAGCGCCGGCCGCTCGTCCTTGCAGCGGGTGGGCTGCGCCCACGGGCAGCGGGTGTGGAAACGGCAGCCGGACGGCGGGTTGGCCGGCGAGGGTAGGTCGCCCGCGAGCAGGATCCGCTCCCGCCGGTCCTCCACGTCCGGGTCCGGCACCGGCACCGCGGACATCAACGCCCGGGTGTACGGGTGCAGCGGCTCGGTGTAGAGGCGGTCGCTCGGCGCCTCCTCGACAAGCGCGCCCAGGTACATCACGCCGACCGTGTCGGAGATGTGCCGGACGACCGCCAGGTCGTGCGCGATCACCAGGTAGGTCAGCCCGAGGCTGTCCTGTAGCTCGTCGAGCAGGTTCACGACCTGGGCCTGGATCGAGACGTCGAGCGCCGAGACCGGCTCGTCGGCGACGATCAACTCCGGCCCGAGCACCACCGCACGGGCGATGCCGATGCGCTGGCGCTGCCCGCCGGAGAACTCGTGCGGGTAGCGGGACAGCGCCCAGCGGGGCAGCCCCACCGCGTCAAGGGTCTCGCCGATGATCCGCCGGCGGTCGGTGCGGTCGGTGCCGATCCCGTGGGTCTGGAGTCCTTCGGTCAGGATCGACTCGACGTTCTGCCGGGGGTCGAGGCTGGACATCGGGTCCTGGAAGATCATCTGCATCCGGCGACGCATGGTGCGCAACTTGCCGGCCGGCAGCTTCGTCAGCTCCACGCCGTCGAAGTTGACCTCGCCCGCGGTCGGCGGGGTGAGCTGGAGCAGTGCCCGACCGAGCGTCGACTTTCCGCAGCCGGACTCACCGACCAGCCCGTACGTCTTGCCGCGCGGGATGCTCAGGTCGACCCCGTCGACGGCCTTCACGTGCCCGACCACCCGGTCGAAGAGCACTCCCCGCCTGATCGGGAAATGCACCTTCAGGTCGCGTACCTCGACGAGGATGTCGTTGTCGCTCACGCTGGCTCCTCCTCGCGTGGGGCGGGCACCGTGCCGGGCACGGGCTCCGGGTTGACGCACCGGTAGCTCCGCCCGTCGTAGGTCTGCACCAGCTCCGGCGGCTGCCCCACACACTCGTCGGTCCGGCGGGCGCAACGCGGGGCGAAGGCGCAGCCGTCCGGCCAGGGCAGCAGATCCCGGACCGAACCGGGAATCGGGGTGAGCTTCTCGCCCCGCCCGGCGTCCAGGCGCGGCACGGAGCCGAGCAGACCCACCGTGTACGGGTGACGCGGCTCACGGAACAGCGGACGACGGCGGGCCGTCTCCACCACCCTGCCTGCGTAGAGCACGTTGACGGTGTCGCACATGCCGGCCACGACGCCGAGGTCATGCGTGATCATCAGCAGCGCGGTGCCGGAGTCCCGGACCAGTTCCTTCAGCAGCTCCAGGATCTGGGCCTGGATGGTGACGTCCAGCGCGGTGGTCGGCTCGTCGGCGATCAGCAGCCGAGGCTGGCAGGCCACCGCCATCGCGATCAACGCCCGCTGCCGCATGCCCCCGGAGAGCTGGTGCGGGTACTCCTTCAGCCGGCGCTTCGGGTCCGGGATGCCGACCCGGTCCAGCAACGACGCCGCCTCCTTGGCCGCGGTGTCGCCCTTCATCCCCCGGTGCCGGGCGAGCACCTCGGTCACCTGCAACCCGATGGGGATCACCGGGTTCAGCGAGGAGAGCGGGTCCTGGAAGATCATCGCGATGTCCCGGCCCCGGATGTCGCGCCGGGACCGGTCGTCGAGCTGGAGCAGGTCCGTGCCGTCGAAGGCAGCCTTGCCACCGACGCGCAGACCGGGCTGCTTCGGCAGCAGGCCCATGATCGCCAGTGACGTGACGCTCTTGCCGCAGCCGGACTCGCCGACCAGGCCCACGACCTCACCGGCGTCGACGGAGAAGGACACACCGTCGACCGCGTGCACGGCCCGCTGGCCGCGCCGCGCGAACGTGACGGACAGATCGTCCACTTCGAGCAATGCCATTACTGGCCCTCCGTTCGCGACTGCGGGGCTCGCAAGCTCACTCCTCGCGCTTCACACATACCGGGCCTACTTCCGCAGCTTCGGGTCGAGGGCCTCGCGCATCGCCTCACCCAGCAGGGTGAAGCCGAGCGCGGTGATGATGATCCCGACCGCCGGGTAGATCGCCAGCGACGGCCGGATGCCGAGGTACTGCTGCGCGTCGGCGAGCATGACGCCCCACTCCGGTACGGCGGTGTCGGGGTTGCCCAGGCCCAGGAACGACAGCGCCGCAGCCTCGATGATCGCTGTGGCCAGGGTCAGGGTGGCCTGCACGATCACCGGGGCGAGCGAGTTCGGCACCACGTGGGTCAGCGCGATCTTCGACTTCTTAACGCCGAGCGAGGTGGCCGCCAGCACGTAGTCGCTGTTGGCCTGGGAGATCATCGAGCCGCGCAGCAGCCGGGCGAAGACCGGCACCGAGACCACGCCGACCGCGATCATCACAGTGGTCAGGCTGGCACCGAGCAGGGCGGCGATGCTTACCGCCAGCAGGAGGCTCGGCATCGCCAGCAGCATGTCGACGAACCGCATCAGGGTGGTGTCGATCCACCGCCCCCACCGGCCGCCGAGGCCGGCCGCGGCACCGGAGATGCCACCGATGAGCGCGCCGACCGCCAGGCCGATAAGTGTGGAGACCACGCCGACCAGCAGGGTCTGCCGGGCGCCCACGATCATCCGACTGAACTCGTCCCGGCCCTGGTGGTCGTAGCCGAACCAGTGGTCGCCGTTGGGGCCGGGGATGACACCCGGCTTGATCAGACCCTCACGGATGCCGATCGTGTCGGTCGGCGCGTACGGCACGAGGAACGGCCCGATCACCGCGACCAACACGAAGATCGTCAGGATGACCGCACCGACGATTGCCGCCGGGTTGCGGCGCAGCCGGCGGAATGCCTCCTGCCACAGGCTGACGCCACGCTCGTCGTCGCGGGCGGCCAACTCCGAGAGCCGGTCGATCTTTTCGCGCTTCTTGCCGGGGCTGAGGGTCATCGCACCCTCACCCTCGGGTCGATGAAGCTGTAGGAGAGGTCGACCAGAAGGTTCACCAGCACGTACACCACCGCGATGATCAGAATGAAGCCCATCAGCACCGGATAGTCGCGTTGGCCGATGGCCTCGGCGACGAAGGCCCCGATGCCGCTGAAGGCGAAGACGGTCTCGGTCAGTACGGCGCCGGAGAGCAGACCGCCGGCGAGCAGGCCGATCGAGGTGGCCACCGGCAGCATCGCGTTACGCAGCACGTGCCGGGTGCGCACCGTCCGCTCGGTCAGGCCTTTGGCCTCGGCGGTCCGGACGAAGTCCTCGTTGAGCACCTCCAGCACGCTCGCCCGGGTGATCCGGACGATGATCGCCAGCGGGATGCTGGCCAGCGCGATGGCGGGCAGCACGAGATGCCAGAGGGCGTCGGCTGCCGCGTCCCACTCGCGGGTCATGAGCCCGTCGAGGACGAAGAAGTTGGTGACCCGGGTCGCGCCGAGCGTCGGGTCCTGCCGGCCGCTGGACGGGAACCAGTGCAGGTTCTCCGAGAAGATCGCCTTGAGCACGTAGCCGAGGAAGAAGACCGGGATGCAGATGCCGATCAGCGAGCCGCCCACGGACGCGTGGTCCAGGAACCGGCCGCGACGACGGGCCGCCAGGTAGCCGAGCGGGATGCCGACGCCGATCGCGATCACCATGGCGGTGATTGTCAGTTCGACGGTGCCGGGGAATCGCTCGATGAACTCCGTGGTGACCGCCCGCTTGGTGGAGGTCGAGGTGCCCAGGTCGAGCTTGATCATCCGGCGCACGAACCGCCCGTACTGCACCAGGATGGGCTCGTCGAGGCCCATGTTGCGGCGGATGGCGGCACGCATCTCGGGCGTACCGCGCTCGCCGAGGATCGCGGTCTCCGGGCCGCCGGGCAGCCGGCGGAGCCAGATGAAGAGCAGAAGGGAGAGCCCGAACAGCGTGGGTATCAGCTGAAGCAGGCGCCTGACGATGAACCGGAACACGGCGGCCTCGAAGGGGTGCGGAGGGTTGCGGGCGGGCGCTGTGCGACAGCGCCCGCCCGCGTTCCTTGCGTCAGATCAGACTTACTTGAACTCGGCGGTGGAGTACCGCTCGTCGGTGAGCGGGCTCGCCTTGACGCCCGTCACGTCCTTGCCGAACACGATCGCCGGCGGCGAGTGCGAGATCGGCACACCCGGCAGGAAGTCCATCACGGACTTGTTCAAGGCCTTGTACTTCTCGGTCCGGGCCGCGATGTCAGCGGTGCTGTCGGCGTCCTGGAACTGGTCGAACAGGGCCTTGTTGTTGAAGCCCCACTCGTCCTTCGGCCGGTCGAAGAACGTACCGATGAAGTTGTAGGCGTCGCCGTAGTCACCGGTCCAGCCGAGGAAGTGCAGGTCGTGCTTGCTGCCCGAGGTGGTGGCGTTCAGGTAGTCCGGGCTCCACTTGAGCGGGATCGCCTCGACGGTGATGCCGACCGCCTTCAGGTCCGCCGACAGCAGCTCGAAGATGTCCTTCGGGTTCGGCATGTACGGCCGGGTGACCTCGGTCGGGTAGTGGAACTTCAGCGTGAGGTTCGACGCGCCGGCCTCGGCCAGCAGCGCCTTCGCCTTGGCCGGGTCGTAGGTGTACTTGGTGACGTCGCCATTCCAGCCCTCGACGGTGTCGGGCATGAAGTTGTCGGCCACCTTGGCGCCCGGCGGCAGCTTCGAGTCGACAAGCTGCTGACGGTTCAGGGCGTACGCGATCGCCTGCCGGACCTTCAGGTCGGCGAGCTTCGGGTTGCCCTTCTGGTTGATCGCCAGGTAGAGGATGTTGAACGCCGGGCGGGTGAGGACGTTGAAGCCCTCGCCCTTCAGCGGCTCGACGTCGGCCGGGCCGACGAGGTCGTAGCCCTGGATGTCACCGGAGCGCAGCGCCTGCTTGCGGGCGTTCTCGTCCGAGATCGTCTTGAAGATCAGGGTCTTCAGCTTGGCCTTGTTGCCGGCGTAGTCCTCGTTGCGCTCCAGGGTCAGCGTCTTGTTCGCGACGTCCCAGGACTTGAACTTGAACGGGCCGGTGCCGGTCGGGTGCTCCGTGGCGTACGACGGGTACTTGACGTCCTCGGCGGTGCCGGCCACGTTGCTGGCGTCGAACTCCTGCAGCGCCTTCGGGCTGTGCATCGAGAACGAGGGGAGCATCAGCGCGGCCGGGATCTTGCTGGAGACCCGCGTGAAGGCCAGGTCGACAGTGGTCGCGTCCTTGGCGGTGCAGGACTTGAAGAGGCTCGGCGGCAGGTCCGCGTTCTCGTTGGCGGCGAAGCCACCCATGACGTCCTGCCAGTACGCGGTCACGTCCGGGCTCTGCATGAGGCCCTTGGCGTTGTACCAGCGGTTGAAGTTGGTGCAGACGGCCTCGGCGTTGAAGTCGGTGCCATCGTGGAACTTCACGCCGGACCGAAGCTTGAAGGTCCAGGTGGTGCCGGCGGCGTCCGGGGTCCAGGACTCGGCCAGACCGGGGCTGACCTTGGTGCCGCCCTCCTCCGGCCGGACCAGGGTCTCGAAGACCTGACGCGCCACACGCAGCGACTCACCGTCGCTGGCGAAGCTCGGGTCGAGCACCTTCGGGTCTCCGGCGACGCCGAAGACGAGGGTGTCCTTCTTACTGCCGCTGGAACTGTCGTCGCGGTTGCTCTCGGCGCAGCCTGCTACCGCGAGGGCCGCGACCGCGACGGCCGCGATCGCGACCTTCGGCCTGGGTGCACGCATCGTGCTTCACCTCGTCCTTGGGGGTACGGACAACGTGGTGACAGGGGTCACCGATGGCGGTGACCATAGCTCCCGTGGCGTCCAGCCGGAAACAGGCGGGTGGACGGTTGGTATCGGATCGTGCCCCAACAGGCGTTTGACATTCGAATCGAAGGCGAGAGCGGCTCCCTGCCGAACAATCTGAATCCACGATGCCAAACTGTTACGTCGAACCGGCCCGATGAGCATGCAGGTGTCAGATCAATTCCGGGCAGTGACGAGGCCATGACGTGCCGATGGTCGGCACCCGAACGGGTGCCGACCATCGGCTGCACGACACGGATCTCAGACGGCTCGGCGCCCCTCGAAGGCCCGACCCAGGGTGATCTCGTCGGCGTACTCCAGGTCGCCGCCGACCGGCAGCCCGCTGGCCAGCCGGGTGACCGCGATGCCCATCGGCTTCACCATCAACGCCAGGTAGGTGGCGGTCGCCTCGCCCTCGGTGTTCGGGTCGGTGGCCAGGATCAACTCCCGCACCGTCCCGTCACCGAGCCGGATCAGCAACTCCCGGATACGCAGGTTGTCCGGCCCGATCCCCTCCAGCGGATTGATCGCGCCGCCGAGCACGTGGTAGCGACCCCGGAACTCACCGGTCCGCTCGATGGCCACCACGTCCTTGGGCTCCTCGACCACGCACAGCACCTCGTTGGTGCGGCGCGGATCGCGGCAGATCCGGCACTGCTCGGACTCGGCCACGTTGTAGCAGGTCGTACAGAACCGCACCAGCTCCTTGACCTTGCGCAGCGCGCCGGCCAGCCGGTTGACGTCGGCCGGATCCGCCGACAGCACGTGGAACGCGATCCGCTGGGCGCTCTTCGGACCGACGCCCGGCAGTCGACCGAGTTCGTCGATCAGATCCTGGATGGCACCTTCGTACATCTGCCGGCTCAGAAACCGGGCAGGCCGAGGCCGCCCATGCCGCCCGCGACCGGGCCCATCTTGCGCTCGGTCAGCTCCCGCGCGGCCTCGGCGGCGTTGTGCACGGCCGCGACCACCAGGTCCTCCAGAGTCTCCACGTCGTCCGCGTCGACGGCCTTCGGGTCGATCTTGATCGCCTTGAGCTCACCGGAGCCCGAGACGGTAGCGGTGACCAACCCGCCGCCCGCCGTGCCGGTCAGCTCGGCCTCGGCCAGCTCGGCCTGCGCGGCGGCGATCTGCTGCTGCATCTTCTGCGCCTGCTTCAGCATCTGCTGCATGTTCGGCTGTCCACCTGGGCGCACGGATGGCTCCTTCTCGCACTCGTCTGCTCGGCCGCCGCCCAGCCTAACCGCTGTGGCCGCCCTCGCCCCGCCCGGTGCGCGCGCCCACGCCGAGCAGCCGGAACGACCTCCGGGTACGGCTACCACCACCCTCAATCGACCATCTGGCGGTAGTGCGCCAGGCACCGCCACACTGGTCTGCTCGACGTCATGAACCTCAACCGCACCGGCCACGTCGGCGCGTTGTGCTGGGTGGCAGCGGCACCGGTCTTCCTTGCCGCCAACCTGGTGACCGGGCTGCGCTGGCAGGACCCCACCTACAGTTGGAGCACCAACAACATCAGCGACCTCGGCAACGTCCACTGCGGGATCTGGGACACCACCCGCCCCCGCTACGTCTGCTCGCCCTGGCACCCGCTGATGAACACCGCGATGCTTGCCACCGCCGTACTCCTCGCCGCCGGACTCCTGCTGACCTGGCGGATCCTCGGTCGCGGCGGCGTGGCCCGCTCAGCCCAGGCGCTGCTACTGCTGGCCTGCATCGGGTACGCCCTCGCTGCCCGCTACCCGGCCGACATCGACGAGAACCTGCACGTCCTCGGCGCATTCCTGATCATGGGGGTGGGCAACGTCGGCCTGCTCCTGGCGGGCTTCGCCCCAGGCAGCACACTGCTCGGCCGGTGGCGGCGGCTCACCCTCGCCGCCGGGCTCACCGCGCTGGTCGGCACAGTGCTGTTCGCCGCCCAACAGGGCGCAGGGATCGGGGTAGGCGGCATGGAACGCATAGCCGTACTGCCGTTCCCCCTGTGGGCCTGCTGCGCAGGAGTCCTACTAGCCGAAAACAACCCCAGCCCCGCCTAACCCCTAGCCCCGAGCCCTGCCCCGCCCACCTCACCCCGTCGATCATGGAGTTGTGGTGCCCGTCTTGATGCGCGACGGGCGCTTTGTCCCCCACCACAACTCCATGATCGACGAGCGAGGTTGGGACGCCGCGAGGCTTGGCTAGCGGGCGTCGACCTCGTCGATCTTCTCGGCGCCGAACGTCTCGCGGAGCAGCCGTACCGCCTGCTCCTCGCTGGACTCCCGCGCGGTCTTCTCGTCGATGACCTCGTCCAGCGGTTCGTCGCCCGGGTCGAACCCCTCGTAGGTGGGCGTCGCCGCCGGTGCCGCCCCGCCGGGCCGCCCGCCCCGCAGCGGTCCGTCGAAGTCCGGGTCGTAGGGCGGTTCGCCGGCCCATTCGGCGTCCGCGGTGGGCCGGGCTGCCGATCCGGTACGCGCACCGCGCCCCGCAGCCGCCGCGCGAGCTGCGGCGATGGCGCTGCTCACCGGGGCACCACCGGCTGAAGCCGGCTGCCGGGCCGCCGGTGCCGAGTTGCCCCGCGCTCCCGGGTTACCACCGCTGGCAGCAGGACCGGAACCACCTGCTCCAGCGCCATGCGCGCCGGTGCCGTGGCCGCCAGCACCGCTGCTGCCCGTGCCGTTGGTCCCCGCGCCGATGGCGCCCGTGCCGATGGCGCCCGTGCCGATGGCGCCCGTGCCGTGCGTCCCGGTCGCGGTAGGTGCCGAGCCGGAGCCGCCAAGTGCGCCGGTGCCCGCGTCGTTTCCGGCCGATGCGCCACCTGGACGGGCGGCCTCGGGCCAGTCCTCGTCGTCCGTCGCCTCGGTAGTGGCGGCACCGCCTCCGGGGCGGGCCGCCTCCGGCCAGTCGTCGTCGTCATCCGCCGCAGCAGCGGGCGGCGCTCCACCCTGCCGGCCCGCACCGTGGCCGCCGGAGCCCTGGCCACTAGAGCCCAGGCCACCGTTGCCCAGGCCACCGCTGCCGTGGCCACCGCTGCCGTGGCTACCGGAGGCATGGCCACCGTTGCCGTGGCTACCGGAGGCGGGTCCGCCGGAGCCCTGGCCGCCGCGCACGCCCGTTGCAGCAGCTACGCCGCCATGGGCACCCGGGCCAGCGACGCCTGTCGGATTCGCTGGGTGAGGCGGCGCGCTGGTCGGGCCGGAGGCGGCGGTTGGTGTCCCCGCGGTGGGCTGAGCGCTCGGCGGCGCAGCAGCGGTGTTGATGCTCCTCGCGGGCTGCGCGCCCGACGCGGCGTGCACGTCCCCCGAGGTGGGTTGCGCGCCTGCGGCGGCAGCGCCGTGCATGTGCGAGGCAGCCGATGCGTCCGACGGGGCGTTCATGCTCGTCGCGGCCGGCTGCGTGCCTGGCGCGACGGCATGAGCGCTCGGCGGTGCTGCTGCGGCAGACCGATTCGGTGCCGACGGCTCGGCGGGTGCGGCCAGCGGGGCCGACGGCTCGGCGGGTGCGGCCGGCGGGGCGGCGGGACGGGCCGGCGCGGCGGGCTGCGAGCGCGGCGGGCCGGACAGCGACGCAGCGCCTCGTTCGCCGGCTACCTCGCAGCGGATCTGCCAGCGTCCGCCCAACTCCTCGTAGAGCGCATCGGTGAGCACCGCCGCGTGGTCGGCCATCATCTTGGCCAGCACTGTCGACTTCACCGTCAACACCAGCATGTCGCCGTCGAGTTCGCGTACCACTGCGTCGCGCATGAGGGCCGCGATCCGCTTGTTGGTCCGGTTGACCTTGCCGACCACGTCGGGCCAGACCCGGCGGACCGCGACAGCGTCCAGGGCTGCGGCCGGCGCACCCGGTCGGGGCGGCTCGGGCGTCGCCGGGTCGGGTAGCACCGCCGACGGCGGCACCACGCGGCGCGGGGTCGGCGAACCGGTGCCCGGCCCGGCGGGCGAGACGGGTACCGCCCGATCGGCGACTGCCTGCCCGCCGGCTGACGCGCCGGGCGACACCGCGATCGGCGAGTCGACACCGGAAGCGTGCGAGCCCACCACACCCGAGGCCGGCGCGTGCGAACCAGCACCAGCAGCCGCGGCAGCCGCGCGCGCGGCAGCGGGCCCCGAGGCGTGCGGGCCAGAAACATGCGATGCGGCAGGGCCGGAATCGGCAACGCCGGAGGAAGCGGTGTTCTGCGCCGTGGACGTCACTGGGTCGACGGACCACGGCGGTGCGGAGGTCGGGGCGGCGACGGGTACGGGGGTGGCGGCAGCCGGAACCGGAGGGGCGTGCTGTGGGCGTACCCCTTGGTTGGTTGTGGCGGCCGGCGGCGCGTCGGTGCCGCTCAGGGTGAGACGGCGCTCCATGCGTTCGAGGCGTTGGAGCAGGCCGCGGGTGGAGTCGTCGGCGCCGGGCAGCAGCATCCGGGCGCAGATCAGCTCCAGCAGCAGGCGGGGCGCGGTGGTGCCGCGCATCTCCACCAGGCCGTCGTGGACGATGTCGGCGCAGCGGGACAGCGTGCCGGGGCCGAGCTGGGAGGCTTGGGCGGCCATCCGCTCGATCTGGTCGGCGGGGCCGTCGATGAGGCCCTTCGCGGCGGCGTCCGGCACCTGCTGGAGCACGATCAGGTCGCGCAGCCGCTCCAGCAGATCGGATGCGAACCGGCGCGGGTCGTGGCCGGCCTCGGCCACCCGGTCGACTGTGGCGTACGCGGCGGCGCCGTCCCCGGCTGCCAGCGCGTCGCACATCTCGTCGATGAGCGCGGCGTCGGTGACCCCGAGCAGGGCTGCGGCCCGCGCGTAGCTGACGCCTTCGGGGCCGGCGCCGGCGATGAGCTGGTCGAGCACGGAGAGGCTGTCCCGGGCGCTGCCGCCACCGGCACGGACCACGAGCGGGAAGACCGCCGGTTCGACGGCGACGCCCTCGGCCTGGGTGAGTTGCTCAAGGTACGGGCGGAGCACCTTCGGCGGGATGAGCCGGAACGGGTAGTGGTGGGTCCGCGACCGGATCGTGCCGAGGACCTTCTCCGGCTCGGTGGTGGCGAAGATGAACTTGACGTACTCCGGGGGCTCCTCGACGAGCTTGAGCAGGGCGTTGAAGCCCTGTGTCGAGACCATGTGCGCCTCGTCGATCACGTAGATCTTGAAGCGGCTGCTGGCTGGCGCGAAGAACGCGCGCTCGCGCAGCTCACGGGCGTCGTCGACGCCGCCGTGGCTTGCCGCGTCGATCTCGATCACGTCGATGGAGCCGGCGCCGTCGGTGGCCAGCGAGCGGCAGGACTCGCACTTGCCGCACGGCTCGGGGGTGGGGCCCTGCTCACAGTTGAGCGAGCGGGCCAGGATCCGGGCGCTTGACGTCTTGCCGCAGCCACGCGGGCCGGAGAAGAGATAGGCGTGGTTGAGCCGGCCGCTGCGCAGCGCCTGCGACAGCGGCTCGGTCACGTGCTCCTGACCGATGACCTCGGCGAAGGTACGCGGCCGGTACTTGCGGTAGAGCGCCAGCGTCACTCGTCCCGCCTCCTCTCGACCGAGCCATTCTGCGCCGGTCGGGCGCGGGTGACCACCCACCACCCCGGCGCGCTGGGGTTACCGGAGGTTGCCGCGCTTGATCGACTCGGCTTCCTGGAAATCGGGGTGTCCGCAGGCCCGGGACACCCCGGCATCAAGGATGTCGAGTGGATCAACCGGCCCACAGACAAAAAGGCCTCCCGTGCACCCGGCAGAGCTCGCTTATCCTTGCTGCCTTCCGGCCCTGGGGAGGTTCACGAGATACCGCCGCACGGGAGGTGACGCCCAGCCTACCCGACGGCCCGTCGATCTTCAGGGGGTGGTGGGGTGGCCCAGCCGACGAGGGCCTGTATCCTGGCTCGCGGAGGATTCGCCTAGAGGCCTAGGGCGCACGCTTGGAAAGCGTGTTGGGTTTACACCCTCACGAGTTCGAATCTCGTATCCTCCGCTCGCTTGAGCAGCACGAACGCCCGGCAGACCATTATCGGTCGGCCGGGCGTTCGTCTTGTGGTCTCATCGATGCCGTGACCGATGCGGCATGGCAGTGGGACGAGACGTTGTACGCGGGCAGCGCCAGCCACTACAGCATCGGGCGCATGCCCTACCCGCCCAGCCTCGCGGACGCC
Source organism: Micromonospora sp. DT41 (assembly GCF_049841715.1). NCBI lineage: Bacteria > Bacillati > Actinomycetota > Actinomycetes > Micromonosporales > Micromonosporaceae > Micromonospora > Micromonospora sp. DT41. The sequence continues at coordinate 31,404 of NZ_JBNCKU010000003.1, read as the reverse complement.
GTCGCGAAGGAACTCGGCCTCGACGGCACCGGCCGGCTCCTGGACGTCGGCTGCGGGCCGGGGTCGTTGACGCTGCTGCTCGCACCCCTGTTCGAGGCGGCGGTAGGCGTCGACGCCGACCGGGACATGCTCGCCGAGGCGGGCCGCAGGGCGCGCGAGGTGGGACTGGCAAGCGTCCAGTGGCGACACTTACGCGCCGAGGACCTGCCTGCCGACCTGGGTACGTTCCGGCTGGTCACGTTCGCCCAGTCGTTCCACTGGATGGATCGACCGCTGGTGGCCGGGCGGGTCCGGGACATGCTCGCGTCCGGCGGGGCGTGGGCCCATGTCCACGCCAACACACACCAGGGCGTGACCGGGGACGATCCGCTGCCGCACCCCCGTCCGCCCTGGCAGCAGATCGACGACCTGGTCGCCAGCTATCTGGGCCCGGTCCGCCGGGCGGGGCAGGGCTGGCTGCCGGCAGGCACCCCTGGCGGCGAGGACGAGATCATGCGGGAAGCGGGCTTCACCGACCCCACCCATCTCACGATCGAGCAGGGGATGGTCGTGGCACGCGGTGTCGACGAGGTCGTCGCGGCGGTGTTCTCGCTGTCCAGTTCGGCGCCGCACCTGTTCGGCGATCGTCTTCCCGCCTTCGAGGCGGACCTGCGGCACCTCCTGGCGGCGACGGCACGCGATGGCCTGTTCGCCGAGCGGCGGCGCGAAGTCGCTGTCTCGATCTGGCGTACCTGACCGCCTTGCGCCCCTTCGTCATGCCCCACGAGGACCTCAACGCGACCCAGTGCCCAACCAGCCGCCAAGCCTCGGGCGCGTCGCAGGGACACGAGATCTTGGACAGTTTCCGTTATCCGCTAACGGAAACTGTCCAAGATTCGCTTCGATTCACCGTCCCGGCCGGCAGGTTGAGCGCGCCGGGACGATGCCGGCGCGCCCGCGCCCGCGATCCGTCGTACACATGTTCTATCCACAGGCTGTGGACGGCGGTCAGGAGCCGTCGCGGAGGTCGGCGAGCCCTTCCGGCCGGAAGCTGATCTCATCGAAGGTCGCGCTGCACCCCTCGCCGGTCGGGGACTGGCCCACGAACCCGATCCGGTCGCGTGACGGGTCGCCGTCGAAGCCGAACACGCGGATCAACTGCCAGGTCGTGCCGTCGACCGAAGCGTGGTACGCGTAGGCCCGGTCGATTCGGGAGACCCGCAGCCACACCGTCCGGTCGGGTACGACGAAGGCGTTCGCGTCGTCGGCGGCACCCCGGCAGATGACGGACACGATCATGGGCTCGGCCTCGGGTGAGAACTCGAAGCACAACTTGCCCCAGCAGCGCTCGTCGCGCCAGATCAGAAGCACCCCGGCGTCGAAGGTCGCGCCGAAGTCCACCGTGACGCGGGCGCTGAACTGGAAGTCACCCTCGGGGGGCAGGTCGCCGATCAGCGTCGCCGCGTTGAGGACGGGCTCAGGGTTGTCCACAGCCGGGTCGATGAACATGTCCGTGCGCGGTTCCGCCGACACCGTCACCGCACCTGTCGACTCGTCGACCCGCCACAGCCCCGCAGACGAGGGCGTGAGCAGGGACGGCATACCGGGAACGGTCAGTCGATCAGCCATTGGTCGACCGTACAGCCGCCCGTTGGTCGGGATGGCAACCCCCGCCACCACCTGACGGGTACGGTCCGGGGATCGACGCCGGGCGGCCCGGAAACCGTCGTACACATGTTCTATCCACAGGCTGTGGACGGCGGAGGGTTCGATGGGTTACCAGCTCAGCGCGGTCGTCGCGGACGCCGAGCTGCTCCGCGAGCACACCGCCGAGCTGGACCACGCGGTCCTCGGCGAGCTGCGGCAGGACTTCGCGCTGATGCCGGTGACCCCGCAGTTGGTGGTGGAGCTGACCGGGTCACTGCCGGACTTCGCGGTGGACGACCGCACCGCAGAGCATCCGTTCGGCCTCGTCCTGTCGCCGGTGCTGACTGAATTGCTGAGCGGATGGTCAGGTCTGGGCCCGGTGGCGTACGTCGAGGCGGAGTTCGGCGGCGGCGCCGGCTACCAGTCGGCGATGGTGTGGCTCGGCGGCGCGGTGTCGTGGGGTCCGTGCTTCGACGACGTGCTGGACGGGCCGCGTGAGCAGTGGCCGATAAACGCGGCACTCCTCCGGCTCGGCGTCGAGCGGGGCGCGTGGATCGATCCGTTCGCCGAGGTGGGCCTGCACCTGGAGCGCAGCACCGACGGTTGGCTGGCGCACGGGCGGCGGAGGCTCAGTGCCGACTACTGGGACGAGCTGGTCGAGCAGTGGGAAAACCAGTAATCCGGCGACTGGCAGCAACCTGAGCGGCCCGCTCCCGTTGGGGACCGGGGGGATTCCATGAAATTGCGACAATTCGCGTTTATTGCCACGTTGATGACTGCTGCCTCGATCGCCGGCAGCGGCGCGCCACCACCCGGGTCGACACCGGCCAACTGGCCCGCCACCAACGAGGTCGTCGACCTGAACGGCCTGCGCAACATCGAGTTCGGCGACACCGAGGACGAGCTGACCCGCCGGGGCATCCTGCGTACCGACCTGGACGGCTGCGGGCTGACGCTCACCGGCCACGACACGGTGAGCCCTGTCTTCGTGGAGACCAAACTGGTGCTGCTGTGGGCCGCCGACCCGATGCGGACACCCGAGGGCATAACTGCCGGCTCACCCGTCGACCAGGTCTGGTCGCGCTACCCAACTGTCACCAGGCTGCCCGCTCCACAGGGGACACACCGCCTCGACGGGCTGCTCGCCCGCACCGGCGACCGCGCGTACCTGTTCCTGCACGACGGGCGCACGGTCCAGAAGACCATCGCGGGGTACGCCGACTGGGCCCGCCGCTTCTTCGACGAGGGAGCAGGCCCCTGCTGAATCGTGGGACAGAACGCGGAACGCCCGACCGATCCTCGCGGATCTGCCGGGCGTTCTCGCTGTTCACTGGCGGTGGCGGCGGGATTTGAACCCGCGGAGGGCGTAAACCCTCACACGCTTTCGAGGCGTGCTCCTTAGGCCACTCGGACACGCCACCGCCGACGAGGGTACAGGACCGCCGGTTCCCACGCCGAACCGGTATCACCCGAGCCGGCCTGGCAGGATCTTTGCCATGAGTACGCACATCGGCGCGAAGCCGGGCGAGATCGCTGAACGGGTCCTGATGCCGGGCGACCCCCTGCGGGCCAAGTGGATCGCGGAGACTTACCTCGAGGGCGCCACCTGCTACTCGACGGTCCGGGGCATGCTGGGTTTCACCGGCCGCTGGAACGGCGTCGAGGTCTCCGTCCAGGGCTCCGGCATGGGCATGCCGTCCGCCTCCATCTACGCCCATGAGTTGATCAACGAGTACGGCGTGAAGACCCTGATCCGGGTCGGCTCCTGCGGCGCTCTCAGCGCCGACCTGCAATTGCGGGACGTGGTCGCGGCGATCGGCTCGTCCACCGACTCGAACATGAACCGGATGCGGTTCGACGGGTTGATCGACTACGCGCCGGTGGCCGATTTCGGGCTGCTGCGTACCTCGGTCGAGGTGGCCGAGCGGCGCGGCATCGCGATGCGCGTCGGGCCGATCCTGGCGGCGGACGCCTTCTACACCGACCGGCCGGACCTCTACGACACGCTTGCCGACTACGGCGTGCTGGCGGTGGAGATGGAGTCGGCGGCGCTCTACACGATCGCCGCCCGGTTCAAGGCTCGCGCACTTACCGTGCTGACGGTCAGCGACCACATCAAGACCGGCGAGAAGACCACGTCGGAGGAGCGGGAGCAGACCTTCAGCCAGATGGTCGAGATCGCCCTCGACACGATCATCGCCTGACCCTTCGTCGTACCCGCCGCCCCGCCGTCCCGTCCGGACGGCGGGGCGGCGCGCTGCGCGCCAATGGGTGACGACAGTCACCGAGAGAAACAATACGACCGGTCGTTCTTATTGAGTACGGTGTCGACATGACCGTCGACGGACGCCTCGCCCGGGGCGAGCGCAGCCGCAACGCGGCACTGGACGCGGCAGTGGTGCTCGCCACCGAGTCCGGCCTGGACGGGCTCAGCCTCGCCCAGCTCGCCGACACACTCGGCGTGAGCAAATCGGGCCTCTTCGCGCACTGGCGGTCGAAGGAAGCCCTACAGCTCGCCGCGATCGACAGGGCGGTGGCGCTCTGGCGGGAGCGCGTGATCGCACCGGCGCTACTCGCCCCGCAGGGCGTACGACGGCTCCGCGCCCTGCACGACGCCCGACTCGACTTCTACGCCACCGACGTACTCCCCGGCGGCTGCTTCTTCGCCAACACGCAGTTCGAATTCAACGCCCGTCCCGGCCCGGTCCGCGACCGGCTCGCCGAGGCGTACACCCGGTGGACGGCGTTCCTCGAAAACCTCGTGCAGGAGGCTGTCGACCTCGGTGAACTCCCCGCCGACCTGGACGTTCAACAGTTGGCGTACGAGATCGACGCGCTCGGCATGGCTGCCGCCATGAACTCCCGGATGCTCAACCCGGACGCCGCCTACCGGCACGCCCGCGCCGGCCTGCTGAACCGTCTACGGGCGCTCTGCCCCGCCCCGACCCTGCCAACGGAAGGCCCCACATGAGCAACGCCGTCGCCGACCAGCCCGCCGTCACCGACCAGCCGCAGCCCGGCTTCGGGCACGTCGAACATGTCACTGTGCACTTCGACGATCTCGACGCGATGGGAATCCTGCACAACGCCCGGTACGCGGTGCTGCTGGAACGTGCCCTGACGCCGTACTGGACCGAGCGTGGGCTTGCCTACCGGGGCAGCGCCACCCCTCCGGACCTGTTCCACGCGGTCCGCGAGTTCACGATCAGCTACCGGGCGCCGATCACCACGACAGGGCCGGTGGCGGTGCACTTCTGGCTCGAACGCTTCGGCACCAGCAGCGCCGAGTACGGCTACCAGTTCCGCTCGGTCGACGGCAGCACGGTGCACGCCGAGGGGCGTCGGGCGATCGTCCGCCTCGACCCGGCGACGCTTCGGCCGGCACCGTGGACCGAGGCCGCGCGGGCCGTGGCCGCCACCCTGCTCCGCCCCGCTACCGCCGCGGCGTGACCTGAGCAGCGTCCGTCCCAAGAGGGAGGGATCAGCGGAAGAACGCCCGCAGGACAGCTGCGGTTTCGGCTTCCAGCACGCCGCCGTACACCTCGGGTCGGTGGTTGAGCCGGCGGTCACGCAGCACGTCCCAGAGGGAGCCGGCCGCGCCGGTCTTGGGTTCCCACGCGCCGAAGACGACTGTGGAGACCCGGGCCAGCACCAACGCTCCCGCGCACATGGTGCACGGCTCAAGTGTGACAACGAGGGTGCAGCCGTCCAGCCGCCACCGACCGGCGAGTTCGGCTCCCCGGCGCAGGGCCAGCACCTCGGCGTGAGCCGTCGGATCCCCGCTCAGCTCCCGCTCGTTGCGTCCGATCGCGAGTTCGGTGCCGTCCGGCCCGTAGAGCACAGCGCCCACCGGCACGTCGTCCACGTCGGCTGCGCCCAGGTCGTCGGTGGCCGGGCCGGTGACGGCGACCTCCAGGGCCCGGCGCATCCACAGCTCGTGTCGCTGCCGCCGGCCGATCTGCCCCGGCTCGGCAAGCCCTTCATGAGCACCCGGCCCGGCCCGGCCGGGCGCGCCAGTCGTCTCCAGCAGAGGATCCGTGGCGTCGGCCGGCTCCGCGCCGCCGGTCGGCACCGACCCGAGTGGATCAGACCTCACGCAGCTCCTCGACCTCGTCGGAGCAGCCGAGCACCTCGCAGATCTCGGCGGTGACGTCCGCCGGCAACATCCCCTCGTGGGTGCAGAGGTTCAGCAGCTTCTGCGCCGGGATGCCCAGGTTGGCCAGCAGATCCGCCTCGCCCACCGGGTCGGCCTCCGGGTCGACGGCGGGCTGCTCGCTCTCCTCGTCGCCGCTTGCCGCCGGGCGGGGCTCGTCGTCGCCGTCGAGCCCGGTGACCGAGGTCTTCAGGTCACCCACGAGCAACTGACCCAGCCGGGACTCCTCGGCGAACGCCGAGTCCGACCCGAACACCCGCAGGTCCTCGCCCTCGTCGAGACGCAGGATCACCAGGTACGCGTCGTCGGCCTCGACGAAGAGCAGCGACACGTCGGCTTCCTGGTCGACGTCGCGCAGCCGATCGGCGACCTCGTCGATGTCGGTGGCGCCCCGCAGGTTGACCTCAGCGGCGGTCCAACCGCTGTCGTCGCGCACCACGGCCGCAGCGAAGTACGACACGGTCCCCCCAATAGCCCTCGGCACAGCGCCGACTTCTTTACGCGTGCACGTTAGCCGGTCGGGTCGGCAGGCGACCGGTCAACGCCCCGACAGGCCGGCCGAACCTGACAAAATTGGATCAGCTGGCGACGCGGCGGCGGGTGGCAATGAGCTGACGTAGACGCTCCGTGCGCAGGCGCTGCGGCCGGGTGCGCTGTCGTACCGACCGAGCGCCCGCCAACTCGGCGAGCAACTGGAGGCGACGGCGGCTTCGATCCGGGTCCTGCCGCGAGGTGGTCCAGGCCATACCGCCGAGCGTGCCGAGTCTCGGCGGCCACGTCAAGACGGCGTTCGCTACGCAGCCAACCGGGCACTCGGCGCAGTCATCCACGCCCGTTTCCGGGCCTACGCAACCCACTCACGGGCTGCTCACTCACCACAACGGCCAGTCACCGGTGCCCGCCCAGCGGACCGCCACCACGGCGGCGGCGATACTCCAACCACCTGCCGTGACGATTGCCACGCCGGTGCCCACGCCCCGATCGCCGTAGCGGACCAGCACCAGGGCGGTCGCCCAGGCCAGCAGACCGGCGATAACCGTCCACCACGCATAGGTGGCCAGGTCGGTGCCGAGCAGACCGAACAGCAGCAGCCAGGTCGCCGCCATGCCGCCGCCGGCTGCGACGCCGCCGCCGGTCACCGGGTGCGGCTCGCGGTAGGTGGGCCTGGTCGGTGGCCCAGCCGGAAACAGCCCCGAGGGGGTACGCGGCAACGGGTGCGCGGCGAAGCCGGGATCCCGGTCGGGGCCGGGTCGGGCGATGGTCACCGTCGCTGCCCTCCCTCACGCGCGTCGCTCGTGCCCACGGTACCGGTCTGCCAGGATGACCGGATGCCCTCGCCGATGATCCGCCGCGCGCGTCCGGCGTACCTGATTCTGCTGGTGCTCGCCCCGGTGCTGGCCGGCGGCTGCGCGACCACGCGGCCGGGGGTTCCGGCGGGCAGTGCCGCGCCGAGGACGCCTGCGGTCTGGGAGAGCGGCGATCAGCCGGGGGCGCCGTCGGCGAGCGGGCCAGCAAGCCCGGCGCCGTCGTCGGCCGGGCCGTCGTCGACAGCGCCCCGCGCCGGGCTGCGGCACGTCTTTCCGGTACGCGCCGACGACGTCGCCTATCACCCGACGCACGGCGCGTACCCGGCGACGGACATCTTCGCCGACTGCGGTGAGCCGTTCGTGGCGGTGACCGACGGGACGGTGCTGGAGGTGAGCCGGGTCGACAGGTACCGCAAGCGCGGGCCGCAGGGGCCGGACAACGGCGGCCTGTCGGTGGCCCTGCTCGGCGACGACGGGGTGCGCTACTACGGCTCGCACCTGAGCGCAGTGAGCGCGGGCGTCGATGCCGGGGTGCGGGTCCGCGCCGGGCAGCAGCTCGGCAAGGTGGGCCGCACCGGAAACGCCAACAACGTCTGTCACGTGCACTTCGGCATCTCACCGCCGTGTACGGGCAAGGACGGTTGGTGGATCCGACGCGGCGTGCTCTGGCCGGCGCGTTACCTGGACTCGTGGCGACGCGGCGACAATCGTGAGCCGGCCGCCGAGGTCACCGCGTGGCAGCGGAAACACGGCTGCCCGAAGGCTCCCTGACGCGCCCCGTACCCGCTAGGTTCGGTGGGATGAACGCCCGGGACCCCATCGCCGACCTACGCCGGATCGCGTTCCTGTTGGAGCGGGCGAACGAGGCCACGTACCGGGTGCGGGCGTTCCGGTCGGCGGCGAAGGCGCTCGCCGGCCTGCCGGCGGCCGAGGTCGCCGAGCGGGCCGGCAACGGCACGCTCACCACGTTGGCCGGGGTGGGTGATGTGACGGCCCGGTGTGTCGCGGAGTCTCTGGCCGGCGAAGAGCCCGTCTATCTGCGCAGGCTCGTGGCGACCGAAGGCAGCGACCTGGACGCCGAGGCGACGGCGCTGCGCGCCGCCCTGCGCGGCGACTGCCACACGCACTCCGACTGGTCCGACGGCGGCTCCCCCATCGAGGAGATGGCGCTCGCCGCAGTGGAGTTGGGCCACGAGTACATGGTGTTGACCGACCACTCGCCCCGGCTGAAGGTGGCGCGCGGGTTGACCGCCGACCGGTTGCGTCGCCAGCTGGACCACGTCGCGCAGGTGAACGCGGCGCTGCCGGAGGGCTTCCGGATCCTGACCGGGATCGAGGTGGACATCCTCGCCGACGGCTCGTTGGATCAGGACGAGGAGCTTCTGGCCCGGTTGGACGTGGTGGTGGGATCGGTGCACAGCGGCCTGAGCGACGAGCGGGCGAAGATGACCCGGCGCATGCTGACCGCGATCGCCAACCCGCACCTGGACATCCTCGGGCACTGCACCGGGCGGATGGTGTCGTCCCGACCGGCCGGCGTGACCGGCCCAGGTGACCGGGGGCATCGGGCCCGCACCCGCGGCGAGAGCGACTTCGACGCGGACGCGGTCTTCGCCGCCTGCGCCGAGCACGACACCGCTGTCGAGATCAACTCCCGACCGGAGCGGCAGGACCCGCCGAAGCGGCTGATTCGCCGCGCCCTGGAGGCCGGCTGCCGGTTCGCCATCGACACGGACGCGCATGCACCCGGTCAGCTCGACTGGCAGCGGTTCGGCTGCGAGCGGGCGGCCCGCTGCGGCGTGCCGGCCGACCGGGTGGTCAACACCTGGCCGGCGGAACAACTTGTGGAGTGGACGCACAGCCGAGGCTGACCGCCGCCTCGATGTCCGACACCGCTTGATCGACACTGCTTGATCGACTCGCGTTCCTGGAAATCGCGGTGTCCAAGCTGGACGGACACCGCGATTTCAAGGAAGCCGAGTCGATCACCTTGAACCGCCCGGCGGACGCCGCGCCAGGCGGCCCGGTCAGCCGCGGGCGGGCTCGGCCGCAGGCGCGGCCCCGGTCGCGGCGGGCTCGGTGCCGGGTGCGGCGGGTGCGCCGACACCGATCACCGGGCGGGGCTTCCGGCGGCCGAAGGCACCCTGCGCGACCGCGACACCCAGCAGCACGATGAGCGCGCCGACCGGTTGGTGCCAGTTGAGCCGTTCGCCGAGTACGACAGCGCCGATCAGCACCGCGAAGATCGGGATCAGGTAGGTGACCGTGGACGCGGTGCTCGCGCCGGCCACCCGGATGTTACGGATGTTGATCACAAAGGCGAGACCGGTGCCGAGAGCACCGAGAGCCAGCACGCTCCCCACCACCTTCGGCGACAGGTCGGTGGGCAGCGGCGGGGCGCCCGCCACGAACGGGGTGACGACAGCGAGTTGCACGGCGGCCAGCAGCACCTGCACCGTGGAGAGCGACAGCCCGGAGTAAGCGCTGCCGGCGACGAACCGCTTCTGGTACGGAATGGCGACGCCGTAGCAGGCCGCTGCTCCGAAGCACATCAACTGCCCGACGAAGTGCGCGCCGCCGATGCCCTCCCAGACCCCGAGCACCACGAGAACGCCGAGGAAGCCCAGCCCGAGCCCGACCCCACGGCGGACGGTCAGCCGCTCGGTGCGGAAGACGAGCACCGCCAGCGGCAGCACGATGAGAGGTGTGGTGGCGTTCCAGATGCCGGCCAGCATCGACTCGACCCGTTGCTCACCGTAGCCGAAGAGGGTGAACGGCACGGCCACGCCGAACGCGGCGACGACGAAGAGATGCGCCCAGATCCGAGGCTCGCGGGGCAGCCGGTCGCGCAGCACCGCGAGGACGACAAGCAGCGTCAGCGCACCGGCGAGGACCCGGTAGAGGGTGAGCTGGACCGGGTGCAGCTCGGCCACCCCGACCTTGATGAACAGGAAGCTGGAACCCCAGATGGCGGCGAGGGCGAGGAAGCCCGGCAGCCAACTGCGCAGCGGCGCCTTGTCAGGAGTGATATCGGTCGTCACCCCTGACACTCTGCCGGACAGGTACGACAAAGTCGCGGGACTTCCGACAGGCGGATCGGACGCCCGAACACGCCAAATGCCATCGACATCGGGGCGGGTTGGTCACGTAGTGTCGCAGCGTGGGACAAATTGATGAACTCGCCAACCGCTACGTAGCCGAGTGGGCACCGTTGAGCCCCACCGGCGCGACCTATGTCGGCATCGCCGGCCATGACGACCGGCTCGACGACCTCTCACCCGAGGGCTACCGGGCGCGCGCCGACCTGACCCGCCGGACGCTCGCCGAGCTTGACGTCGCCGAGCCGGACACCGAGGCGGAGCGCACCGCCAAGGAGGCCATGCAGGAGCGACTCGGCCTGGACCTGGCCCGGTACGACGCAGGCGAGGCGACCAGCGAGATCAGCGTCATCACGAGCGGGCTGCACGAGATCCGCATGGTGTTCGACCTGATGCCGACCGCGACGGCCGACGAGCAGGCCAACATCGCCGCCCGGCTCAACGGCCTCGCCGGGGCGTTGGAGGGCTACAAGACCACCTTGCGCGAGGCGCTCGCCGCCGGCCAGGTCAGCTCGAAGGTGCAGCTGGTCGAGGTGGCCAAGCAGTGCGACATCTGGACCGACCCGACTGGGGACAACTTCTTCCACGGGCTCGTCGAGCGGCTGGGCGCGGACGGCACGCTCGGCGCGGAGCTGCGTCGGGGCGCGGCGTCGGCCACTGCGGCGACCGCCGAGTTCGGTCAGTTCCTGCGCGCCGAGTTGGCACCGCACGGGCGGGACAAGCAGGCCGCCGGCCGCGAGCGCTACGAGCTGGCCTCGCAGTATTTCCTCGGCGCGAAAATCGACCTCGACGAGACGTACACCTGGGGGTTTGCGGAGCTGGCCCGCCTGGAGGCCGAGATGCGGGTCGTGGCCGGGCAGATCGCCGGCTCGGGTGCCAGCGTCGACGAGGCCGTGGCCAAGCTGGACGCCGACCCGGCGCGGACCATCCAGGGCAAGGAGGCGTTCCGCGACTGGATGCAGGCGCTCGCCGACAAGGCGATCACCGAGCTGAACGGCACCCACTTCGACATCCCCGAAGAGGTCCGCCGGATCGAGTGCTGCCTCGCCCCGACCAGTGACGGTGCCATCTACTACACCGGGCCGAGCGAGGACTTCTCCCGCCCGGGCCGCATGTGGTGGGCGGTGCCGCAGGGGATCACCGACTTCTCCACCTGGCGGGAGGTGACGACGGTCTATCACGAGGGCGTACCGGGTCACCACCTTCAGGTGGCGCAGACCGCCGTCCGCGCCGACCTGCTCAACCGCTGGCAACGGCTGCTCTGCTGGGTTTCCGGGCACGGCGAGGGTTGGGCGCTCTACTCGGAGCGGCTGATGGACGAGCTGGGCTACCTCCAGGACCCGGGCGACAGGCTGGGCATGCTCGACGGCCAGGCGATGCGCGCCGCCCGCGTCATCGTCGACATCGGCATGCACCTGGAGTTGGAGATCCCGAAGGACAACCCGTTCGGCTTCCACCCGGGTGAGCGGTGGACGCCCGAGTTGGGCTGGGAGTTCATGCGGGCGCACTGCCGGGTGCCGGACGAGAACCTGCGCTTCGAGCTGAACCGCTACCTGGGTTGGCCGGGGCAGGCACCGTCGTACAAGGTGGGTGAGCGGATCTGGTTGCAGGCCCGCGAGGACGCGAAGGCCCGCAAGGGCGCCGACTTCGACCTGCGGGAGTTCCACAGGCAGGCGTTGGACCTGGGCGCATTGGGCCTCGACCCGCTGCGCAAGGCGCTGGCCCGGCTCTGAGCCGGTGACGGTTCCGGGCGTCGGCGGTACGTCCGCCGGCGCCCGGAACCAGCGCCGTTCATTCCGGTACGCCCGCAGGCGTGCCGTTCAGCCGAGGGTCAGCGCCAACGCGGGTCGGGCGGTGAGCGTGTTGCTGGTGACGTACGCCAGGTCGATGACCGGGTCGGTGAACGACACCGGGATGGGCACCGTGACCGGGAGGCCGTCGGGGAACGGCAGGTCCGGCGTGAGCGTGATCTTGATGCCGGCCAGCTTGCCGACGAACCGGGTGGAGTAGAAGGCCACGTCACCGCGCACGGTCAGCCGGTCGGTCGCGTACCGCTGAGTACGGCCCTGCGGACCGTCAGCGGTGAGCAGGAAGTCGTCGGTGACGGCCTCCTTCATGCTGAACTTCAGCACCTTGAGGGTGCCCCTCTGGGTCTCCAGATCGGTGATCCCCTCGAACCGCAGCCCGGTCATCGTCACTTTGGAACCGGTGAGCTTCGACGGGGTCTGCGCCACCCTCGGCAGACCCGGGTCGGCGGCGATGCGCGGCAGCGGCTTGCCCGGCTCCACCTTGGCCGGCTTCTCCGGTGTGGTCGTACCCGGCTTACCGGGGGTCGTCGTACCCGGCGACGGGCAGGCAGTGGGCTTTGGCCGGGCCGTCGGTGTGGGGGTCGGGCTCACCGACGGCGTCGGGGTGGCCTTGCGGCGTCCACCGGTGAACAGGTCGCCGATCCCGTCCAGGATGTCGGTGATGATGTTGCCGTCCCGTCGCGGACTGGCGCTAGGGCTCGGCGTCGCGCTTGGCGACGGCGCTACCGACCGGGACGGGGTGGGGCAGGCGCTCGCGGTGGGCCGGGCCGGTGCCGCCTGTACCGCTCGGGGCTGGGTCGCCACCCCGGCCGCGGCGAGGCCGAACACCACCAGGACGATTCCGAAGGTACGCGGATTCGCGGACCGGTTGGGCCAGGCGGGCGGAGGACTCGCGTCGGCCGCCTCCGTGCCCGGCTGCTCGGCGGCGAAGCGGTCGACGGGCGAGTGGTCGACGGCCGACTGGTCAGCAGTCGACCGCTGAGTGACCAGCCCGTCGGTGGCCGACTCGGCGGTCGGCTGCTCGGCGGTCGGCTGCTCGTCGAGGGCCGGCTGCTCGGCGGTCGGTTGCTCATCGTCGGCCTCGGCGGGCGGAGGTGCCGCCGGGCGGGCGGGTGCCCAGGCGAAGGCGAGCGCGCTGCCGACGATGCCGAGCAGCAGGCCGACGAAGAAGCCGCCGAGGTTGAGCCCGATCAGCGAGTAGACAGCCGTGACCGCCGCGACGACCGAGTAGAACAGCCGCTGTGCGGGACTGAGCCAGATCAGCAGGCCGCAGGTCACCAGGATGACCGGGATCAGCAGTGACAGCAGACCACTGGCTCCGCTGTGGAAACTCAGACCGTTGATGGTCATGCGTGTGGACGCGAACATCTCCACACCCGCCAGGATCGTGAAGAGGCCGCCCCAGAACGGCCGGCTCCGCTGCCAGCGGCGGAAGCTCCGCCACGCCTGGGCCGCCGTACTCGGGCGGGCGTGGGACGGGTTGGCGGTTGTCACGTACTCCTCCTGGCGGAGCGGGAACAGGGGTGGACCGGCGTGGCCTGGGAGTTGGGGCTACTGGCCGGGCTGGCCGAACAGGCAGCGGCGGGGCCCGCGGTGGTCTGCCACCGCGGGCCGCACTCAGCTCAGAAGCACTCCTTGCCCTTGGCGTCCTCACCCACGTTGACCTTGAGCCGGAGGCCGACCAGGTTGAAGGTGGCAGCTGTGGTGTAGCGGGACACCTGCTGAAGGTTGCGGATGCTGACGCGCTCGGAGTTCTGGCCGAACGAACCCTTCTGCGCCGTCGGGTTGAGGTCGGTGGCGTCCCGGCCGATCTGGATGTTTGTGAATGTCGCGTTGCCGTCCAGCGAGTCCATGGCGATGAGCAGGTCCTTGGCGCGGGCGGGTTCCTTGCCCTCACCGGCGTTGATGGTGAGCACCACAGGCACGCCGGGCAGGTCGGCGCGGACGGACTGGCAGAGGTTGTACAGCTCGGCGCTGCTGATCTCGGAGAGAGCGATGGGGTGGACCTTGCCGTCCTTGCCCTTCTCGCGGACGATCCCGCCGTACTGCTTGAAGCCGTCGCCCTCCAGGCGATCCGCCGCGATCTTGAACGTCTGCCCGGACACTGTGATGTCGGAGGCGATCGCGCCGCTCGACATGCCGAACAGGATGGCGCCGGCAGCGGCGGTGGCGGGCACCATCATGGCGGCGAACCGACGCCACCGGGTACGACCCTGATTGTCCTGCACCGGTTCCTCCTCGGGGTGGATGCGCACAGGGGCCGGGTGTCGGTCCGGAAGCCCGTTGGCGCGCCTGTCACTGTTACCGGCGGGTAACGATCGGGCTTGATGGTGCACCCCTTGCGACGCAGCTCACAACCCCCCGACTACCCGGCAGTAACACGAAGTCGACCAACAGGGACGTCACCTGCACGATGCGTTAGGCGCATAAGGATCGATAGGCGATCAGGTCCGGCAAAACACCCCGCCGACGCAACCCAGAGTTACCGGCCATCGATGGATTACAATCGGGTAACGAATGTAAAGTACGGAACCCTCCGCTGACCTTTCGGATCACCGCCCCCACCCGAACATCCCAGCGTGCGGGGACCGGGTCGATCCCCATCGACGCCTGCATGGCCTAGGGTTTCGGCGTGAACCTGAACGACGTGCGGCGCGACTGGACCAAGCTGGGCGCCGAAGATCCGTTGTGGGCGGTCCTTGTTCAACCCGGCAAGCGCGGCGGGCGGTGGGACGTCGAGGAATTCCTGGCCACCGGCCGCGCCGACGTCGAGGAGACGGCCGACTGGCTGAGCCAACTCGGCCTGCCCACCCGGTGGGAGCGGGTGCTGGACTTCGGCTGCGGCGCGGGTCGGTTGTCTCAAGGGCTCGCCCCACGCGCCGACGAGGTCGTCGCCGTCGACATCGCGCCGTCGATGCTTGAGGCTGCCCGGCGACTGGACCGGAGCGCAGGAAACATCCGCTTCGTCCTCAACGACGCCCCGGATCTGAGCCAGTTCCCCGACGGTCACTTCGACCTGGTCTACAGCGCCCTGGTGCTGCAACACCTGCCGCGCACTGCCATCGACGGCTACCTGGCCGAGTTCCTCCGGGTCCTACGGCCCGGCGGCATCGCCGTCGTCGGGCTGCCTACCGAGCCGGCGCGTACGGCCAAGGGCGTCATCTGGCAGCTCGTGCCGTTCCGCCTGATCAGCTGGGCGCAGCGTCGGCTGCTCAACTACCCGGCACCGATGAGCATGACCGCGGTGCCGCACGCCGACATGGTGCGACTTGTGGAGGCTCACGGCGGGGAGATCGTCGGGCAGCGGCCCGATCTCCCGTACACCGAGGACTGGGTGTGCACCCGGTACGCGGTGCGGCGCCGCTAGGCCCACCACCGGGCGGCCCCGAGACATGAGCGGGCCGGCCGATCCTCGGGATCGGCCGGCCCGGCCAGCTCGGTGGGGTGATGGTGTTGAGGTGTGGTTGTTACGGCTCGCTGCGCTCCACAGCGTGGCGCCCGCCAGCGGGCGTCGTGGGATCGTCGGCGGGCTCCGCTGACCGCTGCGACGGCAGCTCGGTCGTCGGCTGATCGCCGGACCGTACCGGCGCCCCTGAGGGCCCACGGCGCGTCGCGCGGATGATGATGAACATGCCGAGGAGGACCAGCAGGAGACCGAGGACACCGAGCGCGATGGGCACGGTCCTGGTCAGCAGGTTGATCTGATCGCGGGCATCCTTGGCAGCCTTGGCCTGCTGCTTCTGCGTCTCCTCGTTGAAGATCAACGTGGCGTCAATGATCTTGATCTTGTCCGTGCCGGTTGCGTCCCGGAGCGTCTGGAGCTGCTTCTCCTGACCCTTGACGATCACGCCGCTGTCCGGCTCCACCCACAGGGTGCGGGTGTTGGCGTAGTAGCGGCCAGCGGAGACAGTGGGCTCCGGCGAACCGATCAGGCTGCCCGGAACATCGATCTCGCTGATCTGGACCGGCTCTGCCGTCATCTCGAACTTGTAGACGGTCAGACCCTGCAGCTTCTCGGTGCCCAGGTACTTGGCGGGGTACGCCTTCCGAGCGGTGTTGTCGAAGTACTGGTAGGTCTTCTTCTCGGTGCCGAACGGGAAGGTGTAGGTCAGGCCCTCGTGCTTGAAGGGCGCACCGTTGATGTCCTCGGCGCAGCAGGCGACCGCCTCCGCGGTCCGCCGGTCGAGGGCAACCCGGTCCGTGCTGACCGTGATCTCCTTGTCGGCGTCGTCGATCACCCGTACACCGACGTTGAAGACCGCCCGGTCGGCGTTGCCGTCGTTGACGTCGCCCCGCACCGCGCGGTGGGCGGTCAGGTTGACGCCACTCCGCTCGGAAAGCGTGCTGAAGTCAAGGACGGTCGCGTTCTGGGCCTCTGAAACCGTTACCGAACTCTGGTCAAGGGGCACCTTGACGAGAGCGGGCGCGAGGATCAGCGGCGTCGCCACGGCCCCGACGATCAGGAACGCGCCTGCCGCCACCAAGATGGCACCCGACGTGGGTCGCATGTAACTCCTCCCCTTGTAAAGACTCGACTAGTCGGCTGACAGTACATGACGACGCCGATTTCGGATATGGTCCGTCGCAACCTTCGAGGCGTACCGACTCCGGCGCCAAGCAGCCACCTGGCTGCCGGGATGAAATGGATGTTGAGGGAACTGTGAGCCGACCCGTCAGACCGGACTCGATCAGCGAGCAGACGAGCCATTCCGCGCCGCGTACTGGCCGTTCGGATGGCTGGCTGCCCGGTTTGGAAGGGCTCCGAGCCTTGGCGGTCATCGCCGTTGTCGTCCACCATGTCTCGTTTCTCAGCGGCCTCACAAACTCCCTCCATCCACTAGCAGGTCTGCTGGCCAGGCTGGATGTCGGGGTTGCGATCTTCTTCGCACTGTCCGGCTTCCTCCTCTACCGGCCGTTCGCGCTGGCCACCATTCAAGGGCAGGCGCAACCGCCCATTCGCCGATACCTCTGGCACCGCGCTCTGCGCATTCTGCCCGGGTACTGGGTAATGGCTGCCGTCGGACTCATCTGGCTCAACATCGATTACCTGAAGTCGGTCTGGGATTGGGCGATACCCCTTCTCTTGGCACAGATTTATCAGCCGTTGCGACTCCCGGTCGGCATGGAGCAGACCTGGAGCCTGGCTACGGAGGCGACCTTTTACCTGGCGCTGCCGGTGATAGCGGTGCTCGGCCGCCGAATTGGCGGCCGCACCCCGCTCGGGCGAGCCCGACGCCAACTGGCAATTGGCGTCACACTCGTCCTTGCCGGCTTCGCCTGGAACGCGTATGCGCATGGTCCCGACTCGCCACTGCCGGGACTCGCGGTGCTCTGGCTACCCGCCTTTCTGGACTGGTTCGGAATCGGAATCGTGCTGGCCGTGCTCGCCTCGTGGCCCTCCAGCACGACCTCGTCCCCGTTCCTCACGGGCTTCGCTGGCGGCGAGCCCGGGCGCGGCGGCGAGGACCTGTGGTCCGCCACGCCGCGCGGCCTGCGCGTCGTCACGTTCGCCCCTGGGACGTCGTGGCTCATCGCCGGTGCGCTGCTGTGGATCGGCAGCACGCCGATCGCCGGCCCGCGCGGGGTCGAACCCGCCAGGCCGTTCGAGTCGATCACCGAGCACCTGCTGTTCCTGGCCGTCGCCTGGTGCGTGATCGCCCCGCTCGTCGGCCCCGGCTCGGGCGGAGTCCCCCGTGCGCTTCTCGGCCACCGGGCGGTTCTGTTTCTCGGCCGGATCTCCTACGGCATCTTCCTCTGGCACCTCCTCGCCCTCGAGGCATGCTTCCGCCTGCTCGGATTCACCCGGATGAGCAGCTCGTTCTGGGTTCTCCTCGCGCTCACGATGGCTCTCACCATCCCGGCCGCGACGGCCAGCTACTACCTCATCGAGCGGCCCGCTCGGCGACTGCGGCGGATCCGGCAGCGGCGGACCGATCGCCCCGGGCCCGAGGTCGGAGGCGACTCCCTGGTCCCGGCGCCGGCGCCAGCGCCGCGGGCCACGTCGCACGTTTCTGTCGGACAGCCGACCCGCGCGGCGCTTTTCGTACCGTCCACGGACACGCCGGAAACGCAGTATCAGGGCGGCGATCGCAACGAGGAGCAGCCCCGTCGGGAGCATGACCAGTAGATCGGCAAGCCGTTCCGGGCCGACCTTCGGCAGCCACCACCGCTGAGTCCCGTAGACCGTGAGACCCAGGGTGGCGGGTATCCAGATCCATCCAGGGCTGGGCGTCCGACGGCGGTGCAGCACCAGGACCACTGCGGCGCAGCCGAGCCCGACCAGACCGCCCAGCAGCGCCGGCACACCCACCGCGAGCAGCGGCGCGCTCGGCATCGACGCCGGCACGACGGGGTACGCCGGACGGTGACGTCGCGCGGGGATCAGCGCTGCGACGACCAACAACAGCAGCAGACCCCCTGCGATACGCAGAACGAGGGCGTACTGCTCCCCGGGCGTGAAGACCAGATCGACGCGGCCGGCAGCCCCGGCAGGCACAAGCCATGCCTGCTTCCACCCGTCCAGTCGCGTCGGCACGAGCGCCGCTCCGTCGAGGGTCGCCCGCCAGCCGGGGTTGGCGTTCTGCGGGACGACGAGGTAACTGCCTGCGCCCGCCCCGACCTCGACCGACCGGTGCTGGTCGTCCCAATTGAGGACCGTGACTGCCCGGCGGGGCGGGTCGACGCCCGCTGCCGGGCCGGGCAACTCGGCCGGCTCACCGGTCAGGATCACGCTGTCGACGATGAACCGGTCGGGCGGTGCGGAGACCTCGTTCGGGCCAGCCCGCAGCGGGACCCGCTCCGCGCCCGCCTTCGGGGTGGCCTTGGCCCGGCTCGCCGGCTTGTTGTCGAAGACACACGCGCGGTACCGCAGTGGCCGCAGATCCCGTAGGTCCCGCAGCGTGCCGGAGGCCGTTGTCGGCACCGACGCCCCGTTGATCACGACCGTCGGGCCCGCGCCACACGGCAACGTCACAGTACGGTCGACTCCACGAGGCTGGTTGGCCTCGGGCACGTTTTCAACGTCCACGCCGCTGAGGCCGACCGGGAGCGGTTGCGGCTCGAACAGCGCCGTCGACCGGCTGACCCTCGGCACCGCCGAGGTCACGGCCACGGCGAGACCTCGGGTACGCAGGGCCGGGAAGCGGGCCACACCATCCAGGTCCACCGCCACCTCCCGAATGCCGTCGTCGCCGGTGATCCGCACCGTCCTGGGCGGTGCCGCAACGAGGGTCTCCGGGAACCGCAGGCGTACCCAGCTCACTTTCCGCACCTTGGCCCAGCGCACCTTCACTGTCGGCTGCGGGTCACTCGGATCCGCCCACCACGCCGTGCCGTCGTCCCCGTCGCCAAGCGATCTGGACGAGGCGACCGGGTCCGCGAACCACGAACTCGACGTGGTGTAGGTCGCGCCGCCGGTCATCTCGTCGTACACGGCGAGCGCCGTCGCAGGTGTCGCGCGGGCCAGTCCGGTGAGGTTGTTGGTGGAAGCCACCGGCTGTTCGAAGCGCCTGGGCGCCAGCCCTGTCTCCTCGCCCTGACGGATCAGGCTGGGAGCGCACAGGTAGTGGTCACCGGCGCTGGCGCAGGCCGGCCGGTCCACGGCCTTGCGGGCCAGCGCGACAACCTCGGGCGCTCTGGTGGCATCGGGCGACTCGGGCAGTTGCAGATACCGCTGCGGGCTCACCCCGGCGACGCCCACCTCCCGGATGCCGGCCCGGCGACCCGGCACATCGGCGCCCGCGACACCGTCGATCGTCACCCGGAGCCAGGTGGTACGCCCCGACGGCAGCGACAGTCGCAACGGGGCGTGCCAGCCGTCGACCACCGAGTGGACGTACGAACCGCCCTCGGTGCTGACCTCGACCCGGGTGACAGGTGCGCCGACGACCTCGTCACCGACCACCTGCAACTCGACCGAGCCGGCCTGGATCTTGTCCTCGAACCGGATCTCCACCCACTGGCCGACGGGTTTGCGTGCGCCGTCGGACAACCACGACGTGCCGCTGTCGCCGTCGATGGCCGCGTACGGCGTGGCGGAGGGGTCGCGCAACCCGGCCGGGCCGGCGACGTCGGCCGCGCTGGAGGACGCCTTGACGCTTGTCACCCCGGTGTATCCCGACGAGGTGACCGACGGCTTCCATGCGGGGTCGATGATGTCGTGTTCCAGGCGTGGCAGTTGCGGCTGCTCCTGCGGTGTCAGCGTCCGTGAGGTGTTGCCACGTACGAGGCCGAAATCGACCTCCCGGTTGCGCAGGCTGTCGGCGAGCACCACGCCCGCGTCGGTTGCCTGCGGGGCGTCACCGTCAAGGATCACCGGTCGGTTGCCGAGCACACCGGCGTCGCTGAGGTCCAGCAGTGTCTCGGGTGCCCCTACCAGGTTGAGCGGCTGCGCCGCGTCCGCGAGCGTGGCCCGAGGGGCCGGCCGGTCCACCTCGTAGATCTCCACAGCCGGATACGGCTTGTGCAGCCCGTAGTCCCACGCCCCGCCGAAGTCCGGCGGCGCCCCGGTTTCAGGGCCGAACGCGGCCACCCTGAACAGCCCGGGGGCACTCTCCAGCGTTCGGTGCACAAGAACCGGCCAGGCGACGCCACCGACCGGCTGTCGAAGATCATTGCGGACGAGCAGGTACCGCACGCCGAGCCGATTGAGCACGTCGGCCAGCCCTGGGGAGGCGGCACCGGAGGCGAGCCGCTCGTCGATTGCGGAGAGCAGCCGGGCGTTGCCCGCCGATCCGGCCGGCACCAGCGACCGCACCGCCCACGGCGAGTCCAGCAGGGGTTGGACCGGTTCGTCCAACGGTCGGCCCCAGTTGTACTCGGCGAAGTTGGAGCCGGGCACGAGCAGCGTGGTGCCCTCGGCGGCGTTCCGGTCAAGCCATTGGGTCGCCTGCCGCCAGTGGTCGGGCACCGCCCAGAAACCACCGCCCGCCGCAAGCCCTGCGCTCCCCGCACCGCCGGTGACCGCGACGAGCGCGACTGCGGTGACCCCCAACGCGACCCGTCGGGGTGCCATGTTCGTGGGCCGCGTGAACCGGCGGATGACGGCGATCCGCCCGACGGTGTCCAGCATGTGCGCGGTGGCCAGTGCCAGCGGCAGGCGGATGACGACGTCGAACTTGTGCAGGTTGCGCAGCGCGGCGAGCGGGCCGTCGAGGACCTCGCGTACGGCCGGGGCGAAGGCGGCGCCTCCGTTGGACAGGTTTCCCGCAGTCAGGGTCAGCAGCCCGACCAGAGCCCCGACGAGCAGGAACCGCCGCTCCGGCAGATCCCGACGGGCCAGGCCGGCCAGGCCGATGCATGCGATCAGGCCGGTGAGCACCACCATCCACTGCGTCGTGATCAGCGCCCATCCCGAGCGCCACCAGGGCAGCCCGTCGACGGCGAGGTAACCCACCCAGTGGGTGGCGCCGCGCACGGCCGACGGGAGCGACGTCACGCTCGTCGTGACAGCGGCGCTCTCGGTGTACGGCAGGAACGGGAACCCGTACCGCTGCAGGAGCAGCAGCGGTACCAGCCACCAGAAGGTGGCCGCGACCATCGCCACCGTCCACCAGGCCAGCAGGCGGATCCGCCGCCAGCCGGGTGCGCGGGTCACGACATAGAGAAACGCCGGCAGTACGGCGCACGCAGCGGCCGCACCGTTTGCCCCACCCATGCAGACCACAGCGAGCCCGCTGAGCGCGGCCGCCCGCCGCAGTGAGCCACCCGCGGCTCCCTTGACAAGTGGCAGCAGCACCCACGGGGCGACGCAGTAGGGCAGCAGTTCCAGCGATACGGTGCCGACCAGGGAGAGAGCCCGGGGCGACAGCGCGAACACCGCGCCGGCCACGAGCCGCGACGCCGGGCCGCCCAGGTCGAGAGCGCGCGCAAGGCGCACCACGCCGGTGAGGGCCACGCAGAGCAGGGCTGCCATCCAGAGCCGCTGGACGAGCCAGGCGGGTAGTCCGACCGCCTCACCGAGCAGGAAGAACGGCCCCATCGGGAAGAAGTAGCCGACGGCCTGGTTCTGGAGGGTGCCGAACTGCCAGTCCGCGGTCCACAGGTTGGCCGCCCGCGCGAGGAAGCCGCCAGGGTCCAGGGCCATGTCAATCTTGGTGTCGGGCACGATGAGCCCGGGTTCCTGGGTGACGCAGAGACCGATCAGAGCGAGGCAGACCAGCAGCTCACGCAGGCGCCACACCGCCAGGGACACCGTGGCGGTCGGTATTCCTGGGGCGCGGCGAGCGGTCGACCAGGCGGTCAACACCGTCGTACCGGAACTCCGGTGAGCAGTTCGTCCCCGCTGGCGTTCCGCTCGCTGATGTCTTCGGCTTCGACGCCCGCCCCGAGCAGCAGCTGCCGGACGGCGGCCGGATCCGCGCCCGGCACCAGGATCCACAGGCCGCGTTCGTCGACCGCGACGTGTCGGGTGTACGGGAGTAGAGGAGCGACCCGGGCGAGGAGGCTCTCCGGCTCGTCGGTCCGGACCACGAGAGACGTGTTCCCCGCCGCCCACGGCACCGCACGTGGCTCAAGCAGATCCCCGAGGACCGCCCGGACTCGCCGGCCGGTGTCGGCCCAGCGGAACGCGCCGCTCCACTGTCGACACTCGGCGGCCATCCGGTCCGCCTCGGCCGGCACCTCGAGGGCGGCCAACGCGCTGTCGAGACCGGCCGCCAGCCCGCGTGCGGGGTTGTCACCCTCGCTGACCAGCCAGCCGGTACGGCCCGGCCGGACGGCGTCGCGGAGCCCGTCCACGTCGAAGGCGAGCGTTGGCAGTCCGGCAGCGGCGGCCTCCACCACGACGAGACCCCAGCCCTCACCCCAGGAGGCGGAAACGTGCAGCCACGCGGCTGCCAACAGCGCGTCCCGCTCGGCGGCGGGCAGGTGCCCGTGGACCGTGACGGTGTCGGACAGCCCGCGCTCGTCGACCTGCCGTCGGACCGTCGCCACGTCCGGCCCACCACCGACGATGTCCAGACGCAGATCGGGCCGTTTCGCCCGGAGCTGTTCGACGGCGTCAAGCACCAGATCCACCCGCTTGTGCCGGGTCACCCGGCCGACGCAGACGACACGGGGACGGGTGTCACGGGCCCGACCTCCGGCTGCCGGCGGCGACGCGTCCGCGCCGTTGGGCACCACTACCACCGGGCCGGCCCAGCGAAGCCGGTCCCGGACGGCCACGGCGGTCGAAGGTGACACCGCGAGGGTCACCGCACGGCGATAGACCAGTCGGGCGACAGGCCCCTCCAACCACGCCCCGAACCGACCCACGATCGGGCCGAAGTACAGCCGGAACTGACGGTCGTGCACATGGTGGATCACGCACACCACCGGCACGTCCGCCGGCAGGACTCCCGGGCTGAAGAACGGGATGCCGTTCTGACAGTCGACGACCGCGTCGAACTGACGCCGGCGTCGCGCCAACCAGGCAAGCACCCTCGGATAGATGGTCCACCGGCCACCGACCCGCACGATCCGGATGCCGTCCCGAACCTCATCGCCGAGCTGGCCTGCCGGGCGCGCGGTGACGAAGGTGACCTGCGCACCGGCTGTCACCAGGTCGCGGGCGACCTGCCAGGCGTAGACCTCGGCGCCCCCGGCGTCCGGATGCCAGGGGTCCTTCCAGTTGAGCACCGCGACCCGGCGGCCCGCGACCGTGTTGTCGGTGCTGGGAGCCGCGGCGGTCCGGGATGGTCCGACACTCACGGCCGCAATCCAACGGCGGCGGCGCCACCGGTGACGTCCGGGCTGACCGGAAGGGTGACGACCGGCATCGGCATCGGCATCGCCGGGGCGACGTCGACGCCACGGAGCCGCCACTGGATCTTCGCGACGTCCACGAAGCTCTGCCATCCGTGGCGGACCGGCGAGAAGCGTGAGCCGGGCACGTCCACCCAGTGCACGGGAACCTCCACGAGCCGAGCGCCGGCCCGCTCGGCGCGGCCCAGCACCTCGACGTCGAAGGCGAACCCACCACACCGAAGTGGTGCGAACGCCCGCCGAGCGACATCGTTGCGGAAGAACTTGAACCCGCACTGCGTCTCACTGACGCCGCGCACCACCTGCCGGACTGCACCTCGGAACGCCACTGCGCCCCACCGTCGGAGCACGCTGTGCCGCTCCTGGACGACCGACTCGGGGTGGGCCCGCGACCCGACCACCGCGTCGGCGCCCTCGACCAGGAGGCTCAGCACCTGCCCGAGAACGTCCGGCGCGGTGGCCAGATCGGCGTCACAGAACCCGACGAAGCGCGCGTCACTCGCCAGCACACCGGTCCGCACCGCGAAGCCCTTGCCCGGTTCACCGCACCAGAGCAACCGGACGGGGACCGGGCCGGCCGGTGCGCCCAGCACCACGTCACCTGTGCCGTCGGTGCTGGCATTGTCCACAACCGTGACCCGGCAGGGAACACCGAGGTCGGCCAGCGCCGCCCGGAGCAGGACCAGGGTGTCGGGCAGCCGGAGTGCCTCATTGAACGCGGGAATCACGACGTCGAGTACGACCACATCTGACGACACGTCAGGAGGAGAGACCTCCATGGAGGGCCGTCAACGCTCGCCGTACACGATGATGGGCTGCTCCACGTTCGCAGGCTTGCTGTTGGTGTTGACGATGGTGGACGTCCCGATCGAGACGGCCAGGATTCCGAGCACGGCACCCACCGCCGCGGCGACAACCGCGGTCAGGAGGGGGTTGAAGGATGCCTTCATCGATGATCCCTTCGGAAAAGGTACCGAAGAGTAACATGCGTCACGCTCGTTCGGGCCGGTGTAAAAGGGTGATCAACAGGGTGGCCCCGAGTACCGAATAGCCCAAGAGTGGAACTATCCCGATACGGCCGGTCGACTCGGCGAAATCGGCACCAGGCAGGCGTAACAGGGTCAACGCTCCGTCCCGCCGCACCACCTCGGCGTCCGCGAAGCGGGCTTCGACCTGGGCACCGTCGGGTTGATCAGTTTGAATGAGTACGTACCGCACACCGAGCCGACGGAGTGCCTGCCCGGGATCACCGGGCGTTGCCAGCACCGCCGCCACCCGATCGGCCTCGCGGCTCTCGCCCCGAATCCGGTCCCGCCCGACCAACACGTCCTGGTCCCCGATCACCGGCCGCTGGAACGCACGCGACGCCGGATCGAGGACGGGCACGTTGCCCGCCCACCGGTAAGCCCGGAACGAGGACCAGGGCAACGAGACGAGGCTGCCTCCATCTGGATCGCCGTTCACGTCGGCGCGCACCGCCGACCACTCTTTCGGGTACCGGACCGTGTCGAGCTGACCACCGAGACCCCACGCCAGGCCGGGCATGAGCACCAACGGAGCGACCACCACCAGCGGTGCCCACGCCCGGGCACCCGCCGTTGCCAGCGACTCCGCCAGCATCCCGAGCCCCACCGCCTGCACCAACGCCAGCGGGGCGAGCAACCGGGTGCCGTCCCGGATCGCGCCGGCCAGGGGAACGTGCTCGACCAGCGCGACCATCCACTGCAAACCGATCGGCCAGGCCGGTGCCAGGGCGATCACGGTGCCCAGGACCGCGCCGACGAACAGGCCCCACCAGGCCGCTGACGGCCAACGACGACGGGTCAGCACGTACCCCCAGAGGGCCGCGCCTGCGAGGGCCAGCGCGAGCAGGGCGACCAGCCACTGGTCCCGGCCGATCGGTACGGCATGCCGACTCCAGATGCCGCCGAGCGTGCCGACGCTGCCGAGCGCCCCCAGCGGCGTGTCCGGGCGGACGGCGAAGGCGGCGACGCCCCGCTCGTCGAGATCGACGGCACCACGACGGTTCACCAACGCCATCCACCACGGTGCGGTGAGGCCGATCAGCGTCGCGGCCCCAGCCACCAATGCCCGCCACCGCCGCGCCAGGGCCAACGCCGGGGCGCAGGCCAGTACCGCTGCCAACACCATCGCCGGACCACCCAGCACCACCGTGACCCCACCGGCCACGGCGGAACGCCGACCCGGGACGGTGCCGCCGGGCGGTGGCCGCAGCACCCCCAGCACCCAGGCGAACGCCCAGGGCAACGCTGCGTACCCCGCGATGACCGCCCACTGCCCGAGGTGCAGTCGGCCGTACACCCAGGGATTCCAGACGTACGCGAGCCCGGCCGCGATCCGCGCCACCGGGTGGGCGACGGGAGCCAACCGGGCGGCACCCACCGCAGCCAGGGCGAGGCAGCCGGCGAGCAGCACCTTCTGGGCCACGTCGGCGGGGAGCAGCTGGGACAGGCCGACCGCGAGCAGTTCGCTGGGCACCGCGCGGGGCAGCTCGGACCCGCTGCCCCAGACCATCGCGCCGAAGGGCGGGTCGGGCACGAACACCAGGTCGTACCGGAGGACGAAACCGCGGCGGAGCACCGGTCCGAGAATCGCGATGACCACGCCGAACCCGAGCGCCATCTCCGGCCACCACCGACGGAGTACGACGGCAGCCCGCAGCAGCACCGGGCGTAACTCCGGTGACGGTCGACGCACACGAACCCCCATGGACCTGGACCGGACTCGGGCCCGACATCGCTCCCGGGACTCCGGACAGCACTCTAGGCAGAGGGGAAGCGCGGACGGTAGCTTGCCAGACAACTCGACGAGCTGCCGCGACGACGCGAGGCTCGGGACGAACCCGTTCCCCCGGCGAACCGACATGAGGCGCGATGACAGAGACGACGGCTGGTCCTGGCGCGGGCCGCATGGGAGCGGCGGGCGCGGCGGTGGCGGTCGCCGCGATGGTGACGAACGGACTGGCCTACCTGCTCCCGATGCTCGGCGCCCGGCGCCTGGCGGTCGAGGAGTTGAGTGTGCTGGCCACCGTGCTGGCCCTCGTCGCGATAGCCGGCGTCGCAGGTGTGGGCCTGCAGATGGCGATCGCCGTGCACCGGGCCCGGCACCCGGGCGCATCGACCAGCCGGGTCTCCCTCGTCACCACGGCCGTCGCCGGTGGTGCCGTCGTCGTGGCCACGCCGCTGATGGTTACCGCGCTGCGGCTGTCGTGGACGGTCGCGGTGCTCGTCGCCGCCACCACCGTCGCGGTCGTCCTGGCCGCCCGATGGCTCGGAGAGTTGCAAGGTGACCAGCGGTTCCTCCGCCTCGCGTGGGCGATGGGGCTGGTCGCGGTCGGCAGGTACGGCGGCATGATCGTCGCGCTCGTCCTCGGCGCCGATGTCGTCGACACCCTTGTGGCCGGCATGGTGACCTCGTACCTGGTGCTGCCCGTGTTGGCGTGGGTCGCCCGACCGGTCCGGCAGGCCACCTCGGACGGGGACAGCGCCGTGGGCGCCCTGCGCATCCGGCAGGTGACGAGTGCAGGCACGGCCGCGCTTGCCATGCTCGCCGTGTCGTACGCCGACCTGATCTTCGCCCGCCAACTGCTGTCACCTGCCGACTCCGGGGCGTACGCCGTCGGAACCGTGCTCACCAAGGGTGCGCTGTGGGCACCCCAGGTGATCGTGGTGCTGGCACTGCCCCGCCTGGCCGTGGGAGACAACCGGGTCCGCACTGTCGTGCTCGCGATCGTCGCCGGCTGCGGTGCCGTGCTCGTCGCCGCCTCGGCCCTGGCCGGCGGCTTCGCGTTCCGGCTCGTTGGCGGCGAGGACTACGCGTCCCTGGGTGAGTACGCCCCGTTCTTCGCCGCCACCGGTGCGCTCTACGCGCTGGTGTTCGCGGCCGTCAACGCGAAGATCGCGGCGGGAGCACGCTGGCCCTCCGCGCCGCTCTGGGTGGCCGCGGGTGTCCTGGCCTTCCTGACCATGGCCGTCGCGCCACGCACGCTCGAGGGAATCATGTGGTGTGCGCTCGCCACCGCTGCGGCGACCGCGCTCGTGATGATCCTCAGCCTGCCGTCAGCCACTGGCCGAGCATCTGGTGATCGATCGAGTCCACCCGACCGAGCTGACGACCTGCCGCGACCCGCTCCCGCAGTTCCGCCCGTGTGAACCAGCGCGCCTCCAGCAGCTCCACGCCGTCGACGCGTACCTCCTCGGACGTGGCAGTGGCCCGGAAGCCCACCATCAGGCCTGCGGGGAACGGCCAGCCCTGCGAGCCCTGGTAGGTCACGTCGGTGACTGTCACGCCCGCCTCCTCGGCCATCTCCCGGCGGACCGCGTCCTCCAGGCTCTCGCCGACCTCGACGAAACCGGCCAACGTCGAGTACGACCCCTCCGGCGCGCCCGCGTGCCAGGCCAACAGGCAACGGTCCGGCGGGCCGGGCGCCTCCACCAGCACGATGATCGCCGGCTCGATACGGGGAAACAGCAGCCGACCGCAGCCTGCGCCGGCGCAGGTTCGAACGTGTCCACCGCCGCCGGCGACAGCCAGCGCACCGCACGTGCCGCAGTACCGCGACTGTCGGTGCCAGTGCAGCAGCCCTCGGGCGTACGCCTGGACGGCCGCCTCGGCCGGGTCGAGCCGCCCCACCAGGGACCGGACGTCGACGGCCCGTGCCGCACCGACCATCTCGACGGCCGACCGCTCGTCGAGCGCGGAGAGGTCCACGGCGAACACGGCGGCGTCTCCGTCGAGCCCCAGGAAGACGGTCTCGTCGGCGGCGGCCCGGACGAGGGACGTACGGTCCGCGGTGAGCCGGACCGGGCCGTCCCCGTCGACGAGGCAGCGGTCCCGCCACAGCGGCAGCACCACCGTGGTCGGCTCGCTCAGCAGCGCTTCCAGTCGGGCCGGATCGGCGCGCAGCGGGCCCGCCCGGTCCAACCAGCCACCCCCGTACGCCAGCACCCGCTCCCGCTCCGCAGCGTCCACCTCGTCACCGTGCCACGGCGGCGCAGGGACGCCGCCACCGACCCCGGCTCCCGCCCCCGCCCGGCTGTCCACCGGCCCGGGTTCCGTGACACGCCGGGCGACACGCGGCGGCGACGCGGGTGGGCGCAGCCCGCAACGACCGCTGACCATTGGCTACCGTAGGTGTCTCCGGGAGGAGCGGACCTCCCGTGGCACCTGGCGATCGAGGTTGTAGTGACGCTGTACGGCGAAAAACGTCCACCCGCCGACGACCGGCCCACAGTGCAGGTCACCGCGGTCACCTGGCCCGACGACGGGCCGGAGACGGTCACACCGCCCGCCCCCGTCGGTGAGCCCGCGAACGGTGGGGGTCGACCCCGGAGGATGCGGATGCTGCTCGCGGCCGGCGTCACCGGCGGCGTGCTCGCGGCGGTGGCGGGCGCCGGCGCCTGGGCGTACGCCGGGGACGTACCCCGGGGCACGAGCGTGCTCGGCACCGAACTGGGCGGCCGGAGCCTCA
The DNA here is from genome assembly GCF_049841715.1 of Micromonospora sp. DT41. NCBI lineage: Bacteria > Bacillati > Actinomycetota > Actinomycetes > Micromonosporales > Micromonosporaceae > Micromonospora > Micromonospora sp. DT41. The sequence continues at coordinate 2,179 of NZ_JBNCKU010000003.1, read as the reverse complement.
CCGCCGCCGACCGGGAGTTGCGGGCCGAGCTGGACCGGCGGGCGGCTGCCCTCGCCGCGCCGTTGAAGGTCACCGTCGGGGAACGCACCGCCGAGATCAACCCAGCCGACGTGGGGTTGACCATCGACGTGGCGGCGACAGTCGCGGCGGCGGCAGAAGCCGACGCGCACGCGGTCAGCCGGTTGGTCGGCTCCCGCACCGTCGACCCGGTGGTCACCGTCGACGCCGATCGGCTGGACGCGGCGCTCCGCAAGGTGCTCGGCGACCAGGCCCGCCCGATGACCAAGCCGGCGATCAGCTACCAGGGCACCACACCGAAGGTGGTGCAGCCCAAGCCGGGCCTGGCGTTCGACCCGGAGCGCTCCGCCGACGTCGTCCGCGCCGGTTGGCTGGCCGGCACTCCGGTCACCGTGCCGCTTGTGGAGAACCACCCGGCGACCACCGCCGAGGAGTTGGACCGGCTGGTCACCGAGCTGGCGAAGCCGGCCGTCGCCGCACCGGTAACCATCCGCACCGACAAGGGCTCGGTGAAGGTACCGCCCGCCGCCATCGCGACTAGCCTGCGGTTCACCGCCGACACCGCCGGCAAGCTCACCCCGTCCGTGGACGTGAAGCGGCTGCGCGCGGCCCTCGGCGACAGCCTGAACGCGATCGAGGTGCCGCCGAAGGACGCGACGATGACCATCTCCGGCGGAAAGCCCACTGTCACCGACGGGCGCGCCGGCCAGCAGCTGGACAGCGCCGCACTGGGCCGCGACCTGCTCGCCGTGCTGCCGAAGTCCGACGGCCGCGAGGTGACTGGCGAGGTGAAGGAGACGCCTCCGGAGCTGACCGCGGAGAAACTCGCCGGCCTGGGCATCAAGGAACGGGTGTCCACTTTCACCACCAAGTTCACCGGTGGGCTGGCCTCGTCGCGCAGCCAGAACATCGTCACCATCGCCAAGAAGGTGGACGGCACCGTCGTGCTGCCTGGCAAGACGTTCTCGTTGAACGGGCACACCGGCGAGCGCGGCTACAAGCAGGGCTACCGGGACGCGCCGGTCATCCTCGACGGCAAGCTCGTGCCGGGCGTGGGCGGCGGCACCTCGCAGTTCACCACCACGCTGTTCAACGCCACCTACTACGCCGGGCTGGAGGACGTCGAGCACAAGCCGCACTCGTACTGGTTCGACAGGTACCCGGCGGTCATCGAGTCGACAATCTTCTGGCCGAACCTGGACTTCAAGTTCCGCAACAACACTGAGCACGGGGTGCTCATCGACACCTCGTACACGTCGAGCTCGATCACGGTGTCGATCTGGAGCACGAAGATCTACGACAGTGTGAAGACGGAGTACGGCCCGCGCCGCAACGTCACCACGCCGAAGCTGATCCATCTGGAGCCCGGCCCGACGTGCATCCCGACGAACGGCATCAACGGCTTCACCCAGGACGCCTTTCGGGTCATCAAGAAGGACGGCAAGGTCGTCAAGCGGGAGAAGTTCACCTGGCGCTATGACGCCGAGCCCCGCTACGTCTGCGGGCCGAAGCCCTCCTGAGCCAGCTGTTTCCGGGCGGTGCCTGCTCCCCACAGTGGAGCGGGCACCGCTTCCGTATTCGAGGGCTCGTAGCATGGCCGGCATGGCGGCCAGACAGCTCAAGGTGGGCCTGCGGGTCCGCGACCTGGACAGATCGTTCGACCTCTACCGACAGCTCGGCTTCCGGCACCTTCCTCAGCCGCAGCAGGCGTACCTGCGCTACCTGACCTTCGGTCACACCTGGCTGATCCTGTCGCACGTCGACGAGCACGGCTATCACAACGCCGAACGCGAAAGTCAGACCAGAGCCGGGCCGCCTGGGCTCGGCTTCGTGCTCGTCGTACCGTCTGCCGACCTCGATGCGACGTACGCACTGTGGAGGCGCGAAGGCCTGCCGGTGACGCTCGAACCGGAAGACGTCGGGTGGGCGCGTATCTTCTACGGCCTTGACCCGGACGGCTACGAGGTCATGTTCGAGGAGTTCCCCGCCTAGCGGCAGACTCGGACCCTGTCAGAGTGCCGGCTGCGCCTTCGTTGTGGAGAAACGCATCAGGGCCACCCCGGCAACGGGGTGGCCCTGATGGAAAGATTGTCCGGCGGTGTCCTACTCTCCCACACCCTCACGAGTGCAGTACCATCGGCGCTGGAGGGCTTAGCTTCCG
>NZ_JBNCKU010000002.1:371787-504096 GCF_049841715.1 Micromonospora sp. DT41 | reverse complement strand
CCTACCCGGACGCCTACGCCCAGTGGGAGCAGCAGGCCGCCGACCTCGTCGCCCAGCACTGGAACAGCTGACCCACCGCACTGACTGATGGCCGGCACCCCGACACGGGGTGCCGGCCATCGGCATATCCGCGTCAGACGCGCGCCACGACGGGGTTGGCGCGTGACGCGTTGTTGGTTGGTGCGGGGTAGGTGCATGGCCTGCGGCACCTGTCCAAGATCTCGTGGCCCCAAGCCTCGCGTCGGGTGCGGTCGGCGGGGTGGGGAACACGGCGGGGCGTTGGCTGGTTGTGTAGCTGTGTCGGTGTGATCCAGTGTCCCCGGGCCTCACCTAATATCGCCGTCGCGGAATACCGTCAGGCTGGAGCCGCGTCGCGCCACTCGCCGAGAGGCGACCTGCACACCGACACCGGTGCCGCCCCCGACCCACCCGGTCGGGGGCGGCGCTGTCTCTGCGCCCGACGACTGGGACCTCGGTTCGCGAAGACCGCTCGCCTGACCTATGTTCGTGGGGTCGCTCGCGTGGGAGGGGGTGTCGGGGATGGGTCTGCGGACCTTCATCGAGGGTTGGCCGGTTTATCGGCAGCTCACCGGCACGGACCCGCTCGGCCGGGGCGTCGCGGCGCAGTCCACGCGTACGGCAGAGTTGACCGCCCGCACCGAGACCGCCGACAGCGTCGCGCGGTCCGTGTGCCCGTACTGCGCTGTGGGTTGTGGTCAGCGGGTGTTCGTCAAAGACGGGCAGGTCAGTCAGATCGAGGGTGATCCGGACAGCCCGATCTCGCGCGGTCGGCTGTGCCCGAAGGGCTCGGCGAGTAAGAGCCTCGTGACGAGCCCGCTGCGGCAGACGAAGGTCCGCTACCGCCGTCCGTACTCGACGCAGTGGGAAGACCTGGAGCTCGACACCGCGCTCGACATGATCGCGGACCGGGTGCTCGCCGCACGCGAGCAGACCTGGGAGGACGTCGACACGCAGGGCCGCCCGCTCAACCGCACGCTGGGTTTCTCCAGCCTGGGTGGGGCGACGTTGGACAACGAGGAGAACTACCTCATCAAGAAGTTGTTCACCGCGGCGGGCGCGTTGCAGATCGAGAACCAGGCCCGTATTTGACACTCCGCCACAGTCCCCGGTCTGGGGGCCAGTTTCGGTCGTGGCGGTGCGACGGATTTCCAGCAGGACATCGCAAACGCTGACGTCATCGTCATCCAGGGCTCCAACATGGCCGAGGCGCACCCTGTGGGTTTCCAGTGGGTGATGGAGGCCAAGCGCCGTGGTGCGAAGGTGTTCCACGTCGACCCGCGGTTCACGCGGACCAGTGCGGTGGCCGACTCGTACCTGCCGATTCGGGCGGGTACGGACATCGCGTTGCTCGGTGGGGTGGTGCGCTACATCCTGGAGAACGAGCTGGACTTCCGGGAGTACGTGCTGTCGTACACCAACGCGGCGACGATCATCAGCGAGCAGTTCAGCGACACCGAGGACGGCGACGGGTTCTTCTCCGGCTTCGACCCGGAGACCGGAAGCTACGTCCAGGACAGCTGGCAGTACGCGGGCCACGAGGACTCCTCGGGCAGCGGGCACACAGCCAAGGAGCGCGACACCGCAGCCGGGTTGGAGCACGAGTCGCACGGTGCCCAGGTGAGCGGTCAGACCCAGCGCGACGAGACGTTGCAGCATCCGCGCTGCGTCTACCAGATCCTGAAGCGACACTTCGCCCGCTACACGCCGGAGATGGTGGAGCGGGTCTGCGGTATCCCGCAGGAGAAGTTCCTCGAACTCGCGCAGGCGTGGACGGCCAACTCGGGCCGCGACCGCACCGGCATGCTGATCTACTCGGTGGGGTGGACGCAGCACAGTGTGGGTGTGCAGTACATCCGTACCGGCGCGATCATCCAGTTGCTGCTTGGCAACATGGGCCGCCCTGGTGGCGGGGTGATGGCGCTGCGCGGCCATGCCAGCATCCAGGGCTCGACGGACATTCCGACGTTGTTCAACCTGTTGCCGGGCTATCTGCCGATGCCGCACCACGCCGATCACCCGACCTTCGACGAGTGGGTCGACAGCATCCGGCACCCGGGGCAGAAGGGCTTCTGGGGCAACGCCGAGTCGTTCGCCGCCAGCCTGCTCAAGGCGTACTGGGGTGATGCGGCTACACCGGACAACGACTACTGCTACGGCTACCTACCCCGCCTGACCGGCGACCACGGCACCTATCAGCAGGTGCTGAACATGATCGACGGGAAGATCAAGGGGTATTTCCTGCTGGGGCAGAACCCTGCTGTCGGTTCGGCGCACGGTCGGGCGCAGCGGCTGGGGATGGCGAATCTGGACTGGTTGGTGGTCCGGGATCTGTTCATGATCGAGAGTGCGACGTTCTGGCAGAACGGTCCGGAGGTGGCCACCGGCGAGATCGTGCCGGAGGAGTGCCGTACGGAGGTGTTCTTCCTGCCCGCTGCCTCGCACGTGGAGAAGGAGGGCACCTTCACGCAGACGCAGCGGTTGTTGCAGTGGCGGGAGAAAGCCGTCGAGCCGCCAGGCGACGCCCGCTCGGAGCTGTGGTTCTTCTACCATCTCGGCCGCAAGCTGCGCGAAAAGCTCGCCGACTCGCAACTGCCGCGCGACCGGGCGCTGCTCGACCTCACCTGGGACTACCCCACGCACGGTCCGCGCGACGAGCCGAGCGCCGAGGCGGTCCTGCGCGAGATCAACGGGTACGACGTCACGACCGGTCGCCCGCTGTCGAGCTTCGCCGAGGCCCGGCCGGACGGCTCCACAGCCATCGGCTGCTGGATCTACACGGGTGTGTACGCCGACGGCGTCAACCAGGCAGCTCGCCGTAAGTCCCGACACGAGCAGGACTGGGTGGCCGCCGAGTGGGGCTGGGCGTGGCCGGCGAACCGGCGGATCCTCTACAACCGCGCCTCCGCCGACCCGGACGGCAACCCGTGGAGCGAGCGCAAGAAGTACGTGTGGTGGGACCCGGACAAGGGCGAATGGACCGGCTACGACGTGCCGGACTTCGAGAAGACCAAGCCGCCGTCGTATCGTCCGCCGCCCGGCGCGTCCGGCACCGAGGGCATCGCCGGCGATGATCCGTTCGTCATGCAGGGCGACGGCAAGGGCTGGTTGTACGCGCCCAGCGGCGTCCTGGACGGGCCGCTGCCGACGCACTACGAGCCTGTCGAGTCGCCGGTGCGTAACCCGCTCTACCGCCAGCAGGCCAACCCGACCCGCAAGTCGTACGCGCACCCGGTGAACTCGGTGAACCCGAGCCCGCCGGAGGAGCACGACCAGGTCTTCCCGTACGTCTTCACTGTCAGCAGGCTCACCGAGCACCACACCGCAGGCGGGATGAGCCGGACGGTGCGGCCGCTCGCCGAGCTGCAGCCGGAGATGTTCGTCGAGGTGTCACCGGAGTTGGCCGCCGAGACCGGGCTGGCGCATCTGGGCTGGGCGCACCTGGTGAGCGGTCGCGCGGTGATCGAGGCGAAGGTGCTGGTGACCGATCGACTCACGCCGCTGCGGGTGGACGGGCGGGTAATCCATCAGGTGTGGCTGCCGTACCACTTCGGTTTCGAGGGTCTGGTCACCGGCGAGTCGGCCAACGACCTGTTCGGCATCACCCTCGACCCCAACGTCCTCATCCAGGAAAGCAAGATCGGCACCTGCGACGTGCGGCCGGGTCGCCGGCCCACCGGGTCGGCGTTGCTCGACCTGGTCGCCGACTACCAGCGCCGGGCCGGTATCAGTCCGGGAGGGCACGCGCCGGCCGTGACAATTGACAACGACGGGGAGGCGCACGGTGCTTCCTGACCCGAACAGTCTGTACGGGCCGCTCGACCCGGCGCCCGACGCCGGCTACGAGGACGCGCCGCCGCGGATGGGGTTCTTCACCGACACGAGCGTGTGCATCGGGTGCAAGGCGTGCGAGGTGGCCTGCAAGGAGTGGAACGGGGTGCCCGGCTCCGGCCTTGACCTGCTGGGCATGTCGTACGACAACACCGGTGCGCTGACCGCGAACTCGTGGCGACACGTCGCGTTCATCGAACAGCCCCGTCCGACGGGGCACGGCGGCGCGCCGTTCACGGGTACCCCGACCGGAGGCACGGCCAGCGCGGCGTCGGCGGCCGTCGCGGCCGGCACCACCGACCCGACCGGCACCCAGCCGGGCCTGCCGACCGGCTCACCGTCGGCCGCCGCCCGCATGTCCGGCGGCGACAGCGGCGGTGCCCGCATGTCCGACGGCGACAACCGTGGTGCCCGCACGTCCGGCGGCGACCACGGCGATGCCATCGGCGGGCCTGTCGACGTGCTGGGCGAGCCCGTCGCTGGCGGCTCAGCTGCCGCCTCGAATGCCGCAGGCCGAAGCGACGTTGCCGCCAGCGCCCTGCCCGCCAGCGGCCGGGCTGCCGGTCCGGAGTTTCTGGGGATGCCGGGTGCGCAGCCGCCGGGTCGGGGCACGGGCGCGGAGGGGCGTACGGATTTTCGGTGGTTGATGATGTCGGACGTCTGTAAGCACTGCACGCATGCGGCCTGCCTGGACGTGTGTCCGACGGGTTCGTTGTTCCGGACGGAGTTCGGGACGGTGGTGGTGCAGGAGGACATCTGTAATGGGTGTGGGTACTGCATTTCGGCGTGTCCGTACGGGGTGATCGATCAGCGTAGGGGTGATGGTCGGGCGTGGAAGTGCACGCTGTGCTACGACCGGTTGGGTGCGGGGATGACGCCGGCGTGTGCGCAGGCGTGCCCGACGGAGTCGATCCAGTACGGGCGGTTGGACGAGTTGCGGGAGCGTGCTGCCGAGCGGGTGGCGACGTTGCACGGTCGGGGTGTGTCCGAGGCGCGGTTGTACGGGCATGACCCGAACGATGGGGTGGGTGGTGATGGTGCGTTCTTTCTGTTGTTGGATGAGCCGGAGGTGTATGGGTTGCCGCCCGATCCGGTGGTGACCACGCGGGATCTGCCGGCGATGTGGAAACGCGCAGGCCTCGCCGCACTTGCCATGACCGCCGCTACCGTCGCCGCCTTCGTCGGGAGATCCTCGTGAGCCCACACCGCCCACCGGTGGGCGAACTGTTCCGCCGCTTCCGCGACCGCCTCGCCGCCGACGGGCCCACGACCGACCGCGCCGACGCATCCGGCCTCCACAGCGCGACCCCGGCCCCACAGCCAGCCGGGACCGCACCACCAGCAAGCCGCCGCAACGGCATGCCGGCCGGTCGGCGTGGCGGTCGGCGCGGTGGTGGCGAGGAACTGCGGGTGCCGGAGGCGGAGTTCACCTCGTACTACGGCAGGCCGATCCTCAAGGCGCCGGTGTGGAAGTGGGACATCGCCGCGTACCTGTTCACCGGCGGGCTGGCCGCCGGCTCGTCGCTGCTCGCCGCCGGTGGGCAGGTCACCGGCCGGCCAACGCTGCGCCGAGCAGGGCGGGTCACCGCCCTGGCCGCCGTGAGCGCCAGCGCCGTGTTCCTGATCCGGGACCTGGGCCGGCCGGCGCGGTTCCACCACATGCTGCGGGTGGCGAAGCCGACCTCGCCCATGTCGGTGGGCACCTGGATCCTCACGGCGTTCGGGCCGGCCGCCGGTGTCGCGGCGATCGCCGAGGGCGCCGGCCTGCTGCCCCGGCGTGGCCTGCTCGGGCTGGCCGGTCGGGCTCTGCCGCCGGTCGGGCACGCCGCTGGGCTGGTCGCCGCCGCCACGGCTCCGGCGCTTGCCACGTACACCGGGGTGTTGCTCGCCGACACGGCGGTGCCGTCGTGGCATGAGGCGTACCCCGAGTTGCCTATCGTCTTCGCGGGCAGCGCGCTGGCCAGCGGCGCCGGCGTGGGTCTGCTCGCCGCGCCGCCCGCCGAGGCCGGGCCGGCCCGGCGGATGGCGGTGGCCGGCGCGGCCCTGGAGCTGTACGGCGCGCACCGGGTGGAGACCCGGCTCGGGCTGCTCAGCGAGCCCTACCGGCTGGGCCGGCCCGGTCGGTTGCTGCGCGCCGGTCGGCTGCTGACCGCCGCCGGGGTCACCGGGGCGGTGCTGGGACGGCGCAGCCGGGCGGTCGGCGCGCTCTCCGGTGCCGCGTTGCTGGCGGCGTCGGTGGTCACCCGGTTCGGCATCTTCTACGGCGGCGTGGCGTCGGCGCGCGACCCGCGCTACACGGTGGTGCCGCAACGCGAGCGGGTGAACGCCCGGCGGACCAGGGCGGATCTGCCGGCTGACTGAGCGCCCACGTCGGCGTTGTGATCGAATGTCCGACGGAGGCGTTCAGGCGGCTGGTGCCCCTCCCGGTCTTCAAAACCGGTGTGGTCCGGGACCCGGGCCAGGCGGGTTCGATTCCCGTCCGTCTCCGCCAAGCGGCAGGAGATGAGCGATGCGCGACGGCGATCCGCGACGTCGGGTGCCCCGCACCGACACGTTGCTGGCCGACCCGCAGCTGGTAGCGGCAGCCGCGTCCCTGGGCCGGGACCGGGTCAAGGCGCTCGTCGTCCGCGCGCAGGAGCGCGCCCGCCGAGGTGAGATCAACCCCGACGAGGTACGGGACGCGGCCGTCGCCGCGTTGCCGGCCCCGGCTCCCCGCGTGGTGCTGAACGCCACGGGCGTCGTGCTGCACACCAATCTGGGCCGGGCGGCGTTGTCGTCCACAGCTGTGGCAGCCGTCGTGGCGGCCGCCGGTCACACCGACGTCGAGCTGGACCTGACCACCGGGCGACGTGCCCGCCGGGGCCGGGACGCGCTCGACGCGCTCGCCGCAGCGGTGCCCGACGCGGACGCCGTGCACGTGGTGAACAACGGCGCTGCCGCGCTGGTGTTGGCCGCCACCGCGTTGGCCGCCGGTCGGGAGATCGTGGTGAGCCGGGGTGAACTGGTCGAGATCGGGGACGGGTTCCGCCTGCCCGACCTGTTGGAGAGCACCGGAGCCCGGCTGCGGGAGGTGGGCACCACCAACCGCACCACGCTCGCGGACTACGCCGCCGTAATCGGCCCGCAGACCGGCTTCGTGCTCAAGGTGCACCCGTCGAACTTCCAGGTCACCGGCTTCACCTCCGCCACGCCGGTACGACAACTGGCCACGCTCGGGGTGCCTGTGGTCGCCGACATCGGCTCCGGCCTGCTCGCTGCGGACCCGCTGCTGCCCGACGAACCGAACGCGGCGGACACCCTGCGCGCCGGCGCCGCGCTTGTCACCGCCAGCGGCGACAAGCTGCTGGGTGGGCCGCAGGCGGGGCTGCTGCTCGGCGACGGCGAGCTGATCGACAGGCTGCGCCGCCACCCCCTGGCCCGTGCGCTGCGCGTCGACAAGCTCACCCTGGCCGCGCTCGGCGCCACAGTGCACCAACCCGACACACCGACCCGGGCGGCGCTGCACGCCGACCCGGGCATCCTGCGCGAGCGGGTGGAGCGGTTACGCGACCGGCTCGGCGCGGACGGCCGCAAGGCCGAGGTGGTGCCGGCCGTCGCCGTGGTCGGCGGTGGCGGTGCTCCCGGCGTGGAGCTGGACTCGTGGGCGCTGAGCCTGCCCGAACGGTATGTCGCGCCGCTGCGTACCGGAGAGCAGCCGATCCTCGGCCGGGTGGTGCGGGGTCGGCTCCTGCTCGACCTGCGCTGTGTACCCGCCGACGCCGACGAGGCCGTCCGGCTGGCCGTGCTGCGGGTACCCGGGGACGACTGAGCATGTTCGTCGTCGCCACCGCCGGGCACGTCGACCACGGCAAGTCGACACTGGTCCGGGCGTTGACCGGGATGGAACCGGACCGGTGGGCGGAGGAACGCCGCCGGGGCATGACAATCGACCTGGGTTTCGCCTGGACGACGCTGCCGTCTGGCGCCACGATCGCCTTCGTCGACGTGCCCGGCCACGAGCGGTTCGTGCCGAACATGCTCGCCGGTGTCGGCCCGGTGCCCGCCGCGCTGATCGTGGTGGCCGCCGACGAGGGATGGATGCCGCAGTCCGCTGAGCACCTGGCAGCGCTCGACGCGCTCGGCGTCCGGTATGGCCTGCTTGCGGTGACCCGCGCGGACCTGGCCGATCCGGGGCCGGCGACGGCCCGCGCCCGCGCCGAGATCGCCGCGACGAGCCTCGGCACGGTGGAGGCGGTGGCGGTCAGTGGCCTCACCGGCGCCGGCCTGCCGGAGCTGCGGACCGCCCTGGACCGGCTCGCCGCCGGCCTGCCCGCGCCGGCCGTGGACGACCCGGTCCGGCTCTGGGTGGACCGCAGCTTCACCGTGCGGGGCAGCGGCACAGTGGTGACCGGCACCCTGGGCGCCGGCCGACTGCGGGTGGGCGACGAGTTGGAGCTGGCCGGCACGCAGGAGACGGTCCGGGTCCGCGGCCTGCACTCGCTGGGCGAGGCCCGACCGGACGTGGCGGCCGTCGCCCGGGTCGCGGTCAACCTTCGGGGTACGTCCCGCGACCGGATCGGCCGAGGCGACGCGCTGCTCACCTCGGGCCGGTTCCACCGCACCGACCTCGTCGACGTGCGGCTCACCGGCGACCCGGCCGCCGACCTGCCGGCAGCCCTCACCCTGCACGTCGGGTCGGCGGCGGTGCCGGTGCGGGTCCGACCGCTCGGCGCGGACACCGTGCGGCTCCGGTTGGCGCGGCCGTTGCCGCTGCTGGTGGGCGACCGGGCGCTGCTGCGCGATCCGGGGCGGCACCACGTGGCCGGCGGCGTACGCGTGCTTGACGTCGCGCCCCCGCCGCTGGCCCGCCGGGGTGCCGCCGCGGCCCGCGCGCAGGTCCTCGCCGACCTTGACGGTCGACCCGACCTGGCCGGGGAACTGCGCCGCCGTCGACTGATCCGTGCCGGCACGCTCATCCGGATGGGTGTGCCGGCACACGTCGCGCCCGTGGCCGGTGACTGGCTGGCCGACCCCGCGCACTGGCGGCGGCTCGGCGAGCAGGTGACCGAGGAGGTCACCCGCTACGCACGGGACCACCCGCTGGAGCCCGGGATGCCTGTGGACGTGCTGCGTCAGCGTCTGGCTCTGCCCGATCGTGTGCTGGTCGAGGCCCTGATCCGGCCACCGCTGCGCGTCCACGCGGGTCGGGTCGGTACGGCGGGTGTGGCCGATCTGCCCGAGCCGGTGGCCCGGGCCGTGCAGCGGGTCCGCGACGAGTACGGCGACCGGCCGTTCCGCGCCCCCGAGGCGGACCACCTCGTCGACCTGGGCCTGGGGCCCCGGGAGATCGGCGCCGCCGTGCGCGCCGGGGCTCTGCTGCGACTGGCCGACAACGTGGTGCTGCTGCCCGACGCGCTCGACGACGCGGTCCGGGTGCTGGCCGGGCTGCCCCAGCCGTTCACCTTGTCGGCGGCCCGGCAGGCGCTTGACACCACCCGCCGGGTGGCGGTGCCGCTGCTGGAGTTGCTTGACCGCCGGGGCGCTACCCGCCGACTGCCCGACGACGCCCGGATCGTCGTCACCTGAGAGCGTCACGGGATCTCGGACCTGCCGCACGTCCTGGCCCGGGTCGAGCGTCCGATCAGTCCAGGTCGGACATGTCGAGCACGAAGCGGTAGCGGACGTCGTTTCGCCGGAGGCGGTCGAGTGCCGTGTCCACCTGCGCCGACGGGAGGACCTCGACGTCGGCGGCGATGCCGTTGTCGGCGCAGAACTGGAGCATCCGGGCGGTCGCGGGACGACCTCCGCTGCCCGCGGAACTGAGCTTCTTGCGCCCGATGAGCAGGTCAGTGGCCTCGACGGTGACCGGGCCCAGGTAGCCGAGGAGGCTGAGGGTGCCGTCCATCGCCACAAGCTTCAGGTACGGGGCGAGGTCGTGAGGTGCGGAGATGGTGTCGATGACGACGTCGAAGGTGTCCCGCGCCGCGGCCATCTGCTGTGTGTCGGTGGAGTCGATGAGGTCGTGGGCGCCGAGCCGGCGGGCGTCGTCGCGCTTGTCCTGGGTGCGGCTGATGACGGTCGTGGTGGCGCCGAGCGCCACTGCCATCTTGACAGCGAGGTGGCCCAGGCCGCCGAGACCGGCCACGGCGATGCGACTGCCGGAGCCCACGCCGAGGGAGTGCAGGGGTTCCCAGACGGTGACGCCCGCGCACATGAGTGGTGCGGCGGCGGCCGGATCGAGGCCGGAGGGGAGGGGGTGGGCGAACGCGTCGCGGACGACGTACTCGCGGGAGAAGCCGCCCAGCGTGGTCGACCCGTCCTGCCGGTCGGCGCCGCCGTAGGTAAGGGTCGGGAAGGAGTGGCAGAAGTTCTCCTGGCCGGCCCTGCACATGCCGCACGTTCCGCAGGAGTCGACGATGTTGCCCACCGCGACGTGGTCGCCGATCGAGAAGGCGGTCACCTCGGGGCCGGTCGCGGTCACCACGCCGGTGAACTCGTGACCGGGCACCAGGAGTGCGTGCGGGTCGTTGTCGCGCAGGGCGTGCAGGTCGCTGTGGCACACGCCGCAGTAGTCGACCCGTACCGCGATGTCATCGGGTCGCAGGTCCCGGCGCTGGATCTCGGTACGCCGCAACGAGGCCGGGCCGGCGGCCCGCCATCCGGTGGTGGTTCGCATGTACGTCAACCCTTCCAACAGACTGTTCGGTCTGTTTCAACGTAGACCCGAACTCGGCCCGGAGCAAACCGACGAGTCTGTTTGCTAAGCTGGGGGCCATGTCGGCACAGCCCCAGACCTCGCGAGGCGCCGCGACCTACCAGCGCATCCTGGACGCCGCCACCGAGGAGTTCGCCCAGCACGGCATCGCCGGGGCGCGCATCGACCGCATCGTCTCGGCCGCGCGCACCAACAAGGCGCAGCTCTACGCCTACTTCGGTGACAAGGAACGGCTCTTCGACGCGATCTTCCTCAGCTCGCTGGAGCGCATCACCAACGTCGTGCCCATCGACGCCGACGATCTCGCCGACTGGGCCGTTCGCCTCTACGACGAGTACCTGCGCCGCCCCGACCTCATCCGGCTGGCGACCTGGACCCGACTGGAGCGCCGGCCCGCCGGGCACCTCGTCGAGACCCACGAGCACTACGACGATCGCAAACTGGCCGCCATCGCCGAGGCCCAGGCCGCGGGTCGGATTCGCGCAGGCGACCCGTTCGACATCCTGGCCATGGTGATCGCCATGTCCATGGCCTGGTCGCCGGTCAGCAACGTCTACGCGGCAACTGACAAGGAGCCCGACGACGTGCACGACAAGCGCCGCGCCCTGCTGCACGACTGCGTCCGGAGAGCCACCGCTTCGGCCGAGCAGGATCAACCGCGCCGCTGACCGCTGCCGCTCGCCTGCGCTCCGGTACTCCAACCGGCCCCGCCGTCGGCGACGGTCACCTACGGTGACGGCATGGACCCTTCGGCGGTCTGGCGGGACCGGCAGCACAAGTGGCGGATCGAGGCGTACCGCGCGCCGGACCTGCGGTTCGCCATCTACGCCACGAACGGCCCCACCGAGTCGGTTCCGCTGTGGCTGTTCGGCATGTCGGCGCTGGCCCGGTGGCTGATGACGCACTCCATCTCGCTTGACGACCTGGAGGTCGACTGAGCGCCCGGAACCGGACCAGGGCCGGGTGCGCTGCGGTTGAGTGACCTGAGGTGGCGGACGGGGGTGCGCGATGGGCAGCCAGCTCGGGCAGTTGGTGCTGGTGGCCGTGCTGATCCTTGTCAACGCGGCGCTCTCCGGCAGCGAGATGGCGTTGGTGACGCTGCGCGAGGGGCAGCTGCGGCGGCTGGGGCGGCGAACCCGTACCGGCGAGCGGTTGGTGCGGCTGTCGCGCGATCCGAACCGCTACCTGGCCACCATCCAGTTGGGCATCACCCTGGCCGGGTTCCTGGCCTCGGCGGCGGCCGCGGTGTCGCTTGCCCAACCGCTTGTGGCTCCGCTCGGCTTCCTCGGCGCGGCGGCCCGCCCCACCGCGATCGTCCTGGTGACTGTGGCGCTGACCTTCGTCACGCTGGTGTTCGGTGAGCTGGCGCCGAAACGGTTGGCGATGCAGCGGGCGGAGCGGTGGGCGCTGCTCAGCGCCCGGCCACTGGATCTGCTCGCCCGGGTGTCCCGACCGGCGGTCTGGCTGCTCAGCTGGGCCACCGACGTGGTGGTCCGGCTGGCCGGCGGCGACCCCCGGGCCAGCCGTGAGGAGATGACCGAGGACGAGCTGCGCGAGATGCTCGTCAGCCGGCGCGGGCTCTCGGCGCAGCAGCGGGAGATCCTGACCGGTGCCTTCGACATCGCCGGCCGGACGCTCCGCGAGATCCTGGTGCCCCGGCGGGAGGTGACCACGCTGCCGGCCGACCTCCCCGCCGCCGAGGGTGTCCGTCGGTTGGCTGCCGCCGGACGGTCCCGCGCGCCGGTGACCGGTCCCGGCGGGCTGGACGACGTGATCGGCGTGGTGCACATCCGCGACCTGGTGCAGTCGGGCGTGGGCACCGTTCAGGAGCGGGGGAGGCCGCCACTGCTGCTGCCGGTGACACTGCCGGTCGCCGACGCGCTGCGCCAGTTGCGTCAGGAACACCAGCAACTGGCGCTCGTCGTCGACGAGCACGGCGGCATCGACGGCATGATCACCCTGGAGGACCTGCTGGCCGAGGTCGTCGGCGAGTTGTACGACGAGACCGACCGGGACGTACAGGACGTGACGCCCGAGCCGGACGGGTCGCTGCTGGTGCCCGGTGATTTCCCGCTGCACGACCTGCCCGACCTGGGGGTGCGGCTGAGCTTCCCGCTGTCGCGGGAGTACACGACGGTGGCCGGTCTGGTGTTGGCGCGGCTGGGTCACCTGCCGGGTGCGCCGGGCGAGACGGTGCGACTGCCCGGGTTGACCATCGAGGTGGTGGAGGTCGCCGACCGCGCGGTACGGCGGGTGCGGCTACGCGGCTTCGTCGTCGACAGGCACGCCGGAGGCCACCCGGACGGTGGATGATCCGCCCAAAACATCCCGAAGCGGCGTCCTGCTGCCTACGGTGCGGTATGTGAAGGACCAAGGTTTTCGCAAGGTGGTCACAGTGCTCGCCGGCCTCGCGGTGATCTACTTCGGCAGCGCGGGCCGCAGCCCCGAGGAGGGCCGAGGCATCTCCGGCGGGCTGATCGTCCTGGCGCTGCTCGCCGCGCTGCTGGTGTGGCACCTGACCCGCCCGGGTGACAAGACAGTCAAGTGAGCGCCTCAGCCGGCGGCGACGCGGGTGACCTCGCCGGCGGACTCCTCCCCGAGCGCCACCCGGACCAGCGCCGAGGCGAGGCGACCGAAGTCCGGCCCGTCGACGAGCCCGGCCAGCCGGTCCGGTGAGCCCGGCAGACCGAGCCGCTTCGCGCCGGCCAGGGCGCGCCGGTCGGCGTACGGGCGCAGGTCCGACCAGACCGTCTGGGCCTCGCGCAGGTAGATGTCCGCGCCGGTGGGTCCGATGCCGGGAAACTCGGTGAGCCGTCGGCGTAGCCCGACCGGGTCGCCCTGGGCCTCCCGGTGCAGCCGCCGCAGGTCGCCGTGCCAGCGGTCCAGGCACAGTCGCGCGCCGGTGCCGAGCATTGTGGCGGTCCGCTCGTCGTATCGGCGGTAGTGACCCCGGCCGAGCGCGTCGACCCGCTGCTGCCAGGTGGCCGCCTCCATCGCCTGCGGCGTGCGGTAGCCGGCCGCGAACAACTCCCGTGCGGCGTCGACCGCCACACACGCCCGGATCCGGGTGCTCAGCAGGGTGGCAAGCACCAGCAACTGGTACAGCGGCCCCGGTCGGTCGGCGAGCCGGATCCCGGCCTCCTCCGCGTACGTGTCGCCCCGCCGGTCCAGCAGGACCCGCACCACCGCTCGATCGTCGCCCACACCGGGTGGGTACCCGCCCCGCGGCCGGCTAGCCCTCACGCCGGCAGTGAGCCGGTACGCGGGGCCGGAATGCCGTCGGGCGGGGCGGGTATGCCGGCGGTGGAGGCGGTCGATGCCGCCTGCCGTACCTGGAGGGAGACACTCGTGGTCAACCCGCAGCAGGAGGAGTTCCGGCGCAACGCCAAGGGAGCTACCAGTCAGGACAGCAAGGGGCCCACGCCGACCGGGCACCCGCGCAACCGTGGCTCGTCGCGCGGAGACGCCGGTCGGCCGGTGCCCAAGGGCCAGGTGTCGCCGTACGGCCCGGCGGGTGAGCCGGTCGCCGAGGACGACAGCGACACCCGGGCCTAACTGTCGCGACGTGACGGCCGCCGCAGCCTGTTCCAGGTTGCGGCGGCCGTCAGCCCGTACGCCAGGTGCGGAATGATGTCCGAGACCCAGTCCGAGCGCCCCCACGTACGCGGGTTGCTGATGCCCAGGGCGGTGATGGACCCGTCGGTCATGGCCATGACACCGGCGCCGAGCACGCCGGTGGCCAGCGGCAGTGACTGCCGACGACCACCGGCGTAGAGCGCGAACGCCATGCCCGCGGTGATGCCCAGCCCGTAGCCGATCAACGGCCCGAGCCCGGAGCGGCGGGTCTCCGCCCGGGGCGCCGGCCCCAGGTCCACGTGTGCGATGTCGGCCAGCCGGCCGACGGTCTGCTCCGCAGTGGTGCTCGCCGGCCGTGCCCGCAGGGCGATGTCCAGATAGCCGACCACGTTCAGCGCGGTGCTGCCGACGGCGCCCGCGATGGCGCCGTCGGCCAGGTCGACCGTCCTCACTTCGGGTCGCCCGGTTCGCGCTCGCCCTTGGGGCCGTAGGTGCGCTCGCCGCGAACGACGCCCCGCTGGCCGCGATCCTCCTGGAGGATCTTGTTGGCGACCTGGTTTGCCTTCCCGTCGGGCACCCGCCGTCCGGAGTCGTCGATGGCGTTGCGCAGTCGCGCCCGCTGCTTGTCGTACGCGTTGCTTCCCGGCCGTGGTCCTGGCATCTGCTGCCTCCTTCGTCGCCGTTGGCGTACCGCGGCCGTCTACCCGTCCTGCGGCAGGTCAACCCCGGTGGTCAGCGGGGCGCGCGGATGACGGCGACGGGGCAGTGGGCGTGGTGCAGCACCGCCTGGCTCACCGACCCCAGCAGCAACCCGGTCACCTCACCTCTGCCGTGGCCGCCGACGACGACGAGTTGGGCGGTACGCGACGCCTCGGTGAGCACTGTGCGGGCCCGCCCGCGGGTGGCCTGACCGGTGAGCCGCAGCCCCGGGTGGCTCTCGACCAGCCCGGCCAGCCACCCGGCGAGCACCTGTTCCTGCTCGGCGCGCAGCCGGTCGGCGTCGTACACCAGGGGTTGCATGTCGCCGGGGCCGATGCTGCCCGGATGGCGGTAGGCGTGCACGGCGTGCAGCGGCACGTCGCGCGTCAGGGCGGTCTCGGCGGCGAATTCGGCGGCGAGTCGGGACGCCGCCGAGCCGTCCATTCCCACCACCACCGGCTCGTCGGGGCGTTGCTCGCCGCGGGCCACGAGCACCGGACAGTCGGCGTACGCGGCGACCTGCACCGCCACCGAACCGATGATCAGCGCGGTGAAGCCGCCCATTCCCCGGTCGCCGAGCACGATGAGCGCCGCGGTGGGGGATTCGCCGATCAGCACCGCCGCGGCCTCGCCGTCGATGATCTCGCCGGAGATCGACAGGCCGGGAACGGTGGCCTCGGCCTCGGCCACCGCGGCGGCGACAAGCTCCTCGGCCTGGTGGCGCAGACCGCCGCCGGGCGGCGCGTCCGGAGCGGGAGAGACCGGCACGTTCAGCAGCGGCCAGATGAAGCCGTGGACGACCCGTAGCGGCCGGTGTCGGCGGGCGGCCTCGGCGGCGGCGAGGCGCACCGCCCGTAGGGCCGGCTCCGAGCCGTCCACGCCGACCACGACCGCCGCGCTGTCCGCCGAGTTCACTGTCCACCTCCTGCCCGGCCAGTATCGCGGGCGTGGCGGCGCGGCGGAGCGATACCGCCGAGCGGGCCCGGGTCGGTACGCTGGTCGCCGACCGCCGGAGGGGAGCGTCGTCGATGGGTGAACCGGCCGAGCCGAGCACCGCCCGCATGATCGACTTTTGGCTGGGCGGCGAGCACCATTTTCCGGTCGACGTGGCCGCCGCGCACGCCTTCGAACAGGCGTACGGGCCGTGTGCGCCGGTCTTCCGCGAGCTGCGGGCCTTCCTGGGCCGGGCGGTGCGGGCGATGAGCGAGCAGGGCGTGGACGGTTTCCTGGTCTTCGGCGCGGGGCTGCCCACGATGGGCAACGTGCACGAGGTCGCCACCGAGGCCACTGTGCTCTACACCGACGTGGATCCGGTCACCATCCGGCTGGGGCAGAGCATCCTCGCCGGCAGCGACCGGGCCGGCTACGGCTTCGGTGACGCCACCGACATCGGCACCATCGATCCGTCGCAGCTGCACCGTTTCGTTCCGGGCTGGGGGCGGCGGCCGGTGGGGGTGGTGTTCCTCGGGCTCGCGGCGTTCCTCGACGACGACACGTTGACCCGGACCCTCGACGAGTTGTATACGGCTGCGGCGCCGGGCAGCCTGCTGGCGGTGGATTTCGACACCGAGGAGTTGGCGGGGTATCCGCAGGCGCTGGCGATGATGGGGCCGGCGTTCCGGATGCGTCCTGCGGCGGCGTTTGCGCCGCTGCTGGGCCGGTGGAGGCCGACGCCGGACGGGATCGTACCGGTCGACCGGTGGCGGCCGGACGGCCCGCCGGTGGAGGTGCCTGACGCGTTCCACGGGGTGCTGGCCACGCGCGACGCCGACTGACCCGCGCCGACCGGTTGTCCGACGGCGTCCGTATGATGCTTGCCCTGTAGCAAGTTTCTGGAGGAGCGAGCATGGTGGACGCGCCGGACGTGGTGTCGCGCGCGCTGCGGGAGGCCCCACCGGACCAGTTGGCGGAAGCCGCGGACCGGGCGATCCGCTCGGCGCTTGGCGCGGTACGCACCGACGTGTTCGTCGCAGATTACCGGATCAGCGGGCTGTGGCCGGTGCTGGACCCGGATCTGCCAGCGGCAGGCTTTCTGGCCTGTCACACCGTGGCGCAGCGCTGTTTCAGCAGTCAGCAACCGGTGCGCGACGGCGCCGAGGACGGCGGGTGCCGGCTCTACCTGCCGCTGACGGTGTGGGGCGAGCGGCTCGGTGTGCTGCTCATCGAGTTGCCGGCGGTGCCCGGCCCGGCTCTCACGGGTCGCGCCACCGACATCGCCGGCGACCTGGCGGTGGCGTTGCGGGCCGCGGACCGCGAGACCGACCGTTACCGCCGGGTTCGTCGACGTGAGCGGTTGAGCATGGCCGCCGAGATGCAGTGGGACCTGCTGCCGGGTCGCAGCGTGACGCACCGCGCGTTTGACCTGGCGGGTCAGCTGGAGCCGGCGTACACGGTCGGTGGTGACCACTTCGACTGGTCGTTGGACGGTGACCGGCTCACGTTGACGGTGCTCAACGGTGAGGGCAACGGCCTGGCGGCGTCGCTGCTGACCTCGGTGACCGTCAACGCGATGCGCAACGCGCGCCGCTCCGACGGTGGTCTCGTGGAGCAGGCGGAGCTGGCCTCGGACACGGTCTTCTACCAGCACCGGGGGCGTCGGCACGTGGCGACGTTGCTGCTGGAGTTGGACATTCCGTCGGGGCTGATGCGGGCTGTCGACGCCGGGTCGCCGCACATGCTGCGGATGCGCGGCAAGACGGTCGAGCCGATCAGCCTGGAGCAGCAGTTACCGCTGGGCATGTTCGCCGAGACCCGGTACGAGGTGCAGGAGTTCCAGCTCACGCCGGGGGAGCGGGTCTTCGTGGTCAGTGACGGGGTGTGGGCCGCGGAGCCGGCCGGCCGGGAGCCGTACGGTCAGCGGGTGATGGCGCGCTCTCTGCGTGCCACGCGGTTGCAGCCTGCGACCGAGGCGGTTGGTACGGTGATGCGCGAACTGCACGCCTATCACGCGGATTCCGATTTGCGCGACGACGCGGTCGTGGTCTGCCTGGATTGGCACGGTCCGCGCGAGCGGAACGGCGGATGAGGATCAGCGCCGCGCTGGGCGGGCACCAGCGCGACGACGGCAGGGGACATCAGGTGGAGCGACCTGCGGATCTCGCCTCGGCTATCGACGCGGCCGCCGAGACGCTGATCGCCGTACTTGAGTCGGCGTCGTCGCGGCATCCGGTGCCGCCGACCCAGTTGCGGGTGCTGGCGCTGATCAGCAGCCGGCCGGAGACCAACGTCAACGGGTTGGCCGAGTTGTTGGACGTGGTGCCGTCGTCGGCCAGCCGGCTCTGTGACCGGTTGGAGGCGACGGGCCTGCTGCGCCGGGTGGCCGATCCGCGGGACCGGCGGGAGGTGCGGCTGGTGCCGACGGCGGCGGCGCAGACCCTGCTGTCGGAGTTGGCGCAGCGGCGCCAGCGCGCTGTGCAGGTGGTATTGGATCGGATGCCGCCCCGGATGCAGCACGACCTGTTGCAGGCGTTGCACGCCTTCTCCCGGGCGGCCAACCAGACGGTGCCGGAGCAGCAGCCCGACACTGCGGCCGTGCAGACGGCCTGAGCGCTCGACCCTTCGACTAGCGTCCTAGGACGCTTTACGCGTGGTGATCCACGACACAACGCGCGAACACCGCGCCAACCGCCGGACGGCGGCACCCAGCGCTCGGGCACGAGCCCGATATAGTGGCAGCGCACTCACCCGGCCCGTGATCATCGAGATCGCGGGCCGCATCAGGGAACGGGTCCCGCCCCGGGGCCGCAGGGGAGCCGGCGTTGCCGGCCCGACAGCGCGTACGACCTTTGCCGCGCCGACGACGGCCGGTGCCGGAGCGTGCCGTGGAGGAGGTTCGGTGTCGAGTCGGCCGGCTCGGGCAGAGCATCCGCGGGACATCGACGACCAGGCCCCGAGCAACCAGGTGCTCACCCTGCCCAACCTGATCAGCTTCGGACGGCTGCTGGGCGTACCGATCTTCCTCTACCTGTTCCTGGTGGAGCGCGCGGACGTGGCGGCCGTGGTCGTGCTGGCCATCGGCGGCACCACCGACTGGGTGGACGGCTGGATTGCCCGCCGGATGCGCCAGGTGAGCCGGCTGGGGGAGTTGCTCGACCCGCTGGCCGATCGGCTCTACATCCTCGCCACCCTTGTCGCCTTCACCGCGCGTGAGGTGGTGCCGTGGCAGTTCACCGCCGCGCTGCTGGCGCGGGAGTTGCTGCTGCTCGGCTCGCTGGCGGTGCTGCGCCGCTACGGGTACGGCCCGCCCCCGGTGCACTACGTCGGTAAGACCGCCACGTTCCTGCTGCTGGCGGCGTTCCCGGTGCTGCTGTTGGCGACAGCGGCGAGCGGGGTGGCCACGGCTGCCGCCGCCATCGGCTGGGGCCTGGCCTGGTGGGGTCTGGTGCTCTACTGGGTGGCCGGCGCGATGTACGTGGTGCAGGCGGCACGGCTGGTGCGCGCGGCACGCGGTCCGGGAGCGGCGGCGTGAGCGCCACCCCGCCGCCGCCGCAGCAGCAGCCGGAGCGGCCTCAACGGCCGCGCCAGGATCGGGTGTACGCGCCGGACTTCCTCACCGAACTGTTCCGCAACCCGCTGGATCCGGGGTACGCCGACGCGGCGGCGGCACGCCGGCGCAAGGGTGTGCCGACGCCGGAGCGGGGGTGGCGGGCCTGGTCCGGGCGCTCGGTGAGCCTGGCCGTGGTGGTGGTGCTGGGTTTCCTGTTCGCGGTCGCCTACCGGCAGACGATGGCCGACGAGCCGGGGCGCGCGCAGGCCCGTTCCGGGCTGGTGGCGCAGATCAAGGACCGGGAGAGCCAGACCGACAGGTTGTCGCAGCGCGCGGACCAGCTGCGCGAGGAGGTCAGCCGGCAGCGGGATGCGGCATTGAGCGGCTCGACGGCGGCGCGGCTGCGGGACCTGGAGGCGAGCACCGGGCTGGGCCGGGTGCGCGGCGACGGTGTGGTGGTGCGGTTGGCGGACGCGCCAGGCAACCCGGACGCGGTGACCGGTGCGGGGGCGGGGCCGCCGCGGGTGCTCTACAGCGATCTCCAGGGGGTGGCGAACGCGTTGTGGAGTGCTGGTGCGGAGGCGGTCGCCATCAACGGGCAGCGGTTGACCTCGACGTCGACGATCCGTTCGGCGGGTGAGGCGATCCTTGTGGATTTCCGGCCGGTGACCGGGCCGTACGAGGTGTCGGCGATCGGACCGGGGTCGATGCGTCGCCAGTTCGAGGCGAGCCGTAATGCGGCGTTGATGCGGGAGGTCGCGCAGCAGACGGGCCTGTCGTTCGATGTGCGGGGTGCTGACGACCTCACCCTGCCGGCGGCACCGGAGCCGCAGCTACGCTACGCCAAGCCGTCGGTCAGTCCGAGCCCTTCTGTGTCGGGTGGCCGGTCCGGCAGTCCCGGGTCGTCGGGTCCCTCGGCGACCGCTAGCCCTTCCGGAGGTGGCCGATGATCGCGGTGCTGGCGTTGCTCGCCGGTGTGGTGCTCGGGGTGTGGCTTGATCCCACGGTGCCGGCGGCGTTGCAGCCGTACCTGCCGATCGCGGTGGTTGCCGCGTTGGATGCGGTGTTCGGTGGGGTGCGGGCGAAGTTGGACCGCATTTTCGACGACAAGCAGTTCGTGGTGTCGTTCATCTCGAATGTGCTGGTGGCGGGTCTGATCGTGTACCTGGGTGACCAGTTGGGGGTGGGCGGGCAGTTGTCCACCGGTGTGGTCGTCGTGCTGGGTGTGCGGATCTTCGGGAATGTGGCGGCGATCCGCCGGCACCTGTTCCGGGCGTAGGTTTGATGCGATGAGCGACGAGCAGACGGAGACGGGGACGGGTTGGCCGCAGCCGGCGGGTCCGGCGCGGCCGGGTGGCCCGGCGGGTGAGCCGGACCCGCGGCCGGATGCGCCGGATCCGGACGAGCTGAGCCCGTTGGCGCCGCACGGCCCGGTGGAGGCGGAGCCTCCGGCCGGGGAGCCTGGTGTGGCGCCTGTCGATGACGGTGCGACGGTGGACCTGAGCGCGGTGTCGCGGTCGGAGGAGCCGGTCGGGCGGACGGACGGGCTGGAGGAGCTGCCGGTGCGGCGTGCCGGGCCGGTGGTGGCTGGTCGGTCGCGGTTGAGTACGGCCGGGGTGATGATCGCGGCGTTGTTGGCGTTGCTTGGTTTCACCCTCGTGGTGCAGTTGAAGACGACGTCGACGGATCCGACGTTGGGGGCGACGCGTCAGGAGGACCTGGTGCGGATCCTGTCGGATCTGGATGCGCGGGAGAACCGGCTTCAGCAGGACATTCGGGCGTTGGAGGACAGTCAGCGGCAGTTGGCCTCGGGCGAGCAGGGCCGTCAGGCGGCGTTGGACGAGGCGACGCGGCGGGCGGACGAGCTTGGTGTGCTGGCGGGGACGTTGCCGGCGGTGGGGCCGGGTCTGACGGTGCAGTTCATCAGTGGGGCCAAGCCGATCTCGGCGACGCGGGTGTTGGACGCGGTGCAGGAGCTGCGGGGCGCCGGTGCGGAGGCGATGCAGATCACCGGTGGTGACCGGACGGCGGTGCGGGTCATCGCGTCGACGTACTTCCTGGACGGGGAGAACGGGTCGCTGGTGGTGGAGGGGCGGCGGTTGCCGCCGCCGTTCACGATCACGGTGATCGGTGATCCGGCGACGATGCGTACGGCGTTGAACATTCCTGGCGGGGTGGTCGCGTCGGTCCGGGGTGACGGCGGTAACGTGACGTTTGGGGAGCGTGAGGTTGCCGAGGTTTCGGCGCTGCACGCGCCGATCAAGTTGGAACACGCCCGTCCGGTCTCCTGACCGGCGCGGCCGCGCCGGGCCGGTGGTCCGGGGCACCGATGGATGAGGACGCGTCTGGTGATTCCCGAGGATCTGCGATACACCGCCGAGCATGAGTGGGTGGCGGGTGAGGGCACGGGTTCGGCCCGCGTCGGCATCACGCACTTCGCGCAGGACGCGCTTGGCGACATCGTGTACGTGCAGTTGCCTGAGGTCGGTGCGGTGGTCGCTGCCGGTGATTCGTTGGGTGAGATCGAGTCGACAAAGAGTGTGTCGGAGATCTACTCGCCGGTGGCGGGTACGGTGGCGGCGCGCAACGAGGCGCTTGGTGACACGCCCGAGTTGATCAACTCGGATCCGTATGGTGCGGGTTGGTTGGTGGAGATCACGCCGAATGACCCGACGGCGTTGGACGGGTTGCTGACTGCGGGCGCGTACCAGAAGATCACCGAAGGCTGAGTGTGCTTGATCCGGCGGGCGTGTTGTCTGCGCGCGTCCGGTTGCCCTGCATTTCGGCGCTGGCTAGGCTCGCCCAGTCGACCGAGAAGAAACCATTAGTTGAGCGTTGCGGAATTGCCTTCCCGGGCACGGGGAGCCAGCCGCCGGGTGTTCGAGTGCCCGGCGGCCAGACCCGCCATTACCCGACGCCGACCGAACAGATCCGTGAGGTGGTCCCATGACGCGGCCAGACGACGAGTTCCCCCCGCTCGACGTCACTTCGACGCTCAATCTCGGCTCGCTCGACGAAGTGCTGGAGGGCCCGGACACCGATGTGGTGCCGAGCCGGATGTCCGGTTCGTTGCCGCCCGGCATGGCGCTGCTGGTGGTTCGTCGGGGTCCGAATGCGGGTGCCCGGTTCTTGTTGGACCACGATGTGACGACCAGTGGCCGGCACCCGGACAGTGACATCTTCCTTGACGATGTGACGGTGTCGCGGCGGCATGCTGAGTTCCACCGGGACGGTGGCACGTTCACGGTGCGGGATGTGGGCAGCCTCAACGGCACGTATGTGAATCGTGAGCGGGTCGAGGCGGCCACGTTGAGCAATGGTGACGAGGTTCAGATCGGTAAGTTCCGGGTGGTGTTCATCGCCGGTCCGCGCCCGGAGGAGGAGGCCGGCCGGGGGTGAACGAGCCTGCGGCCTCCACGCCACCCGGGGCGGCCCGGTCCCAACCGCTGATGAGCATCGGTGAGGTGCTGGGGCAGTTGCGGGTGGATTTCCCGGACACCACGATTTCGAAGCTGCGGTTCCTCGAGGCCGAAGGGCTCGTCGAGCCGCAGCGGACGGCGGCTGGTTACCGGAAGTACAGCTGGGACGATGTGGCGCGGTTGCGGTTTGTGCTGTCCGCGCAGCGGGACCGGTATCTGCCGTTGCGGGTGATCCGTGAGCAGTTGGCGGAGTGGGATTCGTCCGGTGAGCAGCCGGGGCGGTCGCGGCCTTCGTTGGTTGCGGTCGGTCCTGATGGTGCGGTGCCGGGTCGGGAGTCGGTGGAGCCGGCCGAGTCGTCGCAGGTGCGGCTCGGCCGGGCTGATCTGGTGGCCCGTAGTGGGATCGACGAGTCGACGTTGGTGGAGTTGGAGCGCCTCGGTGTGCTCGTGTCTGATCCGCCTGGCTGGTACGACGGGGATGCGTTGATCATCGCGTCGGCGGTGGCGGGGTTGGCGGCGTACGGGTTGGAACCGCGGCATCTGCGGGGTTACCGGAGTGCGGCTGATCGTGAGGTCGGTTTGTTCGCTCAGTTGGTGGCGCCGTTGGCGCGGCAGAGTGATCCGGCGGCGCGGGCGCGGGCTGCGGAGACGGCGCGGGAGTTGGTGGCGTTGTCGGAGCAGTTGCATGCGGCGTTGGTGCGGGTGGGTCTGCGGTCGACGTTGGGTCGGTGATGGTGGCGGCTGGGCGGCGGCGGAGCGGAAAGATCTCTTTCGGGAAGAGTGCCGTAGGCTTGCTGGGGTAACCCCTTTCTGGCGCGGGCGTGGTGCTGTAGCGCATGGGACGGCCGTGTTTCGGTCCGTGTACCGTGCAGGGAAGGGCGCGGTGCGTAGGTTGACGACGACACGGAGGCGGCGGTGCGCGAGCTGAGCGTGGTCGGAGTTCGGGTGGAGCTGCCCAGCAACCAGCCGATCGTCCTGCTCAGGGAGGTCGAGGGCGACCGCTATCTGCCGATCTGGATCGGTGCGGTCGAGGCCACGGCCATCGCTTATGAGCAGCAGGGTGTGAAGCCTGCCCGTCCGTTGACGCATGATCTTCTGCGGGACGTGTTGGCGGCTTTGCAGGCGCCGTTGCAGGCGGTGGAGATCACTGAGCTCAAGGAGAACGTGTTCTACGCGGATCTGTTGATCGGCGATGGGGTGCGGGTGTCGGCGCGGCCGAGCGATTCGATCGCGTTGGCGTTGCGGGTTGGTGCGCCGATTCGTTGTGCTGAGCAGGTCCTCAGCGAAGCGGGGATCGTTATCCCTGACGAGCAGGAGGACGAGGTGGAGAAGTTCCGCGAGTTCCTGGAGCAGGTGCGTCCGGAGGATTTCGCGGGCTGACTGGGCTCGGTTCCCGGGTGGGTGTCACTGTTGGTGATGCCCCGGGGCGGGTTGGTGATCTTTCTCGGGTGGCTGCGCGGCGTGTCGCGCCTGTTTCTCCGTGGTAACTCCTGAGCGTGGCGATAGGGTTGCCGTGTCGAGGGGTGCGCGTCCCGGAAGCGACGCGTCGCCGCACTGACGGGGAGGTTGTCCGGATGCACGAGCCGCAGGATTCCGATCCGGGTGCACAGTTGAGTGAGCCGGGTGTCTCGGCGACTGAGAGTGATGGCTCGGTGGGCTACCGAGGTGTGACGGCTTGTCACGCGGTGGGCATCAGTTATCGGCAGTTGGATTACTGGGCGCGGACGACGCTTGTGGTGCCGAGCGTGCGGGACGCTTCGGGCTCGGGGACGCAACGGTTGTATTCGTTCCGGGACCTTGTGGTGTTGAAGGTCGTGAAGCGGTTGTTGGATGCGGGGGTGTCCCTGCAGAACATCCGTAAGGCGATCGAGGCGTTGCGGTCGCGTGGTGTGGAGGATCTGGCGGGGATCACGCTGATCTCTGATGGGACGACGGTGTACGAGTGCCGGTCTCCGGAGGAGGTGGTCGACCTGTTGCAGGGTGGCCAGGGTGTGTTCGGGATCGCGATCGGTGGGGCTTTCAAGGAGATCCAGGGGTCGTTGTCGCATCTGCCGGCGGAGCCGGCGAGTGGCCCTGCGGAGCCGGCGGTGGCGCCCGAGGTGGAGTCGGTGGCCGACGAGTTGGCGGCCCGGCGGGCGCGGCGGCGCGCGGGCTGAGTCCCGTCCCCGCTGTTGCGGGTTTTCTTTCGCAGTCCTTTGGTCGACTTCGTCTTCTGGGGATTCGCGGTGTCCGAGCGCGTCGGATGCCCCGGTTTCAAGCGAGCCGACCCGTGGCGCTGGTGTTGCCCCGCGGGTCGGGGGTCCACTGTGGGTTCCGGTCATGGGCTCTGACCTGGCTGTGGTGACTCTGCGTGTGTGGCGTTGTCGGGAATCGGATAGGGGGGCCCTGACCGGGCGTCAGCGGCACGCTATCGTCCGACACGGTCCATCGGTGTGGCGCCGTGGCATGAAGGTGTTGCGCCGGTGTCCGTTGCCCCTGCGCGCTGACCCGGCGCGACCCCTCCATCCCTGGAAGGAACGACCGTGACGGTTACGCAAGAAACCGCTCCCTCCTCGCACTACGACCGCATTGGCGGTGCGAACGCTGTGAAGGCGGCCGTCGAGCTGTTCTACGACAAGGTGCTCGCCGATCCTGAGCTGGCGCCCTATTTCACCTCTGTGGACATGGCGGCTCAGCGGCGGCACCTCGCGCTGATGCTGGCGGTGGTGTTGGGTGGCCCGAACGAGTACGCGGGTCGCGGGTTGGCCGAGGCGCACCAGCCGTTGGGTATCACCGCGGAGCAGTACGCCAAGGTCGGTGGGCACCTGAGCGCGGCGTTGACCGAGTTGGGTGTGCCCGGGGACATCCTGGCCGACGTGCAGGCGGTGCTGGCGCAGGTTCAGGATCAGGTGGTGGCCGCCGGGACGCATCCGGGCGCCTGAGCGTGGACGCGGCCCGACTCAAGCAGAGTTGGTCCCAGGTCGCCGGGCACGGCGATCAGGTTCCGCTCTTCTTCTATTCGACGTTGTTTCTGGCCCACCCGGAGACTCGGCAGATGTTCCCCACGAACATGGCCGGTCAGCGGGACCGCCTCGTCACCGCGTTGGGGCACATCGTGTCGCATGTGGACCAGGTGGACCGGCTTGTGGGTTATCTGCAGGATCTGGGGGCGGACCACCGGAAGTTCGCGGTCCGCGCCGAGCACTATCCGGCGGTCGGTGAGGCGCTGCTGGCGACGTTGCAGCATTTCCTGGCAGAGCAGTGGACCGACGAGTTGGCCCAGGACTGGGCTGCGGCGTACGGGCTGGTCGCGCAGGTGATGACGGAGGCGGCGCAGGCGGCGGAGGCGGTGAATCCGCCGTGGTGGGTGGCGGAGATCGTGGCCCATGAGCGGCGGGCGTTCGACGTGGCGGTGTTGACGTTACGTCCGCAGTACCTGTTGCCGTTCACGCCGGGTCAGTCGATAGGGGTGTCGCATCCGTCGGTGCGGTCGTGGCGGTACTACTCGCCGGCGAACGCTCCCCGCGCGGACGGCACCGTGGAGTTGCATGTGCGGGCCGCGCCGGGTGGTGCGGTGTCGTCGCGGCTGGTGTATGGGTCGTCGGTGGGTGACCGGGTGCATCTGGCCGCGCCGGTGGGGGAGCGGCTGGCGTTGTGGTCGGCCGGCTCCAGCGATCTGTTGTTGCTGGCGGCGGGCACCGGCTGGGCGCCGGTGAAGGCGTTGGTGGAGCAGGTCGCCGCGGAGGGTTCCCATCGTCGGGTGGATCTGTACGTGGGGGCTCGTTCGCGCAGCGAGTTCTATGACAGTGACGCGATCGACAAGTTGGCGTCGTCGTGTCCGTGGTTGACGGTGACGTATGTGGTGGGTGCGGATGTGAACCGGCCTGGGGAGTTCGTGCACGCGGTGGACCGGGCGTTGGCCGATGGTGACTGGCGTTCGCGGCACGTGTACGTGTGTGGGTCCGACGAGATGGTGTCGCATTCGGTGCAGGCGTTGGCGCGGGCGGGTTTCCACGCCGGTCAGGTGCACCACGAGGGTTTGGGCGCGCAGTGGTACGGCCCGGCGTGGCGTACGGCGGTGCGGCAGCAGTCGAGCGAGAGGGGTGAGCAGTGAGCGCGACCCCGATCAGCCGGTACGACGGTGTGCAGGTCTCCGGTGGTGTGCAGGTGCGGATGACGGCCGACCGGGTACGGCGGTGGGAGTTCGGTACGGCGCCGTTCGCGCGGCGCGGCTATGACAGCGCCGACGTGGACCGGTTCCGGGTGCAGGTCGCCGACGAGCTGGATCTGATGGCGACGCAGATCGCGAACCTGCGGGCGGAGAACGAGCGCCTCACCGACCGGGTGGAGTTGCACCGGCACGGGGTGATCCCGAGCGCGGGTGCGGTGGCGAAGACCCCGGCGGCGAAGGAGGTGAATCTGCTGTCGGCGGCGCAGCGGGAGGCGGAGCAGATCATCGCGCAGGCGCACGACTACGCGCGGCGGGTCGCCGAGTACGCCCGGGTGCAGTACGAGAGTTACATGCGGGCGGCGGCGGAGGAGGCGAAGTTGGAGGCGGAGCGGGCGGTGGCGGACTACCGCGCGTCGG
The DNA here is from genome assembly GCF_049841715.1 of Micromonospora sp. DT41. Classification (NCBI taxonomy): domain Bacteria; kingdom Bacillati; phylum Actinomycetota; class Actinomycetes; order Micromonosporales; family Micromonosporaceae; genus Micromonospora; species Micromonospora sp. DT41. The sequence continues at coordinate 476,806 of NZ_JBNCKU010000002.1, read as the reverse complement.
CCGGGCCGAGCTTCGACGATTCGGTGGCGACCCGGGAGGCGTTGCGGATCTTCGGGGAGATGATGGTGTCGCACATGCAGGCGGCGGCGCGTCATCTCGACGAGGGCAGTGAGCAGTTGGCGCGGACGATGGATCGGATCGCCGCGCAGACGCCTGGTGGGCCGTTCGTGGACGGTGCGCCGGGTCAGACGGCGTTGCCGCGGCACCACCAGCGCTGAGGTGTGTGACCGGTGGGGTCCGCCGACAGCGGATCCCACCGGTCAGGTGCGGGTGGCGTCGACGGCGTCGGCGATGGGTGTCGGTCCGGCGACGAGTTCCAGTGTCGCGCCTGCGGTGTGGGGTGCGTCCAGGAGCGCGGCGAGGACGAGGGCGACGTCGGCGCGGCTGATCGCGCCGCTGCCGGCGTGGCGGGTGAGGGTGACGTGGCCTGTCGGGTCGTCGTCGGTGAGTCGGCCGGGGCGCAGCACCGTCCAGGCGAGGTCGCGGGCGCGCAGGTCGTCCTCGGCGGCGCGTTTGGCCAGCAGGTACGCGGCCCACACGTCGTCGGTGCCGGGGCTTGGTGGCTTGTCCACGCCCATGGAGGACACCAGCAGGTAGCGGTGGACGCCGGCGTGGGTGGCGGCGTCGGCGAGGAGCGCGGCGGCGCCCCGGTCGACGGTGTCCTTGCGGGCGGCGCCGCTGCCGGGGCCGGCTCCGGCAGCGAAGATCACCGCGTCGGCGCCGTCGAGGTGCGCGGCGAGGTCGGTGACGTCGGTGTGTTCGAGGTCGCAGACGACCGGGGTGGCGCCGGCGGCGCGCAGCGCGGGCGCCTGGTCGGGGTTGCGGATGAGGCCGACGGTGGTGTCGCCCCGGTCGGCGAGGTGACGCTCCAGCAGTCGGGCGATCTTGCCGTGGCCTCCGGCGATGACGATGCGCATCGTTTCAACGTACCGGCCGGGGCCGGTCGCGGCTCGTGCACTGCTGAGGGCGGGGTTGGTCGGCGGTGGGCGGGCTGAGGCAGCATGGTGGGGTGACCGACAGCCTCGACGCGTTGACCTCGCTGCTGGCCGGTGGGCGGGTGGTGGTGCTCAGTGGGGCGGGCCTGTCCACCGAGTCGGGCATCCCGGATTACCGGGGGCCCAGCGGCGTGGCCCGCCGGCACACGCCCATGACGTTCCAGGCGTTCACCGGCGATGCTTTGGCGCGGCGGCGGTACTGGGCGCGGAGTCATCTGGGGTGGCGGGTGATCGCGCGGGCCGCGCCGAACGCCGGGCATCGGGCGGTGGCGCGGCTGCAACACGCCGGTCTGGTCGACGCGGTGATCACCCAGAACGTGGACGGGTTGCACGGCGCCGCCGGCAGCGCGCCGGTGGTGGAGTTGCACGGCCGCCTGGACGAGGTGACCTGCCTGGACTGCGGCAACCTGACGTCCCGGGAGGAGGTGGACCGGCGGCTGCGCGAGGCGAACCCGGACTTTGTGGCGCAGGTCGACGCGGTCAACCCGGACGGTGATGTGGATCTCCCCGACGAGCAGGTGGCCGGTTTCCGGCCGGTGGACTGCGGGATCTGTCAGACAGGCATGCTGAAACCGGACGTGGTGTTCTTCGGTGAGACGGTGCCGCCGCAGCGGGTCGCGCGGTGTTTCGACCTGGTGGAGCAGGCGCGGGCGTTGGTGGTGTTGGGCTCGTCGTTGACGGTGATGTCGGGTCGCCGGTTCGTGATCCGGGCGGCGAAAAACGGCATTCCGGTCGCGATTGTCAACCAGGGGCCGACCCGTGGTGACGGGTACGCCACAGTGTGCGTGGACGCGCCGTTGGGTGTGGTGCTGCCCGCGCTTGCCGACCGGGTCGCCGCCGGGGCGTGGGTGTGACGGTCCGGGGGTAGGACATCGGCTCGAAACACCGGCGCTGGTAGCGTTGACCGCGCCGGTAACACCCACGTGGGAGAGACCGCCCGACAGCACCCGGGGCGGCGCCGAAGGGGCAAATCCTCCCCGGAACCTCTCAGGCAAAAGGACCTCGTGGGCAGGCACTGTGGAGCGCCCCTACAGGGGTGCGACAGAGGGGGAGGCCGACACGTCGACCTCGCCCCGGGAGTGCCACTGATGACCGTTGAGCAGTTCGCCACCCGTCACATCGGTCCCGGACCGGACGATGAGCGCCGCATGTTGGAGGTCGTCGGGCACGGCTCGGTCGACGAGCTGATGGACGCGGCGATTCCCGAGGTGATCCGCTGGCACGGCACGCTGGACCTGCCGGAGGCGGCCACCGAGGCCGAGGCGATCGCCGAGCTGCGGGCCCTGGCGGCGCGTAACACCGTCGCCGTGTCGATGATCGGCCTGGGGTATCACGGCACGCACACTCCGGCGGTGATCCGCCGCAACGTCCTGGAGGACCCGGCCTGGTACACGGCGTACACGCCGTACCAGCCGGAGATCAGCCAGGGCCGCCTGGAGGCGCTGCTGAACTTCCAGACGATGGTCACCGACCTGACCGGGCTGGCCACCGCGAACGCCTCCATGCTCGACGAGGGCACCGCCGCCGCGGAGGCCATGACCCTGGCCCGCCGGGCGTCCAAGAGCAAGAGCCGTGTGTACGTCGTCGACGCCGACGCGCTGCCGCAGACCATCGCGGTGATCGCCAGCCGGGCGGAGCCGCTGGGCATCGAGGTGCGGGTCGTCGACGTCGAGCGCGACGAGCTGCCGCAGGAGTTCTTCGGCCTGCACCTGCAGTACCCGGGGGCGTCCGGGGCGGTCCGTGACCACTGCGCCCTCGTGCAGGCCGCGCACACCGTCGGGGCCCTCGTCACCGTCGCCGCGGACCTGCTGGCGTTGACGCTGCTGCGCGCTCCGGGCGAGATCGGCGTGGACATCGCCGCCGGCACCACGCAGCGGTTCGGCGTACCGATGGGCTTCGGTGGGCCGCACGCCGGTTACCTGGCGGTGCGCTCGGGCCTGGAGCGGATGCTTCCCGGCCGGCTGGTCGGTGTGTCCCGTGACGCCGACGGCAACCCCGCCTACCGGTTGGCGTTGCAGACCCGTGAGCAGCACATCCGTCGGGAGAAGGCGACGAGCAACATCTGCACCGCGCAGGTGCTGCTGGCGGTGATGGCCGGCATGTACGCCGTCTACCACGGCCCGGACGGGCTGCGGGACATCGCGACGCGTACCCATGCGATGGCGGCGCGGCTCGCGGCCGGGCTGCGCGCCGGTGGCGTGCGGGTCGCGGACGTCGCGTTCTTCGACACGATCACCGCGAGCGTGCCCGGTCGGGCGGAGCAGGTCGTCGCGGCCGCCGCCGAGCGTGGGGTGAACCTGCGGCTTGTCGACGCCGACCGGGTGGGTGTGTCCTGCGACGAGACGACGACTGTGGCGCACCTGCAGGCGGTGTGGGCGGCGTTCGGGGTGCCGGCGTTCGACGGCGACGGCGACGGCGACACGGCGCTGCCGGCCGACCTGGCCCGGACGAGCGACTTCCTGACCCACCCGGTGTTTGGCAGTCACCACTCGGAGACGGCGATGCTGCGCTACCTGCGGCGGCTGTCGGACTTCGACTACGCGCTGGACCGGGGCATGATCCCGTTGGGGTCGTGCACGATGAAGCTCAACGCGACCACCGAGATGGAGCCGATCTCCTGGGCGGAGTTCGCCCACATCCATCCGTTCGCGCCGGACTCCCAGACCGCCGGCTACCGGGAGATGATCGGCCAGTTGGAGTCGTGGCTGGCCGAGGTGACCGGCTACGACGCGGTGAGCGTGCAGCCCAACGCCGGGTCGCAGGGTGAGCTGGCGGGGCTGCTGGCGATCCGCTCCTACCACGCGTCGCGGGGCGAGTCGCACCGCGACGTGTGCCTCATCCCGTCGTCGGCGCACGGCACCAACGCGGCGTCGGCGGTGATGGCCGGCATGCGGGTCGTCGTGGTGGCCTGCGACGACGACGGCAACGTCGACCTGGTCGACCTCGACGCGAAGATCGACAAGCACCGCGACGCGCTCGCCGCGATCATGGTGACGTACCCGTCGACGCACGGCGTGTACGAGACGGGCATCGCGTCGCTGTGCGCGAAGGTCCACGACGCCGGCGGGCAGGTGTACGTCGACGGGGCCAACCTCAACGCGCTTGTCGGGTTCGCCAAGCCGGGGAAGTTCGGCGCGGACGTGTCGCACCTGAACCTGCACAAGACGTTCTGCATCCCCCACGGCGGCGGCGGCCCCGGTGTGGGTCCGGTGGCGGTGCGTTCCCACCTGGCGCCGTTCCTGCCCGGCGACCCGCTCGGCGCGCACGTCGATGCGACGCCGGCGATCTCGGCGGCGAAGTACGGGTCGGCGGGGATCCTGCCGATCCCGTGGGCGTACCTGCGGATGATGGGCGCTGCCGGTCTGACCCGGGCCACCGGCGTGGCGGTGCTCGCCGCGAACTACGTGGCGGCGCGGCTGCGCGGGCACTACCCGGTGCTGTACGCCGGCAACAAGGGCCTGGTGGCGCACGAGTGCATCCTTGACCTGCGGCCGTTGACGAAGGCCACGGGTGTGAGCGTGGACGACGTGGCGAAGCGGCTCATCGACTACGGCTTCCACGCGCCCACGATGTCGTTCCCCGTGGCGGGGACGCTGATGGTGGAGCCGACCGAGAGTGAGGACCTGGCCGAACTGGACCGGTTCTGCGACGCGATGATCGCGATCCGCGCGGAGATCGACCAGGTCGCCTCGGGGCAGTGGCCGGCGGGCGACAACCCCCTGGCGAACGCGCCGCACACCGCGGCGATGGTCAGCGGTGACGACTGGCCGCACCCGTACCCGCGGTCGGTGGGCGCGTATCCGGCCGGCGTGGACCGGGCGGGGAAGTACTGGCCGCCGGTGCGGCGTGTCGACGGCGCGTACGGCGACCGGAACCTGGTCTGCTCGTGCCCGTCGCCGGAGGCGTTCGAGGACTGACACCGCCGGAGGCTCTGGCGACGGCGGGCCGGGGCGGGCGGTGTGTGCCGCCCCGGCAGCCGCGCTGACCTGGGCTCGGGTGTCCCGTACCGGGGGACTAGCCTGGGTCGGCGGCGGCGATTCGGTGACGCTGGGTGGTCAATCAGGCCGCGAGGGCGTGTCGGGCGGGGCCGCGGTGCGGGGCGATGCTGCTGCCGTCGGGGAGCAGCTCACCGGTGTCCTCGAAAACGATGACACCGTTGCAGAGCAGGCTCCAGCCCTGCTCAGGGAAGCAGGCGAGGACCCGGGCGGCGTCCCGGTCAGTGGCTTCGGCGGAAGGGCAGGTCGGTTGGTGCTGGCACATCGGGTTCTCCGGACTGTGGGGGCACTGTGTCATGGTTCACATGACCAGTGACGCACAGTACCAAGTGAAAGTGTCCAGCATCGAGCAGGTGTCGGTCTTGTGTACGGGAAATCCACTGAACGGATGAGGAAGATCAGTCCATACGGCGTGGAAACGCTCCCAGAGGTGCTGGTCGATGCGCCAGCGGCCCCCGCCGGGTGCCGCGGGGCGCTCGTCGAACGCGCCCGTCTGCACTGGCGCCGCACCGACGGAGGCGACCCCGCCGCGCTCGCGCAGGAGTTCCTCGCCGCGCACGGGCTGCCCCTGCACGACCTGGCCCGACCCACACCCACCGGCCACCGCACCGACACCGGCCTCTGCGGCGCCGCCCTGTACCTGTCCGCCGCCGCCGGCGCGCACCTGACCGGCGGCCCACAGGGCAACGCCGAGCCCGCACCCGCCCTGCCCGACCTCGCCGTCGTCGTCTACCACCACCGCCCGCGCACCACCCCGGCCAGCGGCCCACCCGCAGGCTGGTGGCTCGGCGACTGGGCCGAGAGCTGGACACCCACCCAACACGCCCACGCCGTCGACGCCGTCCGCGCCGCCATCGGCCGCGGCGACGTCTACCAGACCAACCTCGTCGGCCACGCCGCCGCCCGCTACACCGGCGACCCGATCCCCGCCCTGCGACGCCTCGGCGGCCTGCCCGGCGCCCGCTACGGCGGCGTACTCACCGGCGACGGCTGGGCCATCGGCTGCGCCTCACCGGAAACCCTCATCGAAGCCCACGACGGGCAACTGATCACCCGACCCATCAAGGGCACCCGCCCCGCCACCCCCGCCGGCCGCGCCGAACTGCTCGCCAGCGCCAAGGAACGCGCCGAACACATCATGATCGTCGACCTGGAACGCAACGACCTCGCCCGCGTCGCCCGCACCGGCACCGTCGAGGTCGACGACCTGTTCGCCGTACGCCGCTGGTGCGACCTGTGGCAGGCCGAGTCGACAGTCCGCGCCCACGCCGCCGACGGCCTCGGCCTGGCCGACCTGCTGCGCGCCACCTGCCCCGGCGGCTCCGTCACCGGCGCACCCAAACACGCCGCCCTCACCCAGATCGCCGCCCTCGAACCCGTCGGCCGGGGCGCCAGCATGGGCGCCCTCGGCTGGGTCGCCCCCGGCCGCGTCGACCTCGGCCTGACCATCCGCACCGCCGCCGCCGACGGCGACCGGCTGCACACCTGGGCCGGCGGCGGCATCACCTGGGACAGCGACGCCCACGCCGAGGTCGCCGAAGCCGCGGCGAAAACCGCACCGATCCGCGCCACCCTCGCCGGGCAACCGCCACCACCGCCGATACGCTGACCCCATGACCATGCGGCCCATCCGGATCATCGGCGACCCCGTCCTGCGCACCGACTGCGAACCGGTGACCAGCTTCGACGCCGAACTGCGCGCCCTCGTGGCCGACCTGATGGACACCCTGCTCGGCGCACCCGGCCGCGCCGGCGTCGCCGCACCCCAGATCGGCGTCAGCGCCCAGGTGTTCGTCTACGACGCCGACGGGCACCGCGGCCACCTCGTCAACCCCACACTGGAACTGTCCGACGAACTCCAGGACGACGAGGAGGGCTGCCTGTCCATCCCCGGCCTGTACTTCCCGACCCGACGCGCCCTGCACGCCACCGCCCACGGCGTCGACCAGCACGGCGAACCACTCACCATCTCCGGCAGCGGCTTCCTGGCCCGCGCCCTGCAACACGAGACCGACCACCTGCGCGGCACCCTCTACGTCGACACCCTGCGCGGCGACATCCGCCGCCGCGCCCTGCGCGAGATCCGCGCCGGCCGGTTCGACTCACCCAGCCGCCCCCGCTGACCGGCTACCGGGCCGTCACCACACACTCGTCGAAGTCGGCCACCCGGGTGAACCCCACCCGCTCGTACAGCCGCACCGCCGCTGCGTTGTCCGCCTTCACGTTCAACGTGACGTGCTCGACGCTCTCGCGCAGCCGTACACACAGCGCCGCCACCACCGCCGCGCCCAACCCCCTGCCCCGCCACCGCGGATGCGTCGTCACGTTGCCCAACGCCGCCACCCGGTAGGTCCGCGAGAACACGTGCACACCCGCCACCGCCACCAGCTCACCGCCCTCGCGCACCCCCAGGTACTGCCCGGTGTCCAGCATCCGCGCGTCGAACCAGTTACCCGGGTACGCCCGCGCGTACAGCTCGCGCAACTGCGGCAGATCCGCCGCACCCAACTGCGTGCCGGCAGGCGGCACCGCCGCCAGCCGCGCCGGATCGGTAAGCGCCATCCGATGATGCCGGCCAGCAGCACCCACCCGGAACGACCCGTCCAGCGCCTCGGCGAGGCCGGGGGACAGGTGCGCGTACAGCCGGGCCGGCAGCACCGGCGCCGCCTCGGCCAACAACGCCGCCAGCTCCGCCCGCCCGTCCGGCGCCGCGAGCGCCACAAGCGTCGGCGGATCCATACCGTGATACAGCAGGATCACCTGTTCACCCCGCCGGAACCACGACGTGTACGGCCAGAGGAAATCGTCCAGATCACCCAACTGGTACGCGTGCAGCACCGGGTCCCGCCCCAGCAGCCGCGCCAGGACCGCCCGGTCGTGCTCGGCCACCACCGGCATCAGCGGGCCACCCACTGGTCGTAGCCCAACTTCGTCACCAGCGCCAACACGACCACCAGCAGGACGATCCGCACGAACCCCGAGCCGCGCCGCAACGCCATCCGCGCACCCAGCACCGCACCGGCGATGTTGCACACCGCCATCGCCGCGCCCAACAGCCACCACACGTGCCCGGTCACCCCGAACACCACGAGCGCACCCAGGTTCGTGCCCGCGTTGACGACCTTCGCCATCGCCGATCCGTGCACGAAGTCCGCACCCACCACCATCGTGAACGCCAACACCAGGAACGTGCCCGTACCCGGCCCGATCAACCCGTCGTACAGGGCGATGCCCACCCCGGCCACCGCGATCACCACAGCCACCCGCGCCGGGGTACGCCGCGCCGGCTGCGCCACCACCCCGAGCCGGGGCCGCAGCAGCACGAACAGCGCCACCGACACCAGCACCACCAACACCACAGGCCGGTACGCCGACGCCGGCACCGCACCCGCCAACGCCGCACCCACACCCGCGCTGAGCACCGCGAACCCCGCCGCCGGCCCCACCACCCGCCAGTCGATCTTCGTGCGCCGCGCGTACGTCGCCGCCGCCGTCGCCGTACCGAAGATTGCCGCCAACTTGTTGGTGCCCAACGCCGTCGCCACCGGCAACCCCGGCGCCGCCACCAGCAACGCCGGCAGCAGCAGCAACCCGCCACCGCCGACCACGGCATCGACCCACCCGGCCATCGCGGCAGCGGCCAGCAGCGTACTCAGCGTCACGGCGTCCACGGCCGGCAATTCTCCCCACCCAACGCCCCTGACCGGCGCCCAAGTGGCCAGCCTCACCCCGTCACCGACCCCGAGCCCGCCGCAACCACACCCCCAACGCGCCGATCGCCACGAACACCAGCACCGAACACAGCAACAGCTTCACCACCGGGCAACCATGCCACGGGGACGTAGGGTGCAGGAGTGCGCCTGGCCACCTTCAACCTGCTGCACGGACGATCCCTCACCGACGGGCTCGTCGACCCCGACCGCCTCGCCGACGCCGTCCACGCCCTCGACGCCGACGTCCTCGCCCTTCAGGAAGTCGACCGCGACCAGAGCCGCAGCGGCCACCTCGACCTCACCGCCATCGCCGCCCGCGCCCTCGACGCGCCGCACCACCGCTTCGCCGCCGCCGTCGTCGGCACCCCCGGCGAACAGTTCCGCCCACTGCGCCACGACGACGACGGCCACGGCGAACCCTGCTACGGCATCGGCCTGATCAGCCGCCACCCCGTCCGCAGCTGGCACGTCACCCGCCTCAAACCCGCACCCGTGCGCTCCCCGGTCTACGTTCCCGGCCCCGGCGGCGGCCTCATCCTGCTGCACGACGAACCCCGAGTCGTCCTCGCCGCCGTCCTGGACACCCCCCACGGGCCACTCACCGTCGCCGCGACCCACCTGTCCTTCGTCCCCGGCTGGAACGCCCACCAACTCCGCCGCACCATCAGCGCGCTACGCGCCCTGCCTGGCCCCCGCGTCCTGCTCGGCGACCTCAACCTGCCCGCCGGCCCGGCGCGGCTCATCACCGGCTGGCGCCCCCTGGGCCGCCGCCCCACCTACCCCTCCGGGCAGCCCCGCGTGCAACTCGACCACATCCTCGCCGACCGGCACGCCCTCGCCGAACTCCCACCGGTACGCGCCGTCACCGCACCGCTGTCCACCATCTCCGACCACCGCCCCCTGCTGGTCGACCTCGGCTGAAAGCGGGCACTTCGGCCCCGCGAGCCGCAAGATTCCCTCAAGATCATTGCATCGACGTACTCCGACAACCATGCTGGGCGGGTCGCGCCACGATCAACTAGTCGGAGGCCACATGAGACGCAAGCGACCCACCCTCATCGCCATATCCACTGTCATCGCTCTCACGCTGACCATCTCACCCACCCCCGCCAACGCCCAGAGCGCCGCGCAACCCAACCAGGTCGCCAACCTCACCGTCCGCCAGAGCGACGGGTACGCCACCCTCGCCTGGCAGCACGTCGACGGCGCCACCGACTACCAGATCGAACGCACAGCGGTCGACGCCAACGGCAACCCCACCGGCGCACCGACAATCGTGGGCATCTGGCGACCCAACCGCCAGGTCAACCAGCAATCACCCACCTTCGCCGACGCCGGATTCAACCCCGGAGACCGGTTCCAGTGGCGGGTACGCGCCCGCGCCGGCACCACCGAACAGCCCTACTCCGAACCGGTCGTCGCCACGACCACCGCGCCCTGGGGCAACCCCGACACCCCCGGCGAGCAACTGCGCACCCAGTGGGAGACCACCCGCGGCGCGCAGTACACAAACGACGTCAACGAGTACGCCTACACCGAGGCCATCGACGCCCTCAGTGACCGCGTCCGCGTCGTCGAGCTCGGCCGCACCCTGCAGAACCGGCCCATCAACATGATGGTCTTCGGCAACCCGCCGGCGGCCACCCCGGAGGCCGTCGCCGCCACCGCACCCGTCGCCATCAACTGCAACGTGCACGGCAACGAGCCCGGCGACCGCGAAGCCTGCCTCATCATGGCCCGGCAACTCGCCTTCAGCACCGACCCGCGGATCATCGACCTGCTCAGCCGCACCAACGTCCTGATCGTCCCCACCATCAACGGCGACGGTCGGGCCAACAACACCCGCGGCAACGCCTCCGGCCAGGACCTCAACCGCGACTACTCGCTGATCCGTCAGCCCGAGACCACCGCGTACATCAAGATGGTCCGCGACTACCGGCCCGTTGCCGGCTACGACGGCCACGAGTACGGCAACGCCCGCGCCGGTGACCTGCCGATGCTGCCGCCGCGGCACCAGAACGTGCCCCAGTCCATCTTCGACCAGTCCCAGGACATGATCGAAGGCCACATGTACACGAAGGGCGCCGAAGACGGCTGGTGGGCCTGCCCCTACGGCTGCGAAGGCGGCAGCACCGTCGGCAACAGCGAGGAAACCATCCTCCGCAACACCCTCGGCCTGAAGAACGTCGCCAACTCCCTGCTGGAGCTGCGCAGCTCCGGCGGCCAGACGCGACCCGACGAGGGCAACACCGCGAACAACCGCCGCCGCAAGACCTACTCCGCGCTGTGGACGTTCCACCAGTTCCTCGACTACCACCGCGCCAACAAGGCAGAGATCCTCGCCTCCCGCGCCGAGGGCATCGAGAGCCAGGCCGCCAACACCGGCCGCCTTGTCTTCCGCGGCTCCCGACCGATCCCGGCCCACCCTGCACCGCACCCGGGTGACAGCCCGCCGGGACTCGACGCCCCCCGCGCCGACCTCATCCTCGACGACGCGCCGTGCGCCTACCGGCTCACCGAGGAGCAGTACAACGGCGCACGCACCGACGGCCCCGGCGGCGTCGGCGCCACCGTCGCGCAGCGCATCGCCGCACACGGCTGGAAGGTCGTCAAGACCACCGACGGCTACTACGTGCCCCTCAACCAGCCCGAACGCGGCCTGATCCCGCTACTGCTGGACACCAAGGGCGTGGAGAAGCTCGTCGACGGCGAGCGCATCTACCCGAACCTCACCGGCCGCCGCAACGGACCACTGACCGTCTCCGGCTTCACCTGCGCCGTCGACGCCACCATCAACGGACCGGTCACCATCCGGGCCGGCGCGGCGCTCGTCGCGACCGGAACCACAATCAGCGGCCCGGTCACCGCCAACGGCGCCTCCGGTGTCCTGCTCGCCGACAGCACCGTCAACGGCCCGGTCCAGATCGCGAACAGCACCAACGCGGTCTCCCTCATCGACGTCGCCGTCTCCGGCCCGGTCAACCTGACCGGCAACACCACCGGCGCCGACGTGCCGCTGCTGGCCGGCAACATCATCCGCGGCCCGCTCAACTGCACCACCAACAGCACCGCCCCGACCAACCTCGGGGTCAGCAACACCGTCCACGGCCCACGCAACGCCCAGTGCGCCGCGCTGTGACCGTCAGCTAGTCGCACCACAGTGCCGGCGGCGCGGGCGTGAGCCCACGCCGCCGGCACACCCATCAACCCGACACCCATGGAGTACGCCGTGTCGCAACCCGCCACCTCGAACGGCACCCGACCGCGGCGCTACCGCCTGCTCGCGCCCGCCCTGCTGCTCGCCCTCACCGCGTGCAGCAGCACCCCCGCCGACCCACGCCCGGTCGCGGTAGCCGAGATCACCGGCCCGCTCTGCGCCGCCCTGCCCACCGGTGACGACCCCGGCAACCCGACATTCCTCGCCGGCCAACCCGTCGACGAGGCGCTGCGCTGGATGCCCACCCTCACCACCTTCGAGGCGGCAGTGCGCGCCAGCGGCGTCCTCACCGAACTGCCCAAGGACGGCCTCACCGTCCTCGCGCCGTCCGACGACGCCTTCGCCGCGAAGTTCTCCGAGGACAACTGGGACGACCTCATGGTCCGACACACCGGCCAGCTGCGCCCCCTGCTGAAGGCACACCTCGTCGCGGGAACCCACGCGATCGACGACCTGCTGAAGGCCGGCACCGCCACCACCCTCGACGGCACCACCATCACCGTCACCGGCACCGCCCCCACCGTGCGCCTCGCCGACCGCGCCGACACCGTCTGCGCCGACTACCGGGCCACGAACACCCGCATCCACATCATCAACTCGGTCCTCGGCACCCTGCCCACCACCGCCAACGACTCCGACCACAAGGCCCACTGATCACCGCGCCGCCGGCTCCTCCCGGCCCGCCGGCAGGAGCGCCGCCAACGCGCGGTTCGTCCGGTTGGCCCGCACCGCGTCGCGCTGCTGCCCGGCAGTCACCTCGATGTACGTCTGCGACGACGCCAACGACGCGTGCCCCAACAACCGCATGATCTCCGCAGCGCTCGCCCCGTCCTCGGCCAACCGCGTCGCGAACGTGTGCCGCAGCGCGTGCAACCGCGCGCCCCGCGGCACCCGGTCACCGATGCCCGCCCGCCGGTAACACGACTCCACCAGATACTGCAGCCCACCACGGCGCAACGGCTCACCGCGCCGGTCCACGAGCAACGCCGAGTCGGGGCGTACCGACCGGGACCCGAAACGCCGCGCCCGACTGTCCAGGTAGTCCACCAGCACCCGGTCCAGATCCGCCTCGATCGGCACCACACGGGGCCGCCCGCCCTTTCCGGCCACCTCGATCCGCCGCTCACCGGGCCGGCCACCCAACGAGTCGACACGCAGCGCGAGCAGCTCCGACAGGCGCAGCCCGGCGCAGAGCGCCACCGCCAACACCGCGACGTCCCGCTCCGGCCACGGGTCACGCTGCCTGCCCTCGTCACGGGCTGCGGAGGCCAGCAGCACCTCGGGGGTGTCCGCGCCACGCAACGGCTTGGGCTGGGGGAGTAGCGCCCGGGGACGCCCGACCGCCGGCATCGGATTGCCCGCCACGACACCGTCGGCGACCAGGAATGTGAAGAAACTGTTCCAGGTGGACCAGGCCCGGTGCACCGACGCGGCGGCCCGGGGCGCGGCGAACCGGGCGAAGGCCGCCCGCATCACCCGGGGGGAGAGGTCGGTGATCGACAACGCGTCGAGGGGGAGGGGAGTGGTGGCGTCCTCGGCGACCAGGGCGGCCACCGCGTGCAGGTCCCGCCGGTACGCCGCCAGGGTGTGGGGGGAGGGCTTGCGGGTGGCGCGGGCGGTCAGGAACTCCTCGATCAGAACCATGAGCGATTCGTCCTTTTTGTCATGCATAAGGGATATTATGCATGATTTTCGCGTTGCTCGGAAGGGGGGGAGAAGGGGAGTGGCGAGCGGGCTGGGGCACGTATCGTGCGCGACATGACGTCGCCCGTCGCCGCATGTCCCGACTGCGGTCGACCCGGCATGCCGACGGTGTACCGGGAGCCGTACGACACTGCGGAGTGGGTCTGCGCCGAAGGGCACCGGTGGCGGGCTGTTGACCGGCCCGGGTGGGCGCCGTGGGCAACGCCGGCCGCTGTCAGCGGTGACCGCGCGTCGACCCCGGATCTCATGGACGTCGTCAGGGACGGGCGGAGGTGGCGGATCGGCACTGCCAGCGACGTCGCCTGGATCGCGGGCCGCACCTCGTCCGGCGGCCGGTCCGTCACCACGGCGATTCCTGCGGTGTTCGAGGCGTACGCCACCTTCCATCCGCCCGACGACGTCAGCTTCGACGCCCACGAACGTGCCGTCGTCGACGAGTTGACGGCACGTACCCCGGATCAGCCCTGGTGGCTGGGCTACCTGGACACCGGCGCCCACGACATCGTCTTCCCGGACGCCGCGAAGGTGTCGCTCTACTGGGGCTGGTCGTACGTGCTCGTCGAGGCCGGGCCCGAGCAGGCGCTCACGTGGCGGACCGGGCACATGCGCGGCGACGGGCGGTTGCCCGACCTGTTCTTTCCGGCGGATCGCTCCTGGCTCGTCTCCGCCCTGTGGGACGACACCTGGACCGATGTCGGTGGCAGCGCCGCGCTGCTCGCGGGCCTGCGGCGCAACCCGTTGGTCACGGCGCGGCTCGTCCAACCTGACGAGGCCCTGACCCGCCAGTGACCCCTTCCGAGGGGACCGCGAAATCACGCTACTTTACATAATGCACATTATCGAATCGAGGCTGCCTGCCGCCGCTGTACCGCTCGGCGTTCGTCTCTGTCCCCCGCTGGCCGAGACCGTGGAGCCTCCAGCCACTGTCCGCACTCATCACGTCATCCGTCCGACTCGTCGTGTCCCGCCGTGGGTGTGACGGGTGCGGGCGCGAAAACTCATCACCAAGCCGTACCCACGAGGGAGCGCAACCGGCGGTCGGCCGGAAGCGCTCCCCTCGCACAAGTGGTCAGGAGGCCGCTAGGGCACCATCCAGCTCAACACCGGGGTCGCCTGTAGGCCGACCAGCAACGCCATCGCGGAGATCAGAACCACGCTCCAGCCGAACATGCGGCGGAACAGGTCGCCCTCCCGGCCACTCAGTCCCACCGCGCTCGCCGCGATCGTCAGGTTCTGCAACGAGATCATCTTCCCGACTACGCCGCCGGACGCGTTGGCCGCGGCGAGCAGCACCGGGTCCAGGCCGGCGCGCTGCGCGGCGGTGACCTGGAGTGCGCCGAACAGCGAGTTGGACGACGTGTCCGAGCCGGTGAGCGCCACACCCAACCAGCCAAGCACCGGCGAGAGCAGCGCGAACAGCCCGCCGGCACCGGCCATCCAGGTGCCCAGCGTCGCGGTCTGCCCGCTGCCGTTCATCACGAACGCCAGCGCCAGCAGCCCGCAGACGGTGAGGATCGCCCAGCGCAGCGACGCCAACGTCTGCCCGTACGCGACGAGTGCGGCGCGCGGGGTGACGCGCAGGATCGCCATCGTGACCAGGCCAGCCAGCACCAGCAGCGTGCCGGTCGAGGAGAGCCAGTTGAAGCGGAAGACCGGCAGCGACGACGGTGTGCCGGCCACGGTCAGCAGATGCAGCCCCGGCCAGTCGAAGGTCACGGTGACCGCGTTGAGCGCGTCCGCGATCGCGGGCACCTGGGACAGGCCGAAGATCGCCACGATCACCAGGTACGGGGCGTACGCCCGCCAGACCTCCACCGGGGCGTCCGGCTGGTTCGGCGCCACCGCCGGGCGGCTGGCGAGGGCCACCGCACGATCCGGCTGGCTCACCGACCCAACCGGCCCGCCCGATTCGGCAGTCGGCCGGGGCCCTGCCGGTCCTTCCTGCGGCGGGGCGTCGGACGCGCCACCGGTCACCTGGTCCTCGTGGCGCCGGGGCGGCCACGCCCGCGCGGTCACGGCCACGACCACGGCGCTGACCAGCCCCGCGACGATGTCGGCGAGGGCAACCGAGAGGTAGTTCGACGTGAGGAACTGTGCCAGCGCGAACGACCCGCCGCAGGCGACTGCCACGTGCCAGGTTCCGCGCAGCCCTCGGCGACCGCCGACCATGCCCACCAGCAGCAGCGGAATGAACACCGCGATCACCGGTACCTGACGCCCGGCCATCGCGCCCAGGTCGCCCGTCGGCAGGTCGGTGACCCGGGCCAGCGTGGTGATCGGCAGGCCGAGCGGCCCGAATGCGGCCGGCACGGTGTTGGCCACCAGCGCCACCGTGGCCGCCTTCATCGGACCGAAGCCCAGCGCCAACAGCATCACCGTGGTGATCGCGACCGGAGTGCCCTGCCCGGCCAGCCCTTCGAGCAGTGAGCCGAAGCAGAACGCGATCACCAGGGCCTGCACCTGCCGGTCGTCGCTGACCCGGGCAAACGAGCGCCGAAGCACGTCGAAGTGCCCAGTCGTCACGGTCATCCGGTAGATCCAGATGGCGGTGCCGAACGTCCACACGAGCGGGAACAGCGCGAACGTGGCACCTTGACTCGCGGTGAGCAGCGCCTGACCGGTCGGCATCGCGTAGACCACGATGGACACCAGTAGTGCGACGGAAAGCGCGCCGAGCGCAGCCAGCCACGCCCGTACCCGTACGACGCCGAGCAGCAGGAACAGCGTGATGATCGGCAGCCCGGCGACGAGGGCACTCAACGCCAGTGAGTCGGCGAGAGGATCCAGAGTCGGACGGTACACGCACACCTCCAGCAGCACGTCGACCAGAGGCCATCGCATCGAAGGTGCTCACTTTAATCCGGCCGACGGCGGCGTACCCACTTCGAAAATGCGCGGTACGAGGACATGCTGGACCGGGTGCTTGTGCCTCAAGCCGCTTGAGGTCGCATGGTGGGCGTCGTGGACAGCGATGAGCTGTACCCGATCGGGGATGTCGCCCGGCGGACCGGCCTGTCCCGCCACTGATCTATTCGGGGATCGTGGCGGTCGCCGCGCTGCTCGGCTGGGCCGCCATCATGACCTCGACGGGGGTGGCCATGCGGGCGCAGCCGATCGACGCGCGCGAGTGACGGCCCACCCCCGTGCCGGCAGTTGTGCGGCGGCGGGACGTTCGGCCGTGCGCCTGATGGTGTGCCCGGCGGGCGGGGCCGGTGCCGCTCCTCCGCCGGGTTCGCGGTGAAGGAGCCACGAGGGCAAGATCGGGGGCCCGTAGGATCGGGTCATGTCTGAGGCCCAGCCGCTCCCCCGGTTCCGCCAGCGCGCGGCGAAGATGGGTGAGCTGGTGGCCCGGCAGATCCTTGAGGACATCGTCGAGCAGGGGTTGTCGGCCGGGGCGGGGCTGCCCACCGAGGCGCAGATGTTGCAGGCGTACGGGGTCAGTCGCGGGACGCTGCGGGAGGCGCTGCGGATCCTGGAGATCAACGGTCTGGTGCGTGTTCGGCCGGGTCGGGGTGGTGGGCCGATCGTGGGGGCTGTCGATCCGCACACGTTCGGTCGGACGATGGCGTTGTTCATGCAGATGGGTCGGACCCGGTTCGGTGAGCTGGTCGAGGCGCGCGTGATCATGGAGCCGTTGATGGCCCGGTTGGCGGCCGAGCGGCGTGATGAGGCGCACCTGCGGGAGTTGGCCGAGTCGATGCGGGAGCACGCCACGTTGGAGGAGCGTGACGAGGCCAGCTATCTGGCGGTCATGCAGCGTTTCCACGGTGTGGTGGCGGGACTGTCGGGCAACGGGGTGCTGGATCTGTTCGGTAGGGCGTTGAAGGAGATCTACACCGAGCGGGTGGTGGCGGCCGAGCGTCGTCCGGAGCGGTGGGAGGACGTGCGGCGGGAGCACCAGGCGGTCGCGGCGGCGATCGCCGATGGGGACGCGGCGCGGGCGGAGACGTTGATGCGGGCGCACATGGTCGCCCTTGCCGATCACCTCGAACGTGATTACGCGGGTCTGCACGACGAGGTGATCGGCTGGTGGTGACCTCCGGTCAGGACAGGGCGCTGGAGAGGACCGCCTGCACGGGCGTGGTGTCCTTGTCGACGCGCCAGGTGGTGTCCTGGTCGTGCCAGTCGGCGCCGAGGGCGGTGACGGCGGGCATGACGTCCTTGGCGAACAGGGTGAGGTGGTCGCGTACCTCGTTGCTCGTCATGTCGCCGGCGTGGTTCATGAGGATGAGGTGCCCGGCGCCGGTCTGCTCGTAGAGGCGGTGGATCTGCGCGGTGACCTGGTCGGGGGTGCCGACGAGGAGGATGCCGGCGTCGATGAGGTCTTCGTAGCTCATGCGGCGGACGGCGCCGAGGCGGCCCTGGAGGGCGGCGACGGCGGCGGCCGGTGGAAAGTAGCCGGGTGGGCTGGCGGCGCCGAGCCGGAGTTTGCCGGGCTTGAGGTAGTACATGAGTTTGCGGCCGATCTCGCGGGCCTTGGCTTCGGTCGGTGCGACGTGGCACAGGGCCATGTAGGCGAAGCGGTCCGGGCCGGGTTCGGGTTGGCCCGCGGCGACGGCGGTTCGGCGGTAGAGCCGGAACGAGGTGGCGGTGTCGTCGTAGGTGCCGAGCAGGTTGCACAGTGTGTAGCCGTGGCGGGCTGTCCATTCGACGAGTCGGGTGGAGGTGCCGCTGATCCAAATCGGTGGGTGTGGCTGCTGGTACGGGCGGGGCCACACGCTGACGTACCGGTAGTGGTAGTGGCGGCCCTCCCAGGAGAAGACGTCGCCGCTGGTCCACGCCTTTTTGATCAGGTCGTGGGCTTCGATGAACATGTCGAGGTTGTGCACGGGGTTCTGGTTGGACGGGAACGTCTCGCCCTGGACGCCGCGGACGAAGCCGCAGTCGATGCGGCCGCCGCTGACCGAGTCGAGGTAGGCGATCTCCTCGGCGACGCGGATGGGGCTTTCGCGGTGTGGCAGTGGGGTGCCGAGCACGAGGACCCGGCCGCGTCGGGTGCGGTGCAGGACGGAGGCGGCGCTGAGGGTGGCCGAGACCTGCAGGGTCGACGCGGACTGGTGGTGTTCGTTGACCATGAGGTCGAAGCCGAGTTCGTCGGCGAGTTCGTACTCGTCGAGGTAGCGCTGGTAGAGCTCGTGGCCGAGGACCGGGTCGTAGTAGCGGTTGGGCATGAAGTATTTGAGGCCGCGGTTTGCCTCTTCGGCCTCGGGTGCGATGTACGGGTAGGGCATTTCGGTGAAGTGGTAGAGCTTCACTGGGCCTCTCCGATCAGGAAGGACCGGACCAGCCGGTGGAATGCGTGGGGGCGTTCCAGGTACGGGTAGTGCCCGGCGTGCGGCAGCTCGACGAAGCGGGCCGAGGGCAGCAGGTCGGCCAGTGCGGCGCTGTGGCGTGGGGGTACGAGCCGGTCGTGGGTGCCGGCGATGACGAGGGTGGGCATGGTTGCCAGGTGCAGCCATCGGCGTAGGCGTGGGTCGTGCAGGAAGGGTTTCCAGGCGTACCGGGACAGGGCGGCGCGGTCGGCGAAGGCCCGTTCGTAGTCGTCGTCGGTGAGGCCGGGTGGGTAGCCGGGCATGCGCAGGTCGTGGCAGGCGGTGGGTTCGGCCCAGCCGAGTTCGACGATCTCGGTCGGGTCGAGCAGGAGGATGTCGGCGAAGTCGGGTTCGGTGGGTCCAGACAGTTTCACCCCGTACGGGCTGACGAGGGTGAGGGTGGTGAACAGGTGTGGTGCGCGTACTGCCATCTCCAGGGCGATCCAGCCGCCGAAGCCTGCGCCGGCCAGGTGCAGGGGGCCGTGTGGAGGGTCGGTGACGGGGTCGGACAGGTAGTGCTGGGCGAGGTCGGCGACGCTGTCCCAGTCCTGTGCGGTGTCGTCGAGTGGTGTGCCGAAGCCGGGGTGTCGGGGTACGACGACGTGCAGGTCGTCGGCGAGCAGGCCGAGCGCGCCGATTCTTCCGGGGAGGACGTCGGCGTCGTGGAGGAACAGCAGGGTGCTCATTGTGTGGTCCTCCCCCGGTTGAAGAAGGTGCGCAGGAGGGTGGCGACGGCCTCGGGTTGGTCGAGGTTGGGTGCGTGGCGGGCGTCCATGCGGTGCACGTACACGTGGGGGGTGAGGTTTTCCAGGTGGCGGCCCCAGTCGGGTTCGAGCAGGTCGTCGCGGGTGGCCTCGACCACGAGGATGGGGACTGTGGTGTCGCGCAGGGGGGTCGGCCAGTTGTCGGGGCCGGGTTTGGGCAGGGTGGGGTGTTGCAGGCGGGGGGCCATGCAGGCCTGGACGTGGCCGGGTTTGCGGGTGTTGGCGTAGCGCACCTGGACGGTGTCGTCGAAGCCTGGGTATTCGTCGGCCATGAGGGCGACGAGGCGGCGTGCGTCTTCTTCGGTGCCGTCGAAGCGGCCGAGTTCGGTGGTGCCCTTTGTGGAGCGCCAGGGGCCGCCGGTGCCGCAGATGCTCACGGCGGACAGGGCGGGCAGCGCTGGTGTGGGTGTGGCGAGTGCGCGCAGGAGGAGGGATCCGCCGAAGGATTGGCCGGCGAAGTGGGCGGCGTCGACGTCGAGGGCGGCGCAGAACGCGGCGAGGTGGGCGGTGCGGAATGAGTACGGCGAGCGGTCGAGGTAGACGACCTTGTCGGTGTCGCCGTAGCCGAGCAGGTCGGGTGCGAGGACCCGGTAGTGCTGGGCGAGCAGCGGCATGACCCGGGACCAGCTGCCGATGGCGTCGCCGCCGAATGCTCCGTCGTGGACGAGGACGACTGTGCCTTCGGGTTGTCCGG
The DNA here is from genome assembly GCF_049841715.1 of Micromonospora sp. DT41. Taxonomy (NCBI): domain Bacteria; kingdom Bacillati; phylum Actinomycetota; class Actinomycetes; order Micromonosporales; family Micromonosporaceae; genus Micromonospora; species Micromonospora sp. DT41. The sequence continues at coordinate 456,412 of NZ_JBNCKU010000002.1, read as the reverse complement.
GCGGTGTGGATTCCCAGTAGCGGGTGGTGAAGCCGCCGGCGTTGATGGTGTGGGTCCGTGGTTGGGTCATGGTTCTGCCTCGCGGTGGGTGGGCTGCGGTCAAGGGCTGTCGGGGTGGAAGGTGCCGTAGCGGCCGTTGTGGTGCAGCAGGGGTTCGGCGTCGGTCTGGGCGCGGGCGTGTAGCACCTCGCCGCAGAGGATCCAGTGGTCTCCGCCCTGGTGGATGGCGGTGGTGCGGCATTCGAGGACGGCTGTGGTGCCGGTGGCGAGGGTGGGCACCGGTGTGCGGCCGGTGACGATGGCGGCGGCGAGGTCGTCGAGGTCGCGGCCTCGGCTGGCGAAGGCTCGTGCCCAGGCGGCGCGGTCGGCGGCGAGGTAGTTGATGCTGAATCGGCCGGCCTGTTCGGCCAGCGGGGCGACGCCGGTTTTGGTGTCGACGGCGACCATGGCCATTGGTGGTTCGCCGGACAGGGATGTGGCCGAGGTGCAGGTGACGCCGGTGATGCCGCCGGGTCCGCCGGGTATGAGGAGGATCGCCACGGGCGCGGGTACGCGGCGGAAGGCGGCCCGGAACCGTGCGGGTTCCACGAGGCGGTCAGGGCTTGTGGGGTTCATGGTGCCGCTCCCCTGTCGGTGGGGTCGTCGGTGCGGGTCAGCCACAGGTGGTGGACGTCGGTGCGGGTGGTGAGGTGTGCGGCTGTGGGGCTGCCGCCGATCACGACGGCTGAGGCGACCCAGTCGGCGCTGGCGCCGGTGCGGGCCAGGACTGTGCTCTGGGTGATGTCGGAGGTGGCGGGTCGGCCGGTGCGTGGGTCGATGAGGTGGTGGTCGTTGGTGCCCCAGCGGCGTTTGCCGATGCCGCTTGTGGCGACGCCGCCGTCGCGGACTCGCAGGACGTGGCCGTTGGGCAGGTTGACGGGCCAGCCGTCGCCGTCGGGGCCGGGGCCGCGGCAGGTGACGTCTCCCCCGACGCTGGCGGCGGAGTTGGGGCCGAGCCAGGTGACGATGTCGTCGGCCCACCGGCCCTTGGCGAGCGCGCCGACGTCGATGCCGTATCCGGGTGCCAGGCGGGCGGTGCTGGGGCGTAGTTCGAGCACCTCGGCCAGGGGTGGCACGGGGGTGGGTGTCGTGGGTGGCGCGGTCGGTGGTGTGCCGGTGGTCCAGGAGTGGACGTAGCCGGCGGCGAGGAGCCGGGGCAGCATCGCGGCGTTCACCAGGTTGGCGCTGGCGGCGGCGACGGCCAGGGCGTGGCGGAGCATGGCGTGCAGGTCTGCGGAGACGGGGTGCCAGCGGCCGGCGGCGGCGTTCAGGTGCGACAGTTCGCTGTCGGGGCGGAATCGTGAGTAGCGCCTGTCGAGGGCATGGAGTCGTCGCTGGACCTCGGCGAACGGTGTGGCGGGTGTGCCGTGGCTGGCGAGGGTCACGTCGCAGGTGAACACCGAGCAGGTGTAGCGCTGTGTGGGCGCGGTGGTCATGCGGGTGCTCCCTTCATCACCAGTTTTAACATGCTAAACATGATGATGTTTCGGGAGCAAGGGGCTGTCCAGGTGGTTCCCCGCCCGACCCGTCGTCGTTGACGGGCCGGGCGGGTCACCGCGGCGGGCTATCGGCCCGCCGCGTCCCGGTCCAGCACCTCCTGGGCGCTGCGGGCGACCGCGGCGTCGATCAGCCGGCCGTCGGCGGTGACCGCCACTCCGGAGCCGCTACGTGCGACGTGGGCCAGCCGGTCGACGATGTCGCGGGCCGCGTCGATCTCGGCCGTCGTCGGCGAGAACACCGCGTTCACGATGGGCACCTGCGCGGGGTGGATCGCCGTGCGTCCGCGGTAACCCTGACGCAGCAGCAGGCGGCTTGTCGCCTCGAGCCGCTCCGGGTCACGCAGGGCCGTCTCGGTCGGACCGACCGGCGGGGCGATACCGACCGCCGCGCAGGCCAGGACGATGCGCGAGCGGTGCGGCCACAGCTCCTCCCGGTCCGGACCGGGTTGCAGGCGCAGCTCCGCCGCGAGGTCCGCCTCGCCCAGGCCGAGACGCTCGACGCGGGGGGCGGCGGCCACGGCCTCGGCGCGTAGCACGCCGCTCGCCGTTTCCAGCAGCGCGAACACGGCTGTCGACCCGTGCGGGACGCCACTGTCGCGTTCGGCGTCGCCGAGCAGCCGGTGCACCTCGGCCAGCAGGTCGACGTCGGCCTTCGGCACGACCACACCGGTCAGGTGCGGGCCGACCACCGCGGCGATGTCGGCGGCCGGTGTGTCCGCGTTGAGGCGTACCCACCACTGCACCGTGGCGTCGGCGTCGGCGAGGAACGCGCCGACGCTGGCCCTGGCGGTGGCCTTGCTCGCCGGTGCGACAGCGTCCTCCAGGTCGAGGATGCAGGCGTCGGCGCCCCGGGCCGCCGCCCGGGCCATCTTGTCCGGCTGGTCCCCCGGCACGTACAGGTAGCTGCGGGCGGTGGGCAGGGGTGCCCCGATAGCCGTCACGGGCGCGTGGGGCGGGCCAGGTACCGGCCGCGCGGCTGCCCGACCAGGGCGCCGTCGCGCAGGATCTGCTCGCCGCGCAGGAACGTGTCGGTGACGCGAGCGGTCAGTTCCATCCCCTCGAACGGCGTGTACTCCTGCGTCGACAGTGAGTCGTCGGCCCGGACCGTCCAGGTGTGGTTCTCATCCAGCAGGCAGAAGTCGGCGTCCAGCCCTTCGGCGATGGCGCCCTTTGTGGCAAGGCCGTAGCGGCGTGCCGGCGCCCACGAGGTCAGCTCGGCGACGCGGGCGTAGGACAGGCCGCGCTTGGAGCCCTCGCTGACCAGGCCGGGCAGCAGGTACTCGGCGCCGCCGAAGCCCGACTTGGCGACGAAGATGTCGTCGGCCGGCTCGCCGAACTTGGTCTCGGCGCGGCAGCAGGCGTGGTCGCTGACGACCCAGTCGAGGTGCCCGTCGAGCAGGTAGCCCCACAGCGCCTCGACGTCCTCGCGGGGACGCAGCGGCGGGTTGACCTTGCCGCCGAGGCCGTGGGCGGTGTCGATGTCGGCGAGCAGGTGGCCGATCGTCACCTCACGGCGGAAGTCGACGTGCGGGAACGCCTTCGCCATGCGCAGCGCCGCGTCGACGGCCTTCGCCGAGGTCAGGTGCAGCAGGTTGATGGTGGGCAGGCCGGTCTCGTGGGCGAGGTAGGAGGCGATGCTGATCGCGAGGCCCTCGGAGTGTGGCGGCCGGGAGGCGCTGTAGGCGGCAAGCCCGGTGAGGGCGCCCTCCTCCTCGACCAGGCGGGTGTACGCCCGCATGATCTCGGCGGTCTCGCAGTGCAGCGACAGCGAGATCTCGTCGGCCAGGTCGGGGAACTGCTCGCGGGCGGCCTGCACGCCGCGCATGACGAACTCGAAGTGCGCGTAGTCGTAGCGGGCGTCCGGCGGGATCATGAGGAAGGAGCTCTGGTCGGTGGAGCGGCCGTGCAGGCCGTGGCCGCCGTAGAACATGAACACCTTGAACGAGGTGACGCCGTGGTCGCGGATCAGCTCGGGGATCTCGTCGATGTGCTCACTGGTCATGGGCGCGACGTGGAACGCGTAGTCGACGTAGGACCTGTGGTCGGTGGCGCTGCGCACCTCGGGGAAGAACTCGCGGTACGGTCCGCCGCGGTTGAGGTAGTACTGCCCGGTGCGGATGTAGTTGATGGCGGACGTGACGCCGCCCTGCGCGCAGGCGCGGCTCTCCGTGGCGGTGTCCTCGGCCAGCGGGTGGTAGATGCCCCAGTGCTGGTGGGCGTCGACGACGCCGGGGAAGGCGAGCTTGCCGCCGCCGTCGACGACTGCCTTCGCGCCGGTGGGGTCGATCGCCTGCGCGAGGCGGGCCACGCGGCCGTCGCGGACGGCGATGTCCAGCGCCGCCGGTTCGGGCTGGTCGTGCCGCACGACTCTGACGTTCTTCACTACGAGGTCGAAAGGTTCCACGGTGTGTGCTCCTGGGTTGGCGGACAGCGAGTCGGTGCCGGCGTCAGTCGGCCTGTAGTCGGGTCAGTGGGCGCAGCACGTCGGTGACGTCGGTGACGTCGGCGAGGCCGAGCACCGCGGCCACGACCTGGTCGGCGGTGTCGGAGTCGACGCGTCCGGCGACGTTGTCCCGGAACTTCAACGCCAGTTCCGCGTCGGACAGGGGCCGTTGCGGGCCACCGCGGTTGGTCAGCACCTCCTCGCGCCAGGTCTGCCCGTCGTCGGTGCGTACCGTCACGACGGCCGGGAACTGGTGCGGGAAGATCGTGTTGCACTCGTCGTCGGGGACGACGTCGACGCGGGCCATCAGCGCCCGACGCTGCGGGTCACGGGCCAGGTCGTCGGTGAAGTCGCCCAGGCCCAGGCCCAGTCCCCCGCCGCCGAGCAGGCCGGCGACGACGGCGTACGGGCCGCTGAACTGCGCCTGGTAGCCGGTGTCCGGTGCGCGTTTGGTGGTGATCGGTTCGCCGATGGTGCGGATCACCGCTGCGGGTACCCGCAGTTCGATGTGGGTGATCCGGTCCACGGGCACGCCCGCGGCGCGCAGGGCCAGGCCGGCGTCGATGGCCGCGTGGGTGAAGTGGTTGGCGGGGTACGGCTTGAAGAAGATGTCCGGCACCGCCCACCGCTCGCCGAGGCCGTCGGTGATCTGGTCGTGGTCGGCTTCGCCGCGCAGGAAGGCGGTGAAGAAGCCGAAGCGGCCCTCCAGGACTGTGGGTGGCCCGGTGAAGCCGCGTCGGACCAGGTCGGCGGCGGTGACGGCGCTGTGGGCGGCCCAGCCGCAGTGCAGCCGCTTGACAGTGCCGCCGGTCCGGTTGGCCTCGATCACCCCGGAGGCCATGGAGGCGGTGACACCGAGGACGTCCAACAGGCCGTCCTCGTCCAGGCCCAGGAGCATGCCGGCGGCCACGGCGCCGCCCATCGCGCCGCAGATGGAGGTGGCGTGCTGGCCGTGCTCGAAGAACACCGAGTTCTTCAGGGACGGGTCGTAGCCGGCCATTCCCAGTCGTACCGTCGTCTCGATGCCGACGGCCACGGCGTTGGTGAGGGCGGCGCCGTTGGCGCCGGCGGCCTGGGCGGCGGCCAGGGCCGCCGGGACGACGGCGGCGCTGGGGTGCAGCACCGAGGGCAGGTGGGTGTCGTCGTAGTCCAGCGAGTGCGCCAGGACGCCGTTGCCGAACGCGGCCTGCGCCGCGGGCACCGCGTCGGGTAGCCCCACGACGTGAGCCTGGGGGCGTCCGCCCTGGTCGGCGACGAACTCCAGGGCGGCGCGGCTGGTGGGCAGCCGGTGCGCGCCCACGCACAGGCCGAGGATGTCCAGGACCCGTTGGCGCACGCTTGCGGCGACGCGTTCGGGCAGGGGCTCGTCGCCGGTGCGGGCGGCGAACGCGGCCAGCTGCCGGGCCAGGGTCTGCTCAGACATGGGCGACCACGGCCAGGGGGCGCACGGGTGAGCCGGTGGCGCCGAAGATGGCCAGCGGCGACAGGACGAAGAGGAACTCGTGGACGTTGTCGGCGGCCAGCTCCTCCAGCGCCATCGTCTCGATGATGTAGACGCCGCGTTCGACGAGCAGCACGCGGTGGGCGGGCAGGACGCTGTGCCCGGCGCCCGGTGGCAGGCACTCGAAGGCGATCGTGTCGGCCCCCACGGCGTGGACGCCCTGGCCGGCCAGCCAGGTGGCGCCGGCTGCGCCGACTCCTGGTACGCCTGTGGTGTGCCCGATGTAGCGGGTGCGGTCCTCGTGGTCGAACAGCCTGCCCCAGCCGCTGCGGACCAGCGCCACGTCGCCGGGGCGCAGCGGGGTGCCCTGCCGGTCGGCGGCCGTCGACAGGTCGGCGGGGGTGATCTCGTATCCGGGCTCGCAGCCGTCGGACAGGCCCAGGGCTGCGGGGACGTCGAGCAGCACGCCGCGGCGCACCATCGGGGCGATGGTGTGCGCGCCCAGGTCGGGGTAGCGGCCGCCGCGGCCGGCGTCGGCGGCGTCGGAGCCGTCGAGCAGCCGACCGTCCTGCGAGACGTGGGAGAACGCGTCGATGTGGGTGCCGACGTGGGTGCCCATGGTGATGATGTCGTTGGCGGCGGAGCCGCCGTCGGGGCGTACCGCGTCGCCGTGCCGGCGGGGCAGGGCGTGCCAGAACGGCGGATGGTTCGGCGACTGGGGCATGCCGATGGTGAGGCGGCGGCCCAGGTCGTACACCCGGACTCCCGCCTCGACGGCGGCCAGGAGCGCGGCCGTGCCGGAGTCGGTGGTGATGTTCGTTGTGGTCACGACAATCCTTAAATCGGTGGTGGCGACCGTCAGGCCACGATCTCCCGTGAGCGCAGCTCCGCGACGGCGTCGGGAGTGCAGCCGAGTTCGTTGACGAGGAGGTCGTCGGTGTCGGCGCCGAGGGGTCGGCCGGTGAAGCGGATCCGGCCCGGTGTGTCGGACATGCGCCACAGCACGTTGTGCATGAGGACCTCGCCGAGGTCGGGGTCGGGCACCTTGACGACCATCTTGGTGGCCTGGACGTGTTCGTCGGCCACGATGTCGCGGGCGGTGTAGACGGCGGCGACGGCGGCGCCGGCCTCTTCGAAGGCGCGCATGACCTCGTCGCGGGTGCGCTCGGCGATCCACCCGCCGACGTACTCGTCGAGCAGGTCGGCGTGCGCGGCGCGTTGCCGGCCGGAGGCGAACCACGGCTCGTCGATGACCTCGGGGTGACCGACGAGGCGCAGGACCCGCTCGGCGATGGACTGCGCGCTCGTGGACACGGCGACCCAGTCGCCGTCCTTGGTGCGGTAGGTGTTGCGGGGGGAGTTGTTCGTGGACCGGTTGCCGTGCCGGTGCTCGACGATGCCGAGCTGGTCGTAGACGGTGGGGCCGGGGCCGACCGCCGTCATGATCGGCTCCAGCAGGCTCATGTCGACGATCTGGCCCTTGCCGCCGTTGCGGTCGCGGGCGAACAGCGCGGCCATCGTGGCCGACGACGCGGCGATGCCGCAGATGCTGTCGGCCAGGCCGAACGCGGGAAGCGTGGGCGGGCCGTTCTCGTCGCCGGTGAGGTGGGCGAAGCCGCTCATCGCCTCGGCGAGGGTGCCGAAGCCGGGCCGGCTGGCGTACGGGCCCTGCTGGCCGAAGCCGGAGATGCGCACGATGACCAGGCCGGGGTTGACCTCGTGCAGCTTCTCGGGGCCGATCCCCCACCGTTCCAGGGTGCCGGGGCGGAAGTTCTCCACCAGCACGTCGGCGGTGGCGGCCAGGCGCAGCAGCAGGTCGGCGCCCTCGGGCGCGGACAGCTTGAGGCCGAGTGTGCGCTTGTTGCGGGAGATCTCCTTCCACCACAGCGGTACGCCGTCCTTGGCGTGGCCGTGCCCGCGCATGCTGTCGCCGGCCACGGGGTGTTCGACCTTGATGACGTCGGCACCGAAGTCGCCGAGGATCTGGCAGCACAGAGGGCCGGCCAGGATCGTCGAGGCGTCGATGACGCGGAGTCCGGTCAGCGGTCCGTCGTGCACTGGGCCTCCCCAACTCAGTCCGTTCGCTTCAAACGAACGGTGTTTCGCTCAGCAGAATAGGTTGGAATGCGGTGCGGGGTCAACGGCGACGCGCTCTGTCATCCCTGCTGGACAGGCCCGGCGGCGTCACCGCGCCGGGTCAGCCGACCGCGCAGGACCACAGCGGCGGCCACCGCGGACCCGGCCGCGACGAACGCTCCCGCAGATGCCGAGAACGTGTCGCCGAGCCAGCCGTGCAGCATCGCCGCGGCCGGCCGGATACCGAGGAAACACATCGACCACAGGGCCATCACGCGGCCACGCACCGCGTCGGACAGCCCTTCCTGCATGGTGGCGTTGACGTCGCTGACCGCGAGCAGATAGCCGGCCCCGCCCACGGCGATGCCGACGGTGGCCAGCACCGGCCCCGGGCTCACCGCCAACACCGCCATCCCGAGGGCCAGCGCGGCCACACCGACCGCGCCCGTCTTGCCGCTGCCCACAGTGCGTCGCAGCCGGCCCACGAAGACGGCGACAAGCGCCGAGCCGACGCCGAAGAACGTGATGAAGACACCCACCAGCAGGTCACCGCCGCCGAAGCTCTCGGCGAACAACGGCGACAACGTGTTGATCGGCTCCATCGCCAGGCCGATCAGGGCCACCGCCACCAGGCACCGCACCAGCACCGGCCGGTGCCGTACGTAGGCGACCCCGCCCAACACGCCCAGCCTGCCCCGCGCGCCGGCAGCCGGTTTCGGTAGCCGCACACCACGCAGCGCCAGCGCGAACGCCAGGAAGCTTGCGGCGTTGACGGCGAACGCCGTACCGGCGCCGGCCACCGCGTACGTGGCCGCCCCGGCCACCGGGCCGATGGCCCGCGACAGGTTGAACGTCAGCGAGTGCAGGGCGATCGCCTGCGGCACGTCGGCGCGGCTCACGATGTTGGGCACCAACGCCTGCGCGGCCGGACCGGTGATCGCCTGCCCCACCCCGGACAACCCGATGAACGTGAGCAGCAGACCCGGATTCAACGCGTCCAGGAAGGCCAGCAGCGCGAGCACCGCCGCTGCGGAACCGCCGAGCGTCTGCCCCACGATGATCAGCCGCCGCCGGTCGACACGGTCGGCCAACGCCCCGATCACCGGGGCGAGGACCAACTGCATGGCGAACTGCAGGGCGGTGACAAGACCCACCATGAACGCCGAGCGGGTCAGCGCGTAGATCGTCAGGATCGCCGCGACGTTCTGGAACCACGTGCCGGTGTTCGACGCCAACGACCCGAAGAAGTACGGGCCGAAGCGACGGTCCCGCAGTAACGCGAGACCGCCGCGGCCCCTCTCGTCGGCTGGCGCGTCAACCGGTGACCCGGCCGGGCGGTCAGCCTGCCGCACCAGCGCCTCCCATGCCGTACCCCTGCGGGGTGCCGCCGGTCAGCGAGGTCCACACCGACTTCGAGCGCAGGTAGAGCCGGGCCGCCTCGGTGCCGTTCTCGCGGCCGTATCCGGACAGGCCGACACCGCCGAACGGCACCAGGTCGGACATCACCCGGTAGGTGTTGATCCACACCGTGCCCGCCCGCACCTGCCCGGCGAACCGGTGTGCGCGGGCGATGTCGGCGGTCCAGATGCCCGCAGCCAGGCCGAACTCGGTGTCGTTTGCCAGCCGCAGCGCGTCGGCGTCGTCGCGGAAGGACGACACCGCGAGGACCGGCCCGAACACCTCCTCGCGCAGCAGGCGGGCATTGTCGTCCAACCTGTCGAACACCGTCGGCGCCACGTAGAAGCCGTTGCGCAGCCGCTCGGTGTCCGGCAGCGTGGCCTGCGCGACGAGCCGACCCGCGCCGCGGGACTCGGCGATGAACGCCGCCGTCTTGTCCCGCTGCACGGCGGTGATCTGCGGACCCAGGTCCGTCTCGGCGTCGAACGGGTCGCCCACCCGCAGCGCCCGTACCCGCTGGGCCACCCGGTCCAGCACGTCGTCGTAGATCGACTCGTGCAGGACCAGCCGGGAGCCGGCGATGCACATCTGCCCGCAGGAGGCGAATACGCCCAGCACCACTGCGTCCACGGCCTGGTCCAGGTCGGCGTCGGGGAAGAGGACCTGCGGCGACTTGCCCCCCAGCTCCAGCGCCACCGGGGTGAGGTTGGCCGCCGCCGACCGGGCGATCGCCTTGCCGGTGTCGTGGTGGCCGGTGAACACGATCAGGTCGACGTCCGGGTGCGACACCAGTGCCACGCCGGTCTCCCGGCCACCGGGCAGCACCCGCACCAGCCCGTCGGGCACACCCGCCTCGGCCAGCAGGCCGGCCAGCCGCAGGGCCGTCAACGGCGTCTCCTCGGCCGGCTTGAGCACGCAGGCGTTGCCGAAGGCGAGCGCCGGGGCGATCTTCTTGACCGCGAAGAAGAACGGCACGTTCCACGGGATGACACCGGCGACGACGCCGTGCGGCTCGGGCACCGTGTAGGTGTGGTACTCCGGCCCGACCGGGATGGTCTCGCCCCGTACCTGCTCGGCCCAGCCGGCGTAGTAGCGGAAGCTGTTCGCGGCCCGGATCGCCTCCCGGCGGGTGTCGCTGAGGATCTTGCCGGTGTTGCGGGTCTCGGTCTCGGCCAGCTCGTCGATGCGGGCCTCGATGAGGTCGGCGACCGCGTGCAGGATCCGGCTACGGTCGCTGCCGGTGCGGCGGGCCCACGCCGGCTGGGCGGCGCGCGCCTCCCGGACGGCGGCGTCGACCTCGGCAGGCGAGGCGGGCGCGATGTGGGTCAGGACCCGGCCGTCGATAGGCGAAACGACATCAGCCATCGGTGTTCCCTTCGTCGTGAGCCGGGCGCGCCCGGCGTGCCGGGTCCATCGACCCGGTGAGATGCTCGGGCACCCAGACGTCCAGCACGGCCGGGACGCGGTCGCGCGCCACCGCCGTACGGGCCCGGTCCAGGGCCGCGGTGAGGTCGGCCGCCCGCACCACCTGCTCCCCGTAGCAGCCCTGCGAGCGGGCGTGCGCCGCGAAGTCCGGCGACGGGGTGAGGTGGCCGCCGAGCACTGTGGGTTCGGTGACGGCCAGGCCGTCCGGGTAGTGCGCGGCAAGGGTTGTCGTGCCGGTGCGGTAGCCGCCGTTGTTGACCACCACGGTGACCACCGGCGCGTCGTGCTGCTGCTGCAACCACAGGCACGAGTCCGGCGAGCCGAACAGGTACGAGCCGTCCCCGGTGACCGCCACGGCGTGCGCGCCGCCGGCGGCCATGCTGGCGCCGGTGGCCGCCGCCACCGACCAGCCGAGGCTGGACCCGCCCTTCTCGAAGAGGGTGCCCGGCTTCGTCCGGCGGACCGGCGCGGTGTCGAACACCTCCCAGGTCAGCAGGTCGTCGGGGCGCAGGTGCCGGTCCAGGGCGGCGGCGATCAGCGCGGGCGTGGGAGCACCGGAGACCGCCGCGTTGCCACCGGCCGGTCGCGGCGCGGCGGCTGGCGGTCGTTGCCGCCGCCGGCGTACGGCGTCGGCGTCGCCCGGTCCGGCCGCGCCGACCTCGGCCAGCACGGCGGCGAGGAACGCCGCCGGGTCGGCGGTGGTACGCGCGTCGGCGCGCAGCTCGTACAGCGGGACACGACCCTCGATCGGGTCGGGCCCGGCCCAGCCGATCCACGCGTCGTCGTGGGGGCGTTCCACGGCGGGCATCCACGGCACCGGATGGTCAAGCACGATGATGACGTCGAACTCGTCAAGTGGCGCTGTGGTGTGCCACGGGTTGTCGTCGGGCAGGTTCATCCGGTAGCGGGTGGCGCGTACCTCCACGCCGAGGGTGTCGGCCAGCTCGGCCAGCAACGTCACGGCGTGCGGGTTGACGCCGACGCGGTCGGTGACGATGACGGGCCGCCGGGCGGTCGTGAGGCGGCGGGCCACCTCGCTGACCACGCCGGGGTCGCCCGGTCCCAGGGTCGGGATGCCGAGCCGTTGGGCGCTGGGGACCGGGTTGCCGACCGGGATCGGGTACCTGCCCACCTCTTCCGGCATCGCCAGGTAGACGGGGCCCCGCCGAGGCGCGAGCGCGACCTGGAGGCCACGCGCCACCACCAGTGCGGCGTCGTCGAGGGCGGACAGCTTGTAGTCCCACTTGACGTACTGCCGCACGATCGAGCCCTGGTCCCAGCGCTGCTGCTTCCAGAACACCGGCGAGTTGCGCGACTCGGCGCGGGTGGGCGGATAACCCGACATGATCATGATGGGGTGGTCGCCCCACATGGCGTTGTGGATGGCGCCGCCGTGGTGCAGCAGGCCGAGGTCGGCGTGGGCAGCGGTCATGGACGGCTGGCCGGTGACCATCGTTTCGCCCATCGCCGCGGTGAGCGCGACGTGTTCGTGGGGGCAGGTGATGATCTGCGGGGTCGGCTCGCCCTGGTGCCGGGCCTGCGCGCTTGCCTCCTGGAACGAGGTCAGCTCGGAGCCGCTGTTGAACCACAGCCGTCGCACACCGCTGGCCGCGGCCGCCGCCAGGACCGCGGAGGCGGCGCTGGCGGCGGCCGGGCCGCCCGTCACAGGTTCCTCGCGCGCTCGAGGTAGCTGCGGTTGATCAGTTTGTCGATCGGCGCAGCAGACTTCACCAGCTTGGCCTTGATGAGGCTCTCCTGACCCTTGAGCCAGGTCTGCTCGTTCATCTCCAGGGCCTTGTCCGGGCCGGCCGCCAGCCAGCTCTCCACAAGCAGCGGCAGCTCGGCACGGGCCTGGGCCGGGTCGGCCTCCGGGTTGTACTTGCGCAGGTCGTTGATGACCTGATCCCAGTTCGCTTCCTTGCTGGCGTAGTCGATCGCCTTGAGCACGCCGGCGAGGAACTTCACAGGCATGTCGCTGCCCGACTCGACCATCTTGGCGCTGGTGTTGTACGAGTCCGACGGCATCGGGGCGAAGTCGTCGGTGCTGAAGAAGACGACCTCGCCGACGTCCTTCTGGATGGTGGCCCGGTCGGTGTTGACGCAGATCCACGCGTCCACATCGCCCTTGCGGGCCAACTCGTACGCGGCGGTGCCGACACCGGTGACCGGACGCTTCACCGACGTGGGGTTGACCCCCGCGTTGATCAGCATGACGTCGAGCAGGTTCTCGGTGGCGCCGCCGGTGGAGACGATGCCGCAGGTGCGTCCGGCCAGCTCGGCGGGGTTGCGGATCGGCTTGTTCGGCAGGGACACCACCTCGAACTGCGACTTCTGCCGCACGCTGGCGATGCTGACGAACGGGGCGTCCTCGTTGGCCACCGCGATGATCGCGTTGATGCCGTTGGCCCGGGTCAGGTCGGCCGAGCCACCGAGCACCGCCTGGATGGCGGTGGCGGTGCCCTGCCCGCCCTTGATGTCCAGGCTCAGCCCGAACTCGGAGAAGAAGCCACGCTCCTTGGCGACCATCGTCTCCACGAAGCTCAGCGTCATGCCGGAGGCGGTCATGTACGAGCCGTTGAGGCTGCCGTCGGCGTTGACCTTGTCGTCGTCGCCGCCGCAGCCGGTGAGCAGCAGGGTCATGCCACCGGCGGTGGGCAGCAGGAGCCCGGCTGTGGTGCTGGCCCGAAGGAACGAACGCCGCGAGACCGGCGCGCCAATTGAACGGTCGTTTCTCATGAAGATCTCCCGGTACGGAGGAGGGGGATGAAGGTGTGCGACGGAGAAAGGCAAGGTGTGACCTGCCCGCGCCGCGTCGCGGCGCCGACCAGGGATCGGGAGGAGCGGACCTGTCAGGGGGTACGGCGTGGCTGCACGGACTCGTGCCAGGGGATCAGCAGCCGGCGGGCGCCGGTCACGATGCTGTAGAGGGTGAAGCCGAACAACGCCATGATCAGGATCGCGCCGAACAGTTTGTCGACCTGAAGGCCGTTCTGGAGGTTGACGGCGTACCGGCCGAGGCCCTTGTCACCGCCGAGGTACTCACCGACGATCGCGCCGATGGTCGCCTGGACGACCGCAAGCTCCATGCCGGCCAGGATGAACGGCATCGTGTACGGCAGGTCGGCGCGCCAGAACCGCTCCCAGCGGGACGCCTTCAGCGTCGTCATCAGGTCGTGCATCGAGCCCGGCACCGAACGGACACCGAACGAGGTGTTGATGAGCAGCGGGAAGAACGCCAGCAGCGCCGCCATGACCACCTTGGACGACGGGCCGAAGCCCAGCCAGAGGATGAACAGCGGGACCAGCGCGACCTTCGGCACCACCTGGGTGGCGACGATGAACGGTCGGGCGATGCGGTCGAACAGCGGCGACTTGCCGATCATCAGGCCGAGCCCCACGCCCAGGACGATGGCCAGCGCCAGACCCATGATGACCTCGTAGAAGGTCGTCCAGATGTGGGTCTGCCACACGAACGGGTCGGTGATCTGCTCGATGAAGGACTTGAACACCGCCTCCGGCGCCGGGAGCACGAACCGGGACAGGTCCGTGACCTCGACGTAGATCTTCCAGGCGACCAGGAACAGCGCGACGAGCAGAGGGCTGGTGTAGAAGGACAGCCAGCGGTTGTTGCGCAGTCGCTGCGACAGCGTCAGCGGCGGAGGGCGTAGCTGTTCTGCGGTAGGCGACGTCGGCGCCGGGTGGCGCTGATCTGTAGTGGTCACGTGCGACACCTCAGTTGCTGATCAGGCCGAGACGGCGGGTCGAATGTCGTTGTCCTGCTGCACCTCGCCGATCTGGCGGCGCAGCTCGGTCGCGAGGGAGCGGAACTCGGCGGACTCGGTCATCGCGAGGGTGCGCGGCCGCGGCAGCGTCACCTCGGTGATGGAGTGGATGTGACCGGGCTTGGTCCCCAGCATCACGATGCGGTCGGCCAGGAAGACGGCCTCGGAGACGGAGTGCGTCACGAAGACGACCGTCTTGCGGTTCTCCAGCCAGATGCGCTGCAACTCCGCGTTCATCATGTCGCGGGTCTGCGCGTCCAGGGCGCCGAACGGCTCGTCCATGAGCAGCACCTGGGGGTCGTGCGCGAGCGCCCGGGCGATGGAGACCCGCTGCCGCATACCGCCCGAGAGCTGGTGCGGGAGCTTGCTCGCCGCGTCGGGCAGCCCGACGAGGGCCAGCATCTCGCGGACCTTCGCCTCGCGCTCCCGGCGGCCGACGCCGGCCATCTCCAGCGGCAGGGCGACGTTGGCGCCCGTCGACCGCCACGGCATCAGCGTGGCTTCCTGGAAGACGAAGCCCAGCGGGCGGTCGGCGTTCTCCTGCCGGTCGCCGTGGTCGATTCGTACCCGCCCCACGGTCGGGCTCTCCAGCTGACCGATGATCCGCAGCAGTGTCGTCTTGCCGCAGCCGGACGGGCCCAACAGCACCACGAACTCACCGTCGGCGATGTCGAGCGAGACGTCGCTCAGCGCGAGCATCGACTGGCCACCGGCGCCGGCGAAGACCTTGCTGACGCCCTCCACTTTGATCGCACTCATGGGTACCCCTGTCACCGGCCGGTCCGTGAAATTACGCGACGCTGTTCGCTTGTGCAGTACGCCGTTCTGTTGGAGGGAACGTAAGCTATGTTCAGCGGCGAGGTCAATGGTCCGCAAGGCCCGACTCCATACGACTAGTTCCTTACTAATCGCCCAACCCCGGAGAAACCCTCATGGAACACCTGTCGCAGCGCACAGCGGTGCTGGTCATCGACATGCAGAACGACTTCTGCTCCCCCGTCGGGGCCATGGCGAAGCTCGGCGCCGACGTCAGCGTGAACACCGAGCTGGCCCGCAGGCTGCCGCGCTTCCTCGACCAGGCGCGGGCCGCGGGATGCCTGGTCATCTGGGTGCGGCAGGCCGCCCACGAGCAGCTCGTGTCACCGGCCCGGCGGGCCCGTGCCGAGGCGATGGGCCGCAGCCCGCTCAGCGTCTGCGCCGCAGGCTCCTGGGGCGCCGAACTCGCCGAGGGCCTGCGCCCCGAGCCGGGCGACTGCCACCTGGAGAAGACGCGCTACAGCGCGTTCGTCGGCACGCCCCTGCACAACCTGCTCCGCGCGCACGGACGTGACCACGTGGTGGTGGTCGGGACGGCCGCCAACGTCTGCGTGGACTCCACCATCCGCGACGCGTACATGGCCGACCTGACCACCACGATGCCGACCGACCTGGTCGGCTGGACCCGTGCGGACCTCGCCGAGGCGGCGATCCGCAACCTGGGCTTCTACTTCTGCGAGACGACGACCTCGGCCGAACTGGTCGCGGCGTGGTCCGCGACCGACCGCGTCGCCTGACGCCGGGGCGCACGCTTGCGCTGCACCGGCTCCGGCTGCGGGGCTTCCTGCGCCGCGGGGGCCTGATAGCCCAGCTCGGCGCTGACCTGGCGGGCCGCGTCGGCCACCAGCTCGCCGTACTCGACGAGCAGCTGCGCCGAGAAACGGTCCTGAGGGCCGCACAGCGACAACGACCCGTAGACCTCGCCGGAGGCCAGCCGGATCGGCGCCGCCACGCTTACCGCGCCGGCCTGCCGCTCGCCCCGGCTCACCGCGTAGCCCTGCTCACGGACCTCCCGCAGGTCGGTCCAGAGCTGCTCGACGGACGTGATGGTGGCCGCGGTGACCGAGACCAGCTCATGGGTGGCCAGGTATTCGGCGATCTCGGAATCGGGCAGGGCCGCCAGGATCGCCTTGGACGACGAGCCGGCGACAAGCGAATGACGGGAACCGAGCGTCACCGACATCCGGATCTCGTGCGGCGAGAGCACCTGGTCGGTGTAGACCCGCACCCACCCCTGCCGCATCGACAGGGTCGCGGTCTCCCCCGTGGCCTCCACCAACCGCCGCATGTGCCGGTTGGTGATCGCCTGCACGTCGATGGCACGCAGGGCGGCCAACCCGACCGCGAGAGCGCCCGGCCCGAGCCGGTAGCGCCGGGTGCCCTCGTCGAACGTGACGAACTGGTTGGCCGTCAGCTCCTTGAGGATGCGGTGGGCCACCGCCTTGGGCAGGTTCAGGACCCGGGCGACAGTCGACACCCCGATCATCTCCGGGCTGCGTTCGGCGAGGAGGTCGATCACGGCCAGAGCGCGACCCAGGCCGCTCGTCGTGTAGCGATGACCGTCCTCCGGCTCGGACGCCGGTACGCTGATCCCCATTCAGATCACCTCTCGAAGGTGCATAGGAACACGCCAGCGGTTGACCGATCTGGCTGTGGTGAACGGCCCGACGTCTAGTGCTGGATCCCGAGCATACTGACACGACGGAGGTAGTTTCGGGCGTCCTCGGGGTTGTCCGCGAGCGCCCGCAGGCGCAGCAGCCGCTCGCGGCGACCGGCCAGTTCGACACCGTCGGCCGAGGTGCGGTTCTCCGTCGTGGTCGGCTGGACGAAGCGCTCGGCGATCGACCTGCGACGTTGCGCGTACTCGCTGGTGGCCGTGTCCGGGTCCGGCTCGGCCAGCGCGATGGCTACCGCCACCGCGTCGTGGATGCCCGAGTTCAGACCCATGCCGCCGGTGGTGCTGCTCAGGTGGGCGGCGTCGCCGGCCAGCAACACCCGGCCGATCCGGAAGGACTCCGCGAGCCGCTGGTGGCTGCGGTAGGTCTGGTGCTGGCTCAGCGGCAACTCACGGGCGTCGGGCTTGCCGCCCAGCAGCAGGTCCACGGCGGCCAGGAAGGCCGGGTGCGTGCCGGACGGGGGCTCGTCGTCGACGCCGGTGCCCGTCGACAGCGCCGCACGCCAGATGTCGGGGGTTCTGATCAGCGAGAAACGGCCCTTCGGGCCGGACCAGTAGCCGACCGCGCCGAGATCGGGCACCGCGTCCTCGAAGCGGAACGGCGTGGCCACCACAAGGCTCAGCGTCGGGTACGTGAAACCGGGGAACGGAACGTCGAGCAGTTTGCGGGCGGTGCTGTGCGCGCCGTCGGCGGCCACCACCCACTGGGCGCTCACCACGCTCGGGGCGCCGTCGACGGTCACGTCCAACTCGACATGCGTGTCGTCCTGACGCAGGCCGACCACGTCGTGCCCGAACCGGATGTCGATGTTCGGCGTCTCGGCGACCGCGCGGCGCAGCAGCCGGACCAGCTTGTACTGCTCGTACTGCAACCGGAACGGGTACCGGGTCTCGCCTTCGAGCGCCTCGTAGGAGAAGCAGGCGGACTCGGTCAGCTCCAGGTCGCGGTAGTCCAGCCGGTGTACCCGGACCGCCTCCTTGAGCAGTGGGGCGGCCAGGTCGAGTTCGTCGAGCAGTTCGGTGGTCGGGGGGTGAACGGTGGAGCCGCGCCACTCCGACCGCACCTCGTCCGGGTCACGTTCGAGAACGATCACCGGGATGTCCCGGCGGGCCAGGGCGAGGGCCGTCACCATGCCCACCGGCCCGCCGCCGAGGACGACGACTGGGGCTTGCACGGCGTGACTGGTGGACGCCACGGTCACTCCTTCCCGCCGGCGACAACGCCGACGATTCCGGTCGAGGGGGTTTGGGTCAGGGTGGCGGCCAGGTGCCGCAACGCCGGGCTGGGCGACTCGCCCGCCAGGTGGGTGATCCCGGCGGTCTCCAGCAACTGCCAGGCGCCGGCGAGGTTCGACGACAGCACCGGGACGGGTGCCTGCGGCAGGACCTCGTCGAGGACGTCCAGGCTGGGTGCGCCCGTCCCGGTCAGCAGCACCGCGTGCCCGGGCGGGAAGCCGTCGTCGGCAAGCGAGCGCAGGGTCTGCAGCACTGTGTCGCGGACGGTGGTCGAGCTGAGGTCGTAGATGGCGCCCGTGCCGGGCACCGGCACCGGCGTGCCGACACTGCGGCCGTTCGCGCGCCAGAATGCCGCCGCCTGCTCGGTGAGCCAGTCCGGGTACGGCGAGATCAGGGTCAGTGACCGGACCGCGAGACGGTCGAGCACCTGCCGGACCGCGTTCGCCGCCCCGAACACCGGCGAGCCGAGGCGCCCGCTCGCCGCCTTGTCGGTGCGGTGCACGTCGCCGCGCCCCGGTCGGTAGTAGCAGCCGGTGCAGGCGACGTAGGTGGCCCGCAGGTCGAGGCCGTCGAGCGTGGCGGCGGTATCCGGCAGCAGTTCGGCGTAGCGGTCCAGCCGCTGTGCGAGTGACCCGTTCACGACCGGCAGCCGGGCGACGTGGTAGCGGACCCGCGCTGGCAGCAGGCGACGGAGTTCGGGCTCAACCGTCGGGTTGGCGGGTGGAACAATGATGCCCAGAGCTGCCTCGACCATTACCAACCACCAAATCGTTCGACTGAGCCGTACGCCGTTCTACGTACTGGAACGATAGGGGCTGTGGTGGGGTCGGTCAACCCATTGCGGCCGACGGCTCGCAGGCAGTGACCAGGCAGTCGTGGCGCCACCCGCCCACCCGCGACGCGACCGCCGTGGCAGTCTGGTCCCCCGTGACAACCGACCAGACGATGCTCGCGCTCGCCGAACAGGCCGAGGCCGAGTTCATGTTCCAGTACGAGGCGGGGGCGCCCACCGACGTCCGAGCCGCCCTCGGCATGGCCGCCACCCGGATGGGCGGCGCGGTGGTGCTCTCCATGCGACACGACCCCACCGGCTACTGGAGCAAAGCGCTCGGGTTCGGCTTCGACGAGCCGGTCAGCGCCGACCTCATCGCCGCGGTGTGCGACTTCTACCGCGCCGAGGCGACACCTGCCGCCGTCCTCCAGATCGCTCCCGACCTGCTACCTGCGGACTGGGACGACATCTGCGCGCGGGAGAACATCACCGGCGGCAGCACCTGGGTGAAGCTCGCCGCCGAGATCGGAACGCTCCGACCCGGCCACACCGACCTGCGGGTCGGCCCAGTGCCCCCGGAGCTGCACGGCCAGTGGGCGTCGGTGGTGCTGCGCTGCTTCGGCATGCCCGAGCAGCACCTCGGACCGATGCTCACCGGCGCCGTGCGCGACCCCCGCTTCCAGCCGTACGCCGCCTGGGACGGCGACGAGATGGTCGCCGCCGCCAACCTGTTCGTCCACGGCGCTGTGGGCTCGCTCAACACCGGCGCGACACTGCCGAGCCACAGGGGTCGGGGCGCGCAGTCGGCGCTGCTGACGGCCCGGGCGGCCGCCGCGGAGCGGGCCGGCTGCCGGTGGGTCGTCTCCGAGACGGGCCGACCCGACCCGGGCTCGTCCAACCCGTCGCTGACAAACATGCTCCGGGTCGGCCTCACACCGCTGTACGAGCGGCGCAACTGGGTGTGGCGGGCGGAGCCGACCGGGTCGTGAAGCCGGCCGGCGCCGCCGTCACCGACTCGCCTGCGTCGCCCGCTGGCTCAGCTCGTCGACGTGCCCGATGAGCTGGCGCACGGCTGCGTCGTCACTCGCGTCGACGGTCTCGATGCGGTCGAGCAGCCCGGCGTAGTCCGAGGTCAGCTCCAGGTACCGCCTGCCGAAGTCCTTCTCGACATCGGTGACGCCGCTGCGGCGGCGCGTCGCCGCGTACCGCTTGTCGAGGTCGATGATCTGCTGAGCCAGCACGGCCGCGCCGGCGCCCAGCGCGCTACTCGCGTCGGCGTGCTCGTCGCGCCGGTGCCGACGGGCGGCCGCGAGCCGGCCCGCCCGGCGACCCGCCACATAGATCGCAGCCGAGCCGATGACGACGGCCACGATCGCCGCCCCCGCGAGCAGGAAACGCGGCAGCGACGGGCTGATCGTGCGCGTGCCGTCGGGTACGGTGCCGGCCTTCACCAACAGGTCGTAGTTGACGGTGACGACCTTCAGCGCGTCCAGCGGGCGGTCGGTGAAACTGTCGACGCCCCGGCTGATGATGGTCTCCGCCACGACGGCCCGCCCGAAGTTCTCGTCGTCGCGCCCGGGCAGCAACGCGCAGCCCCACGTGTCGTAGTCGTCGCCGTCGGGGCTCATCACCAGCACGACGTTTCCCTCGGCGGCGCGCCTGACCTGGCGGCAGCCGTCCCGCAGGTCGGCGCCCGGCTTGAGCAGCAGTACGACGAGCCGGCGGTTGCCGATGATCCGTTCGGCCGCGGCCCGGTCCAGGTCGACGCCCGGTGCCGCGTACACCGAGGACGTGCGGACCTGACGGGCGGCCGGACCGTCGAGCACCCCGCCGGTCCACAGTGCCCAGGCGGCAAGCACCAGGCATGCCAGCACGGCGAGACCGAAGGGTGTGCTGACCAGGGCGCCGAGCCATCCTCGAAGAGACTTCTTCACGACAACCTGCCCTGTAGGTAGAGCTCGGGGCGGTAACTGGTCAGGCCCGACGTCCGGGCGCCGTCGTCCAGTTCCTCGGCCGCCTCCTTCAGCAACGACAGCACGTGATGCTCCGGCAGCTCCTCGTCCAACGCGGCACGGGCCGCTTGGAGCTTGACGATGCCTCTCGTCAACGCCGGGTTGCTACGCGCGTCGGTCAGCAGGGACATCTCGACGGCGAGCGCCGTGAGACCGGCCAGCCGGGCCGGCGCGCCGTTGCCCCGCCGGATCCCCGTGCCGTCCGGCCGGCGCAGCGACCGCACCGACAGGGCCAGGAACGTCGCCACGCAACCCGCGAACAGCCACGGCAGCACGGGCAGCGCCACCCGCAGCGGGTCGACCGGCCGGTACGGCAGCGGACGGTCGAACAGCCCCGAGTAGCGGATGTCGGTGACCCGGTTCAGGTAGACCGCGAGCACCTGGTCCTGCGAATAGTCGTACTTACTGATCCGGTCGGCGAAGTGGCCGTAGAAGCTAGCCCCGGCCACCTCAGAGAAGTCCGCCGCCGGGCCGTGGTACTCGATCCAGTTGCCGTACATCACGATGATCGGGGTGTTGGGGAACAGGCCGGTCAGTGCCGGACCGAAGCGAGGCAGGGGCTCACCGAACGGCTGCGGGGGAAGCGCCACGTACAGGGCGCCGTCCGGGAACGCGGTCTTCGCGGCCTTGTCCGGCACCGCGGTGAGGCTCGCTCCCGCGGCGGCGTGCAGGCCCTTGGCCCGCAGGTCGGCGGCGACGGCGGTCAACTCCGGGCCGCTCGGCTCGCGCCAGCGCACCACGTCCTGGTCGGCCGGGGCGGGCACCTCCCGCAGCGCGGCGATCAGTGCCACGAGCGAGCCCGTCACGTCGGCGGTGGCGAAGCTCGCACGCCAGCTCGGCAGGTCATCGGGCACGGCCCGGTAGATGCCGCCGGACACCTCGGTGCCGATCACCGTGATGGTGGCGTTGTCCACGTCGCGTACCCGGCGTTGTTCGTCCTCGTCGAGCCAGGGTGGCGCGACCAGGATGCGGACAGGGTGGTCGCCGGCCACCGCACGGACCTGCTGCTCGTCCCACCGTGCGATCGAGCCGGGCAACCGCACCACGGGACTGCCGGCCACCAGCGCTGTCATCTCCTCCACCGACGGGACGGTCGGGTCGCCTCCCCGGGGAGGCGGGCCCTTCGGGACCGTCGTCGAGTCAGCCGGCGACCGGCCGTAGCTCACGTCGGCGCCGTGCTGCTGCTGGGCACCCAGGAAGATCACCAGGACGACAACGGCGATGCCCAGAAGCGCCCAACGCAGGGCCTCGTAGCGGTGCGACCTGCGGGCCGTCACGGGTGCGCCCGCCACAACCGGTCGGCCTGCCGGGCGTGTTGCTCCGCCGTCCGGGCTGCCGAAACCCCGCCGCGGTCGGCGGCGATCAGCTCGGCGCGGGCCAGCAACTGCTCGGCCGCCGGCACCGGGTCCGGTGCCGCGTCCCGGCTGACCGTCGCGCTGTCGATGGCAGCGCGGGCGGCCGACCAGGCGGCCCGCCGTTTGCGGTCGCGTGCCCGCCGGGCGGGGACCAGTGTCGTCGCGAGCCCGGCGCCCACCAGCAGGACGCCGCCGGCCAACCAGGCGAGGAGGGTGTGGGACATGCGCTCCAACCATCGGACGAGGGGTACGGCGGTCGCGCGACCAGGGGGTCGGGCGGCCGCGGGGTACGAACGAGTCTGACCGATGCTGTCGAACCGGCGCGCAGGAGGCCTCGCGGCACTGGGGCGGGGCGGACCGTCGGGATCAGAGGCCGCCGGAGACGCGCAACACCGTGCCAGTGGTGTACGAGGCGTCCGGGCCGAGCAGCCACGCGATGGCGGCGGCGATCTCGTCGGGTTCGCCGGCCCGGCCCAGCGGTATGCGGCCGGCAGCCCTGTCGGGACGGTCGGGCACTCCGGAGACGGCGTGGATGTCGGTGCGCACGAT
The DNA here is from genome assembly GCF_049841715.1 of Micromonospora sp. DT41. Taxonomy (NCBI): domain Bacteria; kingdom Bacillati; phylum Actinomycetota; class Actinomycetes; order Micromonosporales; family Micromonosporaceae; genus Micromonospora; species Micromonospora sp. DT41. The sequence continues at coordinate 433,894 of NZ_JBNCKU010000002.1, read as the reverse complement.
GCCGGGAGCGACGGCGTTGACCCGGATGCCACGCGGGGCGAGTTCCTTGGCCAGGCCGACGGTGAGGGTGTCGGTGGCGCCCTTCGCGGCGGCGTAGTGCACGTACTCACCGGGGCCGCCGAGGGTCGCCGCCGCCGAGGACACGTTGACGATCGCCCCACCGTCGGTCATCCGGCGGGCCGCCTGCTGGGCACAGAGGACGTACCCGATGAGGTTGACGTCGACGACGCGGCGCAGGTCCTCGACGCGCAGCTCGGTGAACGGGCCGATGGGGCTCGTGACACCGGCGTTGTTGACCAGGCCGGTGAGCGGGCCGAGCCGCTCGGCGGCGGTGAACAGCTCGTCGACCTGGTCGGGGTCAGTGGTGTCGGCGCACACCGCGACGGCAGCGACGCCGGCGGCCCGCAGGTCGGCGACGACCGCCTCGGCGGCGGCGTGGTCGCGGAGGTAGCACAGCGCGACGTGATGCCCGGCAGCGGCGAGGCGGCGGGCGGTGGCCGCGCCGATGCCCCGGCCTCCGCCGGTGATGACGGTGACGGGTGCCATGGTGCCTCCGCTGCTGTCCTGGGGCGCGTACCGGTCGCGCCGACGCTACCGTGACCGACGCGGACCGGTCGTCGAGAGGAGAGTCACATGGAACGGGCGTTGGTGCTCGGTGGTGGCGGGGTGACCGGCGTGGCCTGGGAGCTGGGTCTGCTGGCCGGACTGGCCGAACGGGGCGTGGACGTCTCCGAGGCGGACCTGGTGGTGGGCACGTCGGCGGGCTCGGTGGTGGGCGCGCAGGTGTGCTCGGGGCTACCACTGGAGCAGTTGTACGCCGAGCAGTTGACGCCGCCGTCGGGCGAGCGGCCGGCACGGCTGGGGTTCATGGCGCTGGCGCGGCTGGTCTGGGCCGGCGGGCGTACCCGGGACGCGGTGCGGTCACGGGCACGGATCGGGGCGATGGCGGTGGCGGCGCGTACCCCGTCGGAGGCCTCGCGCCGCGCTGTCATCGAGGCCCGCCTGCCGGTGCGGGAGTGGCCGGCACGGCGGTTTCTGGTGACCGCCGTGGACGCCGCCTCGGGCGAGTTCGTGGTGTTCGACGGCGACAGCGGAGTGTCGCTGGTGGACGCGGTGGGGGCCAGTTGCGCGGTGCCCGGGGTGTGGCCGCCGGTGACGATCGGCGCGCGCCGCTACATCGACGGCGGGATGCGCTCGGCGGTGAACGCGGACCTGGCGTCCGGCGCGCGGCGGGTGCTGGTGATCGCGCCGACGTCGGGGGCGTTCGGTCCGATGCCCCGGCTGTCGGCGCACGTGGCGCAGTTGCGCCAGGCCGGGTCGCGGGTACTTGTGGTGACGCCGGACGAGGGCGCGCGTAGGGCGATCGGCCGCAACGTGCTGGACCCCGCGCGGCGGGCCGGGTCGGCGCGGGCCGGTCGGGCGCAGGCAGCTGTGCTGGCGGATGAGGTGGCGGCGCTCTGGGCGTGATCGCTTACGCTCACCGCCTGTCCCGACTGACAAGCGGAGGTGCGCGGTGGCGGATGTGACTGTCGGCGACGTGGTGGAGGACTTCGAGCTGCCGGACGAGACGGGCACCCCACGGCGGTTGTCGGAGTTCCTCGCGACCGGTCCGGTGGTGCTGTTCTTCTACCCGGCGGCCCTGAGCAGGGGTTGCACGGCCGAGAGCTGCCACTTCCGGGACCTGGCTGCGGAGTTCACGGCGGTGGGCGCGACGCGGGTGGGCATCAGCCGCGACACAGTGGACAAGCAGGCGGAGTTCTCCGCGCGACACGGCTTCGACTATCCGCTGCTGTCCGACCCGGACGGGGTCGTCACGCAGCGGTTCGGGGTGCGGCGGCGGCTGCCGTTGGGTCCGCTGAGCACCAAGCGGATGACGTTCGTCATCGGCACGGACCGGCGTGTCATCGACGTCATCCACAGCGAGGTCAGCATGAACGACCACGCCGATCGGGCACTGCGGGCGCTGGGCGGCTGAACGGGCGCGAGCCCCGTGCGGCGCGTGTCGCAGTGGACTGGTATCAAGACAGCAATCAAACAGGTGTACGGAAGAGGGTTGCGATGGATGCCGGCCAGGGTTTGTCCACTGACGAGGTGCAGAGCCTGCGGGAGGCGTTGGCGGCCGGGCGTAAACCGCGGGTGGTGTTCACCGCCTCGGCGGGGCAGATCGCCGGCCAGGTGGGCCAGGTCATCGAGCTGACCGACCCGGAGGTGTCCGACGAGTTCGTGGTGGTGCGCTTCGGCCGCGACGAGCTGCCGTTCTCCCCCGCCGACCTGGCGATCGCCCCCAAGGGCGCCGGTCGCCGGGTTGTCGAGCCGAAGCCGGAGCCGCCGACACCGGAGCCCCCTGCGGCACCGGAACCGGAGTTCGTGTTGGACACGCCGCGGGTGCCGGCGCAGCGGCGGGAGGAGCCGAAGGTGGAACAGGTGGAGAAGCCGCCGGCGCGGCGGGCGGTCAAGGCGACCAAGCCGAAGGGCCCGGCAGGGCTGACGGTGACGCTGGCGTACGCCGACGGCGAGTGGACTGTCGCCGCGCAGCAGGGCAGCAAGGCGCTCGCGAAGCCGTACGTGGTGAAGCCGGCCGAGGCGCTGAAGATGGTGGCGCTCGTCGACGTGCCCGGTGTGCAGGAGGCGGTGGAGCAGATTCTCGGCACCGAGCGGGCCGAGGCCGAGCAGCAGGCCGAGAAACTGCGGGCCGAGTTGGCCGAGATCGAGGCACGGTTGGCGGAGCTGCGCGAGGCCCGCTGAGGCGGGTCAGCGCTGGCTGTGATGCTCCAGCAGCCGGGTTAGCAGGCGCGTCAACTCCGTACGCTCGCTTGCCGACAGCGGGGCGAGCAGGTCGTCCTGGACCCGGCCGACGGTGTCGGCCAACTGTCGGGCCTTGTCGGCGCCGGCGGCGGTGAGGCTGATGACGTTGCGGCGGCGGTCGGCCGGGTCGGGGGCGCGGACGACGAGCCCCCGACCGGCCAACTCGTTGACGGCCGCCACGACGTCGCTGCGGTCGATGGCGCAGCGACGTCCGAGGTCGGCCTGGCTGGCGGGGCCTCCCTCGGCCAGCGCGGCGAGCAGCCGGAAGTGGTAGCCGCGCAGGTCGTACGCGGCGAAGCCCGCGGCGACGAGTCGGGCGGCGTGGCTGGCGGTCTGACTGAGCAGCCAGCTCGGGGTGGTGCGTAGCCCCGCGGGCGCCTGCGGGGAGCTGGACTCCATGGGCAGCAGCCTAACAGCAATCGTTGGTGCGACCCACGACTCGTGCTACGTTGGCCGCACCAACGTTGGTGATGCCAACGTTTCGAAGGAGGCGTCATGTCCACTCCCACCCTCACCGGGCAGGTCATCGGCCAGGCCCACTACGCCACCCGGGCCCTGCTCGAACGGGCTGTCGCGCCGCTCGGCGTCAGCTTCGGGCAGGTGCTCGCGCTCAACGTCCTCGCCGCCGGTGCCGTCGAACGGGACCGGCTCGTACAGCGAATCACCGGCACACTCAAGGTCGACGAGCCCGCGGTGCAGCAGATCATCGCCGAGCTCCTCGACGCCGACCTCGCGCGCAATGCCTCCCCCGACGGTGGTGCTTCCGTCGGTGACGACAGTGCCGCCATCGGCGATGCTTCGGTCGGCGGCGACAGTTCCGCCGTCGGCCCGGCGATTCGGCTGACCGACACCGGGCGTGCCGTGCAGGCTCGCATCGCCGGGGCCGTCGGGGACATCACCGGCCGGCTGTACGGGGACATCCCCGCCGACGAGGCGGCCACCGTCGCCCGGGTGCTCACCCTGGTCACCCAGCGTGCCAACGCCGAGCTGGCCACACTTCCGGCGTCATCCATATGATCGACTCGGGTTCGGTGAAATCGCGGTGTCCGGGCGGCCGGAACACCCCGATTTCCAGGAGCCCGAGTCGATCAGGCTGGCCTACGGCGCGGCAAGCCGACCTGCGGCGCGGCGGCGGTCAGGCCAGAGTGCCGGCCCGGCCGACCCGGCCGGTCAGAAATAGTCGAGCATCTGCGCCGGGCCGCCGGCACCCAGCAGGTCCAGGGCGTCGGGCCGCACACCGGTGGCGTGCAGCAGACCCGCCTCGGCGACCGCCTGGGCGCGGGCGGCGCCGGCGTAGAGCAGGGCGAAGCCCCGTACGTTCAGGTGCAGGTCCGGCTCTACGCCGACCCGGGTCAGCTCGGCTGCGCCGTCGGCGACCGTCAACCGCCACGTGCCGGTGTTCCACTCGGCGAGCGGGTCGGCGAGGGCGAAGTCGACAGCACCCCGGGCGTGGGCGGGCCACCCCCGTGCGGCGACCGCCCGCGCCACGTCCACCGGCCGGTGCATCCACAGGTTGCGCTGGTGTTCGCGGGCCGACTCCAGCGGCAGGTGGGTGCTGACGGCGTCGCCGTCGAGGAGGCACAGCCGCAGGGTGGGCGCGACGCTTGCCCAACTGCCGAGCACGCCGACGAGTTCCCGGGCGGCCTCCGGGGTCACGGCCAGAGCCTCGTCGACGGTGAGCACGGAGTTGGCGTCGTAGCCACGGCCCCGCTCCCAGCTCGCGTAGCCGACCAGGTCGCCGCCGTCCTCGATGAGGGTGAGCGCGTCGCCGGGCAGGCCGCCGTCGGCGGCGGAGACGTCGAACAGTTCACCCCGGCGTGTGAGCATCCCGTTGCGGTTCCGGCTGACCCGCTCGTACAGGGCGGTGACGGCGGGCAGGTCCGCAGGAGTGCCGGCGCGGACGGTGAGCCGGGGATCCGGCCGGTGCCGGGGCAGCGCGGCGGTCGCCAGATCGAGGGTACGCAGCACGCCTGCCGCTTCCCAGCCGCAGGCGCGGTACGGGGCGGCGACTGTGGGATAGAGCGCGCTGAGGGCCGCACCGCGCTCGTTGGCGCCGCGGAGCAGGGCGGTGAGCATCGCGCGGGCCGCTCCCCTGCCCCGGGCCTCGGGGGCGACGGCCACCCCGCCCACGTCGGCGGCCGGCACCGCCTGGCCACCCCACCACTGGTCGTGGTGCAGGTCGACGGCCTTGCCGACGAGCCGGCCGTTGTCGTCGAACGCGCCGTAGCGGGTCATGCCGGGCACGTCGACTCTGGTGCGCGGATGGCGTTGCTGCGGGTCGGATCCGAACGCGAGGCAGCTCAGCGCCCAGGCGTCGTCGAGGTCGTCGACGGTGAGTTCGCGGACGTGGACGGTGGCGGGCATCGGCACACCGTAGCGGGGCGGCTCGTCGCCGGCCGCTCATTTTCGGCCGGGTACCGGTCGTCCCCTGTGCGCGCTCGGAGAAGGCTGGCACGCGCCCGCGCAGGGGCTTGCGGCCCGGTCCGCCAGAACATAGCGTCTCGACGTATCGGCCCGATACATCGGGTCGACATTCGGGAGAGGTGACGGCATGACCAGTGGGCAGTTGTACGACACCATCGGCGCCACGTACACGGTGACGCGGCGCACCGACCCGCGGATCGCCGCGAGGATCTGGGCGGCGCTCGGAGACGCGCGGACCGTCCTGAACGTCGGTGCCGGCACCGGCTCCTACGAGCCCACCGACCGCGACGTCACCGCTGTGGAGCCGTCGGCGCTCATGCGGGCGCAGCGCCCGGTGGGCGCGCCGCCGTGCGTGGCCGCCGTCGCGGCGAACCTTCCGTTCGAGGACCAGTCCTTCGACGCCGCGATGGCTGTCTCCACAGTGCACCACTGGCCGGACCCGATCGCCGGGTTACGCGAGATGCGACGGGTGGCCCGGAAGGTGGTGGTGTTCACGCACGACGACAGTGACACCGGGTGGCACCGCCGGTTCTGGCTCACCCGCGACTACCTGCCCGAGGTGGCACAGCTTCTCTCCGACCGGCCTCCGCTGGTCGAGCAGGCCCGCGCGATCGGAGCCCGCATCGAAGAGGTGCCGATCCCGTGGGACTGCGCCGACGGCCTGTTGGAGGCGTACTGGCGTCGGCCCGAGGCGTACCTCGACGAGCGGGTGCGCCGGGGTCTGTCGCTCTGGACCAGAGTCGGCCCGGAGGCCGAGCACCGGGCGGTGCGCGACCTGCGGGCAGACCTCGCCTCGGGGCGGTGGGCCGAACGCAACAGTGACCTCGTCGCTCTCGAAGCGGCGGAACTCGGCCTTCGCCTGCTCGTGACCTGACCGGCCGCCGATCAGCGGCGGCCGGTCAGGTCACTTCCGTCAGTGCTGCGGGATGTTGGCCACGCCGATGCGCTTGCGGAACACCCAGTACGTCCAGCCCTGGTAGGCAAGCACGATCGGAGTGAAGATCACCGCCACCCAGGTCATGATCTTCAGGGTGTACGGGGTGGAGGCCGCGTTCGTGGTGGTCAGGGTGCCCGCAGCGTCGAGCGTGGACGGCATCACGTTCGGGAACAGCGCGGCGAACAGTGTGGCCACCGCCAGGCCGATGGCAACTGCCGTGCCGGTGAACGCCCAGCCCTCCCGGCGTACCTTGGCGGCGGCCAGACCACCGAGCAGGGCGACGGCCGCGCCGACGGCGAGCACGACGGCGGCGGGGCTGGAGCGGATGCTGAGCGTCCAGGTCAGGAAGCCCACCGCGAGCACCGCGGTGCCGACGCCCAGACGCACCGCGAGGGCACCGGCGCGTTCCCGGATGTCGCCGGTGGTCTTCAGGGCGATGAACACCGCGCCGTGGGTGAGGAACAGCGCGAGGGTGGTCGCGCCACCGAGCAGTGCGTACGGGTTGAGCAGGTTGAACAGACCGCCGACGTACTCGTGGTCGGCGTCCAGCGGCACGCCGCGCAGGATGTTGGCGAACGCGACGCCCCACAGGATCGCCGGCAGCAGCGAGCCGACGACGATGGCGGCGTCCCAGCGGCGCTTCCAGGACGCCTCGGGGCGCTTGTGCCGGTATTCGAAGGCCACGCCCCGGGCGATGAGGGCAAGCAGGATCAGCAGCAGCGGCAGGTAGAAGCCGGAGAAGAGGGTGGCGTACCACTCCGGGAAGGCGGCGAACATGGCGCCACCCGCGGTGATCAGCCACACCTCGTTGCCGTCCCAGACCGGCCCGATGGTGTTGATCATGACGCGGCGTTCGCGGTCGTCGCGGCCGAGCACCGGCAGCAGCATGCCGACGCCGAAGTCGAAGCCCTCCAGGATGAAGTAGCCGGTGAACAGCACGGCGACGAGGAGAAACCAGATGGTGGTGAGGTCCACGATGGGGCTCCGGGATCAGTAGGCGAAGGCGAGCGGACGCTCGGCGTCGTCGTGGGTGTCGTCGATGGGGTGCTCTTCGCTGACGTCGGGCACGCCGGCCTTGGCGTAGCGCAGCAGCAGCTTGACCTCGATCACGGCGAGGGTGGCGTAGATCAGCGTGAAGGCGGTGAACGAGGTCAACACCTCGCCCAGCGAGACGCTGCGGGACACACCGTCGCGGGTGAGCATCTCGCCGAAGACGATCCACGGCTGGCGGCCCATCTCGGTGAAGATCCAGCCGAAGGAGTTGGCGAGCAGCGGCAGCACCGGCATGGCAAGCCCGGCGCGCAGCAGCCACTTGCTGCTCGGGGTACGGCCCTTGCGCTGGCTCCAGAGCACCACGAGGGCGATGGCGGCGGCGGCCAACCCGAAGGCGATCATGAAGCGGAAGCTCCAGTAGGTGATCGGGATGATCGGGGTGTAGCTGCCGGCGCCGTACTGGGCGGCGTACTGGGCCTGGAGGTCGTTGATGCCGTGCACTGTGCCGTTCGGGTCGCCGGTGCCCAGGTACGACAGCAGGTACGGGATCTTGAGGGCGAACACCTCGCGGCTGCCGTCGAGGCTGCCGATGGTGAGCACGGAGAACGAGGCGGGGCTCTCGGTGGAGTAGAGGCCCTCGGCGGCGGCCATCTTCATCGGCTGCACCTGGGTCATGATCTTGCCCTGGATGTCGCCGGTGATCACGACGATGGCGGAGGAGACCAGCACCACCCAGGAGCCGAACTTGGTGGCGAAGCGGTACGCGCCGGTGTCGGCGGAGTCCCGGTTGCGGATCACGTGGTACAGGCCGACGGCCACGACAAGCGAGCCGGCGACCAGGAACGAGCCGGCAAGCGTGTGCGGGAAGGTGATCAGGGCGACCTTGTTGGTCAGCACCGCCACGAAGTCGGTCAGCTCGGCGCGGCCGGTCTCCGGGTTGAGTCGGAAGCCGACCGGGTTCTGCATGAACGAGTTGGCCGCGAGGATGAAGTACGCGCTGAGGTTGGTGCCGATCGCTGCGGCCCAGATGCTGGCCAGGTGCAGGCGCTTGGGCAGCCGGTCCCAGCCGAAGATCCACAGGCCGATGAACGTGGATTCGAGGAAGAAGGCGACGAGTGCCTCGATGGCCAGGGGTGCACCGAAGATGTCGCCGACGAAGCGGGAGTAGTCGCTCCAGTTCATGCCGAACTGGAACTCCTGCACGATGCCGGTGACCACGCCCATCGCAAAGTTGATCAGGAACAGCTTGCCGTAGAACTTGGTGAGCTTGAGGTAGCGCTCGTTGCCGGTGCGGTGCCACATCGTCTGGAGGATCGCCACCAGCACCGACAACCCGATGGTCAGCGGCACGAAGAGAAAGTGGTAGACGGTGGTGACACCGAATTGCCACCGGGCGACGTCCAACGCGTCCACCTGAAACCCCCAGCTATTCATACTACGAGACGTAGTAGATACTACTGCTCGTCGTAGCGAAAGAGGCAGGGCCGGGGGGCCCGAACCGGCCCGGGACCAATGACCCTGATCACCCGGCCACCCGGCCCACCCGCCGCCAGTGGCGTCCAGCCCGTTCGGCCCGCCCACCCGACGTGATCAACCGGCCGACCCGCCCTCGCGGCCCCACCGCAGCGTGCGACGATGGCGCGCTGATGAACACCGCACACTCCCCCTGGCAGCCGCCGTTGATCTGGCGCGGCGCCCAGCTGCTGGCCCGGGCCGTGATGGCCCTGGTGGCCCGCCTGGAGGTCACCGGCGATGTCCCGGCGCACCTGCGCCGAGGGCCGTTGGTGCTGGCCGCCAACCACATCAGCCCCTTCGACCCGGTGGCGCTTGTCGCCGCCTGCCAGGTCCGCGGCATCTCCCCCCGCGTCATGGCGACCGCCGGCCTGTTCCGCGCCCCGGTGGTCGGCACCCTCATGCGCCACGCCGGCCACATCCGTGTCGACCGCGGCACCAGCGCCGTGCACCGGGCACTCGACGCCGCCACGACCGCCGTCGCCGCCGGATCGGTGATCCTCATCTACCCGGAGGGACGCATCGGGCTGGACCCCGGCATGTGGCCCGAGCGCGGCAAGACCGGCGCCGCCCGTCTCGCCCTGGACTGCGGCGCACCCGTCATCCCGGTCGCGCAGTGGGGAGCCCACGAGGTGCTGCCCTACCGGGCTCCCCGGGGGATGCTGCGCCGCCTGGCCCGCGCGGTGTGGCACCGCCCGGTGATCCGCGTGCACTTCGGCGAACCCGTCGACCTGGGCGAGGTAAACGCCTCCGACCCCGGCGCCGCCCGCCGGGCCACCGACCGGATCATCGACGCGCTCACCGACGCCCTCGCCCCGCTGCGCCCCGACGAGCCCGACACACCCCGCTACGTCGACCCGGGCCGCCCGAGCGACAGCAGCCGGGTACACCGCCGCAGGTCGGGCTGACCCACCTCAGGGCCAGCCCGACCGGTACCTGTCAGTCGGCGGCGTTCAGCAGCGGCACAAGCTGCTCCTCCTCGTATGCCAGGTGCGCCCGTACCTGGTCGGTGAGCCGGGCCACCTCGCGGCGCAGCACCTCCCGGTCCGGCTGCGGCGTACCCAGGACAGCGCGCAACTCGTCAAGCGCCGCCGCCACCGCCCGGTGCTCGTCGGCGAGCCGGGCCAGCACCGTAGCCAGGTCGGGCCGCTGGTCGGCGAGCCAGGCGAACAGGCCGGCGTCTTCGCGCTCATGGTGGCCGTGCAGCCCCTGACACAGGCTCAGGCAGTTCACCCGTAGTTGCGCGCCGACGTGCGGCCCGGCCTTGTCGACCTCCTGTTGGATCAGCGCGAGTTCCCGCCGGAACGCGTCGTGCACGGCGACCAGCGCCGTACCCGGCGGGCCAGGCGGTGGCGTCGGCGGACCCGGCAGCGGCTCCAGCGCCACCACCGGCAGCGCGCGCCCCGCCCGGTCCTGGTACTCGCCCCAACCGGGATCGGCCGCCACCGCCCGAGCGAAGACGGCGTCCCGTTCGGCCCCGGTCAGCACGTCGGCTCTGGCGCGATAGGTGAAGACCCCGTCCTCCACAGTGACCTGCGGATCGGCCAGCAGATTGCGGAACCACTGCGGGTCACGTGGCGCCCCACCGGCGGACGCGATGACCAGGACCCGCTCCCCGCCGTCGGGCAGGTAGCCCAGCGGGGTGGTGTGCGGGGCGCCGGTACGCGCCCCAGTGGTGGTGAGCAGCAGCAGGCGGGCGTTCTCGAACCAACCGCCGACGCGACCGCCGTTGGCGCGGAACTCCGCGATGATGTCGTCATTGAAGCTGTGTGGCACGTGACTCCCAGGAGACAGGGGCCCGCCGCGACCACGGCGCGGCGAGCGCGGACAGACAAGAATGGCCGGCCACGCGGCGGTGACGACACGACGCGTGAGCGCGAACCCGAGCACGGAGGAAGGCGGAGACGGGCGGGCCTCGGGCCCACCCGGGGGTCACTCGCCCGCCGGGTGCCCTGTCCGCTCGTGGCCAATGGCCGACCCGGCAGTCACGACACCGAATCTAGTGGCCGCCGCGGCGCTGCGGCAATCCGTTTCCGACGGGGCAATCGTTTCCGGGCGGCCACCGGCAGGCCGCCGGCGGCAGGCATACTGCGTCGCGTGCTGACCCCACCCGGCTACCTCGACGCGCCAGGGCCGCTGGCGTTCGCCCACCGTGGCGGCGCCGCCGAGGGCGACGAGAACACCACCGAGGCGTTCGCGCGCGCCATCGGCCTGGGCTACCGGTACGTGGAGACCGACGTGCACGCCACCGCCGACGGAGTTGCGGTGATCTTCCACGACCCGACGTTGCGACGGGTCACCGGTGAGTCGGGGCGCATCGCCGACCTGAGCTGGGCCGACCTCGCCTCGGTACGCGTCGGCGGCGCCGCCGTCGTACCCCGGCTCGACGAGGTGCTGGCCGCCTGGCCGCAGGTTCGCTTCAACATCGACGTGAAGGCCGACGGCGGCGTCGAGCCGACGGTGGCCACCGTGGCCCGGGCCGGCGCCAGCGACCGGGTGCTGCTCGCCTCGTTCAGCGACGCCCGGCTGGCCCGGCTGCGCGCACTCACCGACGGGCGGGTCGCCACCGGCCTCGGCATGCGCGGGGTGGCCCGACTGCGCCTCGCCTCACTGCACGGCCGCCCGCTGCGACTGCCCCCGTCGGTGGTCGCCGCGCAGGTGCCACCACGCTACGGACGGGTACCGGTGGTGGACCGCCGATTCCTTGACTACTGCCACCGTCTCGGCCTTCAGGTGCACGTCTGGACGATCGACGAACCTGCCCAGATGCACGACTTACTTGATCGTGGTGTGGATGGCATCATGACCGATCACGTCGGCCTGCTGCGCGACGTCTACCGCAGCCGCGGCCACTGGGCCGCCTGATCGTCGAAGGACCCCCGATGGCCGAAACCGTGACCCCCACGGTGGACGACACCCCGCCCCCGGCGAGCACCCGCCGCGAGCGCAGCGGCTGGTACATCTACGACTGGGCGAACTCCGCGTTCCAGACCACGGTGATCACCGTGTTCCTCGGCCCGTTCCTGACCACCGTCGCCGAGCTGGCCGCCGGCTGCGAGTTGGGCGCCGACACCTGCAACGGGTACGTCTACCCGCTGGGCATCAAGGTCGCCGCCGGGTCCTACTACCCGTACCTGATCTCGCTGTCGGTGTTCCTCACGGTGTTCGTCCTGCCGGTCATCGGGGCGATCGCCGACCGGTCGGCGCACAAGAAGCGGCTGCTCGGTGGGGCCGCGTTCACCGGCGCCGGCGCGACCATCCTGATGGCCTTCGTGACCGGCGACCGCTACCTGCTCGGCGGTGCGCTGTTCCTGATCGCCAACATCTCCTTCGGCGCGGCCATCGTTGTCTACAACTCGTTCCTGCCGCAGCTCGGCGGCCCCGACGAACGCGACGGCATCTCCAGCCGCGGCTGGGCCCTGGGCTACCTCGGCGGCGGTCTGCTGCTGGCCCTCAACCTCGTCGCGATCACCCTGCTGGACAAGGGCGACGACCCGCAACGCACCCTGGACCTGGCCCGCTGGTCGATCGTGTCCGCCGGGGTGTGGTGGGCGCTGTTCACGCTGGTGCCGCTGCGCTGGTTGCGCGAGCGCCCCAGCGTCGCGGCACTGGCCGGCGGCGGCGGCAACGTGCTCATCGACGGGTTCCGGCAGCTCGGGCGCACCATGCGGGAGATCAAGGCGTACCCGCTGACGCTGTACTTCCTGCTCGCCTTCCTCGTCTTCAACGACGGCATCCAGACCGTCATCACCCTGGCCAGCCAGTACGGCACCGAGGAGCTGCGGCTGGAGCAGAGCACGCTGATCATCACGATCCTGCTCGTGCAGTTCCTCGCCTTCGGCGGCGCGTTGACCCTGGGCGCGCTTGCCAAGCGCATCGGCGCCTGGAAGACAGTGCTGCTCAGCCTGGTGCTCTGGACCGTGGTGATCCTCGCCGCGTTCCGGCTGCCCGCCGAGGCGCCGGTGCCGTTCATGATCCTCGGTGCCGCAATCGGCCTTGTCCTCGGCGGCAGCCAGGCGCTGAGCCGGTCGCTGTTCAGCCAGCTCATCCCCGCCGGCAAGGAGGGTGAGTACTACGGGTTCTACGAGATCAGCGACAAGGGCACCAGCTGGCTCGGCCCGCTCGCGTTCGGCCTGGTGTTCCAGCTCACCGCCTCCTACCGGGTGGGTCTGGTCTCCCTGCTGATCTTCTTCGTGGTCGGGTTCCTGCTGCTCCTCGCCGTACCGATGCGCCGGGCCATCATCGCCGCCGGAAACACGCCGCCCCGGGTGCTCTGAGCACGCCGCCCATCGGCCGACCTATCCAGGTCGGCCGATGGGCTAGGCTGCCCGACCGTGACCGACGACGCCGCCACCGCCCCCACCTGCCTGGCCCACCCGCACGCCGGCCCGCACCACGCGGCCGGGTGCGCGGCGGCCAGCGGATCCGATGGGCGGCCCCTGCACGCCGCGGCGTTGAAGTTCTTCTGGGGGCCGATGGACTGCGGCAAGTCGACGATGGCGTTGCAGATGAACTACAACCACGCCCGGCAGGGACGCCGAGGGCTGGTCACCACCCGCATCGACCGCTCGCTGGGCCCGCAGGTCACCACCCGCATCGGCCTGGCCCACGAGGCCATCGAGGTCACCGACGACCTCGACCTGCGGGCACTCGTGCGGGGCCGCTGGGCCGACGGGGTACGCGTCGACTACCTGATCTGCGACGAGGCCGGCCTCTACTCGGTCGAGCACGTCGAGCAGATGGCCGAGCTTGTCGACAGCTACGACGTGGACGTGTTCGCGTTCGGCCTGGCCACCGATTTCCGGTCCTGCCTGTTCCCCGCCGCGCAGCGGCTGTTCGAACTGGCCGACGAGGTGGCCCGCATCCAGGTCGAGGTGCTCTGCTGGTGCGGGCGGGAGGGCCTGCTCAACGCCCGGGTCGTCGACGGGCAGGTGGTCCGCGAGGGCGCGCAGGTCGTCATCGGCGACACAGCGGCCACCGCCGACGTGCGCTACCAGGTGCTCTGCCGGCGGCACCACCGCAGCGGCGACCTGGGCCCCCGCGCCGCCTGACCGCCGCGCTGTGACGCGGTGACCTGTGCCTGCGCGGCGTGACCTCGGCGGCGTGACCTTCGCCTGCGCGCCTGACCGCCGCGCTCAGGCGGGCCGGGCGGCCCGCCGGCGGTCCGACAGGATCACCGCCACGGTGACCGCCAGCGCCGCCGCGGCGCACGCCGCCACCGGTACGGCCAGCCCCACACTCACCGGCACCAGCGCCACCAGCGCCGCGACCGCCACGAGTCGGTTGACCGGTCGGTTCCTCCACAGCACCGCCTTGTAGGCGGCGTGCCCGGCGAGGAACAGCGCCGGCCCACCCAGGATGAACAGCGCGGCGACAAGCGTTGCCGGTGCGCCGGGCTCGCGCAGCAGCCGCTCGTCGCCCGCCGAGGTGACGACGATTCCGGCGACCATCACCGGGTGCAGGTAGTTGAACGCCAGCCGGCTCAGCGCGCCGGTGCGGTCACCGGCACGGGCGAGGACCTCCGTGGCGGCCGCAGCCGACCGGGCGAAGTACACCCACCACAGCGCCACCGACCCGGCGAACGCCAGCAGGAACGCCCCGGACGTCACCAGGTCCAGATGCCGGGTGAGGGTGCTGCCGGTGACCAGGATCGACTCGCCGAGGGCGATGAGGATGAACGCCGCGCAGCGTTCGGCCAGGTGCCCGCCCTCGACCATCCACCGTTCGGGTCGGGTGCGTTCCCGCCGGGGCAGCGGGTAGCCGATGGACAGGCCGATCACGTCGATCACGATCGCCGCCGTCCACACCGCCTGCCGTGCGGTCCCGCCGACCAGACCGCCGATGAGGATGAGCACCGACGTCCCCACCGCCCACGTCAGCGACTGCTGAAAGCCCGCGACCAACCACGGGCTGCCCCGCACCGCCCACAGGCCGAACACCGTCCTGCTCACCTGCACGGTCACGTAGACGATCGCGAAGAACAGCCCCATCCCGGCGAACGCCTGCGGGATCGCTGCCGACAACAGCAAGCTGCCGAGCGCCACCCCGAGCAGTATCGCCCGCACCGGTCCCTGGTCCGGGTGCAGCCAGTTGGTCAGCCAGGTGGTGTAGACCCAGACGAACCAGACAAGCGCCAGCAGCAGGGCGGTACGCCCGGCGCCACCCCAGTTCGGGTGCTCGATCAGATAGTGCGCCAGTTGGGTGATGCTGAAGATGAAGACCAGGTCGAAGAACAGCTCGCTGGAGGTGGTCGGCTCGACCCCGTGGCGTTCCCGCAGCAGCCGAGGGTGCGTCGGGTGGGCGGCCGGCGGCTCAGAAGGGGTCACCGCACACCCGCCAGCCGCCGCTCTCGCGGACCACCGGCAGGCGACGTTCCTCGTTGAGCCCGCCGTCGCGGGTCACCTTCACCGTCACCGTGCCCACCGGGCGCCCACTGCGGGTCGCGACCGACACGTCGGTGATCTCGTAGTCGGTGACCATCGGGGGCGTACGCACCCAGCTGGTGAAGCCGATCGGGCTCCACTTGCTGCGCGCGTCGGAGCACAGCCGCTCGTACGCCTTGTCGCTGTCGCCGAGGGTCACCTCGGTCAGGAACCCGTCGGCGGTCTCCCGGATCGGGCCGGCGGCCTGGCGCACGGTTTGCAGGTTCCACACGCCCAGCCCGGCCACCCCGACGCAGCACAGCGCCACGCCGAACCCGACGACCGCCAGCCCGGTGCGCATCGGGCGTTGCCGCCGGGCCGGTCGGCTCCACGGCTGGCCGGCACCCACGACTACCGACCGTAGAGAACACCTTCCCTCAATACGGGACAAGTCGGAAAATGGTGCGTCCCGTGCGCGGCTATGCCCTGTTCGCGGCGGCCACGGATCGTCTACCGTCGGCGCACATCCCCCGAGCAGTGCCAGGGAGCCGACCGATGAGCCGTTTCGTGCAGCCGGTACCACCGCCCACCGACCCGTACGCCGGTGATGCCCTGCTGCGGTCCTGGCTGGAGCGTCACCTCGGACCGGCCGGGCACGCCGCCGCCAAGGGGCGCCTCGCCGACCTGGCCGCCGACGTCGTCGGGCCGCTGCGGGCGGCGCACGCCGACGCCGAGGCGCATCCGCCCACGCTGGTCCGCTACGACGCCTGGGGCGCCCGCGTGGACCGGATCGACACGTCGGCGGGCTGGCAGGCGCAGCGCGCCGCCGCCGCACGGCACGCCGTGGTGGCGCTGCCCTACCTGCCGGACGCGCGGGGCACCTGGGGCGCCGCCGCGCGGGTGGTGCAGCACGCCCTCCTGCACCTGTACGGGCCGGAGTCGGCGACGTTCTCCTGCCCGGTGGCGATGGCCGACGGTGCTGCGGCACTGCTCAGCATGCCCGACGTCGACGCCGGGATCCGGGACGCATGGCTGCCCCGGCTGATCTCCACCGACCCGACCACCGCCATCACCAGCGGGCAGTGGATGACCGAGGCGCAGGGCGGCTCGGACCTGGGCCGATCGAGCACTGTGGGCCGGCCCGCGGCGGACGGCTCCTGGCGACTGACCGGCGAGAAGTGGTTCTGCTCCGCCGCCGACGCGGCGATGGCGGTGGCGCTGGCCCGACCGGAAGGCGCCGGACGCGGCAGCCGGGTGCTCGCACCGTTCCTGGTCCCCCGCTACGCGGCCGACTCACCGCTTGCCACCGGCGCGGCACCGGACGCGCCCGCCCCCGGTGTGACTGTGCACCGGCTCAAGGACAAGCTCGGCACCCGCGCACTGCCCACCGCCGAGATCGGCCTGCACGACGCGTACGCCGTACCGCTGGGTGACCCCGCGGTGCCCGGCCTGGTGCGGGCGATGACCCTGGTCGTGGTGACCCGCGTGCACAACGCCGCCGCGGCGGCCGGCGGGATGCGGCGCGGCCTGGCCTACGCCCGCGCGTACGCCGACGTGCGGCACGTCGCCGGTGGCGCGCTGGTGTCCTCGCCGCTGCACCGGGCCACCCTGGGCACCCTCGGCGTCGACGCGGCGGGCGCGTTCGCGCTGGCCGGGCACGCGTTCGCGCTGCTCGGGCGGGTGGAGGTCGGCGCCGACCCGGAGGCCGCGGCGGAGCTGCGGATCGTGGCGCCGCTGGCGAAGCTGGCCACCGGGAGGCTCGCCGTCAGCTCGGCAAGCGAGTACGTGGAGAGCTTCGGCGGGGCCGGCTACGTGGAGGACACCGGCGTGCCCCGGCTGCTGCGCGACGCGCAGGTGCTGCCGATCTGGGAGGGCACCACGAATGTGCTGGCACTGGACGTGCTGCGCGCACTGACCCGCGAGGACGCCGGAGCGCCGCTGCTGAGCCGATTGGCTACCGCCGTCGACCTGGCCCGGCCGCTGTCGCCCGCGCTGGCCGACACCCTGGCCACGGCCACCTCCGAGTTGGGCGACACGATCGCGGCGGTGACCGCCGACCCGGGCACGGAGGCGGTGTCGGCCGGTGCTCGTGGCCTGGCGCTGCGCCTGGCGTACGCGCTCACCACCGCACTGCTGGTCGAGCACGCCGCGTGGGGCGACGAGCAGGCGGAACTGGTGGCCCGGCTGTGGGCGCGACGCTGGCTGCGGCACGAGGAGATCGCCGAGGACGCCCACCACCACCTGGACCTGCTCTGCTGACCGGTCGGCGGGAGCGGAGGTGACGGCCGGTGGACGTCCTGATCGATCTGGGCGAGTCCCGGGGAGCGCCCACCCTGGATGACCGACCGCCGGCCGCGCCGTCGCGGCCCGGGCGGGTGGCGCTGGCGCTGGCGGTGTGCGCGCTGCTCGGCGGGTCCACCGCTCCCGTGCGCCTGCCGTCCCAGGCGGGGCCGCCGGTGCTCGGCCGCTCCACCCTGCTCGTCGCCGGTGAGCTGCTGCTTGTCGTCGATCCGGATGCCGGCCCGCCGACGGTGAGCGCCTACGACGCGACGGCGCCACACCTCCCGCCACGGTGGCGGGTTGCCGTGCCGGACGCCGCGAGCTGGTCCGCGCAGGCCGCCGGTGACGTGCTGCTGCTCACCGAGCGGGACCAGGCGCGCCAGGTGATGGCGACCGCCGCCCGGTCGATGCGCGACGGGAAGCCGCTGTGGCGGCGGGCCGAGCGCCTGTACGCGGCCGGCGACGCGGCGGTGGCAGTGAGCGAGGTCCGCAGCGCGTCGGAACCGGGGCGTCGGGTCGAGGGGGCGGTACGGGGTGTCGACCTGACCTCCGGGGCCACCCGCTGGTCGGTGTCGGTGCCGTCCACAGCAGTGGTGCAGGTGCTGCCCGGCCCACCCGCGCGGGTGCTTGTGGTGCAGGACGACGGGCTGGTTCGGCTGCTCGACGCCCGCGACGGCGTCGCCCACGGCCAGGGGTCGCTGCCGCCGGCCGACTTCGGCCCGGACAATCCGCAGGCCATCGGCGGTCATCTGGTGTTGCGCCACCCGACCGGCACGGCGGCAGCGGTGAGCGGGTACGACCTGCCGGGGCTGACGCGGCGATGGGAGGTGCCGGTGCCGCGCGGAGAGTTGACGGTGCGCAACTGTGAAGGTCTGGTCTGCGCGCAGGACCGGCACGGCCGGTGGGCGCTCGACCCGGCCTCGGGGGCACGGAGTTGGGTGTGGCCGGCCGGGACGCGATGGCACACCGTGGCGGGCTCGCGAGGCGGCACCGACGCCCTGGTGCTGCTCCAGCCGGCGGCGGACGGCCACCGCGTCCTGGTCGCGACAGTCGGTCGGGACGGCCCTCGGGTACGCGGTGTCCTCCCCTCGGGGGTGACCGACTGTCGGCGTGCCGGGGCCCGGTTGATATGCCGCGAGACCGACGGCCGGGTGACGGTGTGGCCGCTCGACACGTGACCGTCAGGCGCGGCGGCGGGCCCGCGCCGCCCACACCGCGTACGCCGGGTCGCGGTCGAGGTTGTGCCGGTCCCGGTCGTAGCGGCGGGTGGTGCGCGGGTCGGCGTGGCCCATCGCGTCCTGCACGTCTTCGAGGGGGACGCCCTCGGAGCGGGCGGTGGTGGCGAAGGCGTGCCGTAGCGAGTGCGGGGACAGCCGCGCCCAGGCCGGGATGCCGGCGGCGCGGGCGAGGCGGCGGACGATCCGGAACACGGAGTGCCGGTCCAGGCGGGCGCCGCTGGCGGTGACCAGCAGGGGCCCGGTCAGCTGCGTCACCGGTACCCGGGCGGCGGCGGCCCGCTGGGCCAGGTACGCGTCCACCGCGTACCCGGTGCCGGGGGTGAGGGCGCGGCGGCGCTGCTTGCCGCCCTTGCCGACGAAGCGCACGCTGCGGTGCCCGCGTTCGGTGCCCAGGTCGGTGAGGTCCAGCGAGACCAACTCCCCGACCCGCAGGCCCAGGTCGGCCAGGAGTGCGATCGCCGCGCGGTTGCGGGCGGCGGTCGGGCCGGTGTCCGCGTCGGCGGCGTTGAGCAGGGCGTCGACCTCGTCGGCGCTCAGGCCGATGGTCGCGGAGTGGTCCCGGTCGACGCGGGGCCGGTCCACACCGGAGACCGGGTTGGCGGGTACTCCGCCGAGTTTGACGAGGAAGTCGTACCAGCTGGACAGCGCGGAGAGCCGGCGTGCCACTGTCGCCGGGGTCAGTGGTCGACCGGTGCGGGCCACGACTGTCGACTCCAGTTCGCGCGCGTACTCGTTGATGTGCAGGAACGAGACCCGCAGCGGGTCGAGGTCACGGCCGGCGCACCAGCGTAGCCAGGCGATGACGTCGCGGCGGTAGGCGTCGCGGGTGTGTTCGGACAGTCGGCGGTTGCGCAGCCACGCCTCGGTGACGTCGACAGGCCCGTTGGGCAGGGCCGGTCGGGCGGTGGGGCGGGTGAGCGCCGGAGCGTCGGAAGACACCATGTGAAAAAGCTTCTCAGCGGAGGATGGGATTGCCACGCAGGCGCGCCGACAACGCCCACCCCCTCGCGAGCCCCGCCCGCACACACGGCCGGCGGTCGGCACCTGAACCAGGTGCCGGCCGCCGCGGCTCGCGTGTGTCTGTGTCAGGCGTTGATCTGGCGCCGTGCGTCGCCGTTGGCCTTGATGGTCACTCGGCGGGGCTTGGCGCGCTCGGCGACCGGGATGCGCAGCGTCAGCACCCCGTTCTCGTAGCCGGCTTCCAGCTTGTCGGTGTCCAGGGTGTCGCCCAGGAACAACTGCCGGGTGAACGTGCCCATCGGGCGTTCGGCGGCGACAAGTTCGACGCCGTCACCGGCGGGCCGGCGCCGCTCGGCGCGGACGGTGAGGACGTTGCGCTCGACGGTGCAGTCGATGCTGTCCGGGTCCACGCCGGGCAGGTCGAACGCCGCGTAGAAGTAGTCGCCGTCGCGGTAGGCGTCCAGGTGCATCGCCGCGGGACGGGCTGCCGTACCGAAGAACTGCTCGGCGAGGCGGTCCATCTCGCGGAACGGGTCGGTACGCATCAACATTGTCATGCCTCCTCGGTTCTCCTGGCCGAAGGTTTGAGTTGAGTCGAGGTGACTCAACTTCCTCTTCTTATTTACCGCGTCCTGCGGCAGTCGTCAACTGCTCACTCCAGCCGTTTTTCAAACCAGTGCTCGGCGTACGGGCCCTCCGAGTACCCGGGGATCTCGACGTAGCCGTGCCGGGCGTACAGGGCGCGGGCCTCGACCAGGTCAGCGCGGGTGTCGAGCCGAATCCGGTCCACCCCGGCCGAGCGCGCCCGCTGCTCGACGGCCGACAGCAGCGCCGCTCCCCCACCGACGCCACGATGCGCCGGACGGACGTACACCCGGGTCAACTCGGCCCAGCCCGACTGCCAGCGCAGCCCGGCGCAGCCGGCCAGGTCCGCGCCGTGGTGAGCGACAATCAGCAGCCCGCCCGGGGAGGTCAGGTCGTCACTGGGCAGCTCGGCCAACGCCGCGTCGACCTCGCCGGGGCGATCCGGACGGCCGTAGTACCGCACCACCATCTCGGTCATGTACTCGCGCAGCAGCACCACCGCGTCGGGGTGGTCAGGTAGGCAGAGGCTGGTCAGCCAGGTTGATTCGGCGGTGGTGGTCACCTGTCGATCATCACCGCCCGGTCAACGGCATTTCGACGGGCCGGGCAAGGACGATCAGAGCCGCTGGTAGACGCCGTGCTCGCGGGCGAGCAACTGCTCATCGATCAGATACCGGCGCAGCGTCGCGTGATCCGACCCTCCGGCGGCGCACCACGGCTTGAGCGCCTCGTCCACGGCCCGCTCGGGATAGCGGGTGCCCAGCTCGAACGAACGTTCCGCGATGTGTGCCAGCAGCACCCGCCGCCGGCCCCGCTGCGCCGGCAGGCCCACAAGGACGTCTCCACGCAGAAAGGTCCGCAGCACCGGGTCGCCGCCCGGTCCGGCCTCGTCGGCCGGGCGGCTGTCACGCGCCGCAGCCCGCAACGACACCTCGTCGACAGTGAGCGCGCCGTCCGCGCCGGTCACGAGGCCCGCGTCGGTCAGCCGGCGGACCCCGGTGAGCACCACCCGCGCCGCAAGGCCGGTCCGCTGCGCGACGGCGGTCGCGCTTGTCGCACCCAGCACGATCGCCGCGAAGATCCGTCGCCGTCCGTCGTCGGCCAGGGCCCCGGCCAGAGCATGCGCAGTCACGCCGGTCACTCTTCCATCGGCGGTACGTCGACAGCCACGCAATTTCCGGCGTACGCGCCTGGCCGAGGGCGGCTAAGCCAGCCGTGCATGCAGGTGCATGTCGTGCCACCCGTCAGCGTGGCGAACCGACTCACGCAGTACGCCCTCCACGGTGAAGCCAGCCTGGGTGGCCACCCGGCACGACGCCGCGTTGGCGGTCGAGTGCTCGAGCGCAGCGGCATTCGTCCAGTGTGGAGCAGACCGGCCTACTCGCCGGTCGGGCCGCCCGCGAGTTCCGCGACCACGTCGAGGTGGCCGAGGTGGCGGGCGTATTCCTGGACCAGGTGGAACAGCACCCGCTCCAGCGATGCCGGGGCCGCGCCCTCCCAGCGCGGCCCCGGTGCGCCGATCTCCGCCAGGTCGTGCGCCGTCACCACCGCCGTGGTGTGCGCGCCCTGCGCCCGCAGTGCCGCCACCAGGTCCGAGCGGGTCTCCTCCGGGGCGACGTACCAGCGGTCCCCACGGCGGTCGCCCCACGGCTCGGCGACGCCCCGGCCCTGGAAACCCCACTCGATCCAGCGCAGCTCGACGTGACGCAGGTGCGTGAGCAGCTCCAACGGCGTCCACCCCGACGGCAGGCGGCTCCGCCACAGCTCCGGCTCCGCCAGCGCGGACACCTTCGCCACGACGGACTCCCGGAAGTAGTCCAGGTAGGTCAGGAACACCTCGGCACGGCCGCCGGCCGGGTCGGTGGGCTCGGGAAACGACGTCATGACATGGTCGGCAGGTCCCGACCGCGCTGGCGCACACCGGCGGCGCCGTACGGGTAGTCGCCCACAAGCGGGGCGCTCGCCTCGTCCAGCAGTCGCGTCTGCTCGGCGTCGAGGGTCAGGTCGGCGGCGGTCAGGTTGTCGTCGAGCTGTTCGATGGTCCGCGCGCCGAGGATCACCGAGGTGACCGCCGGACGCGCCGCCAACCAGGCCAACGCCACCGCCGACATCGACACACCGCGCTCCCCGGCGACCTGACCCACCGCGTCGAGCACCCGCCAGGTGCGCTCGTCGGCGTTGCGACCGGCGTACGCCTCGACGCCGCGCTCCGGATTCTCGCCCAGGCGGGTCGCGCCGGTGGGCGTGCTGTCGCGCTGGTACTTGCCGGTCAACCAGCCACCGCCCAGCGGCGACCACGGCAGGATGCCGATGCCTTCGTTCTCGCAGACCGGCACCAGCTCGAACTCGATCTCCCGGGCCAGCAGGTTGTACTGCGGTTGCAGGGTCACGATCGGGGTGAGGTTGAGGTGCTGGGTGAGCAGCGCGGCCTTCTGCAACTGCCACCCCGTGAAGTTGCTGACCCCCGCATAGCGGATCTTGCCGGCGCTGACGGCGTCGTCGAAGAAGCGCAGCGTCTCCGGCAGCGGAGTCAGCGGATCCCAGGCGTGCGCCTGGTAGAGGTCGACGGCCTCGACGCCGAGCCGCCGCAGGCTGGCCTCCAGCGCCCTGGTGAGGTGGACGCGGGACAGGCCGGCGTCGTTCGCGCCGGGGCCCATCGGGAACCGGCCCTTCGTGGCGATGACCAAGCGATCCCGCACATCGGGCCGTGCGCGCAGCCAACGGCCGACGATCTCCTCGGAGGTGCCGGCGGAGTAGACGTCGGCGGTGTCGATGAACGTGCCGCCGGCCTCGACGAACCGGTCCAGCTGGGCGAAGCTGCCCGCCTCGTCGGTTTCGGCACCGAAGGTCATGGTGCCCAGGCACAGGGTCGAGACAACGGTGCCGGTGGCACCCAGAGTGCGATAACGCATGTCGTCCTTCCAGTTCGTGGAACAAGCCGATCTTCGCACCTGTCGCGCGCACGCGCCGACCGGCCGAAGCGCGCGGGCACGTCGCGGGGGGATGATGTGCAGGTGAGCGAGCCCGCCGTCGACACGGCCCGACCGCACCCGCCGGAGCGGTCGGCGCGGCCGGAGGTGTCACCGGAGCCCGGCCCGCGTGCCGTCGGCCCGGTCGTGGTGGCCGCGATCACCAGCGTGACGCTGCTGCTGCTCGCCGGCCGCTACGGCTATCACCGCGACGAGCTCTACTTCCTGCTCGCCGGCCGCCACCTGGACTGGGGCTACGTCGATCAGGGTCCACTGGTCCCAGCGCTGGCCCGCCTGCTCGACATGATCGCCCCGGACAACCTGGTGGTGCTGCGGACGCCCTCGGCGATGGTGGCCGGCGGCGCGGTGCTGCTGGTCGCCGCCATCGCCCGCGAGTTGGGCGCCGGCCGCGCCGCGCAGACCTTCGCCGCGGTGCTTGCCGCACTGTCCGGCATCGTGCTCGCCAACGGGCACCTGCTCAGCACCACGACCGTCGACCTACTGGTCTGGCTGGCGGCAGCGTGGTGCGTGGTGCGGTTACTGCGCACCGGAGACACCCGTTGGGCGCTCGGTATCGGGCTGGCGCTCGGCGTGGGGATGCTCAACAAGGTGCTGCCCGCGCTGCTGGCCGGGGGCCTGATCGCCGGGGTGCTCATCGCCGGGCCGCGCCGGCTGTTGCGCGACCGGTGGGTGCTCGTCGCCGCCGGGATCACCGCGCTGCTGGCCGCACCGAACCTGATCTGGCAGGCCGTACACGGGTTCCCGCAACTCGGTGTGGCAGCCTCCATCGCCGACGGCGACAGCTCCTACAGCGGCCGCCTCGACGCGTTCATCCTCCATTTCGTCATCATCAGCCCGTACGCCGTACCGATCTGGATCGCCGGTCTCGTCGCGCTGCTGCGCCGGCCGCAGTGGCGGGCGTACCGGGCGGTGGGTTGGTCCTGGTTGGTAGTGGTCGTCGTCGTGCTGGTCGCTGGCGGCAAGGGCTACTACGACGCGCCGTTGATGCTGGTCCTCACCGCCGCCGGCGCGGTGGTGACCACCGCCTGGGCGTCGCGTGGGTCCGTCTGGCTGCGTCGAGGGCTGCTCGCTGTGGGTGTGCCGCTGTTCCTCCTGCCCAGCATCGTGTTGCTGCTGCCGGTGCTGCCGGCCGAGCGGCTGCCCGGGTTCGTGGTCGACGTCAACTACGACGCCGGTGAGACCATCGGGTGGCCGGCGTTCGCCGACTCGCTCGCCGCCGTCCACAGTGGCCTGCCACCGGAGGAGCGTGCGCGGGCCGTCGTCCTCACCGGCAACTACGGCGAGGCCGGCGCGGTGGCCCGGTACGGCCCGTCCCGTGGCCTGCCAGCCGCCTACTCCGGGCACAACAGCATGGTCGACTTCGGCCGGCCACCCGCCGAGGCCGACGTGGTGATCGCCGTGGGCTGGGAGCGCCCCGACCTGCTGACCGCCTGGTTCGACGCGTGCGCGCCCGCCGGGCAGGTGGACCAGCGGGTCGATGTCGACAACGACGAGAACGGCGGCCCGATCTACGTGTGCCGAGGGCTGCGGCGTCCGTGGGCGCAGATCTGGGACACCGAGGTACGCCGCACCGGCTGACCTGTTCCGCGGTCCCGTCGACCCCCTCTACACGGGGATCTTCGCGTCTGCGCGCTCGCTCCTGGGGCGTACGCGGTCACTCGTCGCCCGACCCGCGACCAGGGCGACCGCGAGGAGCAGCGGCACCAGCGCGGCCAAGGTCCAACGCAGGCCGACATGGTCGGCGAACCAGCCGATCACCGCAGGCGCGAGCAGGATGCCGGTGTAGGTAAGGGTGGTGAACCGGGCGACCACAATGGCCGCGCCAGGGCCGGCGCTGTCAGCACCCAGGCTGCCCACGACACCGAACAACACGGGCAAGGGGGTGGCCAATCCAGCGCCCACAAGCGCGAACCCGGCAATGGACAGCGCCGGCCACGGACTTGCCAGGGCCACGGCCACACCCACCGCAGCGACGGATGTGCCGACCTGGAGCAGCCGCGTCGCCGACGTCCGCTCCTGGAGGCGGTCACCGACCAGCCGGCCCGCTGTCTGGAAGATCGCGAACAGCACGTAACCCATGCCGGCGGCACCCAGCGACGCGCGCAGGTTTTCGTGCAGGTAGACACCGCTCCAGTCGGCCACCCCCGCCTCGACGGTCAGCACGATCGCGCCCATCACGCCGAACAGCACCACGCGCAGGCTCCACCCGGCCCGCCAGCCGGCGCGGACACCGACCGGCGTCGCGTCGGTCCCGCGATCCGCGGCGGCCGGCAGCAACATCCGGCCGCAGACGGCCGACAGCGGGATCAGCACCCCGGCCAGCAACAGGTAGTGCACGGTGCGGGACATCCCGATGTGCGCCGCGCCCGCTCCGAGCAGCGCGCCGGCAACCGCGCCGATGCTCCACGCCGCATGGCAACCGTTCATGATCGGCCGGCTCAACCGCTGCTGTACGGCCACCGCGTGCGCGTTCATCGTCACGTCGAGCATTCCGTGCACCGCGCCGAACGCGAGGTGCACCAGGATCTGCCACCACATGTCGGGTGCCACACCGACCCCCACCAGCAGCAACGGCAGCACCACTGTGGTGGACTGCACGATCACCCGGCTGCCGGTACGGGCCACGACGGTGCCGACGGTCTGCATCATGATCACGGCCGCGATGCCGAACATCGCTGACAGCAGGCCCAATTGCCCAGGTGTCAGCCCGAGGTCGATCTTCAACGAGGGCGTCCGCACCGCCAGGCTGGCGATCAGCAGTCCGTTGATCCCGAACACCGCTGTGACAGCCCGGCGCGCTCGGATCGTGGCTCGACTCGTCGGCGTCCGCATGCCCTGATCTCCCCTACCGCTTCGTCATCGTGCCTTCAACCAGACGACGAGTGACGGAATCGGCTTTCGACAGGACCGTCTTCAGCCGTGGCCCCGGATCTCCTCGAGACGATCGGCGAGGAACGCGCGCTCCACCTCGTTGCCTGTCAGCGCGAGCGCCTCCTCGTACGCCGCCTCGGCCTCGGCCCAGCGCTGGAGACGACGCAGGAAGTCCGCGCGGGCGGCGCTGAGATAGCTGTAGGTGGCCATGGCCGGCACGTCGAGCAACAGTTCGAGGGCGGCGAGGCCGGCCTCCGGCCCGTCACGCATACCGAGCGCCACCGCCCGGTTGAGGTCCACGACCGGCGACGGCCACAGCGAGCGCAGCACGTCGTACAACGCGACGATCTCAGCCCAGTCCGTGTCCGCCCAGCTCGGCGACTCGGCGTGCACAGCGGCGATCGCCGCTTGTACGGCGTACCGGCCGGGCGGCTGCCGACGCAGCGACTCCACCAGCAGGGCGACACCTTCGTTGATCTGGTCGGTGTCCCACCGGCTGCGGTCCTGCTCGGCGAGCAGCAGCAGGCGCCCATCCGCGCCCACCCGGGTCTCCCGCCGGGAATCGATGAGCAGCATCAGCGCCAGCAGGCCGGCCACCTCACCGTTCTGCGGCAACAGCACATGCATCACCCGGGCCAACCCGATGGCGCCGTCGACCAGGTCACGGCGGATCAGTGACTCGCCGACCGGCGCGGCGTGCCCGGTGGTGAAGACCAGGTGCAACACCTCGAGCACCGCGTCGACCCGCTCAGGAAGCTCCTCCCGTGCCGGCACCCGGTACGGAATCCGAGCCGCGCTGATCTTCTTCTTGGCCCGGGTGATCCGAGCCGCCATTGTCGTCTCCTGGACGAGGAACGCCCGGGCGACCTCGACGGTGGACAGACCACACAGCAGCCGCAACGTGAGGGCCACCTGGGCGTCGCGCGACAACGCCGGGTGACAACAGGTGAAGATCAAACGCAGCCGGTCGTCGTCGACGACCGGTGCCTCGACCCCCTCCTCCGGGCCAGGCACCGACTCGTCCACCACGAGCAATGGCAGGGCGCGCCGCAACACCGAGGCGCGGCGCATCCGGTCCAGGGCACGGTTGCGCGCCACGCTTGTCAGCCAGGCTGCGGGCCGGGCCGGCACGGGGGTTTTGCGGCCCCACGTCTGCAACGCCTGGGCGTACGCGTCCTGCACGCACTCCTCGGCCAGGTCCAGGTCACGGGTGTAGTGCACAGTCGCGGCCAGTACCGCGGCCCATTCTGCCCGGTGTGCCCGTGCGATCACCTCGGCGACGCCCCGTGACGCCGCCGAGGTGTCCCCTGCGCTCAGCCCACGTCCACGATGGGCCGAACCTCGACCGCACAGTGCGTCATCTTCAGCTCGGGAAGCCGCTGCGCCATCGCGATCGCCCGGTCCAGGTCGGAGGCCTCCACCACGTAGTAAC
This sequence comes from Micromonospora sp. DT41, assembly GCF_049841715.1. Taxonomy (NCBI): domain Bacteria; kingdom Bacillati; phylum Actinomycetota; class Actinomycetes; order Micromonosporales; family Micromonosporaceae; genus Micromonospora; species Micromonospora sp. DT41. The sequence continues at coordinate 406,505 of NZ_JBNCKU010000002.1, read as the reverse complement.
CGGCCCGTGACTAACGATCTTGCGGGAACTGGCGCTAAGGGGCCCCGTGGTTGACCTCCGCGGTTGACCTCCGCGGTTGACGAGCCTGCGTCGACCGTGTGCACACGGCGTCGCTGCCTGATTGCATTCGTCGATGCCGATACAGTGGCGGGCTCGGGTGCGGCGGCGGGGGGCGTGGTGACGGGTGCGGTGGTGCAGGTAGACAGGATGGCGGGCCGGTTCCGGTGGCGGCTGCTGGATTCGGGGGTGGGTTCGGGTTCGGGTGTGGCGGTGGCGGTGTGTGGTGACTACAGCCATGGCTCGTTCGCGGCGTGTTGGCCCTGAGCTTGGGTAGCTGTCCCAGCCCGCCAAATATTTGATCTTGGCGCGGTCAGCGGTCGGTGGGCAGACTGTCGATAGCGGTCTGCCGATCGACGTCGGTGGGCAAGCTGTAGCCACGGGTGGTTTCGACCCTGGCGTGGCCCATCAATTCGGCGACGAGCACCAGGTCGTGACCGTCACGGACCAGCCGGGTGCCGAAGGTGTGCCGCAGGACGTGGGCGGTGAAGTCGTCGATGCAGGCCTGTTCGGCGATGGTGGTCAAGATGTTGTGCGCGCCGCGGGTCGAGAGTCGCTCGCCGCGGTAGTTCAGCAGCAGCGCCGGGCCCTCGGCGCCGAGCCAGCCCTGCCGCTCCTGGGTGATCCACCGGTGGAGCGGTTCGCGCAGCTGCGCGTGGACCGGGATCTCGCGGTAGCGGCCGCCCTTACCGGAGCGCACGACGATGACGCCCTTGCGGGCCGACAGCTGAGCGTCCTCGACGTTCAGTGCGACCATCTCGCCGAGACGCAGGCCGGCGTAGAACGGCAGCAGCGCTGTCACCTGGTCGCGGGTGGCCGGCCACCGTTCGACGGTGCGCAGCCAGCGCTTGGTGTCGCGGGCGTCCAGGGCCCGCGGTGCGCGTTGCGGCAGGTCCAGGCGGGCCACGCTCGGTACGCCGAGCCCGGTACGGGTGTAGAAGTCGCCGACCGCGGCCAGCGCCGCGTTGATCGTGGCGGGCTTGCGCTGCGCAACGGTCTGCAGGTGGGCGCGGTAATCACGTACCGCGCCGTCGCGCGCGGCCTCATCCGTGAGGGGGCCGCCGGTGTCCCAGACGTCGGCGCCGTCGAGCCAGGCCAGGTAGCCGCGGACCTGGGAGGTGTAGGTGCGGCGGGTGTGGGCGGCCAGCATGCTGGCCTTGCCGAGCTGGTCGGTGTAGCGGTTCAGCCGCTCTTGCAGGTTGGTGGGTAGCTCGACCGGGGCGCGGCCGCGCCGCGGTGGCCCGTCCTCGCCGACGGCGATCGCGGCGAGGACATCGGCGTGACAGGCGGCGTCCGGTGGGCACCAGCAGGCGAGGGTCCGCATGGCGAGTTCGCGGCGTACGTCGGTGACGGTGACGCCCGGCTGCTTGCCGATACCGGGCAGCTCGCCGGCGAGCAGCGCAGTCCGGTATTGGGCGATCGCGCTGGCGCGGCCGTGCTCGTTGACGTCGAAGGGGTTGCCCCACTTCGTGGCCCGGTCGACTCGCACGGCGTCTGGGTGTTGCTCGCGCCACGGATGCTGACGCGACATCTGAATCCGGCGCCGCGCACCGGGCCGCGTGTTATCTGAAGTGGTCTCGCCACCCTCCCAAACACCCTGGTGCGAATTATCTGAAGTCACTCCCGGAGCCTACTTCAGATAACGAGAGTTATCTGAAGTAGGCGGTGGAGGCGTTCGCTTTCACATGACGACCATGTGTTTGACCTTCGTGTTGGTTGAGGCCCCAGGATGGGCCGCGTGAGGGAACAAGACGATCGGATGACGATCGGGGTGTTCGCGCGGGCCGCGAATGTCACCCCGAGCGCTCTGCGGTTCTACGACGACTGCGGTCTTGTGCGGCCTGACGCGGTCGACGCGGTCACCGGATATCGGTATTACTCGCTGGATCAGATCGACGAGGTCATCCTGATCCGTCAACTACGGGAAGCGGGGCTGCCTCTGGGCGAGGTGCGGCGGTTGTTGGCAGGCCCGGTCGAGGTGGCCGAGGAACTGCTGGCAGCTCATGTGCGCGCGATGGAGCGCGCCGTCGAGGTCGCCCGCGCCAACGCCACCACCGCCCTGGCCCTGATCCGAGATCAAACGAGCAACGTCGTGTCCCTGCCCGGCCGGATCCTGGCCGAGGCGATCGGGCAGGTCGCTCCAGCCGCGGACAGGACTGGGGAGATCCGTGTGCTCGGCGGAGTCCTGATCGAGGCGGCGATGGGAGAGCTCCGATTGGTGGCGACCGACCGGTACCGGTTGGCGATCAGGTCGATGTCCGTCAGGGGATGGCGGCGTCGGGTGCCCACAGCGGCGGTCGTAACGGCAACACTCCTGGACGAGACACGGCAGTGGATCGGTGAGCAGGACATCGTGCAGCTGCGGTTCGCCGACTCGCACGTCCGCCTCGACGGGCCCGGTGGTGAACGGCTGCTACCGACGATGAAGGAGATGTTCCCTGCTTACCGGGTCGTCCTCGACGGCCTACCCGAGGTTCTGACTCGGGTGGTCGCTCCGCGTGGCCTGTTTCTGGCCGCCCTCGGCGACGATCCGCAAGCGCGCCTCGATCTTGTCGTGGCCGGCGATCTGAGCATCAGATCGTCCGCTCATCCCCAGGCGGCGATTGCGGTTCCCGCCGACATCACTGGTGGGCCGGTAGCGATCAGTTTCCAGTTCGCCACGTTGTATCCGGCTCTCGCGGCCAGCGTCGGCCCTGACGTGATGCTGCAGATCAGCCAGCCCGATCTGCCTGTTGTCGTCCGCTCAGCCGATGGCGGCGATTTCACCACCCTGGCCATGCCCGTGAAGGCAGGCACACCGTCCGGACATCAAGGAGAATCGTGAACCAGCCCGCTCAGACCATGCCCGACGAGACGATGATGAGCATCGGCGCTGCGGTGGAACTCGGCCGATCAGGGCAGAAGGTCCAGGCCCGCGACACTCTCACCGCACTGTGGGCCCGGATCGGCGTCGCCGGCGACGCTTTCCACCGGTGCACCCTGGCGCACTACCTGGCCGATCTTCAGGACACCACCGAAGCGGAACTCCTGTGGGACGAGCGTGCCCTGGCCGCCGTTTCCGACCTCACCGACGAACGCGCTCAGCAGTACCACCACTCGCTACAGGCCCAGGCATTCCTGCCGTCGCTGCACCTCAACCTCGCCGATGACCACCGACGCCTGAGCAACCCCGCCGAAGCGCGTGAACACCTGGCCACCGCCCGGAGCCTCGTCCAGCACCTGCCGGACGATCAGTACGGCACCATGATCCGCAGCGGCATCCAGAACGTCACTGAAGCCCTGGACACAGGCTCGACGCAACGTCTCGATTCCCACCCGTCATCACACGGCTGACGGTTCGATCAGCACAGCACCCCCGCCCGTTCCTGAAGGCTGCTGCCATCCTGTGCGGATCAAACCGGCGATACGGGACCGGTGCCGTGGTCGTAGTCGATGCGCTTGTTCAGGTCGAGCTGGAACGTGCCGTGCAGCGCCACGTTCGACCAGAACAAGGGGGTGAGGCCGCGCAGATCATGTTCGGTGAGCCGGGCCGCCCAGTCGGGCTCGGCCAGGACGCGGTCGACCATGCGGGTGTTGACCAGCACCAGCGCCGACTGGAGCAGGTGCAGGGAGAGCATGGAGATCTCCTGGGCTTCCCGGTCGGCGCCGGGCAACTCGGCCTCGCGGCCGTAGTGGATAGCCACGTTCGCGGAATTCCACTGCTCGACCACCTGCAAGCCCTCGTGGATTTCGCGGCGCAGCGCAGGGTCGGCGAGGTAGTCGGCGATGAACGCCGTCCGGACCGCCCGGCCCAACTCCTCGATCGCGGCGAGGGTGGGATGTTTCGGGCCGCGGGTGTTGAACCGGCGCAGGATCTGCTCGGCCTCAGCGGTGCCGAGCTGCAACGCCCGCGCGTACTTGATCATCTGGTCGTACTCGCGGGTGATCAGGTCCCAGTTGATCGCCCGGGTCAGCACCGGCTCCAGACCCGGGTAGCTGGCCCCGTCGGCCGGGCGGTAGAGGCGGGCTGCGCCGACGTTTTTCAACCGGGGCAGCAGCCGGTAGCCGAGCAGGTGGGTGAACGCGAATCCGACCACCGATGCGCCGTGGGTGTCGGTGTAGTTCGCGGTGATCTGCGAGTCGACGTCGGCGGCGTGCCGGATCAGGCCCTCCATCATCGCCGCCACTTCCGACGACGAGCACGTCTTGAGCTGCGAGTACACGCAGACGCTCTTGCGTTCGACGTGCCAGTAGATCATCACGCCGGGCCCGCCGTAGCGGGCGTGCCACTCGGTCATCAGGTTCGACTCCCACGACCCGAACTTCTTCGAATCGCTGGCGCAGGCTGTGCCGGAACCCCACCACCGTTCGTCGCGTTCGCGCAGGGTCGCGTTGACGACGGCGGCGATGGCCCGGCGCAGCCCGTCGCGGTTGACGAACAGGTGCCTCGTGCGGCGTAGCTGCGCTTCGGTGACCTCGTGGTCGCCGGAGTGCACGATCCGCTTGATGCCGATGTTCGTGCCCAGCGCGAACAAAACCAGCAGCAGTCGCTTACGCAGCTCGCCCGGGTTCAGGTGCTCACGGGTGGCGATCGACGTGAACTCGGTGTGCAGGTCGGTCAGCCAGTCGGCCTCCTTGAGCAGGTCGAGCAGGCTGACCACACCCCACCGGCGGATCACCTCCGCCTTTACCGCGTCCAAGTTCTCCGGGACCGGCTGGGCCGGCTGCTTCGACACCGAGATCCACACCTGTCCCTTGCGGGTGCCGATCGACGTCCCGGCCGTCCCGGCGCGCATCGCGTCCGCCCAACGGGCCAGCGAAGTGTCCACCCGGGCCCGCAGCGCGGTGACGAACTCGGTCGGGTCGGTCGGCTGCGCGATCGCGGTGTAGTGCACGTCGCGGTGCAGGTCGAAGTCGACCGGCAGGTCCGTCTCCGGGTTACGCCAGGCGCGGGCGCCTTCCACCCAGATCTCCCGGCGGCGGACCGCGTCGCGTAGCGCTTGCAACGCGCACAGCTCGTACGGGATCCGCTCGACCCGCCCCCGGTCGTCGACGACGGCGGGACGCCAGTCGGCCTTGACCACCCCATCGAGGGGCACCCGGTCCGCCCGCTCGTAGTGGGTGAGCCGGCCGTCGCGGTCCTTGTACCGGTGCAGCACCTCCAGGGCATCCATCACCGGCCGGTACGCCGTGTTGTTGCACCGGAACGCCAGCGCGTCCAGCAGCTTCGGCAGCATCGTCCGGTAGTGGTGCGAGTACGAGCTGGCCAGCACCGTCCGGACCCGGGCCCGGCGCCGTGACTCCGTCGCGCGAGCCTCGGCCACCAGGTCTTTGAGGGTCTGCTCCCCGACCGCCGGGTACACCACGTCGCGGACGATCCCGTCCGGATGGGCCACGGATACCCCGGCCAGCCGGTACAGCACGTTGTCCTTGTCCGCGACCCGGCGGAACTCGGCGATCTGCTCCCGCTCGACCCGCCGCTCCGCCCGCGTGTTGATCACCCGCACCAGATCGATGAACAACTCGACCAGGGAGTCGGTGACCTCGGTCTGCCGGCACCAGCACAGCACCGCGAGCAGGGTGAGGGACACCTCGGGCTGGTGGTCGCGGCGCAGCGTCGACGGGTACTCCGCCGCCGCCCGCGCCCGCCACCGGGCGATCCGCTTCTCTGCGACGTCGGCGAACAGCCCGGCCGGCAGGCCGATCGCCCGGACCCGGCGCAGCTTCGTGATCTCGCCCAGCAGGGTCTCCAGGCCGAGCTTGCCCGGGTCCGCCTTCAACTCGTTGAAGAAGCTCACCCCGCCACCTGTGACAGCGTCGGCGTCGTCCGGCTCGTCGTCCTGGTCGTCGCCGAGGACCGCCCACAACGCCGCCGTCGCGTCCGCCGGCAGCCGTGCCGTGGTGTCCGCGCAGAACCGGGCGTCAGCGATCCGGTTCGCCGCGCCGACGATCCGGTCCATCCGCCCCGGCGGCTCCAGCTTCTCTGCCCGGCACCGGGCCAGCACCGCATCACGCTGCCGGTCCTCGTTCAGCTCGCTCGGGCAGACCTGCTCGGCCAGCCACGCGATCATCTTGTCCTCGTCGCCGCGGGCGAACACCCGAAACCCGAACGCGTCACGGATCTGCGTACGGAACCGCTCCGCGCTGCGGCCGGTCACCTCGAACCGCGCCTGCTCACCCGCGGTGAGCCCGAGCTGCCGGGCGAGGTAGTCGACCGCCGCCGGCGGGACCTCGCCGACGTGACGTGGGAACCGGCCCTCGATCTCGAAGAACTTCACCATCACCGCGCAGCTCAACCGCGGCACGTCATGTTTGCCGACCAGCAACTCGTGGTCGGCGTCGACCAGCGTCCACGACGCGATCAGGTCATCGAGTTCCCACTCCCGGCGCACCGCAACACCCTGGCAGACGAAGATCCACGGTTGACGACCACCCAGGACCGGCGTCGATACCCTGAACGCCGACCCCAACGCCCGGCGGACACGAAGGACAGACCATGCGCAGGTGGGTACGGTACGACGCTCCGATCATGGTCTGCGTCGAGATCGACGACGACACCGAACACACCGAGATCAACAAAGTCGTCCTCTGCATCGACCCCGACGACATCCAACTCGCCCGCGACCACCGAGGGCAGTTCCTCGTCTACGACGAACGCATGGAACCCATGCACGGAGACACCGACCCCGCCACCAACCACGCAATCCACATCGCCGAGGACCGCACCGGCTGGCCCGACGCCGACAGCCTCGACTGGGAAGAAGGCCCCGACCCGCTGCGCTTCCCCGACCTCTACGGCCCCGCCGAGCCCGAGGACGACCAGGACGAAGACGACGACCTCGAACCACTCGACCTCCACGAGCACAAAGCCGCCCACTGACACCGACCACGAACAGCTGATCGGCCCCGCCAGCACGAGATGCTGCGCGGGGCCGGTCCGTCTGCGGACGCCCAATCAAGATCAAATATTTGCCGGGCTGGGACAGTTACCCAAGCGTGGGGCCGTGTTGGGCGTGCGCGTCGGCGTCGGTGCGTTTGGCGCGCTCTGGGGGTGTGCGGGTGCGGGCGGTGGTGCCGGGCCGCTACGGGTGGCTGCTGGTGTACGGCGAGGTGGTCCTCGCGCGCGCGGTGGACGCCTATCCGGACGAGATGGCCGCCCGGGAGGCGGGGGATCGGGCGCACCGGGACCTGCGGCTGGCGGTGGTGGTGGATGGCCGCCGATGACGCGATCGCAGATCCGCTGGTGGTCAGTGAACGCCGGAGGCTCGGGTGTCGGCGAGGTGGGTGAGGCAGGCGATCAGCAGCGGCTGGTGCCAGGCGCCGGCCGGACCCGCCGGCATAGCGCCGCGGCGGTGGGCGGCGTTGGTGGCTAGGTGCAGCAGTTCGGCGTCGTTGTGGCGTGCCTATCGCGGGTTGCCTGTCAGGTAGTGACGCCGCGTCTGCAGGGTGTGCGCTGGCGCGGGGTGGGCCTCGGCGGTGAGGAGTTCGGCGGTGTGGTGCAGCACCGTGTGACGCCACGTGCGGGGGTGTCATAGCAGGTCGTCGTCGTGGTCTCAGTCGCGGGTTGTCCTCTGTAGGTATCGGGTGGTCGGTGCCGCGTTCGGCGGTGGTGTGCGGGGTAGCCAGCCCAGGAACCGGGCGTGCAGGTGTATGGCGACGGTGCCCGGCAGGTCGGCGACGGCGCTGGCATAACAGGAGCTCAGGCAGTGGAAGAGCAGGACCGGCGTGCGGTGGTGTTCGGCGAGGAGCCTGCGCCGGCCGTCGGGGCATGGCCATTCCTGCTCGCAGTCGGCGCAGCCCCAGTTCGGCGTGACGGGCAGGTGCCCGTTCATCGTGTCGCCTGCCGCGCGACTGGCGGGCGGTGGTGCGGGGCGCGCCGGCGTTGGCGTAGCGGACTGACAGGGCGCGGTGTGCCCGTCGGATGCTGTCGTGGCGCTCCGGTCATGTGCCGGTCCTTTCGGTCTGCCCCGTGCGACCTTGGACCGCGGACGTTGACGTCGATCCACGGCGATGGTGACCGTCCTATCACGTTGCGGCGTGGGCGCTCGCCGATTGGACAAGCCCTGGGCGGGATTGTCGACAGGTGCGTATTCCGCTCGGTCCGCAGGGATCGACGTGGGTCGCGGCGGCTCTCCTGCCCGCCCGGATCAGAGATGCGCCGCCGATCTACCTGCCGGTGGGCGTCGGGTCCGACGGCAGGCGCGTGCGGGGCAGCCACGCCGGCGTCATCGCTGCCGGTAGGGCGTGACCGGCGCGGTCGTGAGCGGCCAGGGCGGCATCCAGGAACGCCGCGACCCGCAGGTCACCGGTGGTCGCGATCTCGGCGATCAGCAGCAGCCGGTGCCGCGTCGCGGCCGGCTCCGGTAGCCACCCGGTGTCCTCACCGCCCAATGCCCCGACGAACAGCAACACGGCCAGCAGTTCCTCATCGACCTGCGGCAGCCAACGCCGGGCCCGATCCCGGCAGCGGGCCAGCGCCGGCCATGCCGTCGCGGCCAGGGCGGCGTCGTCAACCAGTTCCTCCAGCATGAGCCGCGCTGTCATCTCCAGCACTCGCGGGGTCGATGGCGCGGACATCCGCCACAGGCGCCTGGCCGCGACGTCGAACGCATGTGGATCCCCGGCAGCCACCGCCGTCACACCCTCACCCACGGCGCGCAGCAACGTGAGCGACCGACCCTGCTGTTTCGGCTTCTCCACCGGCTCACTCCTTCGCAGAACCCGGAAGACCCGTCGCGGCCGATCCGCCGGTTCGTGGCCGCCGATCGCGGTGAACACTCTTGTCACGGGGACGCCATCGTGCCCGGTTCGCCGCCGTATAGAGCGGCTCCACAGGAGCAAAGCTCCGCACCGCGGCCATGCCGGCGGTGAGGCCACACCGGTGCGGGACGACGTCGCCATCTGCGGGGTGTGCGCCGCGGCGGGGGTGGCCTCGGCGGTCTGGTGCAGCACGGTGTGACGCCAGGTCCGGGGATGTCGTAGCAGGTGCGGGGCGGCGGCGTCGACGGCTGCCCGGTTGTCCGCGGCGAGGGCGTGCAGCCGTCACGGTGGCCTGCCGGAGGTGCTGCTCGCGCGCCGTCGGTGCACGCCGCATCGGTACCTCCTCGATCGGACGGCGTCCGCGGGGCGGCGGCGCGAACGGGTTGGTGGGTGCGGCCGGCACGGGGCGCCGTAGGAGGTGGCGTCCCGTGCCGACCGCGGGTGACCGCACCGGTCACCTGCTTGTTGCGCCGACGCTGAGCGGGGCGTGGTCAGCCGCGGGTGTCGCGGCGGCGGCGCGCCAGCACCAGGGCTGTCCCGGCCAGCAGGGTGAGCACGCCGGCGGTGGCCAGGCCGAGCGGCCCGGATCCACGGCCCGTGCCGGTGACGGGCAACTCGGACTTCGTCGGGGTGGGGGTGGGCTGGCCGGTGGGTGTGCCGGTCGAGGTCGGGGTGGGGGTGGGTGTGCCGGTCGGCGACCCTGTCGGGGTGGGCGTCGGAGTGGGTGTGCCGCTGGCTGCGCAGGTGTGGGTGAGGACGAAGAACGACGCCTCGCCGCTGATGGTGGCGGTCGCGTCGGTCAGCGTCCATCCCGCGGGCAGCCGGATCCACGCTTTGCTGGTGCCGAGGTTGTTGACGATCTGCCCGCCGTCGGTGGGGATGGTGCGGGTCACGGTGCCCTGCGGGGTGGAGAAGGTCGCGGTGACCGACTCGAACACCCCGGAGGTCTGCGGGTTGCCCGGCAGGTTGAACACCCACACGTCCTCGTTCGGGTAGGGGCCGCCGCCGAGGTTCGGGTCGCAGTTCTGGGTGAATTGCGCTGCGTTGGTGGGCACGTTGCCCGGGTTGATGTCGATCGTCTGCTGCGCTGCGGCCGGCGCGGTCCACGCCACCAGTAGCGCCGCGGCCATCGCGGCGACTGCCGCGTATCGGCGTATGTGTCTTCTCACTCGCACAACCCCCGTCATGAGTCTGAACGCGAACACGAACACGAACGACAATAGGGCCCGTGTGAGCGTTTTAGGCGGTTATGGAAGTATTGCGGGGTGGAGGTCAGCAGTGAGCCCGGCGAGGCGAACCCGCCATGCAGCGGACCCAGGCGACCGTGCTGCCAGAGGGGGTGCCCGTAGTCCTAGCGGAAAAATCAACGGATATCGCTGACCAGGGCAAACAGGTGGTCAATAACGATCTTGCGAGGAGGGGCCAAAAGTTGATCTGGGTGATCCGGCTTCGGTTCGCGCGAGGCGTTGCTGACTTGTGCTGCTTGGGTAGGTGTCACCAAGCCCCAAAGTCGCTGGACGAGTGGACGGAAAGCAGCCGCGATGCTCGCAGGACTGTGGGGTGGGTGTCCGTTCTGTTCAGCCGGCCTCGGTGGGCAGCTTGGACAGGTGCCGGTAGATGGTGGGGCGGGTGACGCCGAACTCAGCGGCGATCTCCTCCACGGTGTGCAGTCGGCGTCCGTCGGGTCCGGTCTCCTCGTGCATCTCCCGCGCGATCTTCGCCTGGCGCGGGGTGAGCTTGGGTTTCTGGCCGCCGGTGCGACCGCGAGCGCGGGCGGCTGCCAGGCCGTCGAGGGTGCGTTCGGACATGAGGGCGTGTTCGAACTCGGCGATGGAGCCGAGGATCTGGAAGAACATCCGGCCCATTGCGGCTGACGTGTCGATCTTCTGGTCGAGCACGACCAGGTCGACGCCGCGCTGCTGCAGCTGTGCGGAAAGTTCGATGAGGTGTTCCAGGGAGCGGCCGAGCCGGTCGAGTTTGGTGACCACGAGCTGATCCCCGGGCCGGTGCGCGACCAGGAGCGCCTTGTCGAGTTCGGGGCGGCGGGCGAGTTTGCCGGACGCCTTGTCGACAAAGATCTGCTCGCAGCCGGCCGCGGTGAGTGCATCGTGCTGGGCGTTGGGGTTCTGGTCGCGGGTGGAGACCCGTCCGTAGCCGATCCGCATGCGGTGACTGTATCGCGAACCCCCGATCGCGTTACGAAGGCGCGGACACGGGTTCCGTTACAGATGCGACCTGGGCGAACATCACCGGTGCCCGGGTGTCAAGCGAACGATCGTTACCGGACGCATCCTCGACGCCCTGGACCCTACTGAGTGTTCTCGCCCGGGCGCTCGCCGCCAACAGTGACCGGATGGCGCGCCCGGCCACCGCAGGCTCGGCTGGGCGGGCGACACCGCGGGCAGCTTCGGCGCGCCATCCGGCGGTGATGCCGGTCGATGCCTACAGTGTGGGGGCGTTGTCGGCGCATCCCGGGTGTTGTTCCCCGCCGCGTCCCGGGTCGCCGCCGGCGCGTGGCGTGGCCGGCACCCGGGGGGTGGGGTGCCGGCCACGGGCGCATCATGGCACGCCCTCGGGTGGGTGGCCGGCGAGGGACCAGGCCAGCGCGGCGATCCCGTCGACAGCGGCGGCGGCGCGGGGTGGATGGTCGATCACCTCCGCCAGCGCCCGCCGCTGGATGCGCACGGTAATCTCGCCCCAGGGTGTGCCGTCGCGGCTGAGCTGCGTCCCGGTGATCTGCAGCATCGATTCGGGCAGCACCGCCAACTGGCGCACGCGGATGAACACAATGACCGGGCCGCCCCAGTGTCGCGGATGGCAGGCGACGACGAGTTCGCTGATGCCAGCCCCCTCCCCTCAAGCCGGCCGGTTCCCGGCCAGGGTAGGCGTTGCGGCGTCGCGAAAGTTGGATGTTCTTCGCGACCTGCCGAACCGTGCGCGGCGCGCGCCACCAGGACGGCCAGTGATGCCGATGCCGCCGCCTCGTTCGGCGGCGGTCGGGAGACCACCCGGATGGGGGCGTACGCGGGGCAGGTGGTGACAGCCGTGCCCCTTCCCAATCGCAGGCGGCGGGCTGGGGCTGCCAACCTCACGCCAAGGGCAGGCGGCGCCATCGCGCTTACCCGCGGTGCTGATGTCGTGTACAGCCCGGGGGTGAGCATGTTTGTGCCATCACCATGACCGCGACGTGCACCGTGCATCTGCGCATGCGCATGCGCATGCACGGGGGTGGGGGCATGAGGCGAAAAGGCCAACGACGGGAAGCACCGAGCGGCACGAGCACCTTCCCGTCACACCCGCCTGGGCTCGCCGCGCTCCCCAGCGGCCCTGGCCGGGGCCGCCACACCGGACGGTTGACGTAATCGCCCTGCGGAGATCCCGGATGGTTGATCGTCCGTTCGACCCGGCGTGTCAGGCGTCGTCCGGGTCGGGTTGCTCGGGGTCCCGTAGGGCGCGGCGGCCGTCGGCGTCGAGGTCGGGCGGGGTGAAGCTGTAGTGGCCGTGGACGTTGACGTGCTTGAACCAGTAGGGGTGAAGTCGGGCGACGTCGGCATCGCGCACTTGGTAGCCGTCGGCGCGCAGTGTGGCCAGAATCCGGTCCAGGTAGACGGTGTTCCACAGCGTGATCGCGTTGACGACCAGACCGAGGGCGCCGAGTTGGTCTTCCATTCCGGCGTGGTATGCCTCCCGCAGTTCGCCCTTGCGGCCGTGGAAGACGTGCTTGGCCAGGCCGTGGCGTTCCTCCTGGAGGTTGCGGATCCGCTTGATGTCGCGTCGGTAGCCCTCCCGGTCGGCGTAGGACAGCACGTGCAGTGTCTTGAAGATCCGGCCGAGGTGCGCGAGGGCGTCGCCGAGTTGGGTGGGGTTGCCGCCGTGCTGCAGCATCCGCATCACGTCGGAGGCGCTGATCGCGCCGGAGTGCACCGAGGCGGCGATTCGGCAGATGTCCGGCCAGTGCCGGCGGACCTTCGCCAGGTCGATCTTCCCGCGTGCCGCGGTGTTCAGGGGTCCGTAGTCGGCGCTCGGGTTGACCCGCCACAGTTTCTGGTCGGGTAGTCCGGCGAGCTCCGGGCGGTAGTCCACGCCGAGAAGCTTGAGTAGGCCGAAGACCATGTCGGAATAGGAGCCGGTGTCGGAGACGAACACCTCCGGGCGTGGCCCGCCGTCGCGGCGGTACATCAGGTCCACCGCGTACAGGGAGTCCTTCGGGGTGCCGGACAACACCATGCCCGCGATCCCCACCCCCTGATCGTTGATCATGTTGAGGTAGGTGGCGCCGCGTTTGCGGCCGAAGTACTTCGGGTTCGGCCGGGCGTGGATCGAGCGCACCGGCACCACGAACCGGGTGCCGTCAACGGCGGCGACCAGCCCGCCACCCCACACCTCCGCTGTACCGATCCCGGCCTGCCCGCTGATCAGCACCGCGTTGGCCACGGCGTGGGTGTCGGCGCGCACGTAGTTCTGGTACACGTGGCTGATCCTCGAGCGGGTCAACGCCGGATTACCCGCCGTGATGACCGGCTTCCAACCGACGTTGAGGGCCTGGGCGGTGAGCACCGCCGCGAGGGTGCGGTCCATGCCGGCGTCCAGGCGGGCGCCACCGGAGACGTGGGTGTAGGCGGCGGCGAAACCCGGTTGCCAGCCCATCACCTCCAGCAGCAACTCCCCGATGTCGACCTCCGGGATCATCGCCTCGCACCGCTCCCGCAGCTCGCCCAGGGAGTCCGGTTCGGGTACGGCTTTCACCGCGGCGACGCGCACCCGGCCCTCGCCGTCGACCGTCACGTCCCCGGCCTCGACCCGCCGCGCCATGTGCTTCCACATGCCGTCCAGCTCAGCCGAGTACGCGCTCAGCAAGTCGGCCGGGTCGTCGGGAAGCTGAAGAGAGTCCAGCAGATCCGCCCGCCGGGCCTGCCACGCCGCGCCCGACAGCAGCAGCGCCCTCGGATCGGCCCAGCGTGAGGAGGCGGCGGCGAAGATGTCACGGCGGCGTAGCCGCTGGTGGAACTGGTCGAGCACACAGAACACGTAGGCGACCTTGTCCACCGTCTCCGCCGGCCGGTCCTTGCGCAGCACCAGGTTCCGCCAACCGGGGGTGATCACCTCGATGGCGACCTTCCGGGCGTCCAGACAACCGGCCGGCACCCGCCTGGTCGCGTCGGCGTCGAGCAGGTCCGGCAGGCTGGTCAGCGCGTACAGCACGGGCGCGGCGTCCGTGGTGGCCCCGAACTCGATGGTGGTGGTCAGCAGCCGAATGAACCGCCGGACCAGGGGATAGCGGGTCAACAACGCCGTCCGCCACTCACCATCCGGATCGACCCCCGGCGGCACCACCTGGTGCACCCGCTCGACCGCGCCGCGCAACTCCGCCCGAGAGGCCACGTCCTCGATCGCGTCCCACAACCGCGCGACCGTCAGGTCCTCGCTCCAATCCTCGGACGCCAGCAGCACCGCCACCGCCGCCGCCAGCTTGGAGGCGTCACGGGCCACCCGCGGGTACCGCTTGGCCTTGTCGGCGTTGGACTGACGCTCGGCACGCGCCAGCAACTCGCTCGTCATGATCACATCGAAGAGCTCCAGGGCGTCATCGGTGGCCTTGGCCTCCAGGTACACCACCGTCGACAACAACGTCGCCAGCCGCTTCGGATACGGACTCGTCCGGCGCAGGTCCGTGGCGTTCGCCGACATGCCCCGACGGGCCAGGTCGACCACCCGCCGCCGCGGCACCACACCCAGGTCCACCTGCCCAAGGCCGAGATCCGCGACTTCAGCGACCCGGCTCAACGCGCCCGCCATCGCCTTGCCGGTGCGGTCGACCGGACCCTGACGCAGCCTCTCCAGCGGCGATACCCGCCGCCCCGGCGGCACCTCGACCAAGTCCAGCAGCAGACCGGCCTGCCAAGCGGTCACCATCGCCGCCAGCGTCGTCCACAACCGCACGTGCGACAAGCGGACCACCCGGGCCACCAGCCGCTCCAACTCCCGCACCGCAGGCAGCAGCACCTGACGGGCCAGCAACCACGCCAGCACCCCCTGAAAGATCACCTTCGGGCCCGCACCCGTCGTCCACGCCCGATGATCAATCCAAGCAGTCAAGTCCTCGCGGACGTCGGCGAACTCCCGCCACCCGTCGGCAACGATGATCTCCCGACGGTGCTCCCACTTCGTGTTCGCCCGCTCTACGTACGTCTTCACACACGAGGCGTCCGCGATTCCCAACTGGCTAGCCAGCACGTCCACCACCACCGACGGCAAATCGATCGGGTCATCCAGGAACGTGCCCAGATACCGCACCGTCGTCAACTGCAGCGCGAACCCCAACCGGTTGCCGTCGCCCCGACGCTTGGCCAGCAACACACGGTCAGCGTCATCAAGGAAGAAGAACCGCTCCAAGTCCTCCACCGGCGGCGGCCCGTCGAAACACCCGTACGTCGCGACCTGCCGCGCCGACAGAAACGACCTCTCGTCCCCGTCCCCGACCTGCTGCTCGTCCACCTCAGACACGAACGATCAAACTACGCGACATCCGCGAAGCCGAATACCCATCGGCTGGCCATGACCTCAGCCCAGACGCTTAACGCCAGTTCCCGCAAGATCGTTAGTCACGGGCCTAACCGCCGAGCCCTTCCTTGGTCTCCAGGAACGGCCCGTCGGTCGGGGTGGCCCGGCCGGCCGGATCGCCGTGCAGGGTCGTCGCCGTTCCGCCCGGCTCCAGCTGGTGGCTGCTCAGCACCGCCGAGCCGGCTGCCGCGACAAAAGCCGCGTGGCCGTCATCCAGACTCAGGATCTCCTCGGCAGTCATGGTGGCCCACTCCTGCTCATTGCCGTAGATGAGAAGCATGTACTTGGCCATGTGTCAGGTCCGTTGGTCTCGGGGCCCGGTCGGCCCGTGCACTGATACGACGAACGAGCTCCCCGCTCATCGACACCCTGAAGCACAGTAATGGCGAGCACACGGTCGGTGGCAGGCACATCCGTACGGCTTCGGGCTGGTGGTGACCGGGTCCAGCAACCTCGGGGCAACGCAGTACAGCTGCAACCTGCGCGGAAGTCGCCGACGGCACCGCCGTGGAACTACCGAACAGGCGGCCCGTGCTGGCCTTACCCGGGCACGCCTCCCGGCTAAGGTGACACCATGCTCAGCGGAGTCAACGGTCTGTCGCGACACTTCACCGAGGACACTCTGCGCCAATACCTGCTGCAGCGTTCGGTCCGACAGGACGACGGCTGCCTGATCATCAATGGCTACGGCACCCAGCGTGGTGTCTACCAAAAGGTCGCGGGCCGAGCCTGGGCGCACATCGCGGCCTACGCCGCCTTCGTCGGCGGCTACGACCCGGCCCTGGACGTCGACCACCTCTGCGATGTGAAGGACTGCATCGAGCCCACTCACCTGCGGCAGATCAGTCATGCCGACAACTGCCGTGCGCGCACACAGGCGCCCACCTGCCGCAACGGGCACGCCCGCGAAATCGACGAGTCGACCGGGCGATACCGGCGGACTTGCCGCGCCTGCAACCGGGACAACCAGCGCCGCTGGCGGGAGCGCCAGGCCGCGGAGGTGGCCGAGGCCCGCGCGGCGTACGCCCGCACCTAGGCAATGTGCAAAACGCCATCAACCGTCAGTGACTGTACGGGCGGTGGCGACGTCCTGCCTGAGCAATATTGGTGATGGCCGGCCCCGCTCTGTGGCCGACCATCACCCAGCCCGACTACGTGCCGGCACTCAGAAGCCTCCGGCTGCTCGCCGTCGGCGGAGGGCTATTCGGTGGGCGCTCGGGGCGCTGGGAGCCCGTGTTGTTGGCGCCTCTAGTGGTTGATCGACTCGGGTTCCTTGTAATCGGGGTGTCCGGCTGGGGTGGATGCCGCGGTTTCAAGGAGCCCGAGTCGATCATCGCCTGCGCGCGTCGGTCGGTCGGCGCAGTTCGCAGTTGACCTGTGGCACCACGCCTAGGAGCTGGGTGGGAGGAGTGGGGTCGCTTGCCCAGGCTCATCGACGGATCCACACCATCCTGATTCCTTACGCACATTAACTGTCATTATGATGCTTCGACGTTTTGCCCAGTTATGCCGGAGTTAATTAATGGATTACTGTTACCGACAATCTAGTAATGAGCCGATGACTGTTCCAGAGAGCGATCGCGCAAGGCTGGCAGGCGATGGCCGGGGCAAGCCTCAGCGAGATGGCCATTGGCTGACTGGCGGCAGTGTCCAGGCTCGGCGCCGGCGGGCTGCTACCGCTTCGCGCTGTCGCTGGTGAGGGAGTCCGCCGACGTACGCCCTTCGACGGCGGCCTGCGTGAAGGTGACCCGTCGGTGGACAAGCACCGCAACCGCCATGACGATCGCCGCCGAAACCGCCACGATGATCGCGGCTGTGGCCAGGGTCGTCCCGTCAGCGTTCGGCCCGCCGCCGTAGAAGCTGACGGCGAATTCCTCGGCAAGCGGATGCAGCCACAGCATGCCGATCGGACAGAGCAGCACCAGCAGCGCCCAGGCACCACGAAGGTCGTTGCGCGCCGCAAGCCGTACACCCACGAGCAACGTCACAAACAGAAGTGCCATCCCGGCGCCGGGCAGAACCTGCCCGGCGGGCCAGCCGTAGTACACGGGAAGCACGTCGCCACCGTTGCGGGCAACGGTCGCCGCTACGGGCAGAGCCGCGGCGGCGCCGGTGACGGGCAGCAGCCGTATCCACGAGGGCGGCCGGCCGGGAACGCCGAGCGCCACGAATCCGAGGCAGACCTGGGCGAGGAGCACGAACAGCGGAGGCCGGGGCCGGTCGACGACGGCGGCAAGCGGTACGACGGCGACGGTGAGAACAAGGGCGAGAACGATCGCCAGGCGGGTCCACCGGCCGGGTGCCACCACGTACACCACCGCGGCGAGCAGCCAGGCCGCCCACGCGCCGAGACCGAGCGAGACGGACATGCCGTGCTGCTCGAAGCCGAACCACGCCGTCGTCCACGGATTGACCTCCAGCATGGCCCAACCACCGGCGAGAGCCGTGGCGGTCACCAACGCCAGCGTCGCGGCCAGCCACACGCCGGGGCCGATTCCAGTGGCGCCGACCGCACGTAGGCGCTGCTGTAGTCCGCCACCGGCCACGTCGGCGACGTCGGCTACCGAAGGCCACCGCCGGTCCGGTGGGCACAGTGCGAGGTACGTGTCCGCGATCTCGGTGCCGCGCGTATCGCGGTAGCCGGCCGGATAGAAGATCCGGATCAGTCGCAGATAGCGGCGTTCCAGGTCGCTCATGCGATCCCTCCGCTGAGTCGGGGCGTACCTCGACGGGTACGTGCGTTCAACCGCGCGGTTGCCGCCTCGACGTTGCGGCGCATCCGCTCGGTCTCGCTGGCGAGCAGGTCACCGCCCTGCTCAGTGAGCCGGTAGTAGCGCCGCAGCCGGCTGTCCACCACTTCCTCCCGCTCCACGGTGACCAGCCCCGCGTCGAGCAGTCGGTCGAGGGCGCCGTAGAGCGTGCCGGCGCGCAGCGACACGCGGCCGTCGGAAAGCTGGGCCACCTCGGTGATCAGCGCGTAGCCGTGCAGCGGCTGCGCGGCCAACGCCGTGAGGATCAGGAACGTGGGTTCGCGTACCGGTGTCTCCACGCCCTCAATGTATCGGCTGCGAAGGTATAACAGCAGACCTCCCAACGCTCGCCTGGGATTCCTGGGCCCTGGGGTCGGCGACGTGCCGAGGTCACCTCGGCGCGCCGGACGGCAGCAGCACGCCACCCTGCTCGAAGATCGACGTGTGACGACGACTTCGGTTACGCGCCAGACGGCCGACTCGCCCGCACTGCACTACTACGTGGTGCACGACGGTGCTGGCGTGCCGGAAGGGCTGTTGGTGGAGGAGTTCCTGCTCGCGGCGGACTACTCCACCGTCGGCTTGGTGAGCGGTGGCTGGAGCCGACCGGAGGGCCGCTGGTACGAAGCATCGGCCACCAGCTGGCGCATACGCGTTGACGCCGTGCTGCGCAAGCGGGTGACGCCGGTCGGCCGCCCTGCGGCGGCTGCCCTCTATCAGAACCTGTGTGGCGCGGACCTGCCGGACGAGGACGCTGTGCGGGCATTCTTCGGTGCTTCTCCCGCTCAGCCGCCGCCATCTTCCTTGCGGCTGAGCGATTCCGGGCCCCGGCCAGGGTTCCGCGAGACGCGCGTCTACCGAATCCTGTTCACCGACGAGCTGAGCGCGGACGGCCTCGCGGCACTCAGCGAAGCGTGGCAGATGCCGATCACCGGAGACCCGGCGGATCCCGAGGTGCGCGTCTTGGGCGAGGTGCGCCGTCAGGTCTCCGGCGACGCCTTTCGGTGGGAGCTACGCCGGGTCGCTGCGGGTGCCGCCTACGGACTGGACGTGGCCTGCGATCTTCTCGGGGAGCGCGATGAAGCGGTCGGTGTACTGCTGCGCGGCCTGACAACGCAGATGCGCCAGCAGGGGATGATCCCTGTCACCGTCGACCGGTTCCGTTGAGGCCGGCGTCGGTGGCCGTACGCAGCAGCGACCGCTCGGATTCCAGAAAGACGGCGCAACTGCGGCCTGCTTGACGGGCCGGTGTTGGTTCTCCGGAGGCCACGCGGTGTGGCTCTCCGGAGAACCTCTCGGGACCTGGGGTCAGGCCGTCCGCTCGGCGGGGCCGCCGTCGACTGCCTCGGTGGCGGTCTCCTCGCCCGCAGGCTTCTCGGCGGGAGTCTCCTCGCCCGTGGGCTTCTCAGCGTCGCCGGCGGGAGATGACTCGTCCTCGCCGGCGGTGTCGCCAGGCTCTTCCGCGCTGGCGGTGTCGGTCGTTTCTTCCCCGCCTGCGGTGTCGGCAGGCTCGGCGGCGGCCGGCGTGGCATCCTCAGCCGGGGTGGCGGGCTGCTCGGCGGCAGCGGTCCCGGCCTCCGCCGGCGCGGCACCGAGGGATTCCGCGCTGACCGGGGCGGTGACCTCCACAGCGGACGCGGCCGGCTCGTCCTCCTCGCCGTCTTCGTCCGCCGACTCCTCCGCGCCTTCGTCCTCCGACTCTTCCGCGTCCTCGTCTTCGTCCTCTGAGGCGTTGGCGGAAGCCGGCCGCGGGCTGGGCCAGGTGAACTCGATTTCGACGGAGAGCTCGCCGTCCTCGTCCTCGATCTCGAACTCACACTCGACCTCGTCGGGGACCCGCACGGTGCCTGCGGCGCCGAAGAAGATCCGCCCATCGGATTCCAGTTGACTGGCGAGTTGGCGAAGCCAGGCGGCCAGATCGTCGCGCGACACGTTGCGGGAGTCCTCGAAAATCTCCATGCGATCATGCTCCCACCCGCCATCAACCCCGCTGCGGGCCGCCTGCCGCCCATCCCGTCAGCACCCGCCGACAGCAACGGCCGGGGGCGCCCGTCCAGCACCCGCTCCGCACGTCGTTATGCCGCAGGTGCATGACGCGTAGGCTTCGAAAACTGCTTCCCGACCTCGACCTCTGGCTGGTCCGGTACTTCACTGTCGTCGCCGAGCACCTGAACTTCGCCCGCGCCACCGAGGAACTCCGGGTGGCCCAACCCTCGTTGAGTCGCCAGATCCAGCGGCTGGAGAACACCTTCGGCGTACTCCTGCTGGAGCGCACCAGCCAGGGCAGCCGGCTCACCGCCGCCGGCGCCGCGTTCCTCCCTCAGGCGCCTGGTTGCGCTCGGCGGCGGGGAGCGCGCGGAAGTCGGTGATCAGGCGACCGGCGAGTGGGTTGTTGACCGTGGAGCCTGGTGTCTTCCGCACCGACTTCCTCGACGCCAGTTCGCTGTCGACAGCCGCACAGCGCATCGGTGCCTACGACGGCACCCCAGCCCACGCGACCCTGGAGTGGAGCGACACCGCCAACCACACCCAGCTCGGGGACCCCGTCAAGGGCGCGGCCCTGATCTACGAGGTCACCGGTGGGGACAAGCTTCCCGGCCATCTGGCCCTGGGCCGTGGCGCGATCGAACGCCAACTGGTCAAGATCGGCAGCATTCAGGACGACCTCGCGGCCTGGCGGGACAAGGTCCGCAGCCACCGCCTGCGACGACGCCGCCTGACCCCCAGACCTGGGAAGACGGGCAGGTGGCGCGCGGAGCCCGTAGCCGGGCGGGCCAAACGGCCCGCCCGGCTGGGTTCTCGCTAGTCCCCCGCCAGCACGGTGAAGGTGAACCCGGCGCTGGTGGACCGGTGCAGCGCAACGTCGCACTTGACCCTGCGCCGTACGTCGTTCCTGCTGAGGCCGAGCCCCTGGGCGATGAGCCGTTCCGGGCGTACCGGCACGGGATCTTCGAAGGCGACCGCTACCCGGATCGGCCACGCTTCGTCGGACACTGCGGACGGGACGTCCAGACGCCAGGCGCCCGTCCAGTCCAGGGTGAAGTGGCAGCGCCGGGCGAGCAACGGATCCAGCAACCGGGACGCCACCAGGTCTGCGTCATTGACGCGGTATCCCTCGAGTTCGTCCGGATCGAAGGAGCTGACCGGCGTTCGCTCGTGCACTGTGAGTTTGCTGGTGCGATCGCAGGTCACACAGCGGACCAGCAGCCACACGTCCAGCAGTTTGCCGTTGGCGTTGACGCGGAATCTGCCCTGGCCGGTGGTGGCCGACTCTGATCGGCAGTCCACGCAGCGCAACGACAGCAGGGGCAACCTGGTCCGACGAACGACCCAGGGCAGCACGATATGCGGTGGTGAAGACATGACTCTCCAGACCTGACAAAGAGGCCGGTCACAGGCGGCCTCGAACGCTGGATGGCCGGGCGCACAGGGGCAGCCCGGAAGAGCCGACGGCACGGTCGGCTACCGGTGAGCGTGAAAGTGTCAGGTCTACAGAGCGGGCGGGGTCACGCGATATGTCCTCACTGGTGGGTTGGCGGCAACCTATGCGAGGGCGAGGGGCAAGCTCAAACGGTTTTCGGATTCCCCGACCGAACTCCGGAGCTCGCGCCGATCCTCTGAGCGCGCGTTGACCCTCGACCCGGTCGAGGGCTCAGCATCGGCGGTATGGACGACAACGACCAGCCGACGCCCGATCCCGTCATGGCGCGCATCATCGAAGCGGTGCAGCTCGGCCAATCCGGTACGCCGACGCAGGCCCGCCACCTGCTCACCGAGCTGTGGGACGAGATCGGCCCGACCGGCGACGCCCTGCACCGCTGCACCCTCGCCCACTACCTCGCCGACCTTCAGGACACTGCCGAGACCGAGCTGGTGTGGGACGAACGCGCGCTGGCCGCAGCCGCCGACCTCACCGACGAGCGTGCCCGGCGACACGACGACGACCTGCGGGTACGGGGGTTCCTGCCCTCGCTGCACCTGAACCTCGCCGACGTACACCGGCGGCTGGGTCACGTCGGGCCGGCCGGCGAGCATCTGGCCACTGCCCGTCAGCTCGTCGACGCCCTGCCCGACGACGCCTACGGCGAGATGATCCGCGCCGGGATCCGTGGTGTCGCCGTAGCGCTGGAGGCGGGTTCGACGCGACGCCTCGGCACTGTGCCGTCGGCCGGCTGACGATTCCGGTTGCGTCGTCGTGGTGCCGCTGCGAGGGTCGATTCATGCCAGCGGTTACCGGTGCCGACCTGCTCCGGGCGGCCGACGAGATGACAGGGGTGCTGCACCCGCAGCGGGAGGGCGACTGGTCGGTGCCGGCCGGCACGCTGACATGGAGCTGCTGGACCACCGCCGCGCACGTCGCGCATGACCTGCTCGCGTACGCCGGGCAGGTCACCGGCCTTCCACAGGACGGCTACCTCCCGTACGACCTGCGGGTCTCCCCCACCGCGAGCCCGGCGGAGGTGCTCGTCGTGGTGCGGGCCTGCGCCGGGCTGCTCGCCGCCGCGGTCGACGCCGCCGGGCCGGACGTGCGGGCCTGGCATTTCGGGCCATGCGACCCGGCCGGCTTCGCCGCGATGGGCGTGGCGGAAACCCTGCTGCACACGTACGACATCACCGCTGGGCTGGGCGTGCCATGGCTGCCCCCGCACGGGCTGAGCGCGTTGGTGCTGCGGCGGCTCTTCCCGGACGCGCCGGACGGCGACGCACCGGACGTGCTGCTGTGGATGACCGGACGCGGCGAGCTGCCGGGACGGCAACGGCGCACCTCCTGGATTTGGCGGGCAGCCGTCGACTGACTCAGGGAGCGGTCAGCGTGTGCCGGTGACCGTGGGCGTTGCTATGTCATTTCGCCGGCGTCCGTGACCATGCGGACGAGGGTGTCGACGAGTTCGTCGGCGGTGGTGTGCCACGTGCCTGTGTCGAGGTGGCCGCTGATCTCCATTCCCGCGATGCCGTGGGCGCTGGTCAGCAGCAGGGCACCGTAGCGCCGCGCGTTCCGCTTTCCCACGAGGTCGGTGACGATGTCCAGGAACTCGCCCTGAAAGCGTTCGGCCGCGCGTTCGGCCACGGCCGGGTCGCCTTCCGGCCCGCATAGCTGACGCCGGAGGCGATCCATCCCGTCACCGAGTTGCCCAGGAAGGTTTGCGCGCCGCCTGAACAACACCTGGTACAGGTGCGGCTGCTCCCGGCCGACGTCGATGAGGGTGCGGAGAGCGCCGCGCAGCTTCTCGGAGGCTGACAAGGCCGGGTCGGTCCGCAGGGCGTGCACCTGGTCGCCCATCCGTTCCCAGCTTTCGGCCGCGACGGAGGTCAGCAGGCTGTCCTTGCCCGTGAAATGCCGGTACGGCGCTCCCCGGGTCACGCCTGCCCGGGCGCCCACCTCGCGCAAGGTGACCGCTTCGGGGCCGCCGAGGTCGAGGAGTTCGGCGGCTGCGTCGAGCAGAGCGCGACGGGTGGCGGCGGCGGACTCCGCACGGGTGGTCATGACGCCATCATAATGTTGACAGCGTCATCTGAAGCGGTACGGTAGCTCAGATGACAACGTCATCTGAGTATCGCAAGTTGATCGTCGTAACCGGAGCCTCCACGGGCGTGGGCGCGTCAGCCGCCCGCGAACTGGCTCGCCTGGGATTTCACGTCCTGGCCGGCGTACGACGCGACCGTGACGCTGACGCCATCCAATCGACAGGCATCGAGCCGATCATCCTCGACATCACCAAGTCCGAGCACGTGGAGGCACTCGCCGCGCGGGTGGCCGATGACCCCCGCGCACTGCACGCGCTCGTCAACAACGCCGGCGTCCAGGTGAACGCCCCAGTCGAAGTCCTGCCGATGGCGGAGTGGCGGCGGGCGTTCGACGTCAACCTGTTCGGCCACATCGCTGTCACTCAAGCGCTCCTACCCGCGCTGCTACGCAGCAAGGGCCGCGTCATCAACATCAGCTCGGTGGGCGGCAAGTTCGCCATGGCCACATACGGCGCGTACGCCGGCGCCAAGTTCGCCCTGGAGGCGGTCAGCGACTCGCTCCGCCGGGAGGTCGCTTCTCTTGGCGTACAGGTGGTGGTGGTCGAGCCCGGCGGCGTCCGCACGGAGATGGCTGCCCGCGGGGTCGAGACGGCCAACCACCTGGCTGCCCAAATGACGCCGGAGCAGGACGAGCGCTACGGCAGCCTCGTCCAGGCGAACAACAAGTTGATGACCTCGGGCACTGCTTCAGGGCTGACCGCCGACGCCGCCGCCCGGGTCATCGCGAAGGCTGTGACGGCGCGTAGACCGCGCACCCGCTACACCGCCGGCCGGGACGCCGCGCTGATCATGCGCCTGGGCCCGATGCTCTCCGACCGCATGCTCGACCGCGTCCTCGCCGCCAACCTGCGCCGCCACTACCCGAAGGAGACCGCGGGCCGATGAGGACTCCGCGAGCCGCTCCGTCGCCTGCGGTGCGGCCTCCGGTGAGGCGATGGCGGGCGGCGGTGGTTGACCGCTAGCCGGCGGTCAGCGAGTGCCGGTGACCGTCGAGTGGAAACGGTGGCCGGGCCGGCAGCACCTCCTGGAAGATGTAACCGCTCTTCTGCGCCACGCGGCAGGACGCCACGTTGTCCACCTGGTGCATGAGGTCGAGGCGGGTCAGGCCGGGAGACCGGTCGAACGCCCACCCGCTCAGCGCGACGACCGCCCGCGGGGCTATTCCGCGACCACGGGCCCAGACCGCTGTCCAGTACCCCACCTCGGCCGTCGGGCCGTCGGGCGTGGCGTTCTTGAGCACCACGTTCGCCACCAGCCGTGGGCCGTCCGGGTCGTCCTGGAGGACGGCGAAGCTGTACCGGCTGCCGTCGTCCCAGTCCCGTCGCACCCGGTCCAGCCACTGCCGCGCCTCGGCGGCGTTGGTCACGGGCAGGCGGGTCCACCGCCGCAACACCGGATCCCGGTACGCGTCAACGAGGGCGTCCAGGTCGTCGGCGCACCAGGGTCGCAGAGCGAGGTCTCGCGCCGGGGAGACGGCTGGCGCCCGCAGCTCGATCAGCATCCGCACAGTCTGCCGCCGCGAGTCCTGATCGGGATGCCCCCACCCGTCGCGGGTCAGCCCCGGCGGCGCCAGCGCAGCCACCAGCTGCGGCGCGGCGACGCGACGGCGGTCACCGGCTCGACGGCCGGCGTGGTGATCTCGGGCCGGGTGCGCTCGGCGCGCCAGCGGTGCACCACAGCGTCGGCGCTCACCGGCCGCACCACCACCCGGGGGCCTTCGGGGTTGCGTAGCCAGGCCACGATCTGCGCGTTGAGCTGCCCCACGAAATCCCGTACCGACTGCTCGGTAGGCAGGTCACGGACCTCGTCGGGCACCTGCTCGATGCGGCGGCGCAGTTGCAGCGGGGTGGGCAGGAGCAGGTCGCTGGGCAGCGCCTCACGCTCCAGGAAGCTCTTGATCCACCACAACTCGTCGTACGGCGCGCCTTTGCCGGGGATCGGCTTGCCCATGCCGGGCAGGTCGTCGAACTCGCCGCGTTGCACGGCTCCCCGGATCTGCGCCTCCACGGCCGCGTCCCACGCCTCGGTCACCTTGCGGCACCTCCCCCGGTCACCGTAACGCGCCGCGTCCGCCCGCCGACACGCCTCGCAACAGGTCAGCGCGGCCGGGCCGTCGACCATTCCCGCCGTACGCCCACCAGGTGGTTTCTGCCCCCGTGGCCGGTTCAACACGGCAGGCCACCACCGGTCAGGTGGCTCTGGGCCACCGACGCCGGCCGCGTCTACGGTCGGTGCGGAGTGGATCAGCGAACGGGGGGACGGTCATGGTGAGCTCGGGTGCGGTGCTGGGCATCGCGTTGGTGGGGTTGGGGTTGGTGCTCACGCCCGGCCCGAACATGGTCTACCTGATCTCCCGGTCGGTGGCGCAGGGCCGCCGGGCCGGGATGGTTTCCCTGCTCGGGGTGGCCGCCGGGTTCGGTGTCTACCTGGCCACCGCGGTCGCCGGCCTGGCCGCCGTGTTCGTCCTGGTGCCGACGCTGTACGCGGTGGTGAAGCTCGCCGGGGCCGGCTACCTGCTCTGGCTGGCCTGGCGGACCATCCGCCCTGGCGGGCGGTCGCCGTTCACGCCCGCGCCACTGCCGCCGGACCGGCCGCGCCGGCTGTTCACCATGGGCCTGGTCACCAACCTGCTCAACCCGAAGATCGCCATCCTGTACGTGTCGCTGCTGCCGCAGTTCGTCGACCCGGCGCGCGGGCATGTGGCGGCGCAGAGCCTGCTGCTCGGGCTCACCCAGATCGTGGTGGCGCTAAGCGTCAACGCGCTGATCGTGCTCACTGCCGGTTCGCTCGCCGGGTTCTTCGCCCGCCGTCCGGTGTGGCTGCGGGTGCAGCGCTGGGTGACCGGGACGGCGCTGGCGGCGCTCGCTGTGCGGATCGCCACCGACCGCTCCCGCGCGGCCGTCGCCGCCGGCTGACGCCTGGCGGGCTGCCCCGAGGTCGGGCTGGTCAGCGGCGGACGGCTCCTGGCGGCGGTTGCCGGTGCGTCGGAGTTGGAGGACCACCACGGAGGACAGCACCACCGCGCCGCCGACGAGCTGCATCGGAGTCAGGGACTCGCCGAGGACGAGCGCTGCCAGGGCGGCGGTGACGACGGGCTCGAAGGTGGACAGGATGGCGGCGGTCGACGGGCCGGTGCGCTTGAGCCCGGCGAAGAAGCTCAGCATCGCCGCAACTGTGGAGACCACGGCGATGCAGGCCAGCCAGAACCATCCCGCCACCTCGAAGCCGAGGTCGACGCCACCGGTGACCAGGGCGCGGACGCCGAGAGTGCCTGCCGCGCCGGTCATCACCAGGGCAGACAGCACCACGGGCGCCAGCCGTCGTACGACGGTGTCGGCGACGAGGATGTAGACGGTGTAGGTGATCGCGGAGGCGAAGGCCAGCAGCGCCCCGAGCAGGTGGAAGCTCACGGCGCCGGCCCCGAGCAGGACCAGCAGTGTTCCACCGGAGGCAGCCGCCAGCGCGGCGCCACGCGCTGGTGTGAGCCGGTCCCGGCCGAGCGCCACCGCCACCACGGTGACCATGACCGGGTAGGTGTAGAGGATCAGTGCCAGCAGCGAGGCGTCCATCAGTTGCAACGCGGAGAAGAACAGGCTCGCCTGCGTGGCGTACCCGATGGCGCCCAGACCGACGGCGATGGCCAGCATGCGGGAGCGCGTCATCGTCGGCTGACCGGCCGCCGCGCCGCCGGGAGGGCCGGACGTGGCGCGGCGCAGTTCCGGTCGTGCCAGCAGGGCGATTCCGAGCAGGACGGCGGCCAGGGTGAAGCGGACCAGCAGCAGCGACCCGGGTGGCACGCCCGCGTCGTAGGCGAGCTTGCCGAAGATCGCCATCGCGCCGAAACAGGCTGCGGACACAAGACACATCGCGGCACCCATGCGGCCAAGGATCTCGGACGTGACCGATCAGGTCTAGCGATGATTTCCGGAGGTGAATCGTTAGGATTACCGCATGATCGAGTTGGGTCTCCGGCGGTTGCGCTTCCTGCGGGAGTTCGAGGAGCGAGGCACCCTGGCGGCGGTCGCCGCGGCCCTGGGCTACAGCCCGTCCACCGTCTCGCAGCAACTGGCCCTGCTGGAGAAGGAGGTCGGCGCCCGCCTGTTCGACAAGGCCGGACGGGGCGTACGGCTCACCGACGCCGGGCACCTTCTCGCCCAGCACGCGCGGGTGCTGCTGTCGGCGGCCGAGGCGGCAGAAGCCGACCTTGCCGCCCTCAGCGGGGAGATCCGGGGCACCGTGCGGGCCGGCGGCCTCCAGTCGGCGGCACGCCGTCTCCTCGTCCCGGCGGTGGCCCGCATCAGGGCCGAGCACCCGCAGGTCCGCGTGGAGGTCTTCGAGCTGGAGTTGGAACAGTCCCTGCCAGGGCTACGCCTGGGCGCTGTCGATCTCGTCGTCGGCGACGAGTACGACAGTCATCCCCGCCCCCGCCCGGCCGGACTCCGCTTCACCCTCCTGCTCGAAGAGCGCCTGAAACTCGTGCTGCCCGCGACGCATCCCCTCGCCCAGTCCGGCGGACCCGTCGCGGTGGCCGACCTGCGATCGGACATCTGGGCCGCCTCCGCCGAGGGCACCGGTCACCATGCCATGGTCGTGGGCACCTGCCGCGGGCTCGGCGGTTACGAGCCCGACCTGCGGCACCGTTGCAGCGACGCGGACGTTCAACTCGAACTCGTCCGTGTGGCTGCCGCCGTTGCCCTGATGCCTGCCTTGACAGTGCCCGACAACGACCCCGCGCTCGCGGTCCGGGACGTCGCCGAGGCCACCCTCAAACGACGGCTGTTCGCCGCCACCCGGGACACCCCGCCGGCTCCCGCACTCACTGCCCTCCTGGCAGCCGTGACGGACCAGGCACACAGGATCGGGGCTCAGCCCGCGCAGACCGCTGCGGGAAGCGCCGCGCGCTGAGCGCGTCAGCTGTCGGGCTCGCGGTGGCGACGGAGCATCCCGGCGGCCAGCGGCGCGGCGTCCAGGTCACCGGCGGCGAGCCGGGCCGCGAGGGTACGCCGTACCAGCCGGTCGGCCAGCGCGGGCGCGTGCCGGCCGACGGCCATCTCGAGTCGGCCGCGTCTCGTGGTCGCCACATCCCGAGGTGCCCGTCGGGCGGTGGCGGTACGCAGGATCGCCGCGACGACGCCCTCGACGGGCTCCGGTCGGGACACCCCTTGCAGGGACAGGCCGGCCTTGGCGGTGCTGTCGTGGATCGGTGAGGCCACCATGCTCGGGTAGACCACGCTCACGCCGACGTGGCTGCCGACCTCGTGGCGCAGCGCGTCGGCGTACGCGACGAGTGCCCGTTTGCTGACCCCGTACGCGGCGGCCAGTGGCAACGGCAGCACCGCCATCCGGCTGGCCACGAAGATCACCCGCCCACGGGCGGCGATCAGTGGGGGCAGTGCCGCGGCGGTGGTCCGCCAGGCGGCGAGCAGGTTGACCTCCAGTTGCTGGCGGACCACCTCGTCGGGCGGCAGCTCGGCAGGGGCGGGACCACCGATCCCCGCGTTGTTGATCAGCAGGTCGAGGCCGCCGAGCCGGTCGACAGCGGTGGCCACCGCGGCGGGTACGGCGTCCGGGTCGGTCAGGTCGCAGCCGAGCACCGGCACGTCGTCGTCGGGGCGCGGGCGCAGGTCGAGCCCGACGACCCGTGCGCCGGAGGCGCTCAGCGCGACTCCCAGGTGCCGGCCGAAGGTCCCGTTCGCCCCGGTGACGAGCACCCGCCGGCCGGCCAGCGAGCGGCCCGTCACCGCCCCGCTCCCGAGGCGGCCCGGCGGGCGCCGGAGGTCAGCTCACGTGTCAGCTCGGCCAGGTACGCGTCGAAGTCGACACGCATGGCCGGGCGACGCTGACCCCAACGGGCGGTCGCGGCGCGCAATTCGGCCCGGCAGGCGGCGCGCTGCCGCTGCGGATCGGGCAGCGCGTACCGGCCGGCCAGGTGCGCGGCGATCAGCTTGGCCTGAGCCTCGACGAGGGGGAACGCAGAGCCGGTGGACTGCATCAGCCCGACGAACGTCAGGCCGGGAGCGTCGGGGTGGAACACGTGCCGGTACAGCGCCAAGGTGTCGGCGCCGCCGCCGAGCAGCGCTGGGTCGAGGAACGGGATCTGCACCCGGTAGCCGGTGCACCAGATGACCAGGTCGACGTGGTCGCTGCGGCCGTCGGTGAACTCGACCCGCTCGCCGTGCAGGGCGGCGACGCCGGGGCGGGCCTCGACGTCGCCGTGGGTCAGCCGGGACAGCAGCCCGTCGGAGAGCGTCGGATGGTCCTGGAGGAAGCCGTGGGTGGGTGCGGGCAGCCCGTAGCGGGAGGGGCTGCCGACGGTGGCGGTGAGCAGGGTCTGACTGATGCGTTGACGCAGTCGCCACGGCAGCCGGCGGGCCAGCGCTCCGTTGAGGGTGTCCGAGGGGCGGCCCAGCAGGTATTTGGGCACCACCCAGACTCCCCGGCGCAGCGACAGCAGAGTGCGCTGCGCGGCGTACGAGGCGTCGACGGCGATGTCCATGGCCGAGTTGCCGCCGCCGACGACGAGGACCCGCTTTCCCGCCAGCTGCTCCGGACCCCGGTAGTCGTGGCTGTGCATCTGCTCGGCGGTGCACTCGCCGGGGTACGGCGGGTCGGGCAGTCGCGGCACCCGGTTGTGGCCGTTGGCGACGACCACCGCCTCGACGGTGATCTCGACCGGCCCGTCCGGTCCGCTCGCGGTCACCGTCCACGTGCCGGCGGGGTCGCGGGTGACCTGCTCGACGGTGTGCCGCAGGCGGATGCTGTCACGCAGCCCGAAACGGTCGGCGTAGTCGGCCAGGTAGGCGGCGATCCGGCGGTGGTCGGGGTAGTCGGGCCAGTCGGCGGGCATCGGGTGGTCGGCGAACTCGGTGCGGCCACGGCTGGTGTTCAGGTGCAGCGTCCGGTACGCGGGTGAGTCGGGCGCCCCGTACACCCAGAGGCCGCCGACCTGGTCGGTGGCCTCGAAACACACGGTGGGCACGGCCGCGTCGCGCAGTGCTTTGACGGCGGCGAGGCCGGCCGCGCCGGCGCCGATCACCGCGACAGTGGGTGGTGCCTGCATCGCTGCCCCCATGTAATCCAACGTCCGATGGATAATCGTCGGGTGGGGGCGGCCCGTCAAGGGGGCGGTGGCCCGTACAGGCCGTCCAGGAGACGGTGCACGAACGTCCGGAACTCGCGCCGCTCCCGGGCACCGGGGGCGCCTGCGGCCAGCGCCACGACGTGCCCGTGGGTGGCCCACACCAGGCTGCGTACGGTGACGTGCGGGGTCGGTTCGGTCAGCGCGCCGGCCTCCGCCGCGGCGGTCAGCAGCTCCGCCACCAACCGGTACAGCGGCTCGGCGTAGCGCTGGTCCAGTTCGGCGTGCCGCTGCGGTTCCAGCCAGCGGCGCAGCCACAGCGCTGTGGTCTCCGGGTGGTCCTCCAGGAAGTCGACGAACACGTCGACCAGATCGTGCAGCGCCCGCCGTGCCGCGTCGGGCCCCGCGTCGAGCGCCGCGCGCGCCCGCTGCGCGGCCCCGGTGAGCACGTCCCGCTCGGCGCTGAACACCCGGGCGAAGCAGGCGTCGTACAGCGCGGCCTTCGTACCCGTGTGGTGCGCGACAGTGGCGACGTCCACGCCGGCGGCCGCGGCGACGTCCCGCAGCCCGACGGCGTCGAAGCCGCGCTCGGCGAACAGCGCGGTGGCGGCGGTGAGCACCACCTCGCGGGTCGGTCGGGTCTCCTCGCGTCGGGGCCTACCCGGACGGCGTCGGGGCATGGTCATGGCCGCCATTCTGCCCCTAGAATCCAGCAACCGTTGGATTGCGGAGAGGAAACGGCCATGACCGGGCTCGACCGGCGGCCCGCGGCCGCCACCGACGCGACGCTGCCCCGCGGCCCCCTGACGGGCTTCGCGGTCGGGTCGCTCGGCATGGGTGTCTGGGTGACAGTGCCCGGCCTGCTGCTGCTCTACTTCCTCACCGACGTGCTGGCCGTCGCACCCTGGCTCGCCGGCCTGGCGCTGCTGCTGCCGAAGATCGCCGACGTGCTGCTGCACCCGTGGATCGGTCACCGCGCCGATGTCGAGCAGACCCGCCGGGGCGACCGGCGTCGACTCCTGCTGGTCGGCTGCGCCCTGCCTGTCGCGTTCGCCGCGCTCTTCGCGGTGCCCGGAGGCCTGACCGGCGTGTCGGCCGCCGCCTGGGTGGCGGTGCTCTTCGTCGCCGGCAACCTGCTGTTCGCCGCCTACCAGGTCCCCTACCTGGCCACACCGGCCGACCTGCGGATCGGCTACGACGAACGCACCCGGCTGATGGCGTTCCGGATGGTCGTGCTGACCCTGGGCATCCTGGTCTCCGGCCTGCTGGCCCCGCTGCTCACCGGCGGCGACGCCGCGACCCGCGCCGGCTACCAGCGGATGGGTGTGATCCTCGCGGTCGGGATGCTGATCGCCATGCTTGTCGGCGTCGCCGGCGTCGCCCGCCTGCGCGGCTCCGCGGCGACCCCCACCCCGGCGGGGCACGGCGGCTGGCGGGCGTTGCGCACGGCGCTGCGCGACAGGCAGTTCCGCTGGCTGGTCGCCGCCTACCTGGCCATGTCCACCACCACCCACCTGGTGCTGGCCGGGGTGCCCTACTACGCCGAGTACGAGCTGCGCGCCCCCGGCCTGACCACGGTGCTGGTGGCCGCGTTCGTCGCGCCGGCGCTACTGGTCACGCCGGCCTGGCTGGTCCTGGCCCGCCGGGTCGGCAAGCAGCGGGCTCTGCTGGGCGCGCAGGGCGCGTTCGCGGTCGGCTCGCTGGTGCTGGCGGTGGGCCGCCCGGCCGGCCTGCCACTGCTCATCGGTGCCGTGGCGGTGCTCGGCGTGGCGTTCGCCGGCATGCAGTTGCTGCCGTTCTCGATGCTGCCCGACGTGATCCGCGCCGCCACCACAAACACCACCGGCGCCGGCACCTACACGGGGGTGTGGACGGCCACCGAGGCCACCGGCGCGGCACTGGGCCCGTACGCGTACGCGCTGTGCCTGGCCGTTGGCGGTTTCGTGGCCTCCACGGCCGGTGAGTCGCCGGTGCAGCCGGACACGGCGCTCGCGGCGGTCCGCTACGGCTTCGGCCTGCTGCCGGCGGTGGCGATGCTCGCCGCGTTGCTGCTGCAACGCCGCTACACCCTGGACTCGGCGGCCCGGGCCGCGACCTGACCCCGTCGGCGGCCGGCACTAGACTGCCACCTCGATGGACGCCGAGCCCACCCCCACCGACACCCGCCCGTGCGCCCACTGTGGACAGCCGGTGCCGCAGCGCGTCGGCGCGGGTCGCCCCTTCCGCTACTGCCGGGACAACGACGGGGCGTGCCAGCGCGCCTCCCGCAACAGCCGGATGCGGCACCGCAACGCCCCCGGCCTGCCCGGGCAGGTGGCCCGCACGTGGGAGGCGGTGGACCGGCTCGACCAGATCGTCGAGACGCTGACCGAGGCCCTGCACGCCGAGCTGTCCCCGCTGGGTGTGCAACGGCAACTCGCCCAGGCGCACGCCGAGGCCGCCACCGAGATCGCCGCCGCCCAGACCGAACGCGACGAGGCCCGCGACGACGCCGAGAACGCCGCGGCCGACGCCGCACGCGCCCGGGAGCAGGCCCGCGTCGCCATCGCCGAGGCCGACGACGCCCGGCAGCGCGCCGAGCAGGCAACGCGGCAGGCCACCGCGGCCGACGAGCGCGCGCAGCACGCCGAGGCCGCCCGCGACGCGGCACGACACGACGCCAGCGCCGCCGAGGCGCTGCGTGTCCAGGCCGAACACGACAGGGACCAGGCCCGCGCCGAGGTGCGGGACCTGCGGGCGCACCGCGACGCCGAGCGGCAGCGCGTAGCCGACCTGACCGTCGAGCGCGACGGGTTGCGCGCCGATATCGAGCGGGCCACCCGGGCCGCCGCCGACGCGACCGAGCGGGCCGGCCGGTGGCAGAGCGAGGTGCAGGACGTCCGCCGCCAAATCGACCAGGCCCGCGCCGACGCCGCCCGGACCCGCACCGAGGCCGCCGACGCGGCCCGCGCCCGCGAGCAGGCCGACCGGGCCCGCGACCGCGCCCAGGTCGCCGCCCGCGCGGCCGACGACGCCCGGCAGGAGGCCGCGGAGCTCGCCGCCCAGCTCCGCGCGGAGCTTGCCGCCACGGTCGCGCACCGCGACTCCCTCGCCGTCGAGCTGACCGCCGCCCGGCAGGCCGCCGCCACCGCCGAGGGCCGGCTCACCGCCCTGTCGGTACGCCTCGACGCCGCCGAGTCCGACCGTGACCTGGCACAGCGGCGGGTGGCGCAGCTCGGTGACCAGGTCAGCGACCTGGCCGTGGCGCTGGCCCGCCTCGGCGCCGCCGCCCCCGACGAGGCCACCCGCTGACGCTGGGCACGGCGGTGGCCCGGCGCAACCTTCGCCGTGCCTGGGCGGTTAACATCCCCGGTGGCAGCCATCACCGCCGCCGCCGGAACACGGCCGGGCAGGTGTCCGGCCAGTCCGGCTACCCTTGGTTCCGGCCCACCTGTGGACGCATGGTGTCCTCGGGCGGGAATGGGGCGACGGGAACCCACCGTTACACCCGGAAGACCAGCACCACGAACGAGGGGAAGTCGATCATGGGCGAGCGTATGCTGCGCGGAAGCCGGCTAGGCGCGGTCAGCTACGAATCCGACCGCAACACGGAGCTCGCGCCGCGTCAGACCCGCGAGTACCTGTGTGCCAAGGGCCACCAGTTCGAGGTGCCGTTCGCCGTCGACGCCGAGGTCCCGACGACCTGGGAGTGCAAGTTCGACGGCAGCGTCGCCCGACTCGTCGACGGCAACGAGCCGGAGCAGAAGAAGGCCAAGCCGCCGCGTACCCACTGGGACATGCTGCTGGAGCGGCGCTCGATCGCCGAGCTCGAGGACATCCTCGCCGAACGGCTCCAGGAAGTTCGCACCCGCCGCGGCCGCGCCTGAGCAAGCCGCACCACACGCGTCGGCGCCCCCCGGGAAATCCCCCGGGGCGCCGCCGGATCAGTGGCACCCTTAAGCCGGCCCGGCGCGACCCACACACCCACCAAGGGCCGCCCCCCGGCCCCCCCCACCCGCGGCGCCACC